>JAKAEP010000079.1 GCA_021818265.1 Actinomycetes bacterium
GCGGCCAGGGCCCGGAAGAGGGCCGTGGGCGTGCCGGTGATGAGCCCGTAGCCGATGCCGTCCACGGGTCGGATCAGGTCGGCCGCCTCCTCAGCGGTCATCTCACGTGCGGTCATCGCGACATTCTGCCCGAGGGAGCCGCCGGGGGGCGGACTCAGTCCTCCTCGCCTGCCGGGACGACCGCGACGGCCGCCACGGCGTGGCCCTCGTCGAGGTTCATGACGCGCACCCCGGTCGCGTCGCGGCCCTGGGAAGAGACCTCGCGCACCGGGGTGCGGATGAGCACTCCCCCGCTCGAGGCGAGCAGCACCTCGTCGTCCAGGTGGACCATGAAGGCCGCGGCCACGAACCCCCGGGCGGCCGTCAGCTTGATCGCCCGCACGCCCTGGCCGCCCCGGCCCTGGCGGTGGAACCGCTCGACCTTGACCCGCTTGCCGTACCCGGTGTCGGTCACGACGAACAGGTCGGCGTCGTCGCGCACCACGTCGAGCGAGATCGCCCGGTCGTCGTCCTTGAGCTTGACCCCGCGCACCCCGGTCGCGTCGCGGCCCATCTCGCGCACCTCGGATTCGGCGAAGCGGATGGCCATCCCCCGGTAGGTCAGCATCATCAGGTCGTCCTCGCCCGTGGTGGGCACGACGCGCACGACCTCGTCGCCCGGGCGCAGGTTGATGGCGATCCAGCCCTCCCGCCGGGACTTGTCGTACTCGCTGAAGGCGGTCTTCTTCACCGTGCCGTTGGCCGTGGCGAAGACGAGGAACTTATCCTCGGGGAAGTCGTCGGTCGAGACGATGGCCTGGATGGACTCGCCGGGCTGGAGGTTGAGCAGGTTGACGACGGCCGTGCCCTTGGCGGTCCGGTCCTTCACCGGGATCTCGTGGCCCCGGAGCCGGAAGACCCGGCCCCGGTTCGAGAAGAGGAGGAGGTAGGCGAGCGCCGTGGTGTGGATGATCTGGTCGACGAAGTCCTCGTCCTTGAGCTTGGCCCCCTGGACGCCCCGGCCCCCGCGACCCTGGGTCCTGAAGGCGTCGGCCGCGACCGACTTCACGTAGCCGGCGCGGGTCATCGTCACGACGATCTCCTCGTCGGCGATCAGGTCCTCGACGCCGAGCTCGCCCGGGTCGTTGACGACCTGGGTGAGCCGCGCCGTCGCGTACTTGTCCCGGGTGGCCGTCAGCTCGGCGCTGATCACCCCGCGCAGCCTGGACTCGTCGGCCAGGATCGCGCGCAGCTCGGCGATCGTCTCGCGCAGGCGAGCCATCTCGTCCTCGAGCTCGCTGCGACCCAGCCGGGTTAGCCGTCCGAGGGTCATGTCCAGGATGTGGTTGGCCTGCTCCTCGGAGAAGTCGAAGGGCGCGGCCATGAGGGCGGCGCGGGCGGCCGGGCGGTCCTCGGACCCCCGGATGGCGGCGATCACCGCGTCGAGCATGTCGATCGCCTTGAGGAGGCCCTCGACGATGTGGGCCCGGGCCTCGGCCTTGGCCAGGCGGAAGCGGCTGCGGCGCGTGACGACCTCGACCTGGTGGGCCACGTAGTGCGTCAGCGCCTGGGCCAGGTTCAAGGTGCGCGGCACCCCGTCGACCAGGGCGAGCATGTTCACCGCGAAGGTCGTCTGGAGCGCCGTGTTCTTGTAGAGCTGGTTCAAGATGACGTTGGCGTTCGCGTCGCGCTTGAGCCGGATCACGAGGCGGGCCTGACGGCCGGCCGAGTCGTTCTGCACCGCGGCGATCCCCTCGAGGTCACCGCTCTTGACGAGGTCGTAGATCTTCTCCTCGATCGACTCCACCGAGACCTCGTAGGGGAACTCCGTGACGACGATGCGGGTATCGCGACCGACCTCGTCGATCTCGGCGACGGCGCGCACCTTGATCGAGCCCCGCCCGGTCCGGTACGCGTCGAGGATCCCCTGGCGACCCAGGATCTGCGCCGCCGTCGGGAAGTCGGGGCCCTTGACGAAGGCCATCAGGTCGTCGGGTGTGGCGTCGGGGTGGGCGATGAGGTGCAGGGTCGCGTCGATCACCTCGCCGAGGTTGTGCGGGGGGATCTTCGTCGCCATCCCCACCGCGATGCCCTGGCTGCCGTTGACGAGCAGGTTGGGGAATCGCGAGGGCAGCACGACCGGCTGCTGGGTGGAGTTGTCGTAGTTGGGCTCGAAGTCGACCGTGTCCTCGTCGATCGAGTCCAGCATCTCCAGGGCGATCGGGGCGAGGCGGCACTCGGTGTAGCGCATGGCCGCGGCGCCCTCGTCCGGCCCGGTCCCGCCGAAGTTCCCGTGGCCCGAGACGAGCGGGTGGCGCATCGAGAAGTCCTGGACCATGCGCACCAGGGCGTCGTAGATCGCCGTGTCGCCGTGGGGGTGGTAGGTGCCCATGACCTCGCCGACGACCTTGGCGCACTTGGTGTAGGGCCGGTCGGGGCGCAGCCCCTGGTCGAACATCGAGTACAGGATGCGCCGGTGGACGGGCTTCAGCCCGTCGCGCACGTCGGGCAGCGCCCGACTGACGATGACCGACATCGAGTACTCGAGGAAGGAGCGCTCCATCTCGAGGTTGATCTCGATGGGCTCCACGTAGCCGAGCACCTCGGCGGGGTCGGCCCCGTCGTTCGGGGGGGTGTTGTTCGAGCGTCGGGCCATGTCGTCGCCTTAGATGTCGAGGAAGCGAACGTCTTTGGCGTTCGTCTGGATGAAGTGGCGCCGCTGCGGGACGTCGTCGCCCATGAGGATCGAGCAGACCTCGTCGGCCAGGGCCGCCTGCTCGACCGTGATCTGGAGTAGGGCCCGCTTGGTGGGGTCCATGGTCGTGTCGCGCAGCTCGTCGAAGTCCATCTCCCCGAGGCCCTTGAGCCGCTGGAAGTCGTTCTTGTGCTCGGGGTGCTCGGCGAGGAACATCGCCTTCGCGGCGTCGTCGCGCAGGTAGACCTTCTCCTTGCCCACGAGGGTCGAGTAGAGGGGCGGCTGGGCCACGTAGACGTGGCCCTCGTTCACCAGCGCGGTCATCTGGCGGAAGAAGAAGGTCAACAGCAGCGTGCGGATGTGGCTGCCGTCAACGTCGGCGTCGGCCAGCAGGATGATCTTGTCGTAGCGCACCTTGGTCACGTCGAAGTCGTCCTCGACGCCGGCGCCGATGGCCGACACCAGGGCCTGGATCTCGGCGTTGCGCAGGATCTTGTCCGTGCGGGCCTTCTCGACGTTCAAGATCTTGCCCCGGATCGGCAGGATGGCCTGCACCCGGGGGTCGCGGGCGTCCTTGGCCGAGCCTCCGGCCGAGTTTCCCTCGACGATGAAGAGCTCGCACTCGCGTGGGTCGTTCGACGAGCAGTCGACGAGCTTGCCGGGCAGGCCCGCGCCGTCGAGCGCGCTCTTTCGCCGGGTGAGGTCGCGGGCCTGTCGGGCGGCCTGACGGGCGCGGGCCGCCTGGACGGCCTTCTGGACGATCTGGCCCCCCTCGCGGGGGTTCTCCTCGAGCCACTCGGCGAGCTTCTCGTTGGTCGCGCGCTCCACCATCGAGCGCATCGACACGTTGCCGAGCTTGGCCTTGGTCTGGCCCTCGAACTGGGGCGCGGTCAGGAGAACCGAGATGATCGCCGTCAGGCCCTCGCGGATGTCCTCGCCGAGCAGGTTGTCCTCCTTCTCCTTGAGGAGGTTGCGCTTGCGCGCGTAGCGGTTCACGACGTTGGTGAGGGCCTTGCGGAACCCCTCCTCGTGCATGCCGCCCTCGACGGTGGAGATGCCGTTGGCGAAGGAGTAGATGCTCTCGTAGTAGCCGGTGTTCCACTGGAAGGCGATCTCTACCTGCTGGCCCTCCTCGGCCTGCTCGTAGTAGCCGACCTTGCGAAAGAGGGACTCCTTGGCGTTGTTCAGGTGCTTGACGTAGTCGACGATGCCGCCGTTGTACTTGAAGACCTCTTTGGCCTCTCGACCGGCCCGCTCGTCGCTGAAGCGGATCTCGAGGCCGCGGTTCAAGAAGGCGACGATCTGGAGTCGCTCGGTGACCGTCTGGGCGCGGAAGTCGACGTCCTCGAAGATGGTGGGGTCGGGGTAGAAGGTCACCGTCGTGCCGGTGCGACCCCGCGGGGCGGGACCGGTCACGGTGAGCCCGCCCTGGGGCTTGCCGCCGTCGGCGAAGGTGATCTCGTGGTGTTGGCCCTCGCGGTCGACCTCGAGGGTGAGCCGCGTCGAGAGGGCGTTGACGACCGACGCGCCCACGCCGTGCAGACCGCCGGAGACCTTGTAGCCCCGCCCGCCGAACTTCCCCCCGGCGTGCAGGACCGTGAGGGCCACCTCGGCCGCGGACTTGCCCGGGTACTGGGGGTGCTCGTCCACCGGGAAACCCCGCCCGTCGTCGACGACCCGGCAGCCACCGTCCTTGGTGAGGATCACGTCGATGCGCGAGCAGAAGCCGGCCATGGCCTCGTCGACCGAGTTGTCGACGATCTCCCAGATGAGGTGGTGCAGGCCCGCGGGACCGGTCGAGCCGATGTACATGCCCGGGCGCATCCGCACGGGCTCGAGACCCTCGAGGACGGTGATGTCACGGGCGGAGTAACTCGCCGATCCCTTGGTCTTTTCGGCCACGACGAGGTCCTTTCCATCGGGGAGCCGGGGCTCGGGCGCCCTGACGGCGCGGCCCTTTAGCGTCTCTCCATCCTACCCGAACGGCCCCACATTCCAGCCGTTTCGCGGCCTCGATGGGGTCCCGACGCGGGTCCTTCGACGGAGCGTCTAGGACCCCGGTGCGCGCTCGCGCACGACCGCGCGCACCTCGCGCGGCGCGCGCGCGCCGAGCACCGCGTAGGCGGCGAGGATGGACGCCTCCTCGTCGGCGACACGCTGGGCGAAGGCGCCCGAGGGCACCGCGACGACGAGGACGCCGTCGCGCACCATCTCGACCCGACAGTGCTCGGCGAGCACCGGATCGACCGCGCGCCCCCAGAGGGCGCGGGCCTCGTCGACGGTACGCAGGTCCACGCGCCGCAGCCGCCCCGCGAGCCCGTCGAGGACCTCGCCGAGGGGCCGGGGCTCGTCGTCGCGGCGGCTCACGCCACCACCTCGGTCGAGAGGTCCACGACGACGCCGGGGCTCAGCGCCGTGGGCAGCGGCGAGGCCGTGGTGACCAGGGTCTGGCCCTCGGGCAGCATCGCGAGGAGCCGGTCGGCGCGTCGTGGGTCGAGCTCGCTGAAGACGTCATCGAGGAGCAGGATCGGCTCCACGCCCCGGCGCCGGCGCACGAGCTCGTGGCCGGCCAGGCGCAGCGCCAGGGCCAGGGAGCGCTGCTCCCCCTGGGAGGCCTGGCGGCGGGCGTCGCGGCCGCCGAGAAGCACGAGCACGTCGTCCCGGT
>JAKAEP010000080.1 GCA_021818265.1 Actinomycetes bacterium
CCGACCCACCCGTCCGCGACGGTGAGATCCTGGTGCGGCCCTTGTTGGTGGGGGTGTGCGGGACGGACCTCGAGCTCGTCGACGCCACGATCGATCCCGCCTACGTCGCGTACCCACTGGTCCTCGGGCACGAGTGGGTCGGCGCCCTCGACCACGACGTGCCCGGCCTGGGGGCCGCCGGGGAACGCGTGGTGGTCGAGGGGATCATCCCGTGCGGGCACTGCCCGGCGTGCCTCGGGGGCGACACCAACCGCTGCGACACCTACGACGAGATCGGCTTCACCCGCCAGGGCGCGCTCGCCGACCTCGTGAGCGTCCCCGTCGTCCTCGCCCACCGGCTCGACGACGCGGTGTCCCTCGAGGACGCGGTGCTCGCCGAGCCCATGGCCGTGGTCTGGCGGGCCCTCACCCGCCTGCCGGTCCGATCGGGTGCGCGGGTGGCGGTCATCGGCGACGGCACGATCGCCCTCCTCGCGGCCCACCTCGTCCGCGCCTTCGCGCCCCACTCGGTCACCGTGATCGGGCGTCGCCCCGAGCAGGCCGACCTGGCGCGCACGATGGGCGCCGACGCGTTCGCGCTGACCCCGCCGGCGGAGTCGTTCGACCTCGTCGTCGAGGCCGCGGGCGTGGCCGAGGCGACCGCCACCGCGGTCACCCTGGCCGCGCGCGGCGGGACGATCACGCTGCTCGGTCTGCCGCCCCACGGCAGCACCGTGACGCTGGGGCCGGACGACATCGTGAACAAGGACCTGATTCTCCAGGGCAGCTTCTCCTACACGCGGCGCGCCTGGGCCGAGGTCGTGGACCGGCTCAATGACGGGACCCTTCGCCCCTCACCGCTCGTGACGCACCGCTTCTCGATGGAGAGCGTCGACGACGCGTTCGAGACCCTGAGGGGGCGGCGCGACCGGTCGGCCCCGCGTGGCAAGGTCGTGATCGACCTGCGCACCCCCGTCGCGCGCGCCTGAGTCAGATCCGCGGCGTGGCCGCGAGGGCGGCCAGACCCATGGCGAGACGTCGGCCCACCTAGACTCGTCCAGGGTGAGCACGCGTCACGAACGCCGCGTCGACCACGCCAGGACGCCCCCCGTCCGACTCCGACTCGTACTGGTCGGGCTCGTGCTGTGCGGCGCCGTGTACGTGGCGAGCGTCCCGCGAGGGGCGACGGCCGCGACGACCCCGGCCCCGGCCGCGACGCACCCGCTCTACCAGTTCGTCGACACCGGGACCGAGCCCCTGCCGTGGAACGCGAACTCCCTAGAGCCCTACCTGCAGTCGACGACGATGCTCGGCGGCCCCCACGGAGCCACGGGCACCTCGAACGGGGTCATCGCCTACCGCACCAACGCCGACGACCTGGCCCTGCTCACGATGGGCGCGAACGACACGACGACGTGGTCCGACCTGTCGACCCAGGGCGCGATCCCGGCCCCGGCCGGTGACCCCGTCCCCTTCATCGACCCCAACGGCCACCCCGACGTGCTCTACGTGGACGGCGCGGGCGACCTCGAGCTGGTCGCGCCCAACGACCCCGTGACCCCGAACTGGAACCGGCTCCACCGGGGACTGCCCTGGCGGCCCTACGTGGCGCTCGACCTCTCGGCCCTCACCGGGCAGTCGGCCCAGGGGCTTGCCAGCGCCGCGGTCGAGGGCACGAGCGCCGTCGTCACCTACCGCACCACCGCGAACGACCTGGAGGTCCTCACCCTCGACTGGTCGCCGGGCCAGAACGTCCCGGTCTTCTCCGAGGTCGCCGCGACCATCACCTCGCCCTCGACGGCGGCCGTCGGGCCCGCGGCGCGCGCGCCGCGGTCGTCGACCACGACCACGACCACCGTCGCGCCCACCACGACGACGACGCGGCCCCGGCCCCTGCGCGCGACGCCCTTCTCGAGCGACCCGGTGGCCCTGCCCGGGCCCACGCCCACGGTCGCGGCGACCCTCGCCAACGGCGACGTCGCCGTGTTCACCTCGAGCGACTGGCTGCTCAGCGGCTTCACCCAGCAGAACCTGACGACGCTCACGGCCAGCCCGCCGCTCCTCGGGCCCCTGTCGGTCGGCACGACGAGCGCCACGATCGACCTCGCGGGACTGACCGCCGGCGGCCAGGTCGAGCTCTTCTCCACGACGTACCTCACGGCCACCCCGGGCCCGCTCGCCACGCCGAGCTTCGACGCGTGGAGCGCCCTCAACCTCACCGCCGCCGCGCCGGGAGCGCCGCCGTTGACCGGTGTCCTGGCCGTCGCGGCCACCCCGAGCCAGGTCGCGGTCGCGGGGCAGGCGGCCCACTGGGGCGACCTCTTCGTCCTCACCGCCGCCCCGGGGTCGGCGGCCTGGAGCGCGACCGACGTCTCGGTCACCGCCGGCGCGTCGGCCCGCACCGTGGGCACGACCGTCACGGCCCTCACCCTCGGTGGCCTGCTCACGCTCTACGCCGCGGGCTACAGCGCACCGCCGCCCCAGGGCGTGGGCGTCTACGCGATCCCCTTCGCCAAGTGGACGACCGCCATCGCCAACGGGTGGCCGATCCTCGCCGAGACCGGGGGCCTCGGGACCCGCAGCGCGCCGTGGGTCGGTTTCGTCGGCTCCCCGCCGGTGAACCAGTCGCCCGACTTCCTCATGGGCCAGGCCATCTACAACGCCCACAAGCGGGTCACCTGGCTGTCCTTCTGGACCGTGAGCGGGCCGCTCGCCAACGAGACCCAGACGACCCAGACCTACTACACCCACGGCTACGACGCCGGCCAGTGGGTGGCGACCCAGATCGACAGCTACCGCTCCCTCGGGGTGGGGCTCAAGCCCGACTGGGTGATCCTCGACCCGGAGGGCTACCCCGACAACCACTCCCACCTCGACGCGCCCGCCGGCGCCTCCAAGGCCCAGAAGGCCACCTACGCCACCTACTGGGCGGCGATGCTCTCGGGCTGGCAGGCCGGCCTCAACGCCGTCGACCCGTCGCTCAACGCCGCGGTCTACGCCTCCCAGAGCGAGTACGCCACCTACGGGCTGGCCAACCTCTCGATGCCCGTGTTCGAGGCGCTGGCCTTCGCCAACAACGGCCCCGACCCGATCCCCGGGGCCAACGGGTCGAACATCCGCGGCTACATCACCTTCGACGCGTCCTGCACCCCGCTCGCGACCCTCCAGAGCGAGGCCCAGACCCTGGAGAGCCCGCCGTGGTCGGGACGGTTCAACACCCTGCAGTTCAACCCCGGCGTCTACTGCCCGCCACCGCCCTAGGGTTGGCCCGTGAGCGCGACCGAACCCGGCGACCCGGTGGCCCCGGCCGCGACCGACGGGGCCCCGGACGCCGGCTCGCCCAGCCCCTCGGCCGTCGCCGACCTGCGCCAGCGGCTCCGCCAGCTCGCCCAGCCCCTCGTCGACACGATCGACGCGCGCCTGGCCGCCCAGGTCGACGCGCGGGTCGACGAGCGCGTCGAGGTCCGGCTGCGCGACCGGCTCGCCGTCATCGAGCGGGCCATCGCCGACCTCGATCGGGCGGTCACTGCCCTCGAGGCGCGCCTGGGCGAGTGAGCGTGCGGGTCGTCGCGGCGGGCGAGGAGCGCCTCGCCGACCTGCGCGAGCTCTACCTCTCGCTCCACCACGCCGAGCTCGCGGTCTCGGCCCTCGCGCTCACCGAGCCCGACGAACGGGCCTGGGCGGCCCGGCTGCTCACCTACCGCGACCACTTCGCCGCCGGACGGGCACGCCTGCTCGTCGCCGAGGACGAGGGCCGCCCGATCGGCTACGCCTTCGGCCTGGTCGAGGGGGGCCACGACGACACCTTCCCGCTCGGGGCGCTCGTCGGCGAGCTCTACACGCTGGTCGTCGCCCCCGACCGGCGCGGAGGGGGCGTCGGCGCGGCGCTGCTCGCCGCGCTCGACGAGGTTCTCGCCGCCGAGGGCGTCACCAGCCTGCGCGTCGAGGTCCTGGTGGGCAACGAGGACGCCCGCCGGTTCTACCGTGGCCACGGCCTCGTCGAGGGCGAGGTCGTCCTGTACCGCTACCCGCGCCCGGGCGCCTAGGGCGCCTCGGGACCGGACGGGTGCGAGCGACGACGCTCGCGATCGCGCCGGAGGGCCCAGCGCACGATGAGACCGCTCAAGACGGCGAGCGCCAGGACGAAGAAACCGAAGACGGCGACGAACACGCCCGAAGGCTAGGCCGTGTGACAGGGCGTGGGCACACTCGACGCGTGCCCACCGTCGCCCTGAGCCCCGTCCTCGAGGCCCTGCGCGGGGACCCCGAGGAGCGCCCGGCCGTCGACCTCGCCGCCGCCGCGGGCCTGCGCGCGCGCCTCGAGACGGCCGCGCGCGGCGCCGCCCGGGTGACCCCGGGGCTGCGGGTCGGCGCCGGGGGCCTGCGCACCCGACGGACCGCGACGGCCCCTCTCGCGGCCGCGCTGCGCGGGCTTCTGGTGGCGAGCGCGCTGCGCCTCCTCGCGGTCGGCGCCCGGCCCCAGTCGCCCGGCACGCTGCTCACGGCCTGGCGCGCGGCCGAGGGCGACTCGCCCCTGGCCCTCGCCAGCGACCAGCTCGGCGCGGAGGAGCGCGCCCGACTCGAGAGCGACGTCGCCGCGCACGTCGCGACGCTGCGCGCGCGCCTGGGGAGCGTCCCGCCGACGTGGGCGCCGCGCACGGCGGTGCGCGCCCACCAGCGCCTGGCCGGCGGAGGCGTCGTGCTGCGCGACGTCGTCGACCTCATGGTCGGCACCACGCTCGGGCCCTCGGCCGCGGTGTCGCTGCTCGACGTGACGACCGCCCCCCTCGGCGAGGACGACGAGCGCGTCGCCCGCTACCACGCGCTCGTCCAGACCCTGCGCACCGCGACGGTCCCGCTGCGCAGCGCGGTGCTCTCCACCGCGACGGGTGAGCTGTGGTGCCTCGAGGTCGACGCGGCGACGCTCGAGCGCGCGGTGGACGAGCTCGTCGCCGTCCTCGGGGCGCCCGCGATGGAGCGGGCGGCGTGACGACCCTCGGACACCACCGCTACTCGCGCCACGTGCTCGACCGACTGGTCGAGGGCGCTCCCGCGCCCGCGGAGCCCCTCGGCGCGCCCGAGCGCGACGCCTTCGGCGCGCGCCTCGCGGCCGTGCCGACCCTGGTGCGCCGCCGCGTCGACGCGTGGCTCGTCGAGCGCGGCGCGGCGGCGCCGGCGGCCTTCGCCTGGAGCCCCGCGCGCTCGCGTCGGGCCCTCGGGCGCGGCGCGCTGCGCCGGC
>JAKAEP010000014.1 GCA_021818265.1 Actinomycetes bacterium
ATCATCGCCCGCGTGGCCCCGGCCGCGGGCTCGATGACGTAGGGGGTGTAGCGCTCGTTGGTCGCCGGGTCGAAGTAGTCGAGCGCGACCCCCGAGTGGGTCGCGTGCTGGGTGAGGTCGTAGTCGCCGCGGTTGGCGACGCCCTCGAGCTCGTCGAAGCCCCAGGGGAAGAGGAACTCGACGTCGGTCGTGCCGCGCGAGTAGTGCGAGAGGTCCTCCTTGGCGTGCACGTGGCGGCGCAGCATCGACTCGGGGATCCCGAGGTCGACGTACCAGGCGAAGCGGGTCTCGATCCAGTACCGGTACCACTCCTCGGCCTCGGCCGGGGGGACGAAGTACTCCATCTCCATCTGCTCGAACTCCCGGGTGCGGAAGACGAAGTTCTGGGGGGTGATCTCGTTGCGGAAGGACTTGCCGACCTGGGCGATGCCGAAGGGCGGGCGCTTGCGGGTCGTGGCCAGCACGTTGGCGAAGTTGGTGAAGATGCCCTGGGCCGTCTCGGGGCGCAGGTAGGCGGTGGCCCCCTCCCCCTCGACGGGGCCGGCCTGGGTCTTGAACATCAGGTTGAAGGCCCGGGCCTCGGTGAAGGTCGTGCCCCCGCAGTTGGGGCAGACCCCCTCGATCTTGTCCTCGCGCCAGCGCTCCTTGCAGGTGAGGCAGTCCACCAGGGGGTCGGTGAAGGTCTCGAGGTGGCCCGAGGCGGCCCAGACGGCCGGGGGGCCGAGGATGGCCGCGTCGAGCCCGACGATGTCGCGGCGCTCTTGGACCATGGCGCGCCACCACTCGTTCTTGACGTTGCGCAGCATGCTCACGCCGAGCGGCCCGTAGTCGTAGGTGGAGCGGAAGCCCCCGTAGATCTCGGCCGAGGGGAAGATGAACCCGCGCCGCTTGGTGAGGTTGACGACCTTGTCGAGCAACTCGGGGTCGCGTTCGGCCGGGTCGGTCATCCCTCGAGGTTACCGGACGCCTCGGCGCTCCTCAGGCGGACGATCACCTGGTTCGCGAGCAGCCGACCGCGCGGCGCGAGGGTCACGGTGCCCTCGCGCACCTCGACGAGGTGGGCGATCTCGGCGAGCGAGTCGAACGCCTCGGCGGGCACGCCGCGGGTCGTGCGCAGCGCGAGGGACTCGCGCTCGAAGTCGGCCTGGCCCGCGGTGAGGGCCTCCTCCCCGCCGACCGGCGAGGTGCCCGCGGCGATCGCCGCGATGTAGCGCTCGGGGGTGCGCACGTTCCACCAGCGCCGCCCCGCCCGGAACGAGTGGGCGGCCGAGCCGAAGCCGACGTACTCCTCGCGGTCCCAGTAGACGTGGTTGTGGCGGCCCTCGTGGCCCGGCCGGGCCCAGTTGGAGATCTCCTCCCAGGCGTAGCCGGCCGCCTCGAGCGTCGCCCCGACGAGGTCGTAGGCGTCGGCCGTGGCGTCCTCGTCGGGGTGGCGCGCGGGGTCGCGCCCGAGCGGGGTGCCCGGCTCGGCGGTGAGCGCGTAGCAGCTCACGTGGGGCGGGGGGTGCTCGAGCCCGAGGATGTCCCCGAGGGTGGCGCGCACGTCGTCGAGCCCCTCGGCGCGCGAGCCGACGATGAGGTCCATGTTCCAGGTCGCGAAGCCCGCCGCGGTGACGTTCTCGCTCACCACGCGGTGCGCACCCGTGCCGTGGCGCCGGCCGAGGTCGGCGAGCACCGCCGCCTGGGTCGACTGGACCCCGAAGCTCATGCGGGTCACCCCGCCCGCGCGGTAGGCGCGGAGGCGCTCGAGCGAGGCGTCCTCGGGGTTGCACTCGACGGTGACCTCGGCGCCCGCGGCGCGCGGGATCGCCTCGAGCACCGCGAGAAGGTCCTCGGCGGGCAGGCGCGACGGCGTGCCCCCGCCGAAGAAGACCGAGGTCGCCTCGGGCAGGCCCTCGTCACGGGCCCGGGCGACCTCGGCGAGGAGGGCCGCTACGTAGTCGCCCTGGATCTCGTCGCGGTCGGCGTAGGTCGCGAAGGCGCAGTAGTCGCACCGGCGCGCGCAGAAGGGCACGTGGACGTAGACGCCGAAGGGCCTCACGCGCGCCCCCTCGCCTCGGCGTGGCGCGCCAGCGCCTCGCGCCGCTCAGCCTCGAGGTCGACGATCGGCGCCGGGTAGCCCGGGGCGAGGAGCCCGCCCCCCACCGGCCGCAGGCAGTCGGGCGCCTCGAGGTGCGCGAGCTCGGGCACGTGGCGGCGCACGTAGCGGCCCTCGGGGTCGAAGCGCTCGGCCTGGCGCACGGGGTTGAAGACCCGGTGGAAGGGCGCGGCGTCGGTGCCGGTGCCGGCCACCCACTGCCAGCCGTGCTGGTTCGAGGCGAGGTCCCCGTCGGCGAGGCGCCAGAGGAACCAGCGCGCGCCCCAGCGCCAGTCGAGGTGGAGGTGCTTGACGAGGAACGAGGCGCACACCATGCGGACCCGGTTGTGCATCCACCCCTCGGCGAGCAGCTGGCGCATGCCCGCGTCGACGAGCGGGTACCCGGTCATCCCGCGCGCCCAGGCGGCGAAGCGCTCGCGCGCGGCCCCGTCGCGGTCGGCCCGCAGCGGCCTCGGCGTGCCGCGCCACGGGGCCCGCGCCGAGTCCGGGTCGTGGTAGAGGACGTCGGCGTAGAACTCGCGCCAGGCGACCTCGCCGACGAACGGCGCCGACGCGCCCCCCACCGCGTTGAGGACGGCGCGCGGGTGGATCGCGCCGACCTTGAGGTGCGCGCTCAACCGGCTCGTGCCCTCGAGCCCCGGGAGGTCGCGGGCCTCGCCGTAGCGCTCGGCGCGCGCACAGAACTCCTCGAGGACCGCGTGGGCCGCCGCCTCGCCGGCCGGCGCCACCGGGGCCGGCCCGTCGGGCAGGTCGGCGAAGTAGTCGGGCCGGGCCCTCCCCGCGAGAGAGAGCAGGCCCGAGGGGTCCTCGCTTCGCGCGCCGAGCCACTCGACCGCGGCCGCCGGGCGGGGGCGGGCCTTGTCGAGCGCCTCCCAGGCGCGACGGAAGGCCGTGTAGACGCGGTAGGGCTCGCCGGTGCGCGAGCGCACCGTCCCCGGCGCGACGGCGTAGGGCGAGTCGCAGAGCTCGAGGTCGACCCCGCGCTCGCCCAGGTGGCGCGCGACCCGCTCGTCGCGCGCGCGCCCGGCCGGTCCGAAGTCGGCCGTCGCGACGACCCGGCGGGCGCCGACCTCGCCCGCGAGCCCGGCGAGCACCTCCTCGGGTCGCCCGACGCGCACGACGAGGCGCCCCCCGATCGACGCGTCGAGCGCGCGCACGCTCGCCACCAGGTGGGCCGCCCGGGTCGGGCCGGCCGGGGCGAGCAGGGCCGGGTCGCCGACGAAGGCCCCGAGGACCCCTCCCGACGCGGCCGCCGACGCGAGGGCGGGGTGGTCGCCCGTGCGCAGGTCGCGCCGGAACCAGAGGATCGTCGCCGCGCCGTTCACGTCGCGCGCACCCTAGCGGCCGGGCGACCCCTCGGCGCCGGGGGCCCCCGACAGGGCCCGCAGCGCGCGTAGCGGCCGGCCCAGGTGGGCCTCGGCCGCCTCGTGGGCGAGGGCGCTCACCTCGGCCGCCCCGGGGGGGTCGGGCGCGCGCAGCACCGTGGCGAGGTCGCCGCCGAGCACCCGGCGCAGCAGCGCCAGGCCCTCGCCCGAGAGGGGACGGCCTCGGCGGCACCGGTCGCAGCGCACCCCGCCGGTCTCGGCGTCGAAGGCCACGAGCGGCGCCTCGCGGCCGCACTCGACGCACGCCTCGACCATCGGCGCCGAGCCGTCGAGGGCGAGCAGGCGCAGGTAGAACGACGCCGGCACCAGCTCGGGCCGGTAGTCGGGGTTGTCGAGGGTCGTGAGCACGCGCACGGCGAGCTCGTAGACGGCCTCGTCGGCCAGCCCCTCGGGCAGGGCGTCGAGCGCCTCGACCACGGCGTAGCCCGCGCCGATGCGCGCGTAGTCCGCGCGCAGGGTCGGGAGCGTCTGGCGGTGCGCCACGTGACGGGCGACGAAGAGGTCGCCGCGGGTCGCCACGAGGTCGACCCCGACGTGGCCGAGCACCTCGAGGGCGGCCCCCAGGCGGCTCGTCGTCTTGCGAGCGCCCCGGGCGAGGACGCGGACCTTGCCGTGGTGGCGGGTGAAGAGCACCGCGATCCGGTCGGCCTCGCGGTAGCGGTAGGTGCGCAGCACCACCGCGTCGTCGGCGAGCTCCCTCACCCCCGCTCCGGGCCGTCCCCGTCGGGTCGCGGGGGCTCCTCGAAGCGCGGCGAGCGCGGCGACGTGCCGAGGAAGCGGTTGAGGGCGACCCCGCCCCCGACGAGCACGGCGAGCACGAGCGGGACGAGCAGGGGCCCCACGAGCGAGGAGGCGCCGGCCGCGGCGAGCACCCACAGGCCGAGGTAGGCGACGAGCGCGACGAGGATCGTGGCGCGCGTCCAGATCACGGCGTCACCCCGCCGAAGCGGCGCTCGCGGCGCTGGTACTCGATCAGCGCGTCGTAGAGGTCCTCGCGGCGGAAGTCGGGCCAGAGCACGTCGGTGAAGACGAACTCGGCGTAGGCGATCTCCCAGAGCAGGAAGTTCGAGACCCGGTACTCCCCCGAGGTGCGCACCACGAGCTCGGGGTCGGGCAGGTCGGGCCGGTAGAGGTGGCGCGCGAGCGCGCGCTCGTCGACCTGGCGCGCGCTGACCCCCTCGGCGACGAGCGCGCGCACCGCGTCGACGATCTCGGCGCGCCCCCCGTAGTTGAAGGCGATGTTCAAGGTGAAGGCGGTGTTGGCGGCCGTCTCCTCCTCGGCCCGGGCCATGCGGCGCATCACGCCCCGGGGCACCCGCCAGTCGCGCCGGCCCGAGAAGACGATGCGCACCCCGTCGGCCGCCAGCTCGGCCTGGCGCCGGTCCAGCAGGCCGCGGTTGAAGTTCATGAGGTAGCGGACCTCGTCGACGGGTCGGCGCCAGTTCTCGGTCGAGAAGGCGAAGACCGTCAGGGCCTCGACGCCGGCCGCGATGGCCCCGTAGGTGACGTCCACGAGCGACGCCTCGCCCGCCCCGTGGCCCTCGGTGCGCGGCAGGCCCCGGGCGGTCGCCCAGCGGCCGTTGCCGTCCATGACGATCGCCACGTGGCGCGGCACGTCGGGCCCCAGCCCCTCGGGCAGGGCCGTCGGACGGGGATCGGGCACGGGTAGAAACCTAGTGGCCCCTCCCCACGGCCCGTAAGGTCGAACGGTGCACTCCTACGACCCCGACGAGGACGGCCCGGCGCGCGAGGCCGACCCCGAGGCGGCCGTCGACCTGCACGACGACGACGGCGTGGACGTCGCCGCCACCCTCGAGCTGCTCGACCGGGTGACCCGCGACCTGCCCGGGGGCGGCGAGCGCCGCGACGGCCAACGCGAGATGGCCGAGGCCGTCGCCACGGCCTTCGCGCGCCGCCGGCCCCTGGCCGTGCAGGCCGGCACCGGGGTCGGCAAGTCCCTCGCCTACCTCGTGCCCGCCGCCAGCGTGCGCGGCCGGGTCGTCGTCGCCACCGCGACGAAGAACCTCCAGGACCAGCTCGCCGCGAAGGACGCCCCCCAGGTCGCCACCCACGTCGAGGGGCTGCGCGTGGCGGTCCTGAAGGGCCGCCAGAACTACCTCTGCCGCTTCCGGGCGCGCGGGGTCGGCGGCGGGGCGACCTTCGACCTCGACAGCGGCGAGCGGGCCCCGCGCGGCGTCGTCGACCAGGTCCGCCGGGTGCTGCGCTGGGCCGACGAGACGGCGACCGGCGACCTCGACGACGTCGGCTTCGAGCTCGACGGCCGGGCCCGGCGGATGCTCTCGGTGACCCCCCAGGAGTGCCTCACCCGGGCGCGCTGCCCCGAGGGGGCGAACTGCTTCGCCGAGCTCGCGCGCGACCGCGCCGCCGAGAGCGACGTCCTCATCGTGAACACCCACCTCTACGCCTCGCACCTGGCCTCGGGCTCGATGCTCCTGCCGGCCCACGACTACCTTGTCCTCGACGAGGCCCACGAGGCGCCCGACATCTTCGCCACCCTGCTCGGCACCACGGTGAACGCCTCGGCGCTGCGGGCCGTCGCCGCCCTCGCGCGCACGACGCTCGCCCCCGACCCGCCCGAGGCGGCCGACACCCTGCTCTCGGTGGCCGACCGGCTCGGCGCCCACCTCGAGGTCCAGTTCGCCGAGGGCCGGCTGCGCGGCCTCGACGAGGGGGCGGCGCGCGAGCTCGACAGCGCCCGCGCGCTCGTCACCGCGCTCGCCGAGGCCCTCAGGGGCCTCGAAGTCTCGGGCCCCGACGGCGAGTTCCGCCGGGCCCGCGCGCTCGGGCCGGCGACCCACCTCGCCGGCGACCTGGCCCGGCTGACCCAGGTGGGCGAGGACGAGCTCGTCTTCCTCTCGCGGCGCGACCGCGAGGTCGACGTGGAACTTTCCCTGGTGGAGGTGGGCCCGCGGCTCGCGAGCGAGCTCTGGGGCGAGGTGACCGGCGTCCTCACGAGCGCCACGCTGCCCTCGACCCTGCCCGCGCGCCTCGGCCTCGCGGGCGCGCGCCGGATCGAGGTCGCGAGCCCCTTCGACTACCGGGGCCACGCCCTGCTCTACGTGCCCTCGGGCTTCCCGGGCCGCAACGAGCCCGGCGCCGAGGCGGCGATCGTCGAGGAGCTCGTGGCCCTCATCGGCGCGGCCGGCGGGCGGACCCTGGCGCTCTTCACCAACCGCGCGGTGATGGGCCGGGTCGCCGAGGCGGTCGCCGCGCGCGTGGCGACCGAGGTCCTCGTCCAGGGCACCCTCTCGCGGGCCCGGCTCATCGAGGAGTTCCGCGCCTCGGCCGAGGCGAGCCTCTTCGCCGTCACCAGCTTCTGGCAGGGGGTGGACGTGCCCGGCCACTCGCTCAGCCTCGTCACGATCGACCGGCTCCCCTTCAGCGTGCCCGGCGACCCCCTGGCCGAGGCCCGCCGCGAGCGCTCGGCCAACCCCTTCAACGAGGTCGACCTGCCCCGGGTGGCCATGCTGCTCGCCCAGGGGGTGGGCCGGCTGATCCGCACCCGCGAGGACCGCGGGGTCGTCGCGGTGCTCGACACGCGCCTGGCCGAGGCGAACTACCGGGGCCGGATCTTCCCCCAGCTGCCCCCGATGCGGCGCACCCGGGACCGCGCCGAGGTCCTGGACTTCCTCGCGGGGCTGCGCGCGCACGCCGAGGAAGGGACCTAAGGCCCCTTGAGCCCCTCGTCCCGGCCCACGACACTGGGCGCGAGGAGGCGGCGTGCGACGGATCGTCATTCTGGGCACCGGCACCGGGGGGACCCCCGTGGCCAACCGGCTGCGACGGGCGCTCGCGCCCGACGACGCGTCGATCGTGTGCGTGGACCGCGACGACGACCATCTGTACCAGCCGGGGCTCCTATACGTGCCCTTCGGACGGCGCACGCTGCCTTCTCTCACCCGCTCGCGGCGCGCCCAGCTGCACCACGGCATCGACTTCGTCGAGGGCGAGGTCGATGCCGTCGAGCTCGACGCGCGCCGCGTGCACCTGGCTGACGGCACCGCGCTCGACTACGACTACCTCGTCGTGGCCGCCGGCGCCAGCCTGGCGCCCGAGGAGACCGAGGGGCTCACCGGCCCGGGCTGGATGGAGAGGGTCTTCACCTTCTACTCCCCCGCCGGCGCCGCGGCGCTCGCCGACGCCCTCGCCCGCTTCAACGGCGGCCGGCTCGTCGTCGCGGTGCTCGACACCCTCATCAAGTGCCCCGTCGCCCCCCTCGAGTTCACCTTCCTCGCCGAGGACGCCCTCACCCGGCGCGGCGTGCGCGACAGGGTCGAGATCGCCTACGTCACGCCCTTAGAGGGCGCCTTCACCCGACCGATCGCCTCCCAGCGGCTGGCCTGGCTGCTGGCCGACCGCGGCGTCGAGCTCGTGAGCTCCTTCGCCGCGGCGTCGGTCGACGGCGCGGCCGGTCGGATCACGTCCTACGACGGGCGCGGCGTCGACTTCGACCTCGCGGTCGTCGTCCCGGCCCACAACGGCCCGGCCTTCGTCACGCGCTCGCCGGGGCTCGGCGACGCGCTCGGCTACGTGCCGGTCGACGAGCGCACCCTGCAGCTGCCCGGCCACCCCGAGGTCTTCGCCCTGGGCGACGCGACGGGGCTCTCCACCTCCAAGGCCGGCTCGGTCGCCCACTTCGAGAGCGAGGTGCTGGTGGAGAACCTGGTGGCGACCTTCGACGGCCGCCCGCCCCTCGCGCGCTTCGACGGCCACACCAACTGCTTCCTCGAGCTCGGCCGCGGCGAGGCCCTCCTCATCGACTTCAACCGCGACGTCGAGCCGGTGCCCGGCCACTACCCCGGCCCGGTGGGCCTGCCGCTGCTCGCCCCGAGCCGGATCGACCACCTGGGCAAGCTGGCCTTCGAGTCCCTGTACTGGCACGCCCTTCTGCCGGGCCACTCGATCCCCGGCGTCGCGAGCCCCATGCCCCGGCGCGGCAAGCGGCTCTCGATGCTGCGCCACCCGGCCTACGTCGGGGGGCCGCGGTGACGACCCAGACCCTGGCCGGGGTCAGCGTCGAGCGCGACGCCGAGGGCTTCCTCACCGACCCCTCGCTCTGGAGCGAGGCGATGGCCGTGGCCATCGCCGCCGAGGAGGGGATCGCCCTCACCGAGCGCCACTGGGAGGTCGTGCGCTTCATGCGCCACGCCTACGAGACGACCGGCGCGGGCCCCAACGTGCGCCTGCTCGCCAAGACCTCGGGGGTGCCGGTGAAGGAGCTCTACGCCCTCTTCCCGAGGGGCCCGGCGAAGACCGCCGCCAAGATCGCCGGGATCCCCAAGCCCCACGGCTGCATCTAGGAGCGTCCATGGACGAGAGGATCGCCAAGGTCTCGATCGTCGTCTCTAAGGGGTCGCTCGAGGGCGTCTACCCCGCCCTCATCATGGCCAACGGCGCCCGCGCCGAGGGCATGGAGGCCAACCTCTTCTTCACCTTCTTCGGCCTCGACGTCATCAACGCCAAGCGCATCGAGCACGTGAAGGTGGCGGCCGTGGGCAACCCCGGCCTGCACATGGCGAGCCTGCTCGGCGTGCTCCCGGGGATGTCGGCCATCGCCACGCGCATGATGGAGCGCAGGATGGAAGAGAACGACATCCCCGGCCTGCCCGAGTTCATCGAGCTCGTGGCCGACGCGGGCTGCGGCCTCTACGGCTGTCGGGCCTCGGCCGACATGTTCGGCTTCACCGAGGCCGACTTCGTGCCCCAGGTGAAGGCGATCATCACCGTCGGCGAGTTCTACGCCCTGTCGGCGGGCGGCCAGATCATCTTCACCTGAGCGGCGCCGTCGCTCACTCGGCGTAGGCCGCGGCGAAGTCGCAGACCGGTCCCCCGGGACGAAAGGCGTAGGTGACGCGCATCCCGAGTTCCTCGGGGGCGATCGCGAGCCCGCCCTCGCCGAGGCGCTGCTCCTTCGCCCAGGCCCGCAGCGCCGACTCGGCGAGGGGCCAGTCCTCGGCGCGCTGGTCCTCGTAGGGCCCCATCTCGACGTAGGCCTCGCGGTGCGCCGGCTCGACGCGCAGGGTGAGGTCGCCGAGCCGGGCGGCGAGCGCCTCGGCCGCGGACTCGGGGACGGGCCGGCACCACTCGACCGGCCCGTCGCTGTCCTCGCTCACCTCGCCCCAGTAGATGGCGAAGACGTCGCCGGCCGTCCCCTCCACGCGGGGCAGCCGCGCGTCGCGCAGGCGCGCGATGAACTCCTTGCCGAGGTCCCACGCCTGGGCCGGGGTGACGTGGCGCTTCACGCACAGGACGTGCCTCTCGGGGACGTCGCGGACCTTCACCTCGTACATGTCATCTCTCCTTCCGCTGAGCTCGACGACGAGCGCGTTGACCAGCCGTCGCCGGGTGGCGTGCTCGTCCTCGGCCACCCGCCAGTGCTCGCCGAGCCACTCGGCGAGGTCCGCCCCGTCGAGCTCGACGAGCCCCGCGATGTCCGCTAAGGGCACGTCGAGCCGGCGCAGCGACGCGATCAGTCGGGCCCGCTCGAGCTGGTCGGGCGTGTAGTAGCGATACCCCGAGGCGCTCTCCACCCGCGAGGGCGGTAGCAGCCCCATCTCGTCGTAGAGGCGCAGGGCCTTCACCGAGAGCCGCGAGCGCCGGGCGAACTCGCCGATCCCCATCTCGTCCACGGCTCTCCTCGCTCGGTCATCGGCCCCTCGGACCCATTCTGGGGCCTGCCCCAAGGGGAGGGTCAAGGGCATCCGCCAGCACCTTCGGCGGTGGCTCCTCGAGGGGCCTACCGACCGGGCCCGACGTGGGCGAGACTGGGGCGTGGCGATCGAGGTGCTCTTCACCGGGGTCGCGGTGCGCGACGTGTCGACGGCCGTCGCCTGGTACGGCGCGCTCTTCGGCCGCGAGCCCGACGTCGTGCCCCACGAGGGCGAGGCGATGTGGCGCGTGAGCGAGGGCGGCTGGCTCTACGTCGTGCGCGACGCCGAGCACGCGGGCCACTCCATCGCTGCCCTCGCGGTCTCAGACCTCGACGCGACGCTGGCCGAGCTCGCGGCGCGGGGCCTCCATCCAGGGCCCGCCGAGCCGGTCGGCGCCGCCGGTCGCAAGTCGATCGCGACCGACCCCGACGGCAACCTCGTGAGCCTCATCGAGGTAGCCGCGGCTCCCTAGGGGCCTAGACGGCTTGAGGGTCGGCCCGGACCCTCAGGCCACGACGCCCCGGAGCCACGCGAGGATCGTCGTGACCGACTCGGGGTCGAGTCGCGTGCCGTCCTCGTTGTAGCCGCTCCCCGGGGCGGCGGCGACCTCGGCCCACGTGCGCGGGTCCTCCTTGAAGACGTGGTTGGCGTTGGCCGGGTAGGCGAAGGTGATGTTGTCCTTGCCCGCGGCGGCCCGCTCGAGCGCGCCGCCGTCGACCGCGGCGTCGATCTGGACATCCTTTCGGCCGATGAGCACCAAGGTCGGGATCGACACCTCGGCGAGCAGGGCCGCCGCGCCCTCCATCCAGAGCTCGCGCGCGAGGGGGAGGTTGGCCGGCGCCTCGAAGCTCGTGAGCACGGCCCGCACGCTCTCGGGCAGCGACGGGTCCGGGTCCATCGCCTCGCCGGCCGAGTAGCGCGCCGCCGCCTCGCGCACCCCTTCCATCATGGCCTCGCCCCCGGGCACCGACGCCGCCTGGAGGGCCAACTGGGCGAGCAGGACCTCGCCGACGCTTCGCCCCGGCGGCGCGCACAGCACGGCGCCGACGAGGGGAACCGCCTCCTCGCCCGTCGCGTAGTGGAGCACGTGCAGCGTGCCCTCGCTGTTGCCGAGGCCCACGAGGCGCGTCGCGTCGACGCGCGGATCGCCGACGAGGGCGCGCACCGCCGCGCGCAGCTCGTCGAGGTGCGAGCCCATGGAGAAGGTGCCGGCGAGGCGCCGCGCGTTCTCCGCGGCGTCGGGACCCGAGGCGCGCTTGTCGTAGCGCAGCGAGGCGAACCCCGCCTCGGCGAAGGCCGCGGCGAAGAGGCGGCCGCTGCCGTTGGAGCCCGGGAGCAGCGGCGAGCACCAGTCGCGGTCGGTCGGCCCGCTGCCCGCCACCATCACGACCCCGGGGAACGGGCCGGGGCCCTCGGGCGCGAGGAGCGTGGCGCGCATCGTGACCCCGTCGAGCTCCCAACTCACCTCGGACTCGGTCGCCATCGCACCCCCCCTCGCGCGCGCACGGCGCCGCCCCCACTCTCCCAGGCCACGGCCCGTGGCCCCGGCGGGGCGGCCCGCGGGTCGGCCGGGCCGCCCCCGGCCGGTCGAACGCCCTGCCCGCCGGTATCTACTACTATTTCACTAGGTTTTATCTAGTTAGGGAGATCATGGGCCTCGACCCGCTGATGGTGCTCGCCAGCGCGGCGGTCGGGTTCCTCGTCGGGCTCACCGGGATGGGCGGCGGGGCCCTCATGACCCCCATGCTCGTCCTGGTGTTCGGGGTCACGCCCTCCTCGGCGATCACCTCGGACCTCGTGGCCGCCCTCCTCATGCGCCCGGCCGGGGTCCTCGTGCACTGGCGCCGCGGCACCATCCGCGGCCCCCTCGTGCGCTACCTCTCCTACGGCTCGATCCCGGCGGCCCTCGCCGGCACGGCGACCCTGTCGATCCTCGGGCACAGCGCCACGGCCGAGCACCGCCTGGAGGTCGCCCTCGGGGCGGCCCTCGTCCTCGGCGGGGTGGCCATGGTCGTGCGGGCCCGGCGCCCGGGCGCCGGCGGCGCGCGCGGACGCGACCTCGCGCCGCGGCGCGCCCTCACCGTCGCGGTGGGCGTCCTCGGGGGGTTCATGGTCGGGCTCACCTCGGTGGGGGCCGGCAGCCTCGTCCTGGTGCTGCTCGTGGCCCTCTACCCGGGGCTCGGCAACGACGAGCTCGTCGGCACCGACCTCGCCCAGTCGATCCCCCTCACCCTCGCGGCCACAATCGGCACGGTGCTCTTCAACCACGTGGCCTTCGCCCTCACCGCCTCGATCGTGGTCGGCTCGGTGCCGGCCGTCGTGGTGGGCTCGCTCCTATCGACCCGGGCGAACGGGCGCGGGCTGCGCCGGGTGATCGCGGCCGTCGTGGTGCTGAGCGGGCTCAAGTACCTGGGGCTCGCGACGGGCGCCCTCGGGGTCGTCGCCGTCCTCGAGGGCCTCGCCCTCGTGGCGGCCGCCCTCGTCGGACGTCGCTCAGTAGCCGAGCCGGTCGAGGATCTCGGCGCGGCGCTGCCAGCCCGGCTCGACGCGCACCCGTAGCTCGAGGTAGGTGCCCTCGGGCAGCTCGCGCCGGGCCGCCGTGCCGACCTCCTTGAGGACCTGGCCGCCGGCACCGATCACGATCCCCTTCTGGCTCTCGCGCTCGACGAGGATCTCGACGGTGACGTGGGGCCACTCGAACTCCACGACCCGGCAGTGGATCGAGTGGGGCAGCTCCTCGCGCGTGCGCCGCAGCAGCTGCTCGCGCACCAACTCGGCGATCCAGCGCTCCTCGCTGACGTCCGAGACCTCCTCGTCGGGGAAGAAGAAGGGGCCCTCGGGCACCAGGGCGAGCAGGTGGTCGCGCAGGGCGTCGACCCCGCGCCCGGTGCGCGCCGAGACCGGGAAGTACTCGGTGCGCGCCGCCACCTCGGGCCGGCCCGCCGCCGCGGCCGCCTCGGCGACGAGGGCGGCGGCCCCGGCCAGGTGCTCGGCGACCCCCGCCCGGTCGGCGCGGTCGACCTTGTTCACGACGACGATCGGCTCCGGGGCGCCCGCCGCGCGCGTGCGCGCGACGAGGGCCTCGACGACCTGGCGGTCGCCGGGGCCGAGGGCGGCCGCGCCGTCGAGGACGACGAGGATCGCGTCCACGTCCTCGGCCGCCGCGCGCGCCGACTCGTTGAGCCGCCCACCCAGGGCGGTGCGCGGGCGGTGCAGCCCGGGGGTGTCGACGAGCACGACCTGGACCTCGCCCTCGGTGAGGACCCCGCGCACCGCCTGGCGGGTGGTGTTGGGGGTGCGCGCGGTGATGGTGACCTTCGCGCCCACGAGCCGGTTCACGAGGGTGGACTTGCCGACGTTGGGCCGCCCGAGGACCGCGACGAAGCCGGCGCGGGTCACTCGGGCACGACCTCGACGCGCACCAGCTCGACCCGGCGCCCCTCGACGCGGGTGACGGTCAGCCGGTAGTGCTCGGTCGCGAAGACGTCGCCCTCGGCCGGCACCCCGCCCGCGAGGTCGAGCACGAGCCCGCCCACCGTGTCCCAGCCGTCCTTGGGCAGGTCGAGCGCGTACTCCTCGTTGGCGTCGTCGATGTTGAGCCGGCCCGACACCTCGACCCCGGCGCCGGCCTCGGGCGGGGCGGGGGCGGGCTCTTCGACGTCGGACTCGTCGGCGATCTCGCCGACCAGCTCCTCGAGCACGTCCTCCAACGTGACGAGCCCGGCCGTCCCGCCGTACTCGTCGACGACCACGTAGAGGTGGGTCTTCTCCCGGCGCATCTGGGTGAGCAGCGTCGCGACCCGCTTGGTCTCGGGGACGAAGCGGGCCTCGCCCATGCGCGCGGCGACCGGCTCGTCCCCCTGGCCCTCCGCGACGAGGGCCGCCAGGTGGCGCAGGTTCACCATCCCCACCACGTCGTCGACGCCCTCGCCGATCACCGGCAGGCGCGAGCGGCCCGAGGCGACGGCGAGGTCCAGGGCCTCGCGCACCGCGGTGACGTCGTCGACGTGGACGATGTCCGGGCGCGGGACCATGATCTCGCGCACCACGGTGTCGCCGAACTCGATGACCGAGTGGATGAACTCGCGCTCGGTCGACTCGATGGCCCGGTCCTCGTGGGCGACGTCGGCCATCGCGAGGACCTCGGACTCGGTGATGCGCGTACGCGTGGAGCGGCCCGGGGCGACGAGGCGGATCGCCGCCAGGGCCACCGCGTTGAGGGCCGCGGAGACGAAGCGCACCGGCCACCAGCGCAGGAGCCGCCCCACGACCGGCGCGGTGAGGAGCGCCGCCTCGTCGAGGTGGGCCAGGGCGAAGTTCTTCGGGATCGCCTCGAAGGCGACGAAGATGACGATCACCTCGACGACGGTGGCGACGAGCACCCCGGCCGCCCCGAAGAGGTGGCCGGCCAGCACGCCCACGAGCGTCGCCGAGACGAGCTGGCAGATGAGCACGAGCAGCAAGAGGGGGTTCAAGAACTGCTCGGGCGCCTCGGTCAGCCCCGCGAGGGCCCGCGCGCCGCGGCGCCCCTCGTCGGCGAGGGCCCGCGAGCGCGAGCGGTTCATGCGCGTGAGGGAGGTCTCGGCCAGGGCGAAGAAGCCCGAGAGGGCGAGCAGGACGACGACGGCGACCACCATCCAGGTGTCGCCGGCGCCCCAGACGGCCGCGATCACGGCTCGCTCGAGCGGTGGTGGCGGGCGAGCAGCTCGCGCTCGCGCGCCTCCATCCTCTCGGCCTCCTCGTCGAGCTCGTGGTCCCAGCCGAGCAGGTGCAAGACGCCGTGCACGACGAGCAGGGCCGTCTCGTCGGCGACGCTGAGCCCGTGCTCGGGCGCGTTGCGCGCCGCCACGCTCGGGCAGATCACGATGTCGCCCACCATGGTGGGGATCTCCTCGGTCGGCTCGTCGCCGGGGCCGGTGGTGCCCCCGTCGGGCGAACGGCCCCCCGGCTCGGGGTCGGCGTCGATCGGGAAGCTCAGCACGTCGGTCGGGCCGGCCTTGCCCATGAAGCGCTGGTTGAGGTCGGCGATGGTGGCCTCGTCGGTGAAGATGAGCGACACCTCGGCGGGCGGGCGCACGCCCTCGTCGGCCAGGGCCGCGCGCGCGAGAGCGACCCAGCGCTCGAGGTCGACCGGCTGGGCGTGCTGCTCGTCGGCGGCGTAGATGTCGATCGTCATGGCCGTTCGTAGGCTGCGACGATGTCGGCCACGATGCGGTGGCGCACCACGTCCTTGTTGGTCAGGTGGACGAAGGCGATCCCCTCGATGCCGGTGAGGATCCGCTCGACGTCGCCCATGCCGCTGCGCTTGCCGTTGAGGTCGACTTGGGTCACGTCGCCGTTGACGACGGCCTTGGAGTTGAACCCGATGCGCGTGAGGAACATCTTCATCTGCTCGGGCGTGGTGTTCTGGGCCTCGTCGAGGATGATGAACGAGTCGTTGAGGGTGCGCCCGCGCATGAAGGCGAGCGGGGCCACCTCGATGGTGCCGTTGGCGAGCAGGCGCTGGGCGCCGTCGGGGGTCAGCATGTCGTAGAGCGCGTCGTAGAGGGGCCGCAGGTACGGGTCGACCTTGGCCATGAGGTCCCCGGGCAGGAAGCCCAGGTTCTCCCCCGCCTCGACGGCCGGGCGGGTGAGGACGATGCGCTGGACCTGGCGGCGCTGGAGGGCCTGGACGGCCTGGGCGACGGCGAGGTAGCTCTTGCCGGTGCCGGCCGGTCCGATGCCGAAGGTGATGACCGAGGCGTCGATCGCGTCGGTGTAGCGCTTCTGGCCGGCCGTCTTGGGGCGCACCGACTTGCCCTTGGCGCGCACGACCTCGTGGCCGAGCACCTCGCTCGGGCGCACGTCCTCGGCGACCATGTCGATGGTGCGCTCCACCTTGGCGAGGTCGAGCGCCTGGCCGCCCTCGAGGACCAGGACCAGCTCGTCGAAGAGCCGCAGGACCGCCGCCGCGTCGGGGCCGGTGACGGTGATCCGGTTGCCCTGGACCTGGATCGTCGAGTCGGGGTAGGCGGCCTCGACGGCCCGCAGGTTCTCGTCGCGCGCGCCGAGCAGGCCCGCCATGAGGTGGGTGTTGGCGACGTAGGTGGTGGTCGTGGCGGCCGCTCCCACGGGCGACTCGGGGGTCATCCGGGCGGCCAGCCCATCCGGCGTCCGCCGAGCACGTGCAGGTGCATGTGCGGGACGGTCATCATCCCGTCGACGCCCACGTTGAAGACGAGCCGGTAGCCGCGCTCGCGCACGCCCTCGAGCTCGACGACCCGCTGGGCGAGCAGGATGAGCGCGTCGACGACCCCGGCGTGCTCGGCGCCCACGAGGTCGGCGCTCTCGATGTGCTCTCTCGGGATCACGAGGTCGTGGACCGGCGCCTGGGGCGCGATGTCGGCGATGGCGATCGCCCGGTCGCTCTCGGCGACGACCGTCGCCGGGACCTCGCCCGCGACGATGCCGCAGAACACGCAGTCGCTCATCTCGCCTCCTCCTCGCCCAGGCTAAACCCCGGCGACGCGCCCGCGAGCACGCACAGGGCCCCGGCGAGGACGGCCGCCGTCTCGCTGCGCAGCACCGTGTCGCCGAGCGACACCCGGCGCCGGTCGCCCCCCCACTCCCCGGGGGCCCAGCCGCCCTCGGGGCCGACGGCGACGGCCCGCACCCCGCGCCAGTCCCGCGAGGCCGCGCTCGAGATCTCGCAGACCGCGACGTCACCGGGCACCGCGGCGGGGGTCGTGGGCTCGTCGATGACGAGGTCGTGGGTGCGCCGGCACTGGCCGGCCGCCTCCTCGGCGACGCGCCGCCAGCGCGCGAGGACCTTCGCGCGGGCCTCGCCGGCGAAGCGCCAGGCGAGGTTCGCCGACACGAGCGGCACCACGCGGGTCACCCCGACCTCGGTGGCCTTGGCGATCGCCCAGTCGGCCCGCTCGCCCCGGGGCGGGGCGAGGTAGAGGACGCTCGCGGGCGGGGTCGGGTCGGTGGCCGGCCCGGTCAGGGGCTCGAGGCCGGCCTCGCGAACGGCGCAGAGGGCCCAGGCGCCGCGCCCGTCGGTGACGACGACCTCCTCGCCCACCCGGGCGCGCAGCACCCGGCGCAGGTGGTGCTCGGCCGCCTGATCGAGCACCGGGCGGGCCGGGTCGACGACGCGCAGCTGGGCGAGGGCCGCGACGCGCCGCTCGAAGAGCTCGAGGCTCACCGCCGGGAGCGGCGACGGTGGAAGAGCCCGGTCGCGGGCTCGCTGACCGCCTCGCCGCGGTGCTCGGCCCACCGGCGCAACAAGGACTCGGACTCGGCGTCGAGCTCGGTGGGCACCTCGACCTCGAGGTGCACGTAGAGGTCGCCGCGCCCCCGGCCGTGGAGGTGCTCGACGCCCTCGTGGCGGATGCGGACGACCGTGCCGCTCGGGCTGCCCGGGGCGACCTCGAGGGTCGTCGGCTCGCGCAGCGTCGGCACCTCGATCGTGGTGCCGAGCACGGCCTGGGCGAAGGTGACCCGCGCGACGTGGTGCAGGTCGTCGCCGTGGCGCTCGAAGCGCTCGTCGGGCGCGACGCGCAGGTGCACGAAGAGCCGGCCGTTCCCCCCGCCGCGCACCCCCGCCGGCCCGCGGTCCGCGAGGCGCATCGTCGAGCCGTCCTCGACCCCGGGGGGGACCTGGATGGTGAGGGTCACGGCCTCGGGCCGGCGGCCCTCGCCCCGGCACGACGGGCACGGGGTGTCGATGCGCGTGCCCATCCCCGAGCAGCGCGGGCAGACCTGGGCGGTGACCATCTGGCCGAGGATCGAGTTGCGCACCCGGCGCACCTCGCCGGCACCCCCGCACTCCGGGCAGGTCACCGGCGTCGTGCCCGGGGCGGCCCCGCTGCCCTGGCAGTCGGCGCAGCGCCGCGCGAGGGTGAGGGTGACCTCCTTCGCCGCGCCGAAGGCCGCCTCCTCCAGGGTGATCTCGAGGGCGACCTCGGCGTCGGGGCCGGGCTGGGGGCCGCGCCGGTCGGGGCGTACGCCCATGGTGCCGAAGAACATGTCGAAGATGTCCTGGACCGAGCCGGCGCCCGTGAAGGGGTCGCCCGGGCCGTCGGCCGAGCCGAAGCGGTCGTAGTTGGCCCGCCGCTCGGGGTCCGAGAGGATCTCGTAGGCCTGGTTTATCTCCTTGAAGCGGGCCTCGGCCGCGGGGTCGGCCCCGGCGGCGTCGGGGTGGTACTGGCGCGCGAGCGCCCGGTAGGCGCGCTTGAGCTCCTCGGGCGAGGCGGTGCGCTCCACCCCGAGCACGGCGTAGAGGTCGGGGCTAGGCACCGGGCTCGCCCCCGAAGTGGCGGGTCAGCTCGTCCGAGACGGCCTGGGCCGTCGCCATGACCTCGCGGTAGCGCATGCGGGTCGGCCCGAGCAGCCCGAGGGCCCCCACGGTCTCGCCCTCTAGGGTCACCGGCGCCACGATCACCGCGCAGGCCGAGAGGGGCTCGAGCCCGTGCTCGGAGCCGATGGCGACCGACACGTCGGCGTCGAGGATGTCCTCGATGAGAGAGACCACGACGAGCTCCTGCTCGAGGATCGAGAGCACCGCGCGCACCGTCTCGACCCCGTCGAAGGACTCGGCGACGCGCGAGGAGCCGCCGATGTAGACCTGCTCGCCCTCGATGGTGGGGGCGGCCTCGTGCAGGGCGCTCGTCGCCTCGCGCACCAGGCGCGCGACGGCGTCGGCGCGCGAGGGCACCTGGATCCGCGAGCCGAGCGTCGTCCCGATGAGCAGGGCGTTCAACTGGCGCGAGGCCTCGGCCACCTCGCCGGCGCTGGCGCCGGGGGCGTCGGCGACGCTGTGCTTGGTGACCGTGCCGTCGGAGAAGACGGTGACGAGCAGGTGGTGGTGGGCGTCGAGGTTCACCAGCTGGGCCGAGAGGACGGTCGCGCGCGAGTGGCCCGCCCCCACCACGACCGAGGTGTGGCTCGTGAGCTGGCTCAGGAGCTTCGAGGTCTGCTCGAGGACGTCCTCCATCTCGCCGCGCACGTGGGCGAAGAAGTCGCGGACCCGGGTCTGCTGGGCGGCCCCCACGGCCCCGCGCTCGAGGTGGTCGACGAAGTAGCGGTACCCCTTGTCGGTGGGCACCCGGCCGGCCGAGGTGTGGGGCTGGGCGAGGTAGCCCTCGCGCTCGAGGGCCACCATCTCGGCGCGCACGGTCGCCGGGGAGACGTCGAGGTCGGTCGCGGCCGCCACGGCCGACGATCCCACGGGCGCGGCGGTGTCGACGTGCTCGGTGACGACCGCCTGCAGGATCGTCGCCTTGCGGGCGTCGAGGTCCCCGGACGCGACGGGCGACTTCGGGCGACGGGCCACGGGACCTCCTTCGTTAGCACTCAAGTCTAGTGAGTGCCAGTGGGGCGCGGTCAGTCCTCGTCGAGCTTCAAAGCGGCGACGAAGGCCTCCTGGGGCACCTCCACCCGGCCGAGGTTCTTCATGCGCTTCTTGCCCTCCTTCTGCTTCTCGAGGAGCTTGCGCTTGCGGGTGATGTCCCCGCCGTAGCACTTGGCGAGGACGTCCTTGCGCCGGGCCTTCACGGTCTCGCGCGCGATCACCCGCCCGCCGATGGCCGCCTGGATCGGCACGTCGAAGAGCTGGCGCGGGATCAGCTCGCGCAGCCGCTCGGCCATGCGCCGGCCGTAGTAGTCGGCGTTCTGGCGGTGCACGATGGTGGAGAAGGCGTCGACCGGCTCGTGGTTGATGAGCAGGTCGACGCGCACCACCGGGCTCGTGACGTAGCCGGCCGGCTCGTAGTCGAGCGAGGCGTAGCCCTTGGTCCGGCTCTTCAGGGCGTCGAAGAAGTCGATCACCACCTCGGCGAGGGGGATCCGGTAGCGCAGCTCGACGCGCTCGGTGGAGAGGTACTCCATCTTGGTCATCTCGCCCCGGCGGCTCTGGCCGAGGTCCATCACCGCCCCGAGGTGCTCGGCCGGGGTGATGATCGTGACGTCGAGCATCGGCTCGTCGACGTGGTCGAGCCGGCTGGGGTCGGGCAGGTCGGTCGGGTTGTCGACGTCGACCTCGGCGCCGTCGGTGAGGAAGGCCCGGTAGACGACCGAGGGGGCCGTGGCGATGATCGAGAGGTTGAACTCGCGCTCGAGCCGCTCGCGCACGATCTCCATGTGCAACAGCCCGAGGAACCCGCAGCGGAAGCCGAAGCCGAGAGCGTGGGAGTTCTCCGGCTCGTAGCTGATCGAGGCGTCGTTGAGCTTCAGGCGGTCGAGCGCGTCGCGCAGGGCCGCCAGGTCGTCGCCGTCGATCGGGTAGATCCCGCAGAAGACCATCGGCTTGGGGTCCTGGTAGCCCTCGAGGGGCTCGGGGGCCGGGCGCTGGGCGTCGGTGACCGTCTCGCCCGAGCGGGCCCCGCCGACGTCGCGGATCCCGGCGACGAGGTAGCCCACCTCGCCCGGGCCCAGCACGTCGACCACGACCATCTCGGGGGTGCGCACGCCGATCTCCTCGACCTCGTGGGTCGTCTGGGCGCGCAGCAGGCGGATCTTGCTGCGCGCGCGCAGGGTCCCCTCCACCACGCGGATCGAGCTGATGACCCCGCGGTACTGGTCGTAGACCGAGTCGAAGACGAGGGCCCGCAGGGGCGCCGCCGGGTCGCCGGAGGGCGCGGGGATGCGCTCGATCACCGCGTCGAGCAGCTCGGGCACGCCGGCGCCGGTCTTCGCCGAGATCTCGAGGACCTCCTCGCCGGGGATCCCGAGGACCCGCTCGAGCTCGTCGCGACAGCGCGCCGGGTCGGCGGCCGGCAGGTCGATCTTGTTGAGCACGGCCACGATCGCGAGGTCGTGCTCCAGGGCCTGGTAGCAGTTGGCCAGGGTCTGGGCCTGGATGCCCTGGCTGGCGTCGACGAGCAGGACCGCCCCCTCGCAGGCCGCCAGCGAGCGCGAGACCTCGTAGCCGAAGTCCACGTGGCCCGGGGTGTCGATCAGCTGGATCAGGTGGTCCCGGTAGCGCACCCGGACGTTCTGGGCCTTGATGGTGATCCCGCGCTCGCGCTCGATCTCCATCGAGTCGAGGTACTGGGCCCGCATCAGCCGGGGGTCGACCGCCCCGGTGATCTCGAGGATGCGGTCCGAGAGGGTCGACTTGCCGTGGTCGATGTGGGCGATGATGCTGAGGTTTCGGATGGTGCGCGGGTCGACGGGCTCGGTCACGGTCACTAGAGGCTACCGGGCCCCCCGCCGGGCCCCCCGAGCGCCGCGAAGCGGGTGGCGCGGCTCACTACGCTTGTCCGGTGGCCCGACCCGGAGACCCGAACCGGCCCGAGGGGTCGCGCGCGCTGCCCAACGAGCAGCGACTCTTGCGCCTGGGCCAGGCGATCGACGAGCGCACCGGCGGGCCGACCGCGCCGCGCCCGACCAAGGCGCGCCGCGGCGGCGGCCGTCGCCGGCGGCGCTGGCTGCGCCGGACGCTCATCACCCTCGGGGTCGTCGTCGTCCTCATCGTGGCGGCGGTCGTGGGCGACTACTACTACCTCGGCTCGCTGGTGCACCGCGAGACGGTGCACGACCTGCAGAGCTCGGGCCAGCAGATCAACATCCTGCTCATCGGCTCGACGACCCGCTGCGGGCTCAGCGTCCAGAACAAGGCCTACGGCCTGTGCTCCCAGGGCGTGACCGGCGTGAACGCCGACATCGACATGATCCTGCACCTCGACACGGGCACCCACACCGCCTCGCTGCTCTCGATCCCGCGCGACCTGTTCAGCCCCAACGCCCGCACCACCGGTCCGAACAAGATCGACGCCGCCCTCTACCAGGGCCCGAGCCAGCTCGTGGCGGCGATCGAGGAGGACTTCGCGATCCCGATCAACCACTACATCGAGCTCAACTTCGACACCTTCGCGAGCGTGGTGAACGCCCTCGGCGGGGTGCGGATGTACTTCCCCATCCCGATCTACGACGCCGAGTCGGGGCTCAACGTCGAGCGCCCGGGCTGCAAGCTCCTCGACGGCTACCACGCCCTGCAGGTCGTGCGCGCCCGCCACCTGCAGATCCAGCCCAACCCCAACAACCACGACCCCCACACCTGGCCCCAGGAGGGACTGTCGGACCTCGCGCGCATCCGGCGCACCCACGAGTTCCTCCGGGTGATCGCCGGCGAGATCGCCGCCCGGGGCCTCTCGAACCCGATCACCGACCAGCGCCTGGCCCAGGCCGTGCTGCCCGACCTCACCGTCGACAGCGGCTTCGCCGAGGGCACCATGGTCCACCTGGCCCAGGAGTTCGCCCACACCTCGATCTCCGACGTCCTGCAGCTGACCTACCCGGTGGTCACGGTCCAGTCGGGCCCCCTCCTCTACCAGGGCTACTACTACGGCTCGGTCGTCTTCCCCGTCCAGCCGAGCGGCGTCGCCACGGTCGACAAGATCCTCGGCATCCCCGAGGGCGTCGACTCCTTCACCGGCAAGCCCCTGCCCAACCCGCACTCCGTGCGCGTCGCGGTCGAGAACGGCTCGGGGGTCGCGAGCGAGGGCAACCTCGTCACGGCCGGGCTGCGCCGCCACGGCTTTTCCGTCACGAGCTCGACGACCACGACCCCGGTCGGGCCGATCTCGGAGTCGGTCGTCTGGTACGGCGGGCCGCGCCCGCCGGCCAACGGCAACTGGACGAGCCCGTCACTCGCGGCCGCCCAGGCCGTCTTGAACCAGCTCGAGGGCCCGGCGATGCTCGGCTACGACCCCGCGATGGTCCGCCCGGGCTCGGTCGTGACCGTCCAGGCCGGCACCGACCTCACCGTGAAGCCGGTCGCGACGGCCCCCGCCGGGCGCACCACGACGACGCTGCACGCGGGCGCCACCACGACGACGAACCCCAACGCGATCACCGTCGTCGACCCGCCCGGGGTGCGCACCAACAACGCCTTCAGCGCGCCGAGCGTGATCAACCCCAGCCTCGAGCCCTGGGACCCGCGGGCCTGCAACGCCGCCGGGACCGGCCCCGCCACCCCGATCCCCACCACGACCACCACCCGGGCGAAGGGCTAGCCGGGGGCTCTGCTAGGATTGTCCGGCCCGCGCGAAGGCGCGACCGACCTCGAGGACTCCCGTGGCGAACATCAAGAGCCAGATCAAGCGCAACCGACAGAACGAGGCGGCCCGCCTGCGCAACAAGGCCGTGAAGTCCGAGCTGCGCACCCGCACGAAGAACGCCGTCGCCGCGGTGGGCACCGAGGACGAGGAGACGGCGCTGCGCCTCGCGCTGAAGCGCATCGACATGGCCGCCACCAAGGGCGTCATCCACAAGAACCAGGCCGCCAACCGCAAGAGCGGCCTGATGAAGCGGCTCAACGCGCTGCGCGCCGAGCAGTAGCTAGCGCCGCCGCGCGCCCGCCGAGAGGCGCGCGAGGCGCGCCACCAGCACCTCCACGACCGTCAGCTCGGTGAGGTCGAGGTCGCTCTCTGGGTCCCGCCCCCCGTAGCTCTCGCCGCCCTTGAGGGCCAGGTCGGCCTCGGCCAGCCAGCCGACCGCCGTGGCGACCCGGGTCGCGCCGAGCCGGCCCGCGAGCGCGAGCGCCTTGCCGGCCGGGTAGGGGTTCATCGAGAGCAGGGCCGCCGCGTCCTCCCTCGTCCTCGCCTCCGAGCCCTCCAGGCGGGCGACGTTGAGGTAGTGGCGCTCGAGGACCGCCACGAGCTGCAGGCCCGAGCGGCGGTGCGAGGCGAGCATGCGCCGGGCGACCTCGATCGCCAGGGCCGCGTCGCCGGCGTCGATCGCGTCGGTGAGGTCCCAGGCCGGGACGTCCCCGGCGTCGCCGAGGTAGGGCGCGACGTGCTCGAAGCGCAACGGCGCGCTGCCGTAGATCGACTGCAGGGTGCGCGCGAGCGCGTCGACCCGGGCCACGTCGTCGCCCACGACGGCCGCCACCTCCTGGGCCGTCGAG
>JAKAEP010000081.1 GCA_021818265.1 Actinomycetes bacterium
GTCCGGGGCGAGCCGGCCCTGGCCGATCGCCACCATCGTCGAGACGAGGGAGCGGACCATCGTGTGGCAGAACGACTGGGCCCGGATGTCGAGGCGCACGAAGGCCCCGCCCGTCACCAGGTCGAGCGGGTCGTCAACGGCGCGCCAGCGGGCCTCGAGGACGAGCCGGTTGATGGGGTCCTGCGGCCCGGTCCGCGGGGCGCGCCGACAGAAGGAGCGGAAGTCGTGGGTCCCCACGGTCTCGGCCGCGGCGGCGTCCATCGCCGCGAGGTCGAGGGGCCCGGGGACGCTCCAGGCCAGCGCCGCGAGCGCGTCGAGTCGGGGCCCGTCGACACAGACCAGGTACCGGTACGCCCGCCAGGTGGCCGAGAAGCGCGCGTGGAAGGAGTCCTCGACCGGGGTGGCCGCGATCACGTGGACGCGCCCGCGCAGCTGGGCGTTCAGCGAGGCCACGAGGCGCGCCGGCTCGAGGGCGTGCTTGGTGCGCGGGCGCACGGGCAGGTCGACGTGGACCACCTGGCCCAGCGCGTGGACGCCGGCGTCGGTGCGCCCGGCGCCCACGATCACCGGCTCGGACTCGAGGCGCAGCGTGCGCGCGAGGACCTCGCGCAGGGCGCCGGCCACCGTCTCGAGGCGGGGCTGGTAGGCGAAGCCGCTGAAGGCCCGGCCGTCGTAGGCCAGGTCCAGTCGCCACCGTCGGGTGGCGCCCCCTGGGTCAGACGAACTCAATGCGCGCCATCGGGGCGTTGTCGCCCTGACGCGGACCGAGCTTCAAGATCCGGGTGTAGCCGCCCGGGCGCTCCGCGTAGCGCGGGGCGATCTCGGTGAAGAGCTTGTGGGCCATGTCCTTGTCCCGGATGAGGGCGACCACGCGCCGGTGCGCGTGGACCGAGCCCTCGGGCGCGTTCTTCGCCGCCGTCACGACCTTCTCCACGATCGGGCGCAGGGCCTTGGCCTTGGCCTCGGTGGTGACGATCGACTCGGCCGCGATCATCGAGGCCACGAGGTTGCCCATCATGGCCTTCTGGTGGGCGGCGTCGCCGCCGAAGCGGCGGCCCCTGGTCGGCGTGGCGCGCACGGTCAGTCCTCCTGACGCAGCTCGAGGCCGCGCTCGCCGAGGCGGTCCATCACGTCCTTCAGCGAGGTCGCCCCGAAGTTGGTGATCGAGGTGAGGTCGCGCTCGGTGGCGTTCACGAGCTGGGCGATCGTGTTGATGCCGGCGCGCTTCAGGCAGTTGCGCGAGCGCTCGGTCAGCCCGAGCTCCTCGATCCGGATGTCGAGCTCGCTCGCGGCGGCCTGGGCGCTGCCCACGTCGCCGAGCTCGAGGGCCGGCGCCTCCTCGTCGAACGAGGCGATGAGGGCGATCAGTGACCCGAGGGTCTTGCCGGCCGAGGCCAGCGCCTCGCGCGCACTGATCGAACCGTCGGTCTCGACCTCGATGACGAGGCGGTCGAAGTCCTTCGACTGCTCGACGCGCACCGGCTCGACCTCGTAGCTCACCCGGCGCACCGGCGAGAAGACGGCGTCGAGGGGGATGACCCCGATGGCCGAGGCGCCCTTGTTGAACTCCGCGCCGACGTAGCCCTTGCCCCGCTCGACGGTGAGCTCGAAGCCGAGCGCCGCCTTGGGGTTGGTGAGGTACGCCAGGTGCAGGTCGGGGTTGAGGATCTCCACGTCGGCCGTCGTCGAGAGGTCGCCGGCGGTGACCGGGCCCTCGCCGCGCTTGTCCAGGCGCAGCGTGACGGGCTCGTCGGAGTGGACCCGCACGAGCAGGTCCTTCAGGTTCAAGGTGATGTCCTGGACGTCTTCCTTCACGCCCTCGATGACCCCGAACTCGTGCAGCACGACGTCGAACTTGACCCGCGTCGCGGCCGCGCCGGGGATCGACGACAGCAGCGTGCGGCGCAGCGAGTTGCCGAGGGTGTGGCCGAAGCCCGGGTCGAGCGGGCCGATGGCGAAGGTCTGCCGGTTGGCGACCTCCTCGCCGAGGGCCTCGACGGTGGGCCGTTGGATGATCAGCATGGGTACTCCTGGGGTATCGAGGACGTTTACTTCGAGTAGAGCTCGACGATGAGCTGCTCGCGGATCGACTCGTCGATCTGCTCGCGCGCCGGGATGGCGCGCACGGTCACGGCGAAGCCGTTCTCACCGACCTCGAGCCAGCCCGGGACGCTGCGGTCCAGGACGTCGAGGTTGCGCTTCACGTTGAAGTTCTCGCGGGTGGGGGCCTTCAGGGCGACGACCTGGCCGGGCTTCACCCGGTACGAGGGGATGTCGACGCGCTTGCCGTCGACGCTCACGTGGCCGTGGCGCACGAACTGGCGGGCCTGGGCGCGCGAGGCGCCCCACCCGGCGCGGAAGGCGACGTTGTCGAGACGCGTCTCGAGCATCTGCAGCAGCGTCGTGCCGGTCATGCCCGGACGGCGGCTGGCCTCCTCGTAGAGGTTGCGGAACTGCTTCTCCAGCACGCCGTAGGTCCGGCGGGCCTTCTGCTTCTCGCGCAGCTGGGTCAGGTACTCCGAGCCCTGGCGCTGGCGGTCGCGGCCGTGCATCCCCGGGGGGAAGGCGCGCATGCGCCGGTCGGAGTTCTCCGCGACCGGGCACTTGAGCGAGAAGCACCGCTCGCCCTTCAGATAGAGCTTGGTGCGCTCACGCCGGCAGAGGCGGCAGACGGGACCTGTGTAACGAGCCATTCCTTCTTCCTTAGCCCCGGCGCCGCTTCTTCGGGCGGCACCCGTTGTGCGGCAGCGGCGTCACGTCCTTGATCGCCACCACCTCGATGCCCGTCGCGGCGATCGAGCGGATCGCGGTCTCGCGACCCGAGCCCGGACCGCGCACGAGCACGTCGACCTTCTTCACGCCGTGCTCCATCGCCGCGCGCGCGCACTTCTCGGCGGCCAGCTGGGCAGCGTAGGGGGTGGACTTGCGCGACCCCTTGAAGCCGACCTGGCCCGACGAGGCCCACGAGAGGACGTTGCCCTCGGGGTCGGTGATCGAGACGATCGTGTTGTTGAAGGAGCTCTTGATGTGCGCGACGCCGAAGGCGACGTTCTTGCGCTCCTTCTTGCGCGGCTTGCGGGCGGCGGACGGCTTGGCCATTACTTGGTCACCTTCTTCTTACCGGCGACGGTGCGCCGCGGTCCCTTGCGCGTGCGGGCGTTGGTGCGGGTCCGCTGGCCGCGCACGGGCAGGCCCTTGCGGTGGCGGATGCCCTGGAGGGAGTTGATCTCCATCTTGCGCTTGATGTCCTGGGCGACGTCGCGGCGCAGGTCGCCCTCGACGGTGACGTTCTGGTCGATGTAGGTGCGCAGCGCGTTCACCTCGGCGTCGGTCAGGTCCTTCACCCGCGTCGACTCGTTCACGCCGGTGGAGGCGCAGATCTGCTGGGCGATGGTCGGGCCCACGCCGAAGATGTAGGTCAGCGCGATCACCGTGCGCTTGTCGCGCGGGATGTCGACGCCTGCGATTCGAGCCATGTTCTCTCCTAGCCCTGGCGCTGCTTGTGGCGCGGGTTCGCCTCACAGATCACGCGGACGACGCCGGCCCGTCGGATCACCTTGCACTTCTCACAGATCGGCTTGACGCTCGCGCGGACTTTCATTTCGTTCCTGGACTCGTGGACGGGAGCTACTTGTAGCGGTAGGTGATACGGCCGCGGGTCATGTCGTAGGGGGTGATCTCCACCTGCACCTTGTCGCCGGGCAGGATGCGGATGCGGTGCATCCGCATCTTCCCGGAGCTGTGGGCGAGGACGGTGTACCCGTTCTCCAGCTCCACCCGGAACATGGCGTTCGGCAGGGGCTCCACGACGGTGCCTTCCACGGTGAACGCGTCTTCCTTCTGCTTGCTCAGGTCCTTCTCCTTGCTCGGGCACAACGGCGTGCGAGGTCAGTGCCCGCACGGGAGACCCCGCGGCGGCCCGCGAGGTCGGCTCACCAGTCTACCGGAAACTCCCGGGAGCGCAAAAGCGGCGGGCCGCGGATGGCCGCTCCACCAGGATATCGGCGCCCGGCGCCCGGTCCCCCGGGGCCTAGCCGCCCCCGACGCCCTCGGCGAGGCCGCCAAGCCACCCGAGGAGCGCCTCCTCGTCGCCCCGGGGGTCGGCCGAGCGGGTCCGCGCCAGCCGCTCGGTCGCGCGCGGGTGCCGGTCGAAGAGGAACGACCCGCTGAGGGCCGGCGCGTCGGGGGACCCGGCGAACCACAGCCCCGTGTCGGCGCCCTGGTCGGGGGTGCGAAGGAGGGGCCGCAGGGCCCGGTAGAAGCGCGGCAGGGAGCGCTCGAGGCCCGGGGTGTCGGCCCAGCCGGGGTGCAGGGCCACCACGCTCACCTCCTCGGCCGGCCACCGCCGCGCCCAGGCCCGGGCCAGCACCACCTGGGCCCGCTTGACCCTCGCGTAGGTTCGCACGCCGTCGAAGGGGCCCGCGACGCCGGCGAGGCGCTCGAAGTCGAAGGGCTCGGCGTACATCCCGCCCGAGGCGACGAGGACGACCCGTCCCGGCGCGGCGGCGGCGAGGGCGTGGTGGAGTGCCCCGGTGAGGAGGTAGGGCGCGAGCAGCTGGGTCGCCACGGTCGATTCGACGCCGTCGCGCAGGACACGGGCGGGCGCGATCGACCCGGCGTTGTGGATGAGGACGTCGAGTCGGGGGATCGCCCCGGCGAGCTCGCGCGCGAGGGCCGCCACCGCTCGAGGGTCGGCGAGGTCGCCGACCCAGACCTCGACGGCGGGATTGCCCGTCGCCGCGACGATCCCCTCGCGC
>JAKAEP010000082.1 GCA_021818265.1 Actinomycetes bacterium
TGGTTCACCTACGAGGGCGAGCAGCTCGGCCAGGGGCGCGAGAACGTGAAGACGTTCCTGCGCGAGAGCCCCCAGCTCATGGCCGAGATCGACGAGCGGGTCCGCGCCCACCTCGCCAAGGCCCAGATGCCCGACGTGGTGGGGGCCACCGAGGAGCTCGACGTCGACGCGCCGATCAACCTCGACTAGGTGGTCGTCGCGGGCGCCGCGGCCACCCGGTGGTCGCGGGGCTCGAAGCGGCGCGTCGCGCGCCGGAAGGTGAACGTGAAGTCGGGCCAGATGGTGGTGTTGACGCCGCCCTCGGCGAGGTACCAGCTGGCGCACCCGCTTCCCCAGACGGTGCTCGGCAGCCGATCGCGCAACCGGCCGGTCCAGGCCGCCGCCGCCTCGGCCGTGGGCTCGATCAGCGCGTTCTCGGCGAGGGCGCGGCGCACGGCCTCCGTCACGTAGCGCAGCTGGCTCTCCATCATGAACACGACCGACGAGTGCCCGAGGCCGGTGTTGGGCCCCCCGAGCATGAAGAGGTTCGGGTAGCCGGGGAAAGTGGTGCCCCGGTAGTGGTCGAGCCGGCCCGCCAGCGCCTCGGCGAGGGAGCGCCCGTCGCCGTCGGTGACCCGTGCGACGACGGGGTTGTCGGTGACGTGGAATCCCGTGGCCCACACGACGGCGTCGACCTCGGTGAGGGTGCCGTCGGCGCTGCGCAGCCCCGTGGGCTCGACGCGCTCGATCGGCTCGGTGACGAGCCGGACGTTCGGGCGGGTGAGGGCGGGGTAGTAGTCGTTCGAGAGCAGCACCCGTTTGCAGCCCAGCCGGTAGTCGGGGGTGAGCCGGGCGCGCAGGTCGGGGTCGGCGACCTTCGCCTCGAGGTGGGCGCGCGCCATCGTCTCGCCGCGGGCCATGCGCGCGGGGTCCTTCACGAAGCCGAGCACGAGGAGCTCGCGCTGGAGGTAGTGGCGCAGCCGGGCCAGGCGCTGGAGGGGCGGGAGCCATCGGTAGAGCGCGCGGGTGCGCTCGGGGACCGCTCGTCCGCCGTGGGGCAGGATCCACGGCGGCGTGCGCTGGAAGACGGTGAGCTCGGCCGCGACGGCCGCCACCTCGGGCACGACCTGGATCGCGCTCGCCCCGGTCCCCACGACGGCCACGCGCTTGCCGAACAGGTCGACCTTGTCGTCCCACCGGGCGGTGTGCACGCTCGGCCCGGCGAAGGTCTCGATCCCGGGGATGTCGGGCAGCCGGGCCTCGGCGAGGCTGCCGGTGGCGAGCACGACGCAGCGCGCGCGGCGCTCGCCCCACGGCCCCGCCACGTGCCACAGGCCCGAGGTCCGCTCGAAGGCGATCCGGGTCACCTCGTGACCGAGGCGCACGAGGGGGCGCAGGTGGAACCGGTCGACCACCCCGAGCAGGTAGCGCTGGATCTCGGGCTGGTAGCTGTAGGTGTTGGACCAGTCGGGGTTGGGGGCGAAAGAGAGCGAGTAGAGGTTCGAGCCCACGTCGCACCGGCAGCCCGGGTAGGTGTTGTCGCGCCACGTGCCGCCGATCTCCTCGGCCCGCTCGAGCACGACGACGTCGGAGACGCCGGCGCGACGCAGGGCGACCGCCGCGGCCAGCCCCCCGAAGCCCGCCCCGATGACGAGGACGTCGTGCGCCACGCGTCGACGCTAGCCCGCGGGCCGCGGGGCTAGCGTTTCGCCGTGCGCGCGCGCCTCGTCCTCCGCCGGCGCCTCGGCGCGGCCGTGCGCCGGGCCCGCCGCTACCTCGACGAGGTCGCCACCGTGGGCCCCGACGACGAGTACGCGTCGGCCTTCTGCGCCTTCGGCCGCGGCGCCGCGCTGCTCGCGCCCCAGGGCGTCATCTACAACGAGCGCTACCTCTCGATCGGCGAGGGGACGCTCGTCGGCCCCTACGTGACCCTCGCCGCGGGGATCGGACCGGGCCAGGAGATGCTCAGGCGCCCCACCGTCGCGATCGGGCGCCACTGCGTGATCGGGCGGGGCTCGCACATCGTGGGCCACTGGTCGATCGAGATCGGCGACGACATCCAGACCGGCCCCTACGTCTACGTCACGGACCAGAACCACTCCTACGACGACCCCGACGCACCCATCGGGTGGCAGCGCCCGAAGGAGGCGGCCGTCTCGATTGGCTCGGGCAGCTGGATCGGCGCCCACGCGGTGATCCTGCCGGGCACCACCCTCGGGCGCAACACGGTGGTGGCCGCCGGGGCCGTCGTGCGCGGGACGTTCCCGGACCGGGTGGTGCTCGGGGGCGTGCCGGCGAGGGTGCTGCGCCGCTACGTGGAGGGCGAGGGCTGGGTGGCGGAGCGGGCGTGAGGCTCGGGGTCGACCTCGCGCCCCTGCGCGCGTCCGTGGCGTTCCGGCGGCTCTACCTGGCGGGCTTCGTCTCGATGCTCGGGGACCAGGCGACCTTCGTCACGGCCCCCTTCCAGCTGCGCGACCTCACCCACTCGACCGTGGCGGTGGGCGCGCTCGGCCTCGTCGAGCTCGCGCCCCTCGTCGCCTTCGGGCTGTGGGGCGGGGCGCTGGCCGACCGCGTGGACCGCCGGCGGCTCGTCGTGGCGACCGAGGTGGTGGTGGCGGTCGCCACCGTCGCGCTCTTCGTCAACGCCCTAGCCGCCCGGCCCACCGTCGTCGTCCTCTACGTCTTCGCCGGGCTCGTGGCCGCGGCCCAGAGCCTCCAGTCGCCGAGCCTGGCCGCCTTGGACCAGGTGCTCGTCCCCCACGACCTCCAGCGATCGGCGGCGACGCTCTCGACGCTCGCGGGCACCGTGGCCTCGATCCTCGGCCCGGCCCTCGGTGGCCTGGCGGCCGTGGTGTGGGGGCCGAAGGCGGTCTACGGCGCCAACCTCGTCACCGTCGCCGCCACGTTCATCCTGCTCGCCTCGGTGCGCCTGGCGCCCGCGGTGCGCCGCGGCGCGGGTGGGGGCGGCGGCGACCTCGCGGCGCTGCGCGAGGCGGCGCGCTACGCCCGGCGCCGCCCCGACGTGACGGGCACCTACGTCGTGGACCTGCTGGCGATGGTGCTGGCCTACCCGGTCACCATGGTGCCCTTCGTCGCGGCGCGCTTCGACGAGCGCTACGCCCTGGCCCTGCTCTTCGTGGGCCTGCCCCTCGGGGCCCTGCTCGCGACGGTCACCTCGCGCTGGACCCGGCGGGTCCACCACTACGGGCGGGCCGTCGTGGCGAGCGCGGCGCTCTGGGGGCTCGGGGTGGCCCTCTTCGGGGTCGCCCGCTCGCTCCCACTGGCCCTCGCGGGGCTCGTCGTGGGCGGGGCCGGGGACGCCGTGTCGGGGATCTTCCGCCAGACCCTGTGGAACGAGTCGATCGCCCCCGAGGTCCGCGGGCGCATGGCGGGACTCGAGATGATCTCGTACTCGCTCGGGCCGACGGCCGGCCAGTTCCGGGCCGGGGCGATGGCGGCCGGGGTGGGGCTGCGCGCCTCGCTCGCCCTGGGCGGGGTGGCGTGCAGCGGCTCGGTGGTCGCGGTGGGCGGGGCCCTGCCCGCGCTGTGGCGCTTCGACGCGCGCGCCGACCCCCACGTGGCGCACGTGCGCGCGCTGCGCGCGAGCGAGGGGCCCGAGCCGGTCCCCTAACCTGCTGGGATGGGGCGCCCCACCTTCTTGGTGACCGTGAGCGGCCCGGACCGGGTCGGGGTCGGCGCGGAGCTCTTCAGCGCGCTCGGCGCCCTCGAGGGCGACGACGTGAGCCTGATGGACGTGGCCCAGATCACCATCCGGGGCACCCTGGTGCTGTGCGCGGAGGTGGCCGGCGAGGGGCTCGGGCCCGAGGCCATCGCCGCGGCGCTGGCCACCCGGGAAGTGTCCGGTCGCGGCATCGAGGTGCGCGTCGAGGCCGTGACCCCGAGCGACGAGGTGATGGGACGGCGCCTCCTCGTCACCCTGCTCGCCCCCTCGATCCAGGCCGGCCAGCTCCACGGCGTCTTCGCGGCCATCGCGGCCTGCGGGGCGACGTGTGAGCGGATCGTCCACCTCGCGCGCTACCCGGTGGAGTGCTACGAGCTCGTCGTCGCCGGCCCCGACCTGGTGCGCCTGCGCGCCGCGATGGCCGAGTCGGCCGGCGCCGTCGGCCTGGACGTGGCGACCCAGCGGGCCGGGCTGCACCGGCGGGCCAAGCACCTCGTGGTGATGGACGCCGACTCGACGCTCCTCCAGGACGAGGTGATCGACCTGCTCGGGGAGGCCTCCGGCCGCGCCGCCGAGGTGGCCGCGATCACCGCCGCGGCCATGGCCGGCGAGATCGACTTCGCCGAGGCCCTGCGCCGGCGGGTGGCGCTGCTCGCGGGGCTCGAGGCGCGGGTCCTCGACGAGGTGCGCGCCCGGCTGCGCCTCAGCCCCGGGGCCCGCACGCTGTTGCGCACCCTGGCGCGCCTGGGCTACGTGCCGGCCGTGGTCTCGGGGGGGTTCGCCGAGGTCCTCGAGCCGCTGCTCGCCGACCTCGACGTGGCGCACCTGGCGGCCAACCGGCTCGAGATCGAGGGCGGCCGGCTCACGGGACGGCTACGCGGGGAGGTGGTCGACCGGCCCGGCAAGGCGGCCGCGCTGCGCCGCTTCGCCGCCGAGGTCGGCGTCCCGCTCGCCCAGACGGTGGCCGTGGGCGACGGGGCGAACGACATCGACATGCTCTCGGCGGCCGGGCTCGGGATCGCCTTCAACGCCAAGCCCGTCGTGGCGGCCCACGCCGACGCGGCCCTCAGCGTGCC
>JAKAEP010000083.1 GCA_021818265.1 Actinomycetes bacterium
GCGCCCGACGCGCGTGCGCGAGTGCCGCGCGACCATGCCGGCGCCGGCCAGCGTGAAGCCGGTGAAGACGCCGATCGCGTAGAGGGCGATGAGCGCGTTGACCCGCGCGTCGAAGACGACGATCAGCGCCAGCGAGACGATCCCGAGGACGATGATCCCGTTCGAGAAGGCCAGGCGGTGGCCGCGCTTGGTGAGCTGGCGCGGGAGGTAGCGGTCGGTGGCGACGTAGTTGGCGAGGAACGGGAAGCCGTTGAACGAGGTGTTGCCCCCGGTGTAGAGGATGAGCAGGGTGGCGAACTGGACCAGGTAGTAGATGACGTGCCCGAACCCGTGGGACCCGAAGACGTCGAGCACCTCCTGGGAGACGACCGTCGGCGACCCGACGTCGTAGGGGACCGCGTGGGTCCACGACGCGAGGAGGGTCGTGCCCACCAGCAAGAAGGCGAGGATCGAGCTCATCACCACGAGGGTGATGCGGGCGTTGTGCGACTCGGGTCGCCGGAAGCTCGCCACGCCGTTGCTGATCGCCTCGAGGCCGGTGAGCGAGGAGCCGCCGTTGGCGTAGGCGCGCAGCAGCGTCACGAAGGCGAGGCCCATCAGCAGGCCGTTGCCGGGGTGGCCGAAGCGCCCGTCGATGAGCAGGTGCCGGGCCGGCAGGGGGATCCGCTCGAGCGTGCCGGCGACCTTCTTGTAGTAGCCGATCAGGATCGTGATCGAGAGCATGGCCACGTAGAAGTACGTCGGCAGGGCGAAGTAGCTCCCCGCCTCGCGCAGTCCGCGCAGGTTCCCGAAGATGAGCAGGAGGACCACGGCGACCGTGATCTCGAGCGTGTAGTGCACGAGCGAGGGGAAGGCCGAGGTCAGGGCCGCCGTGCCGGCACTGCACTGGACGGCGACGGTGACGATGTAGTCGATGAGCAGCGCCACGGCCGCCACCTGGGCCACGCGCGGGCCGAAGTTGTCGCGTGTCACCACGTAGGAGCCACCGGCGGTCGTGTAGTACTTGATGACGTCGAGGTAGCTCGTCGTCACGAAGACCAGGACCCCGATGATGACGAACATCACGGGCACCACCAACGAGAAGGCGGCGATGCCGATGAAGGGCGTCATCTGGGTGAGGATCTCCTCGGTCCCGTACGCCGAGGACGAGATGCAGTCCGGCGCCAGCACCCCGAGGGCGATCGCCCGGTTCAGGCGCTCGCCGGCGAGCTGCTCGGTGACGAGCGGCCGGCCCAGGAAGAAGCGCTTCAGCCGGTAGTCCCACGACTCGGGGTAGACCTGGGCGAGGTTCGCGTGCGAGGTGAGGGCCTGCGCACGCCGAGGACGCGGGTGCGACGAGCCGGGCACGCTGACGATACTAAGGCAGCGCCCGGACGACCCCCGGGTGGCCCGGGTCGTGAAAGCCCGTGAGTTGCACGCAAAACCGGCGTTGTGGTGGGATGAGTCGGTGCACATCATCGTGGTCGGCTGCGGCCGGGTCGGCTCCGAGTTGGCCATGGAGCTCTCCGACGAGGGCCACTCGGTCGTCGTGATCGACAAGAACCGCGACAGCCTGCGCCGACTCACCCACTTCCAGGGCAAGACCATCATCGGCTCGGGGTTCGACCGCGGCGTGCTCTTCCAGGCCGAGGCCGTCCGGGCCGACGCCCTGGCCGCGGTGACCAGCGGCGACAACTCGAACATCCTGTGCGCGCGGATCGCCCGCGACCACTACCAGATCAAGAACGTCGTCGCCCGCATCTACGACCCCAACCGGGCCGAGATCTACATGAAGCTCGGGATCCCCACGGTGGCGACGTCCTCGTGGACGACGGGCCAGGTCAAGCGGTGGCTCCTGCCGACCGACTCCTCGATCAGCTGGTCCGACGCCGCGGGCACCGTCCACTTCGTCGAGCGCATCGTGCCCGACGCACTCGCGGGCCGCCCGGCGACGGACTTCTCGTTGGGCGACGACGTCCGGCTCGTCGGCGTCGTGCGCGGGGGCGTCGGCCGGCTCGACGTCGAGGGTCTCTTCGCCCAGGAGGACGACATCCTCGAGTTCATGGTCACCTCCGAGGGCCTCGCGCGGCTCTCGGCCCTCCTCGAGGGGCGGCCCGCGTGAAGGTCGTCATCGCCGGCGGCGGGTCCGTGGGCACCGCCATCGCCACGGACCTCGTGGACCGCCACCACGAGGTCACCCTGCTCGAGCAGGTCCCCGCGACCGCCGAGAAGCTCAAGTCCCAGCTGCCGGCCGTCACGGTCGTGGCCGCCGACGCCTGCGAGTTCGCCTCCCTCGCCGCGGCCGACGTGCGCGGCGCCGACGTGATGATCGCCGCGACCGGCGACGACGAGGACAACCTCGTCGTGAGTTGGCTCGCCAAGCAGGAGTTCGGGGTGCCCCACGTCATCAGCCGCGTGAACAACGCCCGCAACGAGTGGCTCTTCACCGAGTCGTGGGGGGTCGACGTCTCGGTGTCGACGCCGAGCCTGATCACCTCGCTCGTCGACGAGGCGGTCGAGGTCGGCGCGGTCATCCAGCTGATGACCTTCGCCCACGGCAAGATGTGCCTGCTCGAGGTGACCCTCGACGAGCGCTCGCCCGCCGTGGTCGAGGACCTGACCCTTGACGAGCTCCGTCTGCCCGACTCGGTCCGGGTGGTGGCCGTGGTACGCAACGAGACCCCGCTCGTGCCCTCGCCCAGCATGCACTTCCTCGTCGACGACCACGTGGTCCTCATGGCCCGCGCCGACTCCCGGGACGAGTGCTCGACGGTGTTCGTGGGCTGAGCCCTCGGTCCGCGGACCTACCATTGAGGCGTGCGCGCGGCCTTCTTCGACCTCGACAAGACGGTCATCGCCAAGTCGTCGCTGCTCGCCTGGGGCCCCGAGCTCCACGCCCGGGGCCTGCTGCACCGTCGTACCCTCGTCGGGGCGGGCATCGCCCAGTTCTGGTTCCAGCGCTTCGGCGCCGACGACAAGCGCCTGGACCGCGTCCGCCAGGCCGTCCTCAAGGTCACCCGGGGCTGGAGCCGCGACCAGATCCGTGACATGGTGCGCGAGACCGTCAACGAGGTGATCGAGCCGCTGCTCTACGCCGAGGCCCTCGAGCTGATCGACCATCACCTGGCCCAGGGCGACGAGGTCTACCTCGTCTCCTCGGCGCCCGCGGAGATCGTCGAGCCCTTCGCCGAGGTCCTCCACCTCACCGGGACGATCTCGTCGGTCGCGCGCGTCGACGACGAGGGCCGCTTCACCGGCGAGATGACCTTCTTCGCCCAGGGCCCCCACAAGGCCGACGCCATCCGCGAGCTCGCGGCGCGCCGGGGCATCGACCTCGCCGACTCCTTCGCGTACTCCGACTCCATCTCCGACGTGCCCATGCTCGACGTCGTCGGCCACCCCTACGTCGTCAACGCCGACCGGGCCCTGGCCCGGCTGGCCCAGGAGCGCTCGTGGCCCCAGCTGACCTTCAGCCACCCGGTCACCGCCCTCAGCCGGACGCGATCGCACACGCCGGTCGTGGTCTCGGCGGCCCTCGGAGTGGCCGCGGCGACCGCCCTCGGGGCGGTCGGACTGCGCAACCAGCGCCGCTAGAGCGTCAGCAGGTCGCGCGCACCGGTGTCCGAGGAGGGGTGGCGCAGCTTCGACATGGCGCGCGCCTCGATCTGGCGGATGCGCTCGCGCGTGAGGTTCATCTCGGCGCCCACGTCCTCGAGCGTGCGGATCTCCCCGGCCCCGTCCAGGCCGAAGCGCATCCGCAGGATCTTCTGCTCGCGCTCGTCGAGGGGCTCGAGGAGCTTCTCGATAGCCGCCGGCATCATCTTCACCGCCGCGACGTCGAAGGGCGACTCGGCCGAGCGGTCCTCGACCACGTCGCCGAGCTCGGCGTCGCCGTCCTCGCGCAACGGCTCACTGAGCGAGATCGGCTCGGAGCGGAAGCGCAGCGCCTCGATGAGCTTGTCCTCGGGCATCTCGCACTCCTCGCAGAGCTCCTTGATGGTCGGCGGGCGGCCGAACTTGAGCTCGAGGCGGGACTGGGCCTTCTGGACGCGCGCGAGGGTGTCCCCCGCGTGCACCGGGAGCCGGATGGTCCTCCCGGTGTTGGCGATGCCGCGAGTGATGGCCTGGCGGATCCACCAGGTGGCGTAGGTCGAGAACTTGAAGCCCTTGCGCCAGTCGAACTTCTCCACGGCGTGCATCAGCCCGAGGTTGCCCTCCTGGATGAGGTCGAGCAGTGGCAGCCCGGAGGCCTGGTACTTCTTCGCGATCGAGACGACCAGGCGCAGGTTCGACTGGACGAAGTCGCGCTCGGCCTGCTCGCCCCGGTGGGCGGCGCGCTTCAGGGACTGCTTGCGGCTCGGGGTGAGCTTCACCTTCTTGTCGGTCTCGGCCGACTCGAGCTCGGCGCGGGCTTCGCGGCCCTCCTCGATCGCCTGGGCCAGTCGGACCTCGTCGTCCTTGGTGAGCAGCGAGTACTGCCCGATGTCGGACAGGTACAGGCGGACGAGGTCCTCGTCGTCGCGGTCGATGCGGTCCTTGGCCATGGCTCCCCTTGGTCTCACTGCGCGCC
>JAKAEP010000084.1 GCA_021818265.1 Actinomycetes bacterium
TGGAGCGACAAGGCGGTGCGCCGCTACGTGCGCGACGCCGGCGACCTGCTCGAGGACCTGAACGAGCTGACCCGCTGCGACAGTACGACCCGCAACGCCCGCAAGGCCGCCGAGCTCGCCCGGCGCATGGACGAGCTCGAGGAGCGGATCGTCGAGCTGCGCGCCGAGGAGGACCTCTCGGCCCTGCGCCCGGCGATCGACGGGGTGCGCGTGATGGAGGTGCTCGGCATCGCGCCCGGTCCCGACGTGGGACGGGCCCTCGACTTCCTCATGGAGATCCGCCTCGACGAGGGCGAGGTCGACCCGACCGAGGCCGAGGCGCGCTTGCGCGCCTGGTGGGCGGCGCGCTAGCGGCGCGCCCGACGGTCGTAGAGGAGCTGGACCCCGAAGAAGAGCAGGGCGAGTCCCACCGCCCGCGGGTGGTAGGTGTAGGTCGCGTCGAGGCCGACGAGGACCGCCACCACGCCGAGGACGAGCCCCTCGAGGCGCACGGCGCGCCGCAGGGGGCGCGGTGGCGCCGAGGCGCCGCTCGCCAGGCGCTCGGCGAGCACGTGGCGCAGCCGCCACAGGGTGCTCGCGGTGGCGAGGAGGAGGCCACCCTCCACGACGAGCAGGACCCAGCAAGAGAACCCGGCCCACCGGTGGGCGCCCTCGGCCAGGCCGACCGCGGCGGCGACCGCCGAGGCGGCCTGCAGGACCCAGGACGGCCCGCGGCGGCGCAGCCACTCCCGCGTGCCCACCTCGGAGCGGGGTGCGCCGGCGAAGGTCATCCCCCCAGTGTGGCGGGCCGGGCCGCGCGGCACCGGCACCGTGCCGCCGCTAGGCCGGCCAGACCTCGTCCACGAGGGTGCCCTCGGCGAAGGCCTCCACCATGTCGTGGGCCTCGTCGTCGTGGTACTGGACGGGCGGCGACTTCATGAAGTAGGCCGACGGGCCGAGCAGGGGCCCCCCGACGCCGCGGTCGAGCGCCAGCTTGGCGCAGCGCACGGCGTCGATGATCACCCCGGCCGAGTTCGGCGAGTCCCAGACCTCGAGCTTGAGCTCGATGTTCAGGGGGGCGTCGCCGAAGTTGCGACCCTCGAGGCGGATGTAGGCCCACTTGCGGTCCAGCAGCCACGGCACGTGGTCGCTCGGGCCGATGTGGACGTTGTCGGGGGCGATGTCGTTGAGCTCGAGCTGGCTGGTGACGGCCTGGGTCTTGGAGACCTTCTTCGACTCGAGGCGCTCGCGGTCGAGCATGTTCTTGAAGTCCATGTTCCCGCCGACGTTGAGCTGGTAGGTGCGGTCGAGGGTGAGGCCGCGGTCCTCGAACAGCCGGCTCAGCACGCGGTGGACGATGGTGGCGCCGACCTGGCTCTTGATGTCGTCGCCGATGATCGGCACGCCCGCGTCGGCGAACTTCCTCGCCCAGACCGGGTCCGAGGCGATGAAGACCGGGATGGCGTTGACGAAGGCCACGCCCGCGTCGAGCGCGGCCTGGGCGTAGAAGCGCTGGGCCTCCTCGGAGCCGACGGGCAGGTAGGAGACGAGCACGTCGGCGCGGGCGTCGCGCAGCGCCTGGGCCACGTCGACGGCCTCGGCCGGGGACTCCTCGATGGCCGCGCGGTAGTACGTGTTGAGCCCGTCGAGGGTCGGCCCGCGCAGGACCGTTACCCCGAGCGAGGGCACCTCGGCGAACTTGAGGGTGTTGTTCTGGCCGGCGTCGATCGCCTTGCCCAGGTCGTTGCCGACCTTGGTCGCGTCGACGTCGAAGGCGGCGACGAACTCCAGGTCCGCGACGTGGTAGCCGCCCAGGTCGACGTGCATGAGTCCGGGCACGTGGTCGCCGGGCTTGGCGTCCTTGTAGTACGTCACGCCCTGGACGAGCGAACTGGCGCAGTTGCCCACGCCCGCGATGGCCACGCGGATAGTGCCCATGGCTCTCCTTTCCTACTTCGCCTCTCGGGCGAACGTCTCTGAGTCACTGCGCTCGATGGACAACAGGTCGTCGATCCACTCGAGGTCCAACTCGACGCTGTGCGCGGCGTGGCTCATCACCGAGCGCGCGTAGGCGTCGAGGTCGGGGTTGTCGGCGCCTTGGCGCACCTCGGCCAGGCGCTCGAGCAGGTCCTGGCGGCGCCGCTCGAGGAGGCGCACGCGCAGGGCCGGCGTGAGGTAGCGGGCGAGGGCCACGCGCAGCGAGAAGCTGCGCCCGTCGTCGACCGTTGTGGGGTCGGCGAGCAGCGCCCGGAACTCCTGGCGGCCCCGCTCGGTGATGCGGTACACCTTGCGGCCCCGCCGGCCGAGGCCGGCCGAGCCGCGTAGGGAGCGCAACGACGCGCGCTCGCCGGCGAGCGAGCCGGTGGAGACCGCCGCCGCGCGCGGCGCGGCCGGGGCGACCGCCTCGACCAGGCCGTGGCGCTCGAGCCGGGCCAGGGCCGGGTAGATGGACCCGAACGACACGTTGGCCGAGACCCCGAGGCGCTCGCGCAGCTGGGAGCGGATCTCGTAGCCGTGGTGATCGCGCTCCATCAGGAGGCCGAGGATGGCGACGTCCAACATTGCGGAGCATCATATCACTTCGATATATCGACGCGCGCATCCCGTCCCGTCCCGGCCGGCGGCCCGGAGCCGTCCGTCGCACCCCCGGGGGTAGTGTCACCGCTAATGGATCAGCGCCTGGCCGCCACCTCGAACGTCGGGGCCGTGGTCGAGTTCGGCCTGGTTCGCCGGACCCTGCTCGCGCGGCTCGCGGCCGGCCAGATCGGCGTCGAGGACGTCTGCGACGCCCACCCCGAGCTCGTGCGCGCGGCGCGCAACGTGGGCCGCCGCTCGGGGGAGCGGTGCCCGGTCTGCGGGGACGCCGAGCTGGTCGAGGTGACCTACGTCTTCGGCGCGCGCCTGCCGGCCGGGGGCACCTGCCCCACGACCCGGGCCGAGCTCGCGAAGCTCGAGCGCCGCGCCGAGCCGGTCACCTGCTACGCGGTGGAGGTCTGCGTGGCCTGCTCGTTCCACCACCTCGCGCGCAAGTGGCACGCCGGGGGGCGCATCGCCCGCCGGGGGGCGCCGGTCGCCTCGAAGGCCGGGCGATGAGACTCAGCGCCCCGGCCATCCGGGCCCGCAAGCGCCGTCGGGGCGCCGAGCCCCTGGTCATGGTGACCGCCTACGACGAGCCCGGCGCCCGGCTGGCCTCGGCCGCCGGGGTCGACATCATCTTGGTGGGCGACTCGCTGGCCAACGTCGTGCTGGGCCACGCGGACACCCTGCACGTCACGATCGAGGCGATGTGCCACCACGTGGCCGCGGTCGCCGCCGCCTCGCCCGACGCCCACGTGGTGGCCGACCTGCCGTGGCTCAGCTACCACACCGGCGCCCACGAGGCCGTGGCCAACGCCGGGCGGCTCATCCGCGCCGGGGCGGACTCGGTCAAGCTCGAGGGCGGTCGGGTCCGACGCGAGGTCGTGCGGGCCATCCTCGACGCCGAGATCCCGGTGATGGGCCACCTCGGCCTGACCCCCCAGAGCGTCATGGCCTTCGGGGGCTTCAAGGTCCAGGCCAAGACCCGCGAGGCGGCCGAGCAGCTCAGCCTCGACGCGAAGGTGCTCCAGGACGAGGGCGTCTACGCGATCGTCGTGGAGGGCGTCCCCAGCCTGGTCGGGACACGGGTGACCGAGGACCTCGACATCCCCACCATCGGGATCGGGGCCGGTCCCGACACCGACGGCCAGGTCCTGGTCTTCCACGACCTGCTCGGGCTCGCCCAGGGCCGCCCGGCGAAGTTCGTGCGCCGCTACGCCGACGCGGGGTCCCTCATCACCGAGGCCATCGCCCACTACGCCGCCGACGTGCGCGCCGGCGCCTTCCCCGGCCCCGACGAGGCCTACGAGACCCCCGAGGAGCTGCGCTAGGCGGGCCCGGGGTCCCGCGCCGGGCCCTTGCTAGACTCGTCCTCTCGCCACGGCGAGCACAGTGAGACCCCTGCCCCGGTTCCGCGGGGCCCGGCCACGCCGGTCCAGAGGGAAAGGAACAGCCATATGGCCCTACGGCCCTACGAGACGATGATCGTGTTCGACACGTCCGTCGACGCCCAGTCGATCCAGCAGGCGCTCGACCGCGCACTGGAGACGATCCGCAGCCACGGCGGCAGCCCCGGCGCCATCGACCGTTGGGGGAAGCGTCCCCTGGCCTACGAGATCAAGAAGCGCAAAGAGGGCTACTACGTGGTGGTCGAGTTCGCGGGGGAGTCGTCGACCGTCGACGAGCTGGACCGCATCCTGACCCTGTCGGACGAGGTCCTGCGCTTCAAGATCCTGCGCCGGCACGACCGCGCCCCGGCCCGCGTCGCGGCCGAGGCCTAGGGTCGGCGCAGCCAAGGAGAGACCATGCCCGACAACTCGATCACCGTGGTGGGCAACATCACCCGGGACCCCGAACTGAAGTTCCTCAACAGCGGCCAGGCGGCGGTGCGGCTGTCGGTGGCGGTGAACCGCCGCTGGCAGAACCGCCAGACCCAGGAGTGGGAGGAGCGCGTCTCCTACTTCGAGGTCGCCGGCTACGGCGCGA
>JAKAEP010000085.1 GCA_021818265.1 Actinomycetes bacterium
GATCCCGCCCTGGAAGGGCAGGCGGATCACCAGGCTCATCGTATAGACGCCGTCGCTGCGCTTGTGGAGCTTGGCGACCTGCGAGACGATCTGGTCGAAGGCCGGGTAGACGAAGCCGTCGAACTGGATCTCGCACACCGGCCGGTAGCCCCGGATCGCGAGGCCCACGGCCGTGCCCACGATGGCCGACTCCGCCAGGGGGGAGTCGATGACCCGGTCCTCGCCGAAGTCCTTCTGCAGGCCGTCGGTGATGCGGAAGACCCCACCGAGCTTGCCGACGTCCTCGCCCATGATGAGGACCTTCTTGTTCTCCTCCATGGCCCGGCGCAGCCCCTCGTTGAGGGCCTTGGCCATGGTCATCGTGGTCGTCGCCATCAGTGACCGCCTCCCGCTACGCCCAGTTCGACCATCTCGCGCCGGCCCTCCTCGATGAGGGGGTGCTCGTCGGCGTAGACGTGGTCGAAGATGGTGATCGGGTCGGGCTTGCCCATGGCGAGGACGTCCTCACGCAGCTGGAGGGCGATCCCCTCGGCCTCCTCGGCCACCTCGTCGAAGTAGCTCGCCTTGACCGTGCCCTCGCGCACGAGCAGCGCCTTCACCCGCTCGATCGGGTCGCGGTGACGCCACACCTCGACCTCGGCGTCGATGCGATAGCGCGTCGGGTCGTCGGAGGTCGTGTGGGCCCCGATCCGGTAGGTGTAGGCCTCGATCATCGTCGGCCCGCCCCCCTCTCGGGCGTTGTCGAGGGCCCGCTTGGTCACCTCGTACACCGCGAGCAGGTCGTTGCCGTCGACCCGCACGCCCGGGAAGCCGAAGCCGTGGGCGCGGTGGTAGAGGGGGATCTTGGACTGGATGGAGGTCGGCGTCGAGATCCCCCACTGGTTGTTCTGGCAGAACAGGACGATCGGCGCGTTGTAGCTCGACGCCCACACGAACGACTCCAGGACGTCGCCCTGGGAGGAGGCGCCGTCGCCGAAGAAGGCCATCACGGCCTCCTCGGCGCCGTCGCGCTGGACGCCCATGGCGTAGCCGACGGCGTGGAGGGCCTGGTTGCCCAGGACGACCGTCGGCACCGAGTGGCGGTACTTCTGGGGGTCCCAGCCGCCGTTGCTCGTCGCCCGGAAGAGCCGCAGCATGTCCGCGGGCGGCACGCCCCGGCACCACGCGATGCCGTGCTCGCGGTACGTCGGGAAGGTGAAGTCCATCGGCTCCAGTGCCCGACCGGCGCCGATCTGGGCGGCCTCCTGGCCCTGGATGGGGGCCCACAGAGCGAGCTGGCCCTGGCGCTGGAGCGAGGTCGACTCCGTGCAGAGGCGCCGCACGATCACCATGTCGCGGTAGTACGAGACGATCTGGTCGTTGGTGAGCGACGACTCGTACTCGGGATGGCTGACGCGCTCGCCTTCGGGCGTCAGCAACTGGACCAACTCCTCGCCGATCATCGACCCTCCTTGGTCAACGCTGCCCCGGGTCACCTTACTCCCGCTCCCCTCGGGCTCTTTCGGCGCGGGCTCCTACAGTGTCGGCGTGGCTCGCCTCCTCGTCGACGTGCGGCCGCTGCGCACGAGCCGCGACTTCCGGCTGCTCTTCTCGGGCCAGCTCGTCTCACTACTCGGCAGTAACCTCACCATCGTCGCCGTCGCCTACCAGGTGTACCGCATCACCGGCTCGAGCCTGTGGGTCGGAGTGGTCAGCTTCATCCAGCTCCCCTTCCTCATCGCCGGCTCCCTGTGGGGCGGGGCCCTCGGCGACCGCTTCGACCGACGCGCGCTGCTCGTGGGCGCGTCGGGAATGCTCGGGCTCACCAGCCTCGCCCTCGGGCTCAACGCGCTCGGGAGCCACCCGGCGTTCTGGGTCCTCGTCGTGATGCCCGCCCTCGCGGCCGGGCTGGCCGGGCTGTCGGGACCACTGCGCACCGCGGTCATCCCGTCGCTCGTCGCGCCCGACGAGCTGGTCGCCGCCTTCAGCCTCAACCAGGTCATCATCAACGGCGCGACGGTCGTCGGGCCCGGCCTCGCCGGCGTCCTCGTCGCGACGACCGGGCTCGCGTGGTGCTACCTGATCGACGCCGCCACCTTCTTCGCGCTGGTGGTGGCGACGTGGCTGATGCACCCGATGCCGCCCCAGGGCGCCCACGAGGGCCTGCGCACCCTCGCGGCGATCCGTCAGGGCTTCCGCTACGTGCGTGCGCACCCGCTCGTCCAGGCCGTCTACCTGGTGGACCTGAACGCGATGGTCTTCGGCCTGCCGCGGGCGCTCTTCCCCGCCGTCACCGCCCACCTCTACCACGGGGGGCCCGAGACCCTCGGCCTGCTCTACGCCTCCCCGGGCGCCGGCGCCCTGGTGATGGCGGTCTTCACCGGCTGGATGGCCAGGGTCCGTCGCCGGGGCCGGCTGGTGGCCCTGGTGGTGCTGGCCTGGGGGGCGGCGATGGCCCTCTTCGGGGTGGTGCACGTGGTCGTGGTGGGCGTGGCCTGCCTCGCGGTCGCCGGGGCGATGGACGTCATCTCGACGGTGCTGCGCAACACGATCCTGCAGACCTCGATCACCGACGACTTCCGCAGCCGCGTCTCGTCGATCCAGATGGCCGTCGTGACGGGCGGGCCCCGCCTGGGCGACCTCGAGTCGGGCGCGGTGGCCACGCTCAGCTCCACGGAGTTCTCGATCGTCTCGGGCGGCCTGTTGTGCATCGTGGGGGTGCTCGCCCTCCTGCGCTGGCGGCCCCACTTCTGGCGCGAGACGACCCTGGTCGAGCCCACGTGACCAGTCAGGGCACGAAGCCCCAGCAGTTGAACCGGAACGGCGCGTTGCCGTAGCCCTCCATCGACTGGGTCTCGCAGCGCACGTCGGTGAGCCCCGACTCCTCGAGGAGCGCCGTCATCCACGCCCGGTCGTAGTACAGGTGCTCGAGTCCCGCGTAGCGCCGCGCGTAGGCTGCCTCACCACCGGCGGCCCTGATGCGCCGACGCAGGTCCTCCCCGCGCCGAGCCGCATCGGCCACGTCCAAGACGGCGACGGCCCGAGTGGCTCGCGACACCATGGCCGAGACGACGCGCGCCGCGTAGTCGAGGGACGGGAAGTAGATGAAGGTGCTCATCGAGAGCACCACGTCGGCGGCGGGCTCCGGTGCGAGGTCTAGGGCGTCACCCACGACAAACTCCCCGTCGGGAATCGCCCGGGAGGCGAGTGCGAGCTGTGCCGACGATCGGTCGAGCCCGCCCACCCGGACCCCGGCTTCGGCGAGTGGGTAGAGGAAGGCCCCCGCACCGCAGCCCACGTCGACGACGGAATCGCCTCCGGCGAGTCGCAGAACCCTTCGCCAACGCTCCACGTACGTCCGCCAGGCCGGTTCACCCACGCCACCGTGGCTCGAGTCGAACCCGTCGGCGTCGATGAGGCCTTGGAGGACCGAGTGCGCCCCCTCAGCAACGGCTCGCGACCCCCAGACCGCGTCCCACGAACCGACTCCACTGCGTCCACCGGTCACGGGGCGTGAGCCTACGTCGACGCATCCTCCCGCGGAGGTCGGGTCACCCGAGGGCGGAGGCTGACGCGCCGGCCCCGGTTCACCTGGGCCAGCTGACCGCACGCGGCCGCGATCGAACGGCCCCGCGTGTTGCGGACCGTGGCGTTCACCCCGCGCGCGACGAGCCCGTCGCGGAAGGCCGCCACGCGCTCGGGCGTCGAGCCCCGAACCAGGAAGCCCGGTGTGGGGTTCAGCGGGATGAGGTTGACGTGCGCGGCGAGCGGCGCGGCGAAGTCCACCAGCTCGGCCAGCGCGGCGTCGGTGTCGTTGACCCCGTCCATGAGCGCCCACTCCAGGCTGAGGCGGCGCCGAGTGCGCTCGACCCACGCGGTGCACGCGGCGAAGAGCCGCTCGAGGGGGTAGCGACGGTTGAGCGGCACCAGTCCGTCGCGGGTGGCGTCGTTCGCCGCGTGCAGCGAGAGGGCGAGGGTCACCGGGAGCCCCTCGGCGGCGAGACGCTCCATGGCCGGCGCCACCCCGACGGTCGAGACGGTGAGGTGCCGAGCCGAGAGGCCGACGTCGCCCGCGAGGCGCCGCACGGCGGCGACGGTCACCGCGTAGTTGGCGAGCGGCTCGCCCATCCCCATGAAGACGACGTTGGACAGGCGCGCCGGCCGGGCCTCGCGCCGGGCGACCATGACCTGCTCGAGCACCTCACCGAGGGTGAGCTGCCGGGTGAAGCCCGCCTGGCCGGTCGCGCAGAACGTGCAACCCATGGCGCAGCCCGCCTGGGAGGAGACGCACACGGTCACGCGGTCGTCGTAGTGCATGAGGACGGTCTCGATCGTCGCGCCGTCGGCCAGGGCGAAGAGCCACTTGCGCGTGCCGCCCCGGTCGCTCACGACCTCCTCGACCGGGGTGAGGGCGGGAGGATGCTCGCGGGCCAGGCGCTCGCGCAGCGCGCGTGGCACGGTCGTCACCTCGCCCAGGGCCCAGCCCTCGGCCCACAGGCCCCGCCACAGCTGGTCCGCCCGGTAGCGGGGCGCGCCGGCGAGCGCCTCGGC
>JAKAEP010000086.1 GCA_021818265.1 Actinomycetes bacterium
CTCGACCCCGGTCTCGGCGATGAGCTCGCTCACGGGCCTCTCGCGCTCGACGAGCAGCTCGAGGATCCGGATGCGCGTCGGGTGGCCGAGCGCCCGGAAGAGCTCAGCCTTGGCCACGTAGAGGGGCTGGTCGAGGTTCGTCACGGGGCGATGCTATCTGTGACTTTAGAGATAGCGCAATTCACCTTGTCATCAACTCAGAACCGCCGCCCCGCCGCTGGGTCGGCGGGGCCCGGCGGCGAGAGCACGGCACGGGCGCCGGACCCACCGGCGTCCACCGCCGGAACCGTCGTCGCGGGACTACTGCTCGGAGAGGATCGCCTCGAGCTCGGCGAGCGGGTCGCGCACGATCGGGCCGAGGGCGACGACCTCACAGCGCCGGATCGTCCCCGGGAAGGTGAAGGGCGCCGCGTAGCCCTCGCCGACCGGCGGCCCCCACTCGTAGCCGCACGTCACCCCGACCCCGGTGCCGTTGAAGCCCGAGGGGGTGAAGCGGGGGATGGGGGCGGTGGCCACGACCACGCCGTCGACGCGGAGCGTGCCGGTGCCGCCCAGGCCCTCGTCCTTGTCGAAGCGGTAGACGACCTCGTGGCGTCCGGGGGGGAGCGGCGCCGGCGAGGCGACGACGTGGCGCTCCTTGCCGTAGAGGTTGTGGACGTAGCGGGGCCGCCCGTCGAGCACGTGGAGCGAGAAGCCCCCGAGGGCGCTGCCGAGGGCGAGCAGGACCCCGTCACCGCCGCCCTCGGCGACCTCGAGGTCGACCTCGATCGCGTGGGAGCGGTTGCGCACGTTCGCCGCGACCGGCTCGGGCACCGGCGCGCCGCCCTGGAAGTAGCGGTGGCGATCGCGCCGGGCGCGCCGGTCGGGCTTGGGGTGCACGAGCGCCCAGAGGACGCGGTTGTCGAGGGGGAGGACCTGGTTGCGCTCGGCCTCGCGCCACCAGAGCGCGACGAGCTCGGCCACCTCCTCGGGCCGCGCGGGGGCGAGGTCGCGGGTCTCGGCGGGGTCGGCGAGCGTGTCGTAGAGCTCCCAGACGTCGTCGTCGAAGGAGTCGTTGGGGTCCTGGTCGTCGTAGAGCGGCCCGACGGGGTGGAAGGTCACGGCCTTTCGCCCGCGGTGGTAGAGGGCGCGCGACCCGAACATCTCGAAGTACTGGGTCTCGTGGCGCTCGGGGGCGTCGGCCCCGCCCGGGGCCAGCACCTCGGCGACGCTCACCCCGTCGAGGGGGCTCTGGGGCGTGTCGCCGACGCGCTCGGGCGACGGGACCCCCGCGAGCTCGAGGATCGTCGGCATCACGTCGATCGCGTGGGCGAACTGGCGGCGGATCGCCCCGGCGTCGAGCCGGTCGCCGAAGGCGACGACGCACGGGTCGCACACCCCGCCCTGGTGCACCTCGCGCTTCCAGCGGCGAAAGGGCGTGTTGCCGGCCATGGTCCAGCCCCACGGGTAGTTGTTGTGGGTCGTGGGCCCGCCGATCTCCTCGAGGCGGCGCGCCATCTCCTCGGTCGTCGCCGGGTCGAGGTTGGTGAGGCGCACGTCGTTGATCGAGCCCTCGGATCCCCCCTCGGCGCTCGCCCCGTTATCCGAGACGACGAGGACGAGGGTGTCGGAGAGCTCGCCGAGTCCCTCGATGAAGGCGAGGACCCGCCCGAGCTGCTCGTCGGCGTGGGAGAGGAAGCCGGCGTAGGCCTCCATGAAGCGGGCCGCCACGCGGCGCTCCGTCTCGTCGAGCTCGTCCCAGGGGCGCACCCACGCAGGGCGCTCGGACATCGTCGCGGACGCCTCGAACAGCCCGAGCGCCTTCTGCCGGGCGAAGGTCCCCTCGCGCCACGCGTCCCAGCCGGCGTCGAAGCGGCCGCGGTAGTGCTCGCGCCAGCGGGCGGGCGGCTGGTGGGGCGAGTGGCAGGCCCCGGTCGCGAAGTAGAGGAGGAAGGGGCGGGTCGGGTCGACCGCGCGCAGGTCGCCGAGGTACTCGATCGCCCGGTCGGCCAGGTCCTCGGTGAGGTGGTAGTCGTCGAGCTCGCGCGGGGGGCGTCGGGCGTGGCTGTCCTCGAAGAGGGCCGGCACGAACTGGTGGGTCTCGCCGCCGTGGAACCCGTACCACCGGTCGAAGCCCCGACTGAGCGGCCAGGTGTCGCGGGCGCCGGCCACGTTCGTCGCGTCCTCGGGCGTGAGGTGCCACTTGCCCACGCAGTAGGTGGCGTAGCCGGACTGGCGCAGGACCTCGGAGAGGAAGCCGTTCTCGCGCGGGGGGACGCCCCAGTAGCCGGGAAAGCCGATCGCGAGGTCGGCGACCCGGCCCATCGCGTTGCGGTGGTGGTTGCGACCCGTGAGCAGGCACGCCCGGGTCGGCGAGCACAGGCCGGTCGTGTGGAAGTTCGCCAGGCGCACCCCGCGCGCGGCGAGGCCGTCGATGACCGGGGTCTCGATGTCCGAGCCGTAGCAGCCCAGCTGGGCGAAGCCGACGTCGTCGAGCACCACGAGCACGACGTTGGGCGCGCCCTCGGGCGCGCGCGGCTCGTCGGGCCAGTCCGGCTCGGAGTCGCGCCAGTCCCGACCGATCCGACCGCGGAAGCCCACCATCCCCACCTCCCCCCGCCACCTTAGGAAGGCCGATCCCCGTCGGTAGCGTGGCCGCGTGGAGGGCGTCGGCGAGCCGCGGATCACGGGCCGACTCGTCGTGCGCTGGGCGCTCGGGCTCGTCGTGGGCGCGCTCGTGCTCGTCGTGCTCTTCTCCCACCGGGGCGACTTCGCGGGTGCGAGCCACCGGCTCACCCACCTGGACGCGCTCGGCGCCACGGCGGCGCTCGGCGCCGAGGCGCTCTCGCTCGGCTGCTACGCGGCCCTCCAGCGGGTCGTCCTGGACTCGGGCGGGGCCCGCCTCGGGCTCGGCGAGCTCTACGCGATCAGCCTCGCGAACGACGCCATCGCCCTCTCGGTCCCGGGCGAGCCGGCCGTCTCGAGCGTGTACCGGTACCGCCAGTACCGCCGGCGCGGGGCGAGCGCCTCGGCGAGCGCCTGGGCGATCATCACGGTGATGGTGGCCCAGGCCGTCGGGCTCTCGGCGCTGCTCGTCGCGGCGATCCTCATCGCCCTCGTGGGCGGGTCGAGCCACGTCGGGGCCGGCGTGACCGGGGTCGCCCTCGTCGTGGTCGTCGTCGCGGGGGTGGTCCTCGCCCGGCGCGACCTCGTGGTCGGGCTCCTCGAGGCCGTCGTGCGCCTCGCACGGCGCCTCACGGGCCGGCCCCGGGGGCGCGTCGGGGAGCGCGTCGACGCGACGCTCGCCTCCATGCGGGCGATCACGCTCGGCCGGCGCGCGACGGCCGCGACGATCGGCCTCGCGATCGGGCTGTGGCTCTGCGACGCGGGGTGCCTGCTCGCGGCCCTCGTGGCCGTCGGCGCCCCGGTCCCCTGGGCCGGCCTCCTCCTCGCCTACGGGGTGAGCCAGGTGGTCGCGGCCCTGCCGATCGTGCCGGGGGGCCTCGGCGTCGTCGAGGGCAGCCTCACCGTCGTGCTCGTCGCCTACGGCGCCGCGCGCGTGCCGGCCCTCGCCGCGGTCCTCGTCTACCGGCTCGCCAACTACTGGCTGCCGATCGCCCTCGGCTGGGCCACGGCCGGGGGCCTCGCCCTGGCGGCGCGGCGCGGCGTGGCGCCGAGCGGCGCGCTGGAGGTCGATTAGCAGTAAATTTGGACGGTGACCGCGACCGACCGGGTGGGCCTGCGCGAGGCGGCGGAACGCCTGGGCGTGCACTACATGACCGTGTACCACTACGTGCGCACCGGCCGGCTCCCCGCCGAGCGCGAGGGCGCGACCTGGCTCGTCGAGCGCGCGGACCTCGAGGCCCTGGCGGCCCCGTCGGCGCCGCCGGCCCGCGCCCCGCGCCCCGGCCGACTGGCCGAGCGGATGGTGCGCGGCGACGAGGCCGGGGCCTGGGCGATCGTCGAGGGGGCGATGGCCTCGGGCTTGACCCCCGTCGCGGTCTACGAGGAGCTGCTCGTGCCGGCTCTGCGCAGCGTCGGGGACCGGTGGGAGGCCGGGGTGATCTCGGTCGCCGACGAGCACCGGGCGAGCGTCGTCGCGACGAGGGTGATCGGGCGGTTGGGCCCGCGCTTCGCGCGCCGGGGCCGCTCGCGCGGATCGGTCGTGCTGGGCGCGCCGGCCGGCGAGAGCCACGCCCTGCCGGTGGCGATCGTGGCGGACCTGCTGCGCGCGGCCCACCTCGAGCCGATCGACCTCGGCGCGAACGCCCCCGCCGCGTCCTTCGCCGAGACGGCCGCCGGCGCCGACCGGCTCGTCGCCGTCCTCATCGGGGTGACCGCCGAAGGGCTCGAGGGCGCGGTCCGCGAGACGATCGGGGCCGTCGCGCGCAGCGTCCCGGCGCCCGTCCTCGTGGGGGGCCGGGCCATCCGCGACCGGGCCCACGCCCTCTCCCTCGGGGCGTCGGGGTGGACCGGCCACAGCGCGGCCAGCGCCGTGGCGGCGGTCGAGACGCTCCTCGCCTGATCAGGCCCTCGTCGGCTGGGG
>JAKAEP010000087.1 GCA_021818265.1 Actinomycetes bacterium
GTGCGCGGCCGGTGCCCACGGGGCGCGCACGAGGTCGCCGTCACCGCGGGCCTCGCGAGCGAGCTCTCGCTCTCGGTGGGCGGCCACTGGAGCATCGCCGGCCACGCCTGGGCGGTCACCGGGATCGTCGTCAACCCGACCAGCCTGCTCGACGAGTTCGCGCTCGTGGCCCCCGGCGAGCTCGCGAACCCCGCGAGCGCCACCGTCCTGCTCGACCCGAACCACGAGGTGATGAGGGCCTTCGGCGCCGAGATCACCGCGGCCTCGCGACTCTCCAACCCGAACTTCATCAACCCCGGCACGATCACCCTCGCCCTCGCCGTCGTGGGGATGCTCCTCATCGCGCTCGTCGCGGTCGCCGGCTTCACGGCGATCGCCCAGCGCCGGATCCGGGCGATGGGCATGCTCGGGGCGATCGGCGCGACGCCTCAGCAGGTCGCCTGGGTGGTGCGCGCGAACGGCCTCGTCGTCGGCGTCGCCGGCGCGCTCGTCGGGGCCGCGCTCGGCTTCGCCGCCTGGGTCGCGTACCGGCCCTCGCTCGAGTCGAGCGTCCACCACGACATCGCCGAGACGGCCTTGCCGTGGTGGGTCGTGGGCGCGTCGATCGCGCTCGCGGTCGCGGCGACCTACCTCGCCGCGTCCTACCCCGCCCGGGCCCTGGCCCGCCTGCCGATCGTGCGCGCACTGGCCGGACGACCGGCCGAGCCGCGCGGGGTGCACCGCTCGGCCGTGCCCGGGTCGATCCTCGCCCTCGCCGGGCTGGCGCTGCTCGTGTACGCGGGCAAGGAACAGAACCCGCTAGCCCTCGTGGTGGGGATTGCGGGGCTCGTCGTGGGGATGATGCTCCTCGGGCCGTTGCTGCTGCCCCTGCTCGCGCGCGTGACCCGACGGGCACCGGTGGCGGTGCGCCTCGCCACCCGTGACCTCGCGCGCCACCGCGCGCGCTCGGGCTCGGCGCTCGCGGCGATGAGTCTCGGGATCTTCATCGTCGTCCTCGTCACCGTGCAGGTCGCCGCGCGCTACGGCAACACCCTCGACTACGTGGGGCCCAACGTGGCGAGCAACCAGGTCATCGTCTACAGCCCCGGACCCGGTAACGCGCCGTTCCGGGTGAGCGTGTCGGCCCACCCCCTCGCGGCCACCTCACGCCCGGTGCGTCGTGCCCTCAGCGAGATCGCCCGCGCCCTTCGCGCGACGCAGACCGTTGGGCTCTACGGCTCGGGCGCCCAGATCGTTCGGGACGCGCCCGGGCGCGTCTTCTCCGGTCCCGTCTACGTGGCGACACCCCAGCTGCTCCGCGCCTTCGACGTCCCGCCGTCGTCGATCGACCCCGCCACCGACGTCGTCACGATGCGACCGCGCTTCGTGGGCATGTCGGCCCTGCGACTGTGCGCGTCCACGACGTGCGTGACCCCTCAGATCCAGCAGATCGCCCACCTGCCCTCGGGCACATCGGCTCCGAACCTCGACGTCACCGAGGCCGCGGTGGCGCGGCTCCACCTGCACCCGACACTCGTCGCCTGGCTGCTCCAGACGGCGCACGACCCCACGGCGGCCCAGGTCGCCACGGCCCGCAACGACGCTGCGACCGTTGGCATGTCGATCGAGACGCGCAACTCACTGCCGACCTCCGCCGAGGTCGGGGGGTGGGCGACGGCCATCGGGGCGCTGCTCGCCCTGGGGATCCTCGCGATGACGATCGGGCTCATCCGCAGCGAGTCGGCCGACGAGATGCGCGTGCTCGAGGCGACCGGCGCGAGCACCTACGAGCGGCGCACGATCGCCGCCGTCTCGGGGGCGGGGCTCGCGGCCCTCGCCGCGATCGCCGGGACCCTCGCCGCGTACCTGGGCTCGGCGGCCTTCCTCCTCAAGGGGAGGCTGGACTCGGTCGGCGAACTCCTGAACATCCCCCTGGTCGACCTTCTTCTCATCGTCGTGGGGATGCCGGTCGTCGCCTACCTCGGGGTGTGGCTCCTCACGGGGAACCGGTCGCCCCGGCGCCTTCGCGCCGCCATCGAGTGAACCCGGCGGCGGGACCGGCGGCGCAATACGATGTGGCCGGCCCGGAACCGGACCGCAGGCGGGGGGAGGCCACATGAGCGGCGTACGCGTACTGGTCGGCACGAGCAAGGGCGCCTTCGTCATGAGCGCCGACGGCGCGCGCCGCGACTGGCGGATCGAGGGGCCGTTCTTCGAGGGCTGGGAGATCTACCACGTGAAGGGATCGCCGGTCGACCCCAACCGGATCTACGCCTCCCAGTCGACGGGCTGGTTCGGCCAGATCGTCCAGCGCTCCGACGACGGCGGCAGGAGCTGGGACACCGTGGGCAACCAGTTCGCCTACGACGGGGTGCCTGGCACCCACCAGTGGTACGACGGCACGCCCCACCCGTGGGAGTTCGCGCGCGTCTGGCACTTCGAGCCGTCCCTCTCCGACCCCGACGCCGTGCTGGCGGGCGTCGAGGACGCGGCCCTCTTCCGCTCCACCGACGCCGGGGCCAGCTGGGCCGAGCTCTCGGGGCTGCGCAACGGCGGCACCGGCTCGCGCTGGCAGCCGGGTGCGGGGGGCATGGCCGTGCACACCATCATCCAGGACCCGACGAACGCCCAGCGGATCTACGTCGCGATCTCGGCGGCGGGGGTCTTCCGCTCCGACGACGGCGGGGCGACCTGGACGCCGAAGAACCGCGGCCTCGCCTCCGGGGAGATCCCCGACGAGGACGCCGAGGTCGGCCACTGCGTGCACCGCATCGCCCTGCACCCCTCGGCCCCCGAGACCCTCTTCATTCAGAAGCACTGGGACGTGATGCGCAGCGACGACGCCGGCGACTCCTGGCACGAGGTGAGCGGCGACCTGCCCACCGACTTCGGCTTCGTGGTCGACGTCCACGCCCACGAGCCCGAGACCGTCTACGTGCTGCCGATCACGAGTGACTCGGTGCACTACGTGCCCGACGGGAAGCTGCGGGTCTACCGCAGCCGCACCGGCGGGGGCGAGTGGGAGCCGCTCGCGAAGGGCCTGCCCCAGGAGCACTGCTACGTCAACGTGCTGCGCGACGCGATGGCCGTCGACCGGCTCGACGAGTGCGGCGTCTACTTCGGCACGACCGACGGGCACGTCTTCGCCTCGCCCGACGGCGGCGACAGCTGGCAGGCGATCACGACCAGCCTCCCGCGCGTGCTCTCGGTCGAGGTCCAGACCCTGGCGTGAGCGCGATCCGCGTCGTCATCCCGACCCACCTCAAGACGCTCGCCGGGGTGTCGGGCGAGGTGACCCTCGAGGTCGCCGAGCCCGTCACCACCGCGCGCGTGCTCGACGCGCTCGAGGCCCGCTACCCGGTGCTCGTAGGCACCATCCGCAACCCCGAGACGAAGGCGCGACGGGCCTTCGTGCGCTTCTTCGCCTGCGAGGAGGACCTCAGCCACGACCCGACCGACAACGTGTTGCCCGCGGCGGTCCTCTCCGGGGCCGAGCCCTTCTTCGTCATCGGGGCGATGGCGGGGGGTTGACCCTACGCTTCCTCTGATGACCCCGAGCGCCAAGATCCTCGTCGTCTCGGACAGCCTCGCCCGGGGCGAGCGCGAGGACCTCGCCGGGCCGGCGCTGCGCGCGCGGCTCGAGTCGGCCGGTTACCTCGTCGGCGAGGTCCGCGCCGTCCCCGACGGGGCGGCCCCGGTCGAGGAGGCGCTGCGCGAGCTCTGCGCCGGCTTCGCCGGCCTCGTCGTCACGACCGGGGGGACGGGCTTCTCGCCACGCGACGAGACCCCCGAGGGGACCCTCGCCGCGCTCGAGCGCGAGGCGCCGGGCCTCGCCGAGGCGATGCGCCTCGTCCACCCCCTCGGGCGGCTGTCGCGGGCGCGCGCCGGCACGCTGGGCCGGGCGCTCGTGCTCAACCTGCCGGGCTCACCGCGCGGGGCGCTCGAGTGCCTCGAGGCCGTGCTCGACGTCGTGCCCCACGCCCTCGACCTGCTGGCGGGCGAGGACGCCCCTCACCCGCCCGAGACCGGCGGGAGCACCGCGACCTCGTCGTAGGGGGCGACCGGGCTCGCGGGCCCGGCCGGCTCGCCGTTCACCCAGACCTGGCTCGTGGCGAGGACGGCGGCAAAGGCCTCGCCGTAGCGGGCGCGCGCGGCCTCGAGCACGGCCTCGACCGAGTCGCCGGCGACCTCGTCCTCGCGCACCCCGGCCGCCTCGCGCGCCGGGCCGAGCAGGAGCAGCCGGGCCATCAGCGCCGCGTCGCGACGGGCCCGAGCACCATGACCTCCACCGCGTCGCCCGCGGCCGCGCCCTCGCCGTCCTCGAGTCGCGCGAGCGCGTTCGCCGAGGCGACCGCGTGCAGGAGGTGCGAGCCCTGGCGCGTGGCGCCCACGACGTGCAGGCGTCCTTCGGGGTCGAAGGCGACCTCGACGTGGACGAGGTGGGTGCGCCCGTCGGGCCGGCGCGCCAGGGGCACGTCGCACCAGGCGAGGGTCGTCGCCCCCCCGGGGTCGCGGTGGCC
>JAKAEP010000088.1 GCA_021818265.1 Actinomycetes bacterium
CGAGGAACCCCGCCTGGCGCAGGGCGCCCCCGAGGCGCTTTCGCTCGACGCGGGCCCGCTCCATGAGGGTCGCCGGCCCGGCGAGAAGCGAGCCGACCGGCGCGCAGAGCCCCTTGGAGAGGCAGGCCATCACCGTCGTGGCCGGCGCGCACAGCGCGGCGGGGCTCTCCCCGGTCGCCACGGCGGCGTTGAAGAGCCGGGCCCCGTCGAGGTGGAGGGGCCGGTCCCCGGCCAGCGCGGCGAGCCGGGCGAGCTCGTGCGAGGGCCAGGGGACGCCCCCCGCGTACATGTGGGTGTTCTCCACGGCGAGCGCGCGCACCGCGACCTGGTGGTCGGACTCGGCGGCGAGCGCCTCGGCCACCTCCTCGAGGTCGAAGACCCCGGCGTCGTCCGCGACCGCCCAGAACTGGACGCCCGCGTTGCGCGCGGCCGCGCCCATCTCGAAGCCGACCACGTGCTGGTGGGCCCCGCACAGCACGACATCGCCCGGGGCGCACAGCACCCGCAGGGCGATCTGGTTGCCCATCACGCCCGAGGGCACGAAGAGGGCGGCCTCCTTGCCGGTGAGCTGGGCGAAGCGGGCCTCGAGGGCCGCGACCGTGGGGTCCTCCCCGTAGCCGTCGTCGCCCACGACCGCCGTGGCCATCGCCTCGCGCATCGCCTCGGTGGGCTGGGTGATCGTGTCGCTGCGCAGGTCGACGACGCGGGACATGGGCCGAGGCTACCGGCTCCCTAGACTGCGGCCCATGAGCGACCACTCCCCGACGGAGGCGGCGGCCCTCGAGGACTGGTCGGCGCGCATCCCCACCCGGCCCTCGGTCAACGACGTCCTCGGGGTCGAGATGGTCTTCGCCAACCCCGACCGGGTCGTGCTGCGCGTCACGGTCGACTCGCGGGTCCACCAGCCCTACGGCGTCCTGCACGGCGGGGTGTCGGCCCTGCTCGCCGAGGGGGCCGCCTCGATCGGGGGCGCCCTCAGCGTGGGGCCCGGCCGCACGGTCGTGGGCACCGAGCTGAACTGCTCGCACCTGCGCGCCATGAGCGAGGGCGTCCTCACCGCGACGGCCACCCCGATCCGCAAGGGCCGGCGGGTGCACGTGTGGGGCATCGAGCTGCGCGACAACGCGGATCGCCTGATCAGCGTGGGTCGCTGCACCCTGCAGGTGCTCGAGGCACCCGACGCCTGACGAGCCCCTCCCCTAGACTCGTGGGGACCACTGACGTCGGGAGGACTCCATGGGCGCGCGCTTCATCGGCTGGGGCACCGCGGTGCCCGACCGGGTCGTCACCAACGACGAGCTCTCCCAGACCCTCGACACCTCCGACGAGTGGATCACCGAGCGCACCGGCATCAAGGAGCGCCGGGTCGGGGGCAGCGCCCGCACCCTGGGCGCCGAGGCCGGTCGACGGGCCCTGGCCGACGCCGGGCTCGAGCCCGGCGACGTCGACTTCTTGATCCTCGCCACGACCACCCCCGACCGGATCACCCCGGCCACGGCGACCCTGATCGCCCACGACCTCGGGCTGAGCTGCCCGGCGATGGACCTGAACGCCGCCTGCAGCGGCTTCATGTACGCCGTGCGCACCGCCTACGGCCTGATCGAGACGGGGACCCGGCGGGTCCTCGTCATGGGCGCGGAGAACCTCTCGCGCTGGACCGACTGGAACGACCGGAACATCGCCGTGCTGCTCGCCGACGGGGCCGGCGCCGCGGTGCTCGAGTACGACCCCACCGAGAACGACCTCCTCTCGTTCGTGCTCGGGGCCGAGGGCGCCGACGCCGACCTCCTCACCTGCGAGCACGGCGGCTTCATCCAGATGGACGGCAAGGAGGTCTTCCGCCGGGCCGTGCGGGTCGTCGTCGACTCGGCGGAGAAGGCCCTGGCCGCGGCCGGCGTCTCGGCCGACCAGCTGAGCCTGGTCGTCCCCCACCAGGCCAACATCCGGATCATCCAGGCCGCCTGTCAGAGGCTGAAGATCGAGATGGACCGGGCCGTCGTCGTCCTCGACCGCTACGGCAACACCTCGAGCGCCTCGATCCCCCTCGCGGTCGCCGACGCCCGGGCCAACGACCGGATCCACAAGGGCGACTACGCCCTGCTCACGGGCTTCGGCGCCGGGATGACCTGGGCCTCAGCCGTGGTGAGGTGGTCGCGGTGAAGGGCCCCTCGCTCGTCATCCTCGCGGCCGGGCGGGCCCGCCGCTACGGCGGGCTCAAGCAGATCGCCCCGGTCGGGCCCAACGGCGAGGGCGTCATCGACCTCCTCGCCTCGGACGCCTACGCCGCGGGGTTCGAGGACATCGTCATCGTCGTCAACCCCGACACCGGCCCCGAGATCGAGGCCCACGTCGCGGCGAACTGGCCCCGGGGCCGCAAGGTCAGCTTCACCCACCAGCACCGGCTGCGCGGCACCGTCGACGCGGTGCTCGCGGCCGAGCCCGCGCTCGACACCACGAGGCCCTTCGGCGTCTCCAACGCCGACGACCTCTACGGGCGCGAGTCGTTCCTGCGCCTGGGCCGCCACCTGATGACCTCGGCCAACAGCGGCCTCGTGGGCTTCCGGCTCGAGCGGGCCCTGGTGGGCGAGCTGCCGGTCTCGCGCGGCACGTGCACCGTGGTGAACGGCCACCTCACCGAGATCGTCGAGCGCCGCAACGTGCACGCGACGCTCGTCGGCTACGAGGCCGACGACGGCCTCGAGCCCCACCTGCTGCACCCCCAGACGATCGTCTCGATGAACCTCTGGGGCTTCCAGCCCTCGATCCTTCCGCTCATGCGCGCCGCGGTCGGGGCCCACGACTTCGAGAGCGAGAAGGAGATCCAGCTCTCGACCTTCGTCGGGCAGATCCTGCACCGCACGCCCCTGCGCTTCGACGTGATGCTGACCGAGTCGCGCTGCATCGGGGTGACCCACGCCGACGACCTCCCCCTCGCCCAGCGCCTCGTGGTCGAAGAGATCGAGGCCGGCGAGCGCCCCCCGACGGTCTTCTCCGCGTAGTCCCGCGCCGGAGGCCGGCCGCGGGTCAGTGCCAGTCCCGCGAGGGGGTCGTCGCCCCCAGCGCCAGCGGCTCCACGTGCTCGGCCGAGAGCGCGAGCGTGCCCTGGCCCCGCTCGAGGGTCCCGCGCACCACGAGGGCCGGCGCGCGCTCGGCGACCGTCCGCCAGCGGACCCACGCCCCGCGCGAGAAGATCACGTTCACGTGGCCCGTCTCGTCCTCGAGGTTGACGAAGACGGCGCCGTTCGCGGTCTCGGGCCGCTGGCGGTGCGTCACCACCCCCGCCACGCTCACCCGGGAGCCCTCGACCGCGGCGAGGGTCCCCGCCCGGGCCACCCCGCGCGCGTCGAGGGCGGGGCGCACGAGCTCGAGCGCCGTCGCCTCGGTCGTGAGCCCCATCGCCCACAGGTCGTCGGCCACCCGCTCCAGGTCGCTCGGCGGCGCGAGGGGCGGCGCGACGAGGCCGGTGACGACGCCCTCGAGCCGGTCGGGGCGGGCCTGGCTGGCCGCGCCGGCCGACCAGGCGAGGGCGCGCCGGTCGCCGCCCATCCCGTCGAGCGCCCCCGCCGCGGCCAGCGCCTCGAGCGCGGCCGTGGGGAGCCCGGCGCGACGGGCGAGGTCGGCCGCGTCGCGGTAGGGCGCGCCGCGCGCGACCCGCTCGGCCGCCTCGGCCCCGAGGGCGCGCACGCTCGCGAGCCCCAGGCGCACGACCGGCGCCGCCGGGTCGCCCTCCAAGGTGGCGAGCGCGCCCGAGCGGTCCACGTGGGGCCGGGCGACCGTGACCCCGTGGCGGCGGGCGTCGGCCACGAGGCTCTGGGGCGACCAGAAGCCCATCGGCTGGGCGTTCAAGAGCGAGGCGAGGAAGGCCGCCGGGTAGTGGAGCTTCAGCCAGGCCGAGCAGTAGACGAGGTGGGCGAAGGAGACGGCGTGGGACTCGGGGAAGCCGAAGTTGGCGAAGGCCGCCAGCGCGTCGAAGAGCTGGTCGGCCGCCGCCCCGGTGATGCCGTTGTCGGCCATGCCGGCGTAGAAGCGGCCCTTCAGGCGCATCATGCGCAGCTCCGAGCGCTTGGCGGCCATGGCCTGGCGCAGCTCGTCGGCCTCGGCCGGCGAGAAGCCGGCGACGGCGACGGCCATCTCCATCAGCTGCTCTTGGAAGAGGGGCACGCCGAGGGTGCGCGCGAGGATCGGCTCGAGGCGCGGGTGGAGGTAGGTGACCGGCTCCTCGCCGCGGCGCCGGCGCAGGTAGGGGTTGACGGCCCGGCCCTGGATCGGCCCGGGCCGGATGAGGGCGACCTCGATCACCAGGTCGTAGAAGCACCGGGGCCGGACCCGCGGCAGGGTCGCCATCTGGGCCCGCGACTCGACCTGGAAGACCCCGACGGTGTCGGCCTCGCAGAGCAGGTCGTAGACGGCCGGCTCCTGGGCCAGCGCCCCGAGGTCGAGCGCGACGCCGTGGTGGGCCCGCACCAGGTC
>JAKAEP010000015.1 GCA_021818265.1 Actinomycetes bacterium
GACTACGTCGGGGACACCAAGACCCTCGACGTGCACATCAAGCGACTGCGCACCCTCATCGAGCGCGACCCGAAGAACCCCGAGCGCATCACCACGGTGCGCGGCGTCGGCTACCGCTTCGAGTCGGCTAGCCCCGCGGGGCGATGAGCCGCCGGCCGCCGAGGTAGGGCGAGAGGACCTCGGGCAGGACGACCGTGCCGTCGGGCTGCCGGTAGGTCTCCACCAGCGCGGCCCAGATCCGGGCCCAGGCCAGCGCCGACCCGTTCACCGTGTGGACGAAGCCCAGCGTGCCGTCGGCCCGCCGGTAGCGGACGTTGGCCCGGCGCCCCTGGAAGTCGGTGAACCAGCTGACCGAGGAAACCTCGAGCCACTTGTCCACCCCGGGGCTGTAGACCTCGAGGTCGACCGTGTAGGCCGAGGCCGTCCCCAGGTCCCCGGTGCACAGGGTGAGGAGCCGGTAGTAGAGGCCGAGCTCGCGCAGCAGGCCCTCGGCGCGCGCGAGGACGTCGGCGTGGCACTCCTCCATCTGCTCGGGCGCGCAGTAGGCGAAGAGCTCGACCTTGTCGAACTCGTGCACGCGCAACAGCCCGCGCGTGTCGCGACCGGCCGCCCCGGCCTCGCGGCGGAAGCACGGGGTGAAGGCCGTGAGCCGGATCGGGAGCTCCGCCTCGGGGATGATCTCACCACGCCGCAGCGAGGTCAGCGGGACCTCCGCGGTGGGGATCGCCCAGAGCCCGTCGCGCTCGATCGCGTACATGTCGTCGGCCGACTTGGGCAGGTGGCCCGTGGAGAGCATGGTCTCGGTGAGCGCGAGGCTCGGCGGGCGGATCTCCTCGTAGGCGTCGGCGTGCCGGTCGAGGGCGAAGGCCGCGAGCGCGCGGACGAGCCGGGCCCCGTCGCCGCGGTACAGGGGGAACATCGATCCGGCCAGGCGCGCGCCGGCCTCGAGGTCCAAGATGCCCAGCTCGGCGCCGACCTCCCAGTGGGCGACGCGCTGGTGCGGCCCGTACTCCGGCGGCGGCGCACCCTCGTCGAGGCCCGGCCACCACCGCCCGGTCTCGACGTTGTCGGTCTCGTCGGCCCCGTCGGGCACCCGCGGGTCGGGGAGGTTGGGCAGGGAGAGCAGGATCTCGCGCAGCCGCTCGGCGACGCGCTCGGTGTTCTCGCGCGCCACGCGCTCCTCGTCGCCGAGGCCCCGGCTGGTGGCGGCCAGCGCCTCGGCGCGGCCGTCGTCCCGCTGGCGACGGGCCTCGGCGACCTGGCGCGAGAGGTCCTTCACCTCGGAGCGCAGCCGCTCCGCCTCTTGGAGGAGCTTGCGGTGCTCGAGGTCGAGGGTCACGAGGTCGTCGATCGTCTCGCCCGCGACCCCCCGGCGACCGAGGGCCGCCTTGACGAGCTCGGGCTCGCGTCGCACGAGGGTCAGGTCGATCACGCGTCCAGGATACCGACGCGTCGTCGGGGGCCCCGGGGCCCGGTAGGTTCGTACCCCGTGAGTCACGCGCTCGAGGTCAGCGGTCTCGAGGTCGCCTTCGGCGCCGTCCGCGCGCTCGACGGCGTGTCCCTCGACGTCGACTACGGCGAGGTGCTCGGCCTGCTCGGTCCCAACGGCGCCGGCAAGACGACCCTGGTGGAGACCCTGCTCGGCTTCCGCTCGCCGACCCGCGGCACGGTGCGCGTCCACGGGCTCGACCCGGTCCGCGACCACGCGGGAGTGGTGGCGCGCACCGGGGCGCTCCTCCAGCGCGGTGGGGTGTGGGCGCCGATGAGCCCGAGGGACGTGCTGCGCCTCACCGCCGCGTACTACGACGCGCCGCGCGACCCCGACGAGCTCATCGACCTGCTCGACCTCGGCCGGTGCCGGCGCACGCCCTGGCGACGCCTGAGCGGGGGCGAGCAGCAGCGCACGCTGCTCGCGCTGGCCCTCCTCGGCCGGCCGAAGGCCCTCGTGCTCGACGAGCCCACCACGGCCGTCGACCCCGAGGGCCGCCAGGTGATCCGCGACATCGTCGCCGCCGAGCGCGAGCGCGGCTGCGCGATCCTGCTCACCACCCACGAGCTCGCCGAGGCCGAGCGCCTCGCCGACCGCCTGGTCGTCGTGCACCGCGGTCGCGTCGTCGCCGAGGGGACCCTGGACGACCTGGCCGGCGAGCCCGAGATCGTCCTCGAGCTCGACGGCGCGATCGACCCGGCCCCGCTGGCCGCGTGGCTCGCCGTGGAGGTCCACCTCGATCCCGAGGGTCGCCTGCGCATCGCCGCGACCTCCACCCCCGAGCGGATGGGACAGGTGAGCGAGTACCTCGCCGGCCTCGGCCGGACGGTCCTCTCGCTGCGCACGCGCGCCACCCTCGAGGAGCGCTACCTCGCCCTCATCGCCGAGAGCCGGGCGGCCCGGCCGTGACCGCGCTGCTCGCCCAGGCCACCGCCGAGGTGCGCATGACCCTGCGCCGGGGCGAGACGCTCCTCGTCACCCTGGGCCTGCCGGTGCTGCTCCTCGTCTTCTTCTCGCTCGCCCACGTGGTCTCGACGCCGGGGCCGTCGCGGGTGGACTTCATCGCGCCGGGGATCCTCGCCCTGTCGGTCCTGTCGACCTCGCTCGTCGCTCTCTCGATCGCCACGGGCTTCGAGCGCTCGACGGGGGTGCTGCGCCGGCTCCACGTGACCCCTCTCGGCCGGCGCCGGCTCGTCGGGGCGAAGATCGTGGCCGTCCTCGTGACCGAGGCGATCCAGGTGGTCGTCCTCGCCCTGGTGGCCCTGGCGCTCGGCTGGCGGCCTCACGGGGGGCTGGCGGGGGGCCTCGTGGTGGCGCTCGCCCTCGTCCTGGGCTCGGCCGGCTGCGCGGGCATCGGACTCGCCCTCGCGGGTCGGCTGCGCGCCGAGGTCAACCTGGGGGCCGCGAACGGCCTCTACATCGTCCTCCTGCTGGTCTCGGGGATCGTCGTGCCCCTCACCTCGATGCCCGGGGCGATCGGCCGGGTCGTGGTCGGCCTGCCCTCGGGGGCCATGGCCGAGGCACTGCACCGCGTGCTGGGCTCGGGCGTGGCGCCCACTCTCACCGACTGGGTGGCCCTGGCGGCCTGGGCGGTCGCCGCGCCCCTGCTCGCCGCGCGCACCTTCCGCCTCGACTAGGGGCCGACGACTCGCTCGAGGGCCCGGGCGAAGGCGCCCGCCGACTGGGCGACGCCCGAGCAGCCGTCGCGCCCGGGGGCGCCGGGGCAGCGCCCGTTGTCACGCTGGACCGCCCAGTACGACAGGGCGTGGAGCCCCCGGGCCCGGGCGAAGGCGGCCAGGGAGCGCGCGTCGGCGAGGGTGAACGTCTCGGGCCGGCCGCGGTCGTCGAGCCCGATCATCACCGTGAGGGCCACCCGCGACCACAGGGCGGCGGCGGGCGTCCGCGGGTCGAGGACGGCGAGCAGGCGCTCCACACCGCGGGCGGCGCCCTCGGCCGCCGCGCCCATCTCGTGGCGCCGACCGTCGAAGAAGTCGAAGGCCATCGCGTTCACCACGGGGTCGATCGGTTCGTAGCGGCGCACCAGTGCCGCGGCGGCCGCCGTCAGCCCCGTGGGGTCGGCGGGCACGGTCAGCGAGACGACGAGGCGACGGTGGTGGGCGGCGAGGTAGCGGCGCAGGAGCTCGAGGGCGCGGAGCCGGCGCGTGACGCTCGCGGGGTCACCCAGCGCCCGGTCCTCGACGTCGAGGTCGAGGTAGGGGGTGTGATAGTCCTCGAGGGCCGCGAGGTAGGCGCGGAAGACCCCGCGGACCGAGGGGCAGTCCATCGCCACGTCGGTGCCCCCGTGGTCGGCGCCGTAGCCGCCGAAAGAGACCACGACCGGGCCCCGGAAGGCGCGCAGCGAGCCCGCGAAGGTCGCGAGCGGCGTCGAGGGCTCGCCGTTCCACGCCACGTCGCAGGGCCGCCCCGGCTCGCTCGAGAGGAAGGCCAGGGTCACCCCGGGGAGGTGGGACGTGGCCACCGCGACCGCGGGGGCCGGCGGTGCGTAGGTCTCGTCGTAGGGGACGAGCAGCGTCGCCCCAGCGCGCCCGGCCCCGACCAGCGCGACGAGGAGCGCCGCCGCGAGCGCGGCGCCGGCGCGCACCTCAGTGCGCGAGCGCGGCGATGCCCCGGGCGAGTGCGGCGTCGGAGATGGCCCCGAAGTGCACCGCGCGCACCACGCCCGACGCCGATACGAACACCGTCTCGGGGAGGGTCGCGAAGCCGAAGTCGCCGCTCGCCACCGTGCCGTTGGCGTCGACGGCCACCGGGTCGGGGAAGCCGGCGCGGGCGACGAACCGGGTCGCCGCCGCGGTCTGGTCGTTCGAGTCGACGCCCACGACGGACACGCCGGCCGACGGGTGGGTCCGGAGGTACGCGCTCACCCTTGGGACCTCCCCCTTGCAGGGGGGGCACCAGCTGGCGAAGAAGAGCAGGACCGTGGGGTGGTGCTGGGCGTAGGGCGCGCGGACGGTGCCCCCGTGCAGTCCGGCCAGGGAGAAGTCGGCGGCCCTGGTGCCCACGAGCGCCGAGGTGGAGTGCGTCGAGGCGCCCCCGGTGACCTTCCCCCCGGTCAGCGCCGAGACGACGGCGATCAGCGCCACCGCGACGACGGCCCCGATCCCGATCGAGACCATCATCATCGGTGACGGCTTGCGCCGCGGCTCAGTGGTGCCGGACGACGACATCGACCGCCATCAAGATGAAGAGCGCGGACAGGTACGTGATTGAGTAGTGGAAGAGCCGCATCGCCTCGCCGACGTCGGCGCGGTCGTTGCGCGCGTGGTTGTAGAGCCGCAGGGCGTAGAAGGTGAAGAGTCCGCCGAGCACCGTCGCCGAGAGGGCGTAGACCCAGCCGAGGTGGGCGCTCGGGCCGATGAGCATCGTGAGGGCCCACATCAGCACCGAGTAGACGAGGATCTCGAGGGTCGTGCGCCGCAGGGAGGCGACCACCGGCATCATCGGCACGTGGGCCGCCTCGTAGTCGTCGCGGTAGCGCACGGCCAGCGCCCAGAAGTGCGGCGGAGTCCAGATGAAGATGACGAGGAAGAGCAGGAACGGCGTCCAGCCCAGCGAGTTGGTCACCGCGGCCCAGCCGATCAGCACCGGCACCGCGCCGGCCGCGCCGCCGATGACGATGTTCTGCTTGGATCGGCGCTTCAGGATGATCGTGTAGATCACCACGTAGAACGCGGCCGCGGCGAGAGCCAGCCACGCCGACAGGGCGTTCACCCACACCGCGAGGGTCACGAAGGCCAGCACCTCGAGCCCGGTCGCGAAGAGCGCCGCGGCCCGAGGCGTCATGACCCCGGTGACGAGGGGCCGGTTCTTGGTGCGCTCCATCACCGCGTCGATGTCGCGGTCGATCACCATGTTGAAGGCGTTCGCCCCTCCCGCGGCGAGGGTGCCGCCCACGAGGGTCGCCAGCATCAGCCACAGGCCCGGGATGCCGTTCGCCGCCACCACCATCGTCGGGACCGTGGTGACGAGGAGCAGCTCGATGATGCGCGGCTTGGTGAGCGCGACGTACCCGCGCAGCACGTCCGAGAGCGGGCGGGCCATGGTCACCGGAACGGTCATGGGCGAGAGTCTAGGTGGCGGGGTTTTCTCTAGGCTAGGGAAGTGCTCGACTCGCGGCGCCGCGTCCCGAACCCCGTCTTCCGCTGGTTCGCGCTGGCCTCGTTCCTGGGCTCGATCCTCTCGATCCTGACCGGGGCGGCCGTCCGGCTCACCGGCTCGGGGCTGGGCTGTCCCGACTGGCCGACCTGCTTCAAGGGCCGGGTGACCGGCTCGATGTCGATCCACCCCTTCATCGAGTACGGGAACCGCATGGTCAACGCGGCCTTCATCCTCGTGATCGGGGCGACCGTCCTGGCCGCCTGGTACCGCTCCGAGCGGCGCCGGGACCTCCTGTGGCTCTCCCTGGGACTCGTCGCGGGCGTCATGGGCGACGCCGTCCTGGGCGCGTTCGTCGTCTACTCCAAGCTCAACCCCTACCTCGTCTCGCTGCACATGGTCCTCTCGCTCTCGATGGTGGTGCTGGCCGCCACCCTCTACCACCACTCCAAGTACCTCTACGGCCCCGGACGGCGCGCCGACCGGCGCGACCCGTGGTTCTCACTGCTCGCCCGGCTCCTGTGGATCCCCTTCGCGGTGCTCGTCGTGACCGGGACGGCCACCACCGGCTCGGGGCCGCACGCCGGGAACACCTCGGGTCAGCTGGTGGCCCGACGACTCCCTTTCGCCCTCTCCTCAGCCGCCTGGGTCCACTCGGTGATGGCGGTGCTCTTCATCGGGCTCGTCGCGGGCCTGCTCGCGGCGATCTGGCGCAGCGACGCCCCCACTCCCCTCAAGCTCGGCGTGCGCCGTCTCGTCCTCATCTCGCTCGTCCAGGCGGCTATCGGGCTCACGCAGTACCTCACCCACCTGCCGGCGTGGCTCGTGGAGCTGCACATCGCCGGAGCGACGTCACTGGCCATCGGCGTCACCCAGTTCAACCTGCGCCAGGTGGCGCGCGACCGCGAACCGGGGACACGACGGGTGCCGGTGATGACGTCTCCCCTGGTCACAGCGTAGGGGGGTCGCACCCGAGCCGGGGGTCCCGGTAGCGTGGCGCCTTGAGCACGACGCCTTTACCCGGGCCCCGGCGAGCGCGCCCGACGGCCGCCACGGGGGCCCGGTGAGCCCGGCCGTCGGGCTGACCCTCGCCGTACTCACGGTGGCGGCCTTCGCGGCGCCCCTGGTGGCCGAGCGCACGGGCGTGCCCGGACCGGTCCTCGAGCTCATCCTGGGCCTGGCGCTCGGCTTCGTGCTGCCGACCAGCACGACGGCCGCCGGGACCTTCATCGGGACCCTCGGCTCACTGGGCTTCCTCATCTTGATGTTCCTCGTGGGCGTCGAGTTCGACCTGCGCAAGATCTGGCACTCGTCCAAGACCGCCGTCGCCGTCGGCGTCGCGCTCTTCGGCCTCTCGCTCGCGATCTCCGAGGCCGTGCTCGGCCGCGGCCTCAACGCCTCGGCCCTGTGGGTGGTGAGCGGTGCGGCGACCTCGGTCGGGATCACCGTGCCGGTGCTCTACACCCAGGGTTGGCTCAAGAACCGCTTCGCCCAAGAGGCGATCCTCATCGGGACGGTCGGGGAGTTCTGCTACGTCATCTTGCTCAACGTCATGAGCGTCGCGCCGTCGCGGGGCCTCAACGCGACGATCCTGCTCGCCTCGGGGCGCACCCTGGCCGCGGTGGGAGCGGCGCTCGCCCTCGGCTACGCGGTCCGACGGGCGCGCTCGGCGACCCCGCACCACTTCCGGCGCTGGTACCGCCGCGACGACCCCATCGAGGTCGGCCTGCGCGGGACCTTCGCCCTCCTCTTCCTGCTCGTCGCCGCGAGCGCCGTCGTCCACATCGCCCTCGCGATGGGCGCGGTCCTCGCCGGCATCGTCTTTCGCCACGTCATCGGTGAGCCCCGAGCCCTCATCGAGCGCCTCACGAGCGTGGCCAACAGCTTCTTCATCCCGCTCTTCTTCCTCACGGTCGGGGTCCAGACGCCCCTGCGCCTCAGCCTCGTGGTGCTCGCGCCACTCGTCGGCGCAGCCATCCTCGTCCAGAGCGTGCCCCGCCTCGCGCTCGTCGGCTACTTCGCGTGGCGCAAGATCCCCCCGCGCGAGGGGCTCGCGGGAAGCCTGCTCTTGATGGCGCCGCTCACCATGCTCGTCACCACGGCCGAGATCGGCGAGCGCACCGGTCGACTCGGACCGCACAACAGCGCCGCGATGATCGTCACGGCCGCGCTCTCGGCTCTCGTCTTCCCCGTCGCCGCTCGTCGCCTCCTCGTGCGGGGCACGTCCGACGACGACGTCGTGCGCACCTGAGTAGGGACTTTCGACCCCCGGCCTGATAGACCACATTGTGCCAAAGGTCCCTACGGGGACTGAGGAGTGAACGAGAAGACTCCTTTGCGACTGAAGGGAGGACGTGATGGCCGAGACTCTGCTCGCGGCACTCGTGTCGTTAGATGGACCGGGCCACTATTTCCACTGGCACTGGATCGACATCTCCTACGCCAACCTCACGGTCATCGCACTGATGGTGGTGACGTTCGTGGCGGCGCTGTTCGTGCCGTTCCCGGGACGGCGCAACAAGAAGGAGACAAGGTGAGCTCGACCGAGATCGACCGCCAGTGGACGACGCGGCTGCGCCACCGAGTGGCGCACCGCCTGCCACCGGAGAAGATGCTGCCCGACACCCAGCCGGCCTACGTGGCCTCGTGGATCTACGTCTTCGGCGTCACGACCCTGTCGGCGCTCGCCGTGGTGATCCTCTCGGGGTTCATCCTGGCCCTCAAGGGCCCCCAGTGGTGGCACGTCTCGGGCGTCGGCCACTTCGTCAACTCCCTGCACCTGTGGAGCGTGGAGATCTTCTTCTTCTCGATGGTCATCCACCTGTGGGGCAAGTACTTCATGGCCGCCTGGCGCGGCGGGCGCTCGCTCACCTGGATCACGGGCGTCGTCACGTTCCTCACCTCGATCGCCACGGCCTTCACCGGCTACGTCAGCCAGACCAACTTCGACTCCCAGTGGATCTCGACCCAGGCCAAGGACGGCATCAACTCGACCGGCGCCGGGTCGTTCTTCAACGTCTTGAACTTCGGCCAGATGCTGATGTGGCACATCGTGCTGCTGCCCCTGGTGGCGGTGGTGCTGACCGGGGTGCACGTCCTCATGGTGCGCGCCAAGGGCGTCGTGCCGCCCTTCGAGGAGAGAGAGGAAGCGCGATGAGCGAGAGTCCCGACGTCAAGGTCGCCCCCTGGACGGGCCCGCAGCGCCCCTACGACATCATCAAGGAGGGCACCATCGCCTTCCTCGTCGTCGCGATCCTCACGATCGGCCTGGCCCTCGTGTTCAGCTCGCCCGACGACCCGCAGGTCACCATCCAGCAGTGGTCGACCAAGGCCCCGATCGACTTCGCCCAGACGGCCCTGTCGGAGCTGAACGGCACCTCGGGCACCGCGCAGTACGGAGCCCCCTACAACACCGCCTCGGCGGGCCAGCAGCTCGGCCCGTTCACGTTGGCCAAGTGGCTCGGCGCGACGATCCCGGTGAACACCGTGACCGACTTCGTGGTCGACCCCTTGACCGACCAGCCGGGAACGCCGACGCTCTCGGCCGCGCTCGCCCAGTGGAAGGGCGCCAGCGCCAGCCAGCGCACGGCCTGGGTCAACGCCTACACCAAGGCCTCGGGCAAGATGACCTTCACGAACGGGACGGTGTCGGTGCCGACCACGGCGGCCGGCCCGGTCCCGGTGATGATCAACACCCTGGAGCAGATGGCCCGCTCGGGCGCGCTCGACCAGGCGCTGGTGACCCAGAACGGCTTCTACACCTCGAACTTCACGCTCCCCTTGCTCTTCCTCGCCGACGGGTCGTACCTCGGCGACCTGGCCCAGCAGCGCCACCTGCTCGGCACCCAGTGGGGGATGATGAACGAGACGGGCAACTACCCGGGCCAGGCCTGGCTGTGGCTCTACACCTTCTGGTACCAGGTCCCGCCGTTCTCGACGAGCGCCAACGCCGACGTGCAGGTGTGGGGGATCATGATGCTCCTCTCGCTGCTCCTGCTGCTCGTCCCGTTCATCCCCGGCCTGCGCTCGATTCCGCGCTGGAGCCGCGTCTATCGCCTGATCTGGCGCGACCACTACCGGGCCCAGGGCGCCTAGGCGGCCGTGGGGGCGCCCTCGCGCGGGGCGCCCCCACGGCGCTAGCCTCGAGCGGTGAGTGACGAGGGGGTCCTCGACCCGTCGCCGACCCCCCTGGAGGCCGCCGAGCCCCTGGTCGCCCCGTGGGGCCGCAGCGGGCGCGTGCGCCCGAAGCGGCGGGCCCGGTCGTGGGTCACCCTGCTGATCGCGGTGGCCCTGGCCTCGGTGCTCGTGCGGGCCTACGTCGTGCAGACCTTCTACATCCCCTCGGGCTCGATGGAGCCGACGCTCTGGCCCGGCCAGGGCATCGTCGTCGACAAACTGGCCGCCGAGTTCGGCACCATCCACACCGGCGACGTGATTGTCTTCCACGCGAGCCCCGCCGTGGCCCAGGACTGCGCCGAGGCCACGCCGGACCTCGTGAAGCGCGTCATCGGCCTGCCCGGCCAGACCCTCTACTCCGAGGGCAACACCATCTACGTCGACTACCGCCCCCTCGCCCAGCCCTGGCCCCACTCCGGCCCGCTCGAGCCGGCCATCGGCGCGCCCCAGAGCCCGATCGTCGTCCCGCCCGGCCAGTACTTCGTGCTCGGCGACAACGAGCCGACCTCCTGCGACAGCCGGTACTGGGGGTTCGTGCCGCGCTCGGCGATCATCGGCAAGGTGGCCTGGCGCGTGTGGCCCCTCTCGGCCCTCGGGGGGGTCTAGCTAGACCTCGCCCCCGTCGACCGGCGCGTCCTCGCCGACCAGGCCGTCGACGGCCTCGCGCAGGAGGTCGGCGTGCCCGGCGTGACGCGCGTACTCCTCGATGAGGTCTATGAGGGCCCGCCGCAGCGTCGGCGACTCGCCCCCGGCGGTCACCACCCCGCGGCAGGGCTGGTCGAGGCCGCCCTCGCCGAGCGCGCGGGCCAGTCGAGCTCGCGACGCCGCGACGGTCGCGCGCCACGCCGCGCGCAGCGCCTCGGGGTCCATCGTGGTCGCGGTGCGCCACTCCCAGTCCGGGTCGCCGGCCCAGTCGACGTCGTCCCACGGCGGACCGAGACTCCCCCCGTCGAGCCGACGGCGAAAGACGTCGCACTCCACGAGGGTGAGGTGGCGGAGCAGCCCCGCCAGCGTCATGGTCGAGGTCCCGAGCGTCGTGCGCATGCCCGGGGCGCCCAGCCCCGCGCACTTCCAGGCGATGACCCGTCGCACGCGCTCGAGCTCGCCCACCAGGGTCTCGGCCTCGTCACCGGCGAGGGGCGGCTCGTTCAGGAGGACGCTCACGGCGCGACCCTAGCCCCGGGGTGCCGCACGAGCTCACAGCGAGGACGGCGTCCAGGTCCGACCCCCGTCACCACTGCGCACGAGGTAGGTCCCCCGGCCGGTCTCGACGATCGCGACTACCACGCGCGCCGACGCCACCACGACTTGGGGGAACGAGGCGTCCGCGCGGGCCCGGTAGACGACGCGGAAGTGGAGTCCCCCGTCGCGGCTCTGGCGCAGCACCGGCGTGACCCTCGGCCCGCGGGCCTCGGCGCTCGGGAACAGGATCGTCGAGGCGGTGACGAACGTCGAAGAGCCCACGCCGAACGAGTCCGCGGAGGGGGCGAGGGCGAGCCGGCGCACCGGGACGAAGCTCGCCCCGCCGTCGTGCGAGGCGTAGAGCCAAGGGTCGCCGAGGCGCGCGCCCCTCGGGGGGTGGGCGGCGACGCCGCCGAAGCCCCCGATCGAGCAGACCACCTCGAGCTCGCGTGCCCCGAGGGCGGTGGGTACCGCGTAGGAGTCGCCCACCGACGCGCACGGCGCGCCCCCGTTCGCCCACCGACCGTCGGGCATGAGGCGCGCGGCGCCGGTGACGCCGCGGTCGTTGCCCACCAGGGCCCAGCCGGCGCCCCCGTGCAGCACGATCGCCCCGGTCATCTGCGCCCCGCCGGCCGGCGGGAGCCACGAGACGCCGGGGACCCGGCGCCAGGCGTCGCGAGCGCTCCCGGTCGTCCAGAGCCCGTAGCGCTGGTCGAGCCGGCCACCGATGAGGTAGGCCCGCCTCGGGGTCGCGGCGAGGGCCAGCGGCGCGGTCTGTACGCCGATGGCCGCGAGGTCGACCCGGCGCCAGCTCTTCCCTCCGTCGTGGGTCGACCACAGACCCGACACGCCTCCGGCGCGGTTGGACGCGGGCACCCAGCCGTAGATCCAGCCGTCCCTCGGGTCCGCGAAGTCTACGCTGAGGACGCCGACCTCGGGGTAGGGGGGCGGGCCGGGCAGCCGTCCGACACCCGCGGGCAGACGCACGGTCGCCCACGTGCGACCGGCGTCGCTCGTGCGCGAGAGCGTCGCGCACCACGATCCCGCCCCGCAGTCCACCTCACCGAGGGCGTAGCCCCGACTGGCCGAGACGAAGCTGAGCGAGAGCGCGTTGGGTGCCGGTGCCGCGCCGGCGGCCATCCCCGGGACTGAGAGGGCTGCGGCGAGCGCGACCGTCGTGACGAGTCGGCAGAGGGCACCCACGCCGTAATCCTGTCGCGCGCTCGCGCATCCTTACCCGCGCCCCACGTCCGACCACGGGGCCTGGCCCGAGGTGCGGGGGGTAACGTGGCACCCGTGCGCGTCTACGTCGACATGGTCGGAGACCTCTTCCACCTCGGCCACGTGAACCTCCTGCGGGCGGCCCGCTCGCTCGGCACTGAGCTCGTCGTCGGCGTCAACAGCGACGAGGACGTCCTCAGCTACAAGCGCATGCCGGTCCTCACGCTCGAAGAGCGCGCCGCGGTCATCGGGGCGTGCCGATACGTGGATGAGGTCATCGCACCCTGTCCCCTTCAGGTCGACGAGGCCTTCCTCCGTGAGCACCGCATCGGCCTCGTCGTCCACGGGGACGACTTCAACGAGGAGATGACCGACTACTTCTACCGCGTGCCGCGGGAGATGGGCATCTTCCGGACGGTCCCCTACACCCGGGGGATCTCCACCAGCGAGATCCTGCGCCGGCTCCTCGTGCGCTTCGAGGGTGAGCTGCGCGATCGCCCGGACTGACCCGGTCCGTCGCGGGCGATCGCACGGGACGGACACGCCCACCGTTGAGTGACTCCGGCGGTGGAGACGATGGGGATCGAACCCACGACCTCAGGCTTGCAAAGCCCGCGCTCTACCGACTGAGCTACGTCCCCGGGCCCCCCACTGTACCCACGCCGCGCTCGGAGGCGCGCTGGCGATCCCGTCGACGGTCCACCCTCTCGAGCTCGCGCTCGACGTCGGCCCAGTGCAGGGGCGACTCCTCGGGCGGCACGCCCGACTCGCGGGCCCGGGCGACGATCGCGAAGGCCATCGCCCACAGCGGGACGTAGGCGCCGAACTTCGCGACGAAGCCCGCGACCTGCTGGTCGGCGACGGCACTCAGGTGCACGAGGGCCCGCTGGTCGTGTAAAGCGGGGTAGAGGGGGTGGTGCGCGAAGATCCACACGAACGAGAGCCCGGTCACGAGGACCGACCCGCCGAAGAGGTAGCCCGCCCGACCCATCGGGGAGAGTCGCGTCGTTCCCGGGGCCGGGTCGAGCACGGGGAGCCAGAAGACCACCCCCACCGCGAGGTCGGCCAGCACCGTGAGCGCCCGCACCCACGCGTGTTCGGCGCCCGCGTCCACGATCGGCGAGGTGAGCGACGCGGTGCCCACGATCGTCACGACCGCGAGGGCCACCCCGGGCTTGGCCGCGACGCGCACCAGTGCGTCGATCGCGGCGGGCCGGGTGGCCCGGGCCGCGAGGTCGAAGGGCACCGAGCGCACGAGAAGGGGTGCGACGAGCAGCATGATGACGAGACGCTGGGCCGTCGCGACGCTCAGCGAGACGCTCGCCGCGAGGTCCCCGACGGGCCACAGCACGACCACGGCGAGGGCCGCGAGGCCGAGAGCGGCCCGCCAGCGGTGGTGAGCGTCGCGCACCGCCACGAGGTGCGCGACCCACGCGGCCACGATCGCGACGGCGGTGACGGCGTGCCAGTGGAAGGGCAGCAGCGTCCCCACGGCGCCACGGTAGTGGTCGGTCGCGGCGAGCCGGTTACGCCGTCGGGGCCTGGCGCGAGGAGCGCCACCGCGGCCCGAGTCGCACGGCGATGAGGAGCGCCAGGAGCAGGTCGCTGACCGCGATCACCCCGGGGTAGAGGACGCCGGCCGTCGTGAAGGCCGTGAGCGTGAGGACGGTGATCACGCAGTTGGCGCTGCCTAAGAAGAAGACCCAGTGGGTCTCGGACTCGGGGGCGAGCCACGACTTGCGGAAGGTCGGCAGGGCCGCGACCTGGTCGGCGGCGATGAAGGCGACGAGCGCGACCGTCGCCTCGTGCACGAGCGCCCAGAAGACGATGCCCGCCACCGAGATGACCCCGCAGACGATGTCGAACGCCCCGAGGCGCCACACGGCGTTGCGATCCCGGAAGGAGGCCGCGAGCACGAGGACCGGCACCGCGCCGAGGGCGAGGGTCATCCACCGCGCGAGACCCACGTTCTGCTGGCTCTCGACACCGAAGGCGAGCAAACCCTCGAGCCCCCACAGCGCCCAGGTGACCCGGTTCGGCGCGGTCAGCCCGCGCAGGGTGTCGCGGATGTACCCGGTCGCCCCCAGCGCCGACAAGGCGATGGCGAGGTAGACGAACCGGGGGTCGATCACCGGTCCAGTCTGCCCGCCCCGAGACGGGACCCCGACCGCGCACCGGATAGCGTTCGCCCGTGGACGTCGCCGAGTTCCTGGGCCTATGGCGACGCGACGAGTCGACCTGGACCTTCGAGGTGGTGGATCGGCTCATCACGCCCGGGCGCTTCCTCTACGGCGGCTGCGGTCTCGCGGCCGGCCTCGTCGCCCTCGAGCAGGCCGCCGCACGGCCCACGATCTACGGCGTCGCCCAGTACGTGGCCTTCGCCCAGCCCGGCGAGACGGCCACCGTGTCGGTCGACCTCGCCGCCGTGGGCCAGCGCATCACCCAGGGCCGCGCGACCATCCACGTCGGTGAGCGCGAGGTCCTCACCGTCGTCGCGGCGCTCGGCGCGGGGACCCTCGACGGCGGTTCGTGGGCCACCATGCCCTCGGTCCCCCCGCCCGAGGGCTGCCCGCCACGACGGTTCCACAGCCCGATGTCGGGCTCGGTCTTCGAGCACCTGGACGTCCGCGTCGCCCTGGGGAGGACCTTCGAACAGCTCGACGGAACGCCCGGACCCGCGGACTCGGCGCTGTGGGTGCGCGTCCCCCATCACCTCGACCCCTCCGCCGGGACGCTCGCCATCGTCGGCGACCTGGTATCGGGCGGGGCCTCCCAGCCGATGGGGCGCCCGGTCATGGGTCGGAGCCTCGACAACACCGTGCGCGTGGCGACTCGCGCCACGTCGGAGTGGATCCTCTGCGACATCCGCATGCACGCCCTCGTCGACGGGATCGGCCAGGGCATGGCCTTCCTCTGGACTCAGGACGGGGTCCTCCTGGGCACGGCGAGCCAGTCCATGGCCGCACGGGTGATCGGACCCGGACCGCCCGGCTAGGGGCTGGTGTAGATTGGTACGTCCTCGGGGCTATAGCTCAGTCGGTTAGAGCGCGTCACTGATAATGACGAGGTCGTAAGTTCGATTCTTACTAGCCCCACCACGAGGGTGTACTGCATCACCTGATGCTGGATGTTTCAACGCCAGGTGATGCTTGACACCACTTCAACGTCGTGCTCACGACCTCCCCGCGACGACGTCGAGGACGCCGTCGGGGCTCAGTCCCGCTCCGACCCGGCGACAGCGCTCGTAGTCGTCCCCCAGACCATCCGTGAGGACGGCGACGAGGTGGTCGTACATCACACGCTCGCGCGGCGTCCAGATGAATCCGAGCTCTATCCGGTCCCGGATGAGTGCGTCGACCGCCCCGACCAGGGTCGCCGCCCTCTCCCGGTCGCCGGCGTGCAGGGCCGAGGAGGCGGCGGCGAGGGCGACCGTTCCCACGAGGTTGTTCCCGGGGTCGTGGGTCTTAATCCATCGCAGTGTGGGCCGCACGAACTCATCGACCCGTTCGGGTTGGCCGTCAAGGGCGTAGGTCACCCCGAGGTTCGCCGAGATGACCGAACTGAGACTGACGGCTTCCACCTCGCGCGCCAGCTCCAGTGCCTCGTGGCTGAGAGCCAGGCACGCCTCGAGGGAGTCGCCGCTCATCAACGCCTCGTGAGCGCCGTCGACGAGGGCGGTGCAGACATCGACGACCGAGCCCGCGCGCCGGAAGTGCTCAAGGGCCCGCTCGCGCAAGAAGCTCCTCCGCTCGCGCTCCTCGGGGCCATCCGACCCGTCCCGGGAGAGGTTGGCCAGGACCTGATAGGCGCAGCCACGGACCACGTCGTCGTCGGCCGACGTCGAGAGCGCCTCCACCCGCGCCACGTCCTCGTCGTCGACCGACTCGCCCAATCCTTGACGGACCCTGACCAGCCCGATCATCGTGCGCAGCTCGGTCTCCTCGTCGCCTGCCGCTCGCGCGACTTCGATCACTCGCCGGATGTCGCGGTCGACCTCTCGCACCGACACCTCGTCCACCACTCTCGTCGCCCGCATCGCCGCATCGAGGAAGAGCACGGGCGCACGCACCTCGTCGGCCGCCTCGTCGAGGTGGGAGAGCGAGGTCTCGACGAGGTCGCGCCCGTCCGCCCGCGAGGCGAAGGCGATGTACAGGGCCACGTTGGCGAGGAGCCGGAGACCGTCGGCCGCGAGGCCCGGCGCGTCGAGGAGGAACGAGACGGCGCCACGCACGTTTCCCCACTCGAGGTCGAACCGGTGCATCCATCGCGCCGTTGCGCCGTGAGTGAGGGCGACGCGGCCCTCGCCGGACAGGGCCACGAAATGCTGCGCGTGCCGTCGACGGGCCTGGTCCACCTCCTCGGGGCCCTCGGCGACCAGCGCGTCGGCGCAGAACTGGCGGACCGTCTCGAGGAGCCGGTAGCGCACGGTCTCGCGCTCCCGCTCCGCGCTGACGAGGCTCTTGGTGACGAGGGACCCCACGTCCTCGTCGACCTCGAAGCGCTCGAGGTCCTCGCCCGCGCACACCGCCTCGGCGGCCGCGAGGTCGAACCCGTCGACGAAGACGGTCAGCCGGCGCAGCGTCCGACGCTCCACCTCGGTCAGCAGGTCGTAGGACCAGGCGATGGTCGCGGCGAGGGTCTGCTGGCGGGGCAGCGCGTTGCGACTCCCGCCGGTGAGCAGCCGGAACCTCTGATCGAGCCGGTCGTGGAGGTCGGCGAGCGACATCGTCGCGGTGCGGGCGGCGGCCAGCTCGATCGCGAGCGGGATGCCGTCGAGCCGACGACAGATCGCGGCCACGAGCGGGGCCCCCTCGTCGGTCAGGACGAAGTCACGGTCGTGGGAGCGAGCCCGCGCGACGAACAGCTCGATCGCGTCGTGCCCGGCGACCTCGGCCACGGTCCCCGCTCCGGACGGCGGCAGACTCATCGAGCGGACCCGGATCACCTCTTCGCCGCCCACGCCGAGGGGCTCGCGCGAGGTGGTCAGGAGCCTCACCCGCGGGGCGCTACGCCCCACGAGATCGGCGACTTTCGCCACGGCATCGATGACGTGCTCGCAGTTGTCGAGGAGCACCAGCGCGTCCTGACCCCGCAGGGACCGCACCAGCGCCGCCTCGTCCGTCTCTCCCGCCTCGGGCTGAAGGCCGAGGGCCGTCAAGATCGCGGCGATGACGTCCTCGGGACTCGACAGCGGCGCCAGCTCGACGAGCCACACGCCGTCGCTCGAGGCCTCGAGGAGCTCGGCCGCCGCCTGGAGCGCGAGACGGGTCTTGCCGGCGCCCCCGGCGCCGGTCAGGGTCACCAGGCGCGACGCCCGAACCCGGTCGACGACCTCGCGGACCTCATCGGCGCGCCCGATGAAGGGACTGAGTGACGCGGGCAGGTTGTTCGCCAGCTCGGGGTTGTCCAGCGAGCGCAGGGGCGGGAAGGACGTCTCGAGGCCCGGGGCCTCGACCTGGAAGAGGGTCTCGGGCCGGCCGAGGTCCTTCAGCCGGTGGGGGCCGAGTTCCACGAGTCCCACGCCCTCTCCCAGAGCCGACTCGACGAGGCCGGCCGTCGCGGCGCTGAGCAGGATCTGCCCCCCGTGGCCCACGGCGGCGATGCGGGCCGCCCGGTGCACCTCGTAGCCGACGAGTCCGGTCTCGTTCTCACTGGCCTCGCCGGTGTGGACCCCGATCCGCACGCGCACGCTCACCCCGTCGGGCCACGGGTGGGCGAGGAGGCGGCGATCGATCTCGATGGCGCACGCCACTCCGGCGCCCGCGGACTCGAAGGTGGCGAAGAAGCCGTCCCCCTGAGTCCCCTCCTCGGTGCCCGAGAAGCGCCCGATCGCCTCGCGCACGACGCGGTGGTGGTCGGCGAGGACCTCGGCGTAGGCCGCGTCGCCCAGGCGGCGCACCAGCACGGTCGACCCCTCGAGGTCGCTGAAGAGGAAGGTCAGGGTGCGCGTCAGCGCATGGTACCGGCCCCGCCCCGGCGTTACCGGGAGTCGGCGGTCCGCGGGACCGACGCGGGCCGGCGGACCGGGCCGCCGTAGTCTGAGCCCGGACCCCGACCCGGAGAGAACGTGCGCCTCCCCAGCCCCCGCCGGACACGTAGCGCCCTCGCGGTCCTCGTCCTGTTCGTCCTGCTCGTCGGCGGCGTGTTGTCGATGCGGTCGGTGCCCCTGGCCGAGCCGAGCACCGTGAGCGGCCTGCCCCACAGCGCCCAGTCCTGGATCGTCGACCATCGACAGGGCCTCCTGCCCACGGCAACGGCCCAGCCGGCGTTCGTCGTCTACTACCGCACCGACCACCGCCCCCTCGGAGGGGCGGCGGTCGCCGCGGTTCGCGCCAGCCTGCCGCGGCTCGTGGCGGCGGTCGCCTCGGCACCCCCGCGCTCGACCTCGGCGCCGCTCGGCGGGGTCGTCCTCTCGACGAATCGGGAGGTCGCCGTCGTCACGCTCGCGGTGTCGTCCGAGCCGAGTGCGAACGCCGTCGCCGACCGGGTCCTCGCCCTGCGCCGGACGCTCGCCCACCTCCACCCCCGCGACGTCTCCACTGCGGTCACCGGCGGGCCCGCCTTCACGGCCGACCTCGGTCAGGTCTTCAACGGGGCCGACACGACGCTGCTCATCGCGACGGTCGTCGTGGTGGCGGCCCTCCTCGTGCTCACCTACCGGTCGCCCGTCCTCTGGCTCGTCCCGCTCCTCGTGATCGGCCTCGCCGACCAGGTGGCGGCGACGGTCGCGGGCCACCTCGCGCCCCACCTCGGCCTCCGCCTCGACGGCTCCTCGACCGGCATTGCCGAGGTCCTGGTCTTCGGCGCCGGGACCGACTACGCCCTCTTGCTCATCGCGCGCTACCGCGACGAGCTGCATCGCGAGGCCGACCGCTTCCGGGCCATGCGCCGCGCCCTCGGTCGCACCGGGGAGTCCGTCCTCGCCTCGGCGGCCACCGTGACCGTCTCGTTGGCCCTGATGCTGAGCGCCTCGGTGATGTCGGTGCGCGCCCTCGGCTTCGCCTCGGGCATCGGCATCGTCGTCGCCGCGCTCTTCGCACTCTTCGTCCTGCCCGCGGCCCTCCTCGTCGTCGGGCGGGGGGCCTTCTGGCCCCTCGTGCCACGCGTGGGCGACCAGCGCGACGGCGGCCGGGTCTTCGCGCGCGTCGGCGCCGCCGTCGCGCGCCGACCGCGGGTCGTCCTGCTCGCCACTCTCGTCGTCCTGGCCCTCGCCGCGACGCTCGGGATCGGGACGCGGACCGGGCTGTCGACGACCGAGCGCTTCACCGCGCGACCCGAGAGCGTCGTCGGCCAGGAGGTCCTCGCGAGCGCCTTCCCCGCCGGCAGCTCCGAGCCGGTCGTGGTCGTCACGCCGACGAGCTCTCTCACCCGGACCGAGGCGGTCGCCCGGACCGTGCCCGGCGTCGTCGCGCTGTCGCGCGGACCGGCCTCGGCGACCTGGGCCGAGCTCGACCTCACCACCGACGCGCCGCCCAGCTCGTCCGCGTCCTACGCCCTCATCGACGGCCTGCGCCACCGCCTGGCGGCCGCCGTGCCCCGGGCGGCCGTGGGTGGCGACTCGGCGACCAACCTCGACCTCGCCCACTACCTCAACCGCGACGCCCTGCGGCTCTCGATCCTGATCCTGCTGGTGGTCGTGGTGGTCCTCCTCGTGCTGCTGCGCTCGCTGGTCGCGCCGCTCCTCCTTCTCGGGACCGTCCTCGCCTCGTACGTCGCGGCGATGGGCATCGCCTGGTTCGTCTTCCGCCACGTCCTCGGCTACCCGGCGCTCGACACCGGCACCGCCTTCTACGCCTTCCTCTTCCTCGTGGCGCTCGGTGTGGACTACAACATCTTCTTGACCGCGCGCGCCAAGGAGGAGTCCGAGCGGGCCGGGCCCGCCGCGGGGATGCTCTCGGCGCTGCGCTCGACCGGTGGGGTCATCACCTCGGCCGGCGTGCTCCTTGCCTCGGTCTTCCTCGTGCTGGGCGTCCTACCCCTCATCACCCTGACCCAGGTGGGCGTGATCGTCTGCACGGGCGTACTGCTCGACACCCTCCTCGTGCGCACGGTCCTCGTGCCCGCCCTCGCCCTCGCCCTGGGCCGATGGTTCTGGTGGCCGCACCGGACCGGCGCGGGCCCGGACCCGGGCTAGGCGTCCGCGGCGCCGGCCGAGCGCCGGGCCGGCGCACGGCCGCCCCTAGGCTCGATTCGCCCCTGCGAGTCCGTCCCGGAGGATCCCATGCCCGTCGCCCCCGACATCACCCGTCTCATCGGCCACACCCCCCTCGTGCGCCTCAACCGGCTCGCCGAGGGCCTGGGGGCCACGGTGCTGGTGAAGCTCGAGTACTTCAACCCTTCGGGGTCGGTGAAGGACCGCGCCGCCCTCGCGATGGTCGAGGCGGCCGAGCGCGACGGCCGGCTCGCCCCGGGTGGGCTCATCGTCGAGCCCACGAGCGGCAACACCGGGATCGCCCTGGCCATGATCGCGGCCGCCCGCGGATATCGCTGCGTCTTCACGATGCCCGAGTCGATGAGCCGCGAGCGCCGCGCCCTCCTGCGCGCCTTCGGCGCCGAACTCGTCCTCACGCCCGCGGCCGAGGGCATGAGCGGGGCCATCGCGGCCGCCGAGTCGATCGCCGCGGAGCGCCACGGCTTCGT
>JAKAEP010000016.1 GCA_021818265.1 Actinomycetes bacterium
AGGTCGCCCTCGAGCACCCGGACCTCGTGGTCGTGACCGACGAGGGCGACCGCTTCGCCGCGACCGGGTGGCGGGTGGCCTCCGGCCGGGCCGTCGTGACCCGCCAGACCGTCGAGGAGGCGGCCGGCGCGGCCCGCGCCGCCGAGGCGCTCGTCGAGCCGGCCCGCGAGGCCCGCGAGAGCGCCGCCGCCGGCCTCGCCGGGGCCCGCGACGCCCTCGCGGCCGCCGCGCGCGAGCTGGCCGAGTCCGAGGCGCTCTTCGAGCGGGTCGAGTCCGACGCCGCCCGCCTGGAGCGCGAGCGCGAGACCTCGCGGGCCCGCCTGGAGGACCTCGTCGCCGAGGCCGACACGCTCGAAGAGCGCGTCACCGCCCTCGAGGCCGACCTCGTCGCCCGGCGCGAGACGCTGCCCGCCCTCGAGGCCGACCTCGCGGACCGGGCCGAGCGGGTCGCGGCCCGGCGCGACGCCGAGGACCGCTTCGCGTCGGCCCGCGCCGACGCCGAGGGGGTCGTGGGCGAGCTGACCGCGCGCGAGGCCGAGCTCGCCGAGCGCCGTCGGCTGATCGAGGCGCGCCGCGACGAGATCGAGCGCCGGCTCGAGGGCCGGGCCACCGAGCGCGAGGCGGCGACCCGACGGCGCCTCGCCCTCGAGGCCGACCGCGACGCCCTCGAGCGGCTGCGCGCGGTGGCCGAGCGCTGCGCCACCGAGACGCGCGAGGCCCACGGGGCCCTGGAGGCGACCTACCGCGAGCAGCTCGAGGCGACCCGGGCCCGGGCCGGGCTGCTCGAGGACGTGCGGGCCCAGCGCGCCGACGCCGACGAGCGGCTGCGCGTGCTGGCCGAGCACCGGCGCGACCAGGAGGTCGAGCGCGCCGAGGTCTCCCTCATGGTCCAGACCGTCCACGACGCGGTGCGCCACGAGCTGGCGGTCGAGGTCGAGGCGCTCGAGCCGGTCGAGGAGTCCGCCGTCGACCTCGTGGCCCTCGAGGCGCGCGTCGGCGAGCTCGAGGCCCGCATCACCTCGATGGGGCCGATCAACCCCCTGGCGCTCGAGGAGCTCGCGAGCCTCGAGGAGCGCTACGCCGAGCTCGACGCCCAGGTGAGCGACGTGCGCCACGCGCGCCGCGAGCTCCAAGAGGTGCTGCGCGCGCTCGACGAGGAGATCATGGAGACGTTCACCTCGGCCTTCGCCGACGTGAACGAGCACTTCTCGAGCCTGATCGCGATGCTCTTCCCCGGTGGCCAGGGCCGGCTCATCATGTCCGACCCCGACGACCCGCTCAACACCGGGGTCGAGATCGAGGTGCGCCCGATGGGCCGCAACGTCCGGCGGATCTCCCTGCTCTCGGGCGGCGAGCGCTCGATGGCGGCGCTGGCCTTCCTCTTCGCGGTCTTCCGCTCGCGCCCCTCGCCCTTCTACCTCATGGACGAGGTCGAGGCGGCGCTCGACGACGTCAACCTCCAGCGCTTCTTGACCCTGGTGGACGAGTTCCGCGACGAGGCGCAGCTCATCATCGTCACCCACCAGAAGCGCACCATGGAGTCGGCCGACGCGCTCTACGGGGTCACCATGGTCCCCGGCGCCTCCTCCAAGGTCGTCAGCCAGCGCGTCACCCGCACGCCCGAGCCGGCCGCGCCGTGACCGCCCTCTACGTCGTCCTCGCCGTCGTCGTGGTGGTGGCGCTCGTCGCCGTGGCCGTGGTGCGCGCGCGACGGCGCGCGCTCCCGGCGGCCCCCGCCGCCCCGGCGCCCCTGCCCGAGGTGCTCGTCACCGAGGCGACGGCCATCCCGGCCCTCGCCCCCGAGCCCGGGCTCGCCGAGCGGCTCGCCGCCAGCCGGGGGGTCTTCGACCGGGTGCGCGGCCTCGGGGCCGGCCGGCTCGACGAGGACCAGCTGGGCCTGGTCGAAGAGGTGCTGCTGCGCAGCGACGTGGGCCTCGCCACGACGACCGAGGTGCTCGCGCGCCTGCGCGCCGACGGCGCGCCCGAGGGCGTGGCGAGCGCGGTGCGCGACATGCTCCTCTCGGGCTTCGACACCGAGCGCGCGCTGCGCGAGGCGGCCGAGCCGGGCCGGGTGCCGGTGTGGCTCTTCGTCGGGGTGAACGGCGTGGGCAAGACCACCTCGATCGCGAAGCTCGCCCAGCGCCTCATCGACGAGGGCAAGAGCGTGCTGCTCGCGGCCGGGGACACCTTCCGCGCCGCTGCCGCCGACCAGCTCGAGGCCTGGGCGACGCGCACCGGCAGCGAGATCGTGCGCGCCGCCGAGGGGGCCGACCCCGGCTCGGTCGTCCACGACGCCATCGGCCGGGCCAAGGCCCGCGGCGTGGACATCGTGCTCGCCGACACCGCCGGGCGCCGGCCCAACAGCGCCAACCTCCTCGACGAGCTCGCGAAGGTCCGCCGCGTGGCCGACCGCGAGCCCGGCCAGGTGGTCGAGACGCTCCTGGTGCTCGACGCGACGACCGGCCAGAACGCGCTCAGCCAGGCGCGCGAGTTCCTCGCCGCGGCCGCGGTGACCGGGATCGTGCTCACCAAGCTCGACGGCACCGCCCGGGGCGGGGTGGTGGTCGCGATAGAGCGCGAGCTCGCCATCCCGGTCAAGTTCGTCGGGGTCGGCGAGGGCGTGCACGACCTCGTGCCCTTCGACCCCGAGGCCTTCGTCGACTCGCTGCTCGGGGCCTGACCGGTAGCCTCGAGGCCGTGTTCGACGCCCTCTCCGAGCGCCTGGAGCGCATCAGCGACGGCCTGCGCTCGCGCGGGCGGCTCAGCGAGCGCGACCTCGACGAGGCCCTCGGCGAGGTGCGCGCGGCCCTGCTCGAGGCCGACGTCGAGTTCTCGGTGGTGCGAGCCTTCCTCGAGGCCGTGCGCGCCCGCCTCGCCGGCGCCGCCCTCAGCCAGAGCCTGACCCCCGGCCAGCAGGTCATAAAGGCCGTCCACGACCAGCTGGTCGAGATCCTCGGGGCGTCGCCGCTCAAGGTCACCTACGCCTCGCGGCCCCCGACGGTGGTGCTGCTCGCCGGGCTCCAGGGCGCGGGCAAGACCACGGCCGCCGCCAAGCTGGCGCTCTGGTTCAAGCAGCAGGGCCGCCAGCCCTACCTCGTCGGCGCCGACCTCCAGCGCCCGGCCGCCGTCGAGCAGCTGCGCGTGCTCGCCGCCCAGGCCGGGGTGGACGTCTTCAGCGAGCCGACCGACCCGGTCGAGGTGGCCCGCCGCGGCCTCGCCGAGGCCCGCCGGCTCGGGCGCGACGTCGTCATCGTCGACACGGCCGGGCGGCTCAGCGTCGACGCGGCCCTCATGGACGAGGTGCGCCGCGTGTCGGCGGCGGTCGAGCCCGACTACACCTTCCTCGTCATCGACGCGGCCACCGGCCAGGACGCGGTGGTGACCGCGCGCGCCTTCCACGAGGCGCTCGAGCTCACGGGCCTCGTCGTGACCAAGCTCGACTACGACGCCCGCGGGGGCGCCGTGCTGTCGGCCCGCGGGGTGGTCGGCCGGCCGGTCGTCTTCGCCTCGAGCGGGGAGAAGCTCGCCGACTTCGACCTCTTCTACCCCGAGCGGATGGCCTCGCGGATCCTCGGCATGGGCGACGTGATGACCCTCATCGAGCAGGCCGAGCGCGCCATGGACGCCGAGGTCGTCGCCGAGTCGGCCGGACGGATGGTGACGGGCACCTTCACCCTCGACGACTTCCTCGCCCAGCTGGCCCAGGTGCGCAAGATGGGCTCGCTCGGCGGGCTGATGCGCCTCATGCCCGGGGTGACCCGCGAGATGCGCCAGGCCGCGAGCAACGTCGACGAGCGCGAGATCGACCGGGTGGAGGCGATCGTGCGCTCGATGACCCCGTCCGAGCGGCGCGACCCCTCGATCATCGACGGCTCGCGGCGCACCCGCATCGCCCGGGGGTCGGCCACCACGGTCGCCCAGGTCAACCAGCTGCTGCGCCAGTTCACCGAGATGCGCAAGATGATGCGCCAGATGGGCTCGGGGGGCGCCCCGGCGCTGCCCCCGGGGATGGGCAAGCTCGCGGCCGCGGTGAAGGCCCGGGGAACCGAGGGCCTCGCGGGCCTGCCCCAAGGGCTCGGGGCCCCGCCGGCGCGCCCGGCGCCGGCCACGGGCGCCCGGGGCAAGAAGAAGAAGGGCGGTCGGGTGACCCCGCCCAAGCAGCGATAGACTCTCAGACTCGGGCGTCGCCCCCAGAGACTCCACCGAAGGGAAACAGACTCGTGGCCGTGAAGATCCGCCTGGTGCGCATGGGCAAGAAGAAGCAGCCCACCTACCGCGTCGTCGCCGCCGACAGCCGCCGGCCCCGCTCGGGGGCGTTCCTCGAGATCCTGGGGACCTACCAGCCCCGCGGGCTCTCGGCCGCCGAGCCCGAGACGGTCGTCTCGATCGACAACGACAAGGTCGTGGCCTGGCTGAAGAACGGCGCCCAGCCGACCGAGCGGGTCGCCCGCCTGCTGAAGGCGTCGGGCGCGATGGAGGCCTTCGAGGCCGCCAAGGCGGGCTCGTGAGCGAGGCGGGCGACGGCTACGTCGAGGGCGACGTCAACACCCTCGACGAGTCCCTGGGCCCCACGGCCGCGGGCGTGCTCGAGTACGTCGCGCGCTCCCTCGCCGACGAGCCCGACGCCGTCTCGGTCGAGGCCGAGCGCAAGGGCCGCACGGTCGTGCTCTCGCTGCGGGTCGGGCCCGACGACATGGGCCGGGTGATCGGCCGACGGGGCCGGACCGCCCAGGCCCTGCGCTCCCTCGTCGCCGCCGCCGGGGCGCGCGACGGCGTCACGACGAGCGTCGACATCGTCGACTGACCGTGGCCGAGCGGTCCTCGCTCGACGTCGGACGGGTCGTGCGGGCCCACGGGCTGCGCGGCGAGGTCGTGGTGGACCTGTGGACCGACCGCACCGAGCGCCTCGAGCCCGGCACCGTCCTCGCGAGCGCCCGCGGACCCCTGCGCGTAGTGGGTGCCGCCCGGCACCAGGACCGCTGGCTGGTGCGCTTCGAGGGGGTCGACGACCGCGCCGGGGCGGAGGCCCTGCGCGGGGTGGTGCTCAGCGCCGAGCGGCTCGAGGACCCCTCGGTGATCTGGGTCGACCAGCTCTTCGGCGCCGAGGTCGTCGACCACGGGGTCGTGCGCGGCCGGGTCGTCTCGGTCGAGGCCAACCCCGCGAGCGACCTGCTGGTGCTCGACACCGGGGCCCTCGTGCCCCTCGCCTTCGTGCGCGAGGTCGAGGCCAACGAGCGGGTCACCGTCGAGGCGCCCGAGGGGCTCTTCGAGTGACCTTCGCCGTCGACGTCATCACGCTCTTCCCCGGGGCCGTCGCGGACTACTGCGCCACCTCGGTGCTCGGGCGGGCCCGCGAGGCCGGGGTGTGGCGGCTGCGCACGCTCGACCCGCGCGAGCAGACCGACGACGCCCACCGCAGCGTCGACGACGCGCCGCTCGGCGGCGGGGCCGGCATGGTCATGCGGGCCGAGCCGATCGTGCGCACGGTGCGCGCCACCCCCGACCTCGCCCGCCCGGTGATCGCGCTCACCCCGGCCGGGCGCCCCTTCGACCAGGACCGGGCCCGCGCGCTCGCCGCCACCGGCGGGTTCACCCTGGTGTGCGGGCGCTACGAGGGGATCGACCAGCGGGCGATCGACCTGGTGTGCGACGAGGAGCTCTCGGTGGGCGACGTGGTGCTCGCGGGCGGCGAGCTCGCGGCCCTGGTGGTGATCGAGGCCGTCGTGCGCCTCCTGCCCGGGGCGCTCGGCAACCGGGCCTCGATCGAGGAGGAGTCCTTCGACGAGGGGCTCATCGAGTACCCCCACTACACCCGTCCGGCGCTCTTCGAGGGCCTCGCGGCCCCGGCGGTGCTGCTCTCGGGCGACCACGGCAGGGTCGCGCGCTGGCGGCGGGCCCAGAGCCTGGTGCGCACCCTCGAGCGCCGCCCCGACCTCATGGAGCGCCGCGGCGGCCTCTCCGACGAGGAGCGACGGCTCATCGAGGAGTTCGCCGCCCCGCCCGAGCCCTGAGGGCCGGCCCCTCGAGCGGCTAGACTCGTAGGGCTCGAGATCCGAAAGGGACCCACCCATGAACCCCACCGACCTCGTCGACCGCGACTCGCTGCGAGACGACGTCCCGTCCTTCCGCCCCGGCGACACCGTCAAGGTGCACGTCCGGGTGGTCGAGGGCAACCGCCAGCGGGTCCAGGTGTTCCAGGGCGTCGTCCTGCGCCGCCAGGGCTCGGGGCTGCACGAGACCTTCACCGTGCGCAAGGTGAGCTTCGGGGTCGGCGTCGAGCGGACCTTCCCCGTGCACGCGCCGACCATCGACAAGGTCGAGGTCGACACCTACGGCGACGTGCGCCGGGCCAAGCTCTACTACCTGCGCGAGCTGCGCGGCCGGGCGGCGAAGATCAAGGAGCGGCGCGTCACCGAGCGCGCCTAAGAGGTGAGCGAAGAAGAGCTCGACGAGTACGAGGCCACCCTCGAGCTCGGCCTCGTCCAGGAGTACAAGGCCGTCGCCGGCATGTTCGACTACGCCGTCGAGACCGACCGCCGGTTCTACCTCGCGAACGAGGTCGAGCTCACGGTCCACGACGACTCCACCCCGGCCATGATCGAGGTGAACCTTCGTGACGCGTGGGTCTGGGACATGTACCGCACGGCCCGGTTCGTGCCCTCGGTGCGGATCCTGACCTTCCGCGACGTCAACGTCGAGCGCCTCCCCAAAGAGGAGATCCACCCCTAGGTGGACCTCGTCGCGCGCGCCACCGGTGCGGCCGACCTCGCGCGCGCGCTGGCGGCGACCCCCGACGCCGTACTCGTGTGGCGCTGTCGCGACGCCGACACCGCGGTCGCCGCCGCCGCCCTCACCGCCGAGGGGCGCCCGACCCGCCTCGGGCTGTGGCTCGAGGTGTCGGCGGACTACCCGGCCGCGATCGCCGCGCGCGACGTGAAGACGGTGGCGGCCCTGGTGGGCCTGAGCGACGTCGTGGTGGAGGCGACGACGCACGCGCGCGCCCACACCGAGGTGATCGAGGCGCTCCTCGCGGGCGGCCCGGTGGACCTCGCCAACGAGGTCGCGACGCTCCACGGTGCCTACAACCGGCCCGCGCCGCGCGAGCCGGTGCGCGTCTGGGCCCACGAGGGCGGGCGCCTCGTCGGGGGCGGCCGGCGCCTCGGGCTCGTCGCCACGGGGAGCGACGCGCTGGGGGAGTGGCGCCGCTACGGGAACTAGGCGGGCTGGTGGGCGATCCGGTCGGGACGGATCCGCACGGTGACGCGCACCTCGCCCTCGGACCGGTAGGGGTAGCGGTCGACCCCGAGGTACTTGTTCGCGAGCCGGTCGATCACCTCGTCGGCGCCCTTGGTGGTGAAGGCGACGACGGTGCCGCGCACCGCGACGTTGGCCTGGGGGTCGTCGAGGTCGGTGATCGAGACGGCCACCCGGGGGTCGTTCGCCAGGTTGCGGGCCTTGGCGCGCCCGAGGGCGGTGTTGATGACGATCTCGTCGCCGTCGAGCTCGACCCACACGGGCGTGACGTTGGGGTGCCCGTCGGGCTCGAGACTGGCCACGTGGGCGAGGGCGCGTGAGGCGAAGATGCGGCGGGCGGCGTCGGTGAAGGTGTCGGTCATCGGCACCTGAGGCTAGTGGCGCCGCCCACTAGGTTGTCAGTCGTGAACATCGGCGCCCACGTCCGCGGCGGCGGCAACCTGGTCCACTCGCTCGACGAGGGCGTCGCGATCGGGGCCACGTCGATCCAGGTCTTCACCCAGAGCCCCCGGATGTGGAAGCCGAGCCTCTACGCGCCCGAGGTGCTGGCGGCCTTCCGCGAGGCCCAGGCCCGCCACCCGAGCGTGACCGACACCTTCTGCCACGCGACCTACCTCATCAACCTGGCGACGGCGGACCTCGAGCTCTACGAGAAGTCGGTCGCGACCCTCACCCACAACCTGTCGGTGGCGCGCGGCATGGGTGCCGGGGGACTCGTCCTGCACGTGGGCTCGCACATGGGCGCCGGCTTCGACGACGTCGTGCGCCAGGTCGCCGAGGCCCTCGGCCGGGCCCTCGACGGGGCTGACGCGGCGCCGCCCGGCGTGGCCGACTGCCCGATCCTGATCGAGAACGCCGCGGGCGCGGGCGGGACGGTCGGGCGCTCGCTCGAGGAGATTGAGTTCCTCATCGACGCCTGCAACGGCGACGACCGCCTGGGGCTGTGCATCGACACCCAGCACCTCTGGGCGAGCGGTGTCGACTACTCGACGATCGAGGGGGCCGAGGCGCTCGTCGCCGAGGTCGACCGGCGGATCGGCTTGTCGCGCCTGCGCTGCTTCCACCTCAACGACTCGAAGATCGAGCTCGGCGGCAACCGGGACCGGCACGCCAACATCGACGAGGGGACCATCGGGACGATGGGGCTCGCCCCCCTGGTGGGCCACCCGGCGATCCGCGAGCTGCCGCTCCTGCTCGAGGTGCCCGGCGACGGCGGCGGACCCCGGGCGCGCGACGTCATCGCGGCGCGCCACGCGGTCGAGGTGGGCGTGGCCCTGTACGAGGGGACCCCGATACCGCCCGCGCCCGTCCTGCCGGCGGCAGCGCCCTCTCACGCCACGACGTCACCCGCGAAGAAGTCCGCGGCGAAGAAGTCCGCGGCCAAGAAGTCCGCGGCCAAGAAGGCTGCCGCCACGAAGACCGCAGCGAAGAACTCGTCCGCTGCGAAGGCTCCGGCGAAGAAGTCCGCGGCGAAGAAGTCCGCGGCGAAGAAGTCCGTGGCGAAGAAGTCCGTGGCGAAGAAGTCTGCCGCCACGAAGACCGCAGCGAAGAACTCGTCCGCTGCGAAGGCTCCGGCGAAGAAGTCCGCGGCGAAGAAGCCCGCGGCGAAGAAGCCCGCGGCGAAGAAGCCCGCGGCGAAGAAGCCCGCGGCGAAGAAGTCCGCGGCGAAGAAGTCCGCGGCCAGGACATCGGCGGCAAAGAGGACCCGGTCGCAGGGTGGCACGAAGGGCGCGGCACGCGCCCGCAAGTAGGAGGGCGACATGAGCCAGTTCCGTATCGAGTCCGACACGATGGGAGAGATCGAGGTCCCGTCCGACCACTACTGGGGCGCCCAGACCGAGCGGAGCCTCCACCACTTCGCCATCGGCCACGACACGATGCCCGCGGCACTGATCCGCGCCTTCGGCGTGTTGAAGCTCGCCTCGGCGAGGGTGAACGAGGCGCTGGGCAAGCTCGACGGCGAGAAGGCCCGACTGATCGAGCGGGCGGCCCAGGAGGTCGTCGACGGAGCCCTCGACGGGGAGTTCCCGCTGCGGATCTGGCAGACGGGCTCGGGGACCCAGACCAACATGAACGTCAACGAGGTGATCTCCAACCGGGCCATCGAGCTCGCGGGAGGTGAGCGCGGCTCCAAGAAGCCGGTCCACCCGAACGACGACGTGAACATGTCCCAGTCCTCGAACGACACTTTCCCCACGGCGATGCACATCGCGGCCGTGATGGAGATCACGGGGAAGCTGAGCCCTTCGGTCCGACGGCTGCGCGACGCCCTCGCCGCGAAGTCCGAGGCCTTCGCCGGGGTCACCAAGATCGGCCGCACGCACCTGATGGACGCCGTCCCGCTCACCCTCGGCCAGGAGTTCTCGGGCTACGTCGCCCAGCTCGACGCCGACCTCGCCCGTCTCGACGCGGTGCTCCCGGGACTGCTGGAGCTCGCGGCCGGCGGCACCGCCGTGGGCACGGGCCTCAACACCCACCCCGAGTTCGGGGAGCGGGTGGCGGCCGAGATCGCCCGGCTGACAGGCCAGCCCTTCGTGACGGCGCCGAACAAGTTCGCGGCTCTCGCCGCCCACGACGCGCTGGTCTTCGCCCACGGGGCCCTCAAGACCCTGGCGGCGAGCCTCACCAAGATCGCCGACGACCTCCGGTGGCTGGGCTCGGGTCCCCGGGCGGGGCTCGCCGAGCTGCGCCTTCCCGAGAACGAGCCCGGCAGCTCGATCATGCCCGGCAAGGTGAACCCCACCCAGAGCGAGGCGATGATCATGGTGGGCATCCAGGTCTTCGGGAACGACGCCGCGGTCTCCATCGCGGGGTCGCGCGGGAACATGGAACTCAACGTCTGCAAGCCCGTGATCATCCACAACGTCTGCCACTCGATCGACCTGTTGAGCGACGCGTGCGACCGGTTCCGGGAGTTCTGCGTCGAGGGCCTCGAGCCCGACTACGAGCAGATCGAGCACCACCTCAACAACTCGCTCATGCTCGTGACGGCCCTCAACCCGCTCATCGGCTACGACAAGGCGGCCCAGGTGGCGAAGAAGGCGCACAAGGAGCGCTCCACGCTGCGCGAGGCGGCCCTCGCACTGGGCTACCTGAGCGCCGAGGAGTTCGACCGGGCGATCGTCCCCTCGGAGATGACTCACCCGTAGGGCGGCGGGCCCGCGGCTACGCGCCGGACGGGCCCCCGGGGGTGGAGAGGGACTCGAGGTAGTCCTCGACGTGGTCGAAGCTCGCCTCGAGGCCGTCGTAGCGGGTCATGTGGGCGCGTCCGGCCGCGTCGCGGAAGACCAGGCGGTTGGTCAGCCTCGTCAGTCCGTCGACCTCGGCCAGCTCCATCGTCTCCACGGCCTCGGCGTCGGGCCATCCCTCGAAGGTCCACGTCTGGACCGTGCGGTGGGGCGGGTCGACCTCGAGGAACGTGCCGCGGAACGAGCACTCCGTGCCGTCGGTCGTGACCATGACGTAGTGGTAGGTCCCCCCGACGCGGAGGTCGATCTCGCAGACCGTCATCGCCTCGTCGAAGGGGGCGAAGTGGTGTCGTACGTGCTCGGGCTGGGTGAAGACGTCGAAGACGAGCTGGATCGGCGCGTCGAAGTCCCGCGTGACCCGGACCTCGAGCTCGCTCGGGAACTCCGCGCTCGCGCGGTGGCGTCGATGGGATGAGGGTGTCACGGTGTCCCCGCCTTTCCTTGGAGGTCGTAAAGGTACGCCTCGGCCCGGTCGAGGCGCGCGTTCACCGCGACCTCGTAGCGGGTGAGCCAGTCGGCTAGGGCGCGCAGTCGCGCCGGCTCGAGGCGGTAGAGGCGGCGTCGACCTACGGCGCGACAGCGCACGAGCCCGGCGTCGCTCAGGGCGCGCAGGTGCTTCGACACCCGGGGTTGGGCGAGCCCGAGATCGGCCACGATCTCGCCGACCGACCTCTCCCCGTCGCGCAGCGCGTCGAGGACGTCGCGACGGGTCGGGTCGCCCAGGGCCGCGAAGGCGGCGGCCGCACTCTCTCCCCCGGTCACGACGTCATCATATTCCTCGATAGGAATATGTCAAGGGAGCCGAGACGGGGCCGGAGACGACGAGACCCGGGCGCCCCGAGGCGCCCGGGTCTCGTCGATCGCGGCTAGGGCAGCGTGTCGCCCGTCGTCGTGCCGGGGGCGAGGGAGTTGATCAGGCCCGAGACGATCGGCGTGCCGAGGCCCGTCGGGCTGTCCCAGCCGGGGCCCGCGTTGAAGCCGGGTGCCGTGGACGGGAAGTTGTTCGAGCCCACCGTGACGTCGTGGAAGTCCTGGGCGTAGGTCGACGGGTTCGACGCCAGGCCGTAGAGCACCGGGTTCATGGCCCCGAGGTCGTGGCCCGCCGCCTGGTCGAGGTCGGCCGTGATGGCGGCCCAGCTCGGCGAGGCCTCACTGGTCCCGCCGAAGAAGTAGAAGCCACTATTGGATCCGAGGAAGCCGAGGTAGATCATCGTCGCGGTGTAGACCGAGGCGTTGAACGACACGTCCGAGGTCCAGCGCGTCGACAGGCCCAAGCTGGCCTGGTACGAGGGTGCACCGAAGAGGGCCGACGGGGCCCCGCCGGTGGCGCCGAACGGGCCCGAGGAGCAGCCGAACGGGCAGTTCGTGGCGTCGTTCCAGGCCGTCTCGCTGCCGTAGCCGCCGTTCGCGGAGAGGAACAGGTCCGTTCCGCCTGCCGAGGTGACGTTCGGGTTCGACGCCGGGTAGGAGGCGTTCGCCGCGGCGAGGCCGCCGGTCGCGCCGTTGTCGCCCGAGGAAGCGAACAGGCTCATGCCCTGGGCCACGGCCTGGGCGAAGATCTTGTTCGACTGGAGGAACTGGATGTTGTTGCCCCCGCCGGCGATGGCGCCCTCGTTCGAGCCGTAGCTCATCGTGAGGACGTTCCCGAGGTGGTTGCTCACCGCGTAGGCGACGGCGTTGTTGAGCGCGTTGCCGTAGTTGGTCGGCGAGACCACGAGGTTGATCGTCGCCCCGGGCGCGAGCGCGTGCACCGTCTCGACGTCGAGGCTCGTCTCCTCAGCCCAGCCGAGGGCGTTGCCGCCGCGCTTGGCGCCTCCGTTGAAGCTGGGCTTGCCCTCGGGGTAGTAGATGTTCAGGTTCGCCGCGGGCAGTCCGAACTCTGCGTCGTAGGTCGCGAGGTCACTCTGGATCGTCGGGCTCCCGAAGGCGTCGATGATGGCGACCTTCTCCCCGGTCCCAGCGAGCTGGCCGTCGATCGTCCAGGGGATGGAGTACGCCTGGTGGAAGATCTGGGGCGTGTAGCAGGCGAAGCCGAAGGCGGTGACGCACGCGCCGGGCGTCGGGAAGCCGGACGGGCTCGCCGACGTCGCCATCGGGATGGCTATCGGGTGCACGGTGTAGACGATGTTCGCGCTGTTGTTGCTGGAGCTGGCGCCGGCGACGAGCGCCGGGGCGCCCAACGCGACGAGCGCTCCGGCGACCGCGCACACGCCGAGACGCGCGAGCAGGCGGTTCGGATGACTGCGGACTCTCATTGATCCCCCTCATGGTGAGCTGTGCCCTTGCGTAAGGCACCTTAGGGCACGCCAGAACTCGACGTGAGAGGAGTGAGCGTCACTCTGTATAGGTTCAGGCGATCTGCACCCACCCCGAGGTGACACAGAGCCCCAGCGCGCACCCGCCGACGAGTCCGGCCGCGAGCGCGAGCGCGAGGAGACGTCGTGCGCGACTCGACGAGCGGCCCGAGGTCGGCCCCATGTACCACTCGGGCAGGAGGCCGAGCGGCGCGCCGAGCCAGGGGACGGCGTCGGGGTCGAGAGGCGCGTCGGGGTCGGCGGCGAGCGCGAGTGCGCTCAGCTCCTCGTCGCCGAACTCCCTCGGCCCTAGGCGACCGGCAGGTTCCACAGGGCCATCCACTTGGTGAGGTCGGCCTCCATCGGGAGGTCGGCGCCGAGGAAAGAGCGCACGCGCAGCTCGAGCTCGTTGTCGCGCTGGGTGGGGCCGGTCGGGGCGAAGGGGTAGAAGGTTCCGGTCTTGAAGAGGTAGACGATCCTCACGGCGCCCTCGCCGGGCGGGCTCTTGGGCACGAAGCCGAAGACGGCGCAGAGCAGGCGCGGCCCGAGGCCGTGCTCGACCATCGAGGAGTTCGCCGCGTGGATCTTCGTGACCAGGCTCTCGAGGTCAGGGTCCCTGATCAGGACCCACTTGAAGCCGAGGTCGTCGGTCGTGAGGCTCACGTCCTCGTCGCTCCCGAAGTCGAGGAGCTGCTTGATGTCCTCGTCGGTGGCGAGGGTCGTCCCGCCGCTGCCCTCCTTGAAGAGCAGGCCGGCCTGCCCCGAGGTGACGAGGTCGAGCTCGGTCTCGAGGGTGATCGCGGCCTGGGGCAGGGCGAAGAGGCTGTCGAGGTTGGGCGGGGCCTGCTTCGTGCGCCCGAAGAGCGTGTCGCGCAGCCCCACTAGCCGTTGAGCTCCTTCTCGAGCTTGGCCAGCTGGTCGAGGCGCCGCTCCAGGGAGGGGTGCGTCGAGAAGATCGTCGCGGCCGTGTTGCCCGAGAGCGCCGGGGCGAAGAAGAACTGGTTCATGCTCTCGGCGCGGCGCAGGTCGGTCCGGGGGATCTTCGCCATGTCACCGGTCACGTGCACCAGGGCGCTCGCGAGCACGCTCGGCTTGCCGATCAGGATCGCCCCGGAGCGGTCGGCGGCGAGCTCGCGGTAGCGCGAGAGGGCCATGGTGAGCAAGAAGGCGATCGCGTAGATCACGACCGAGATGAGCATCGTGGCGAGCTCGAGCAGGACGATGTTGTCCTGGTTGCGCCCGCGGCCGCCGCCGTTGAGCATCGCGCCCCACATCGCCATGCGGCTCACCAGGCCCGCCAGCATGCCCACGCCCGAGGCGACCGTCATCACGGCGACGTCGCGGTGGGCGACGTGGGAGAGCTCGTGGGCGAGCACGGCCTCGAGCTCCTCGTCGTTCAGCCGGTGCATCAGCCCGCGGGTGGCGCAGATGACCGCGTGATTGGGGTTGCGCCCGGTGGCGAAGGCGTTGGGGATGTCGAGCTCCGAGACGCCCACGCGCGGCTTGGTCATGTTGGCCATCAGGCAGAGCCGGTCGACGATCTCGTGCAGGCGCGGCTCCTGCTGGGGGGTGACCTCGTGGGCCTGCATCGAGAACATCGCGATCTTGTCGCTGAAGTAGAACTGGGCGAAGAGCAGGGCCGCCGCGATGACGATGACCGTCACGTAGGAGATGCCCAGGGCCAGCAGGACCGTCACGACGACGCCGTAGAGGACGACGAGCGCGAGGCCCGTCACGAACATCCGGACGTTGAGCCCGTGGTCGGACTCGATCTTGGAGGCGGCCACGGCTAGCTGGCCTCCGGGCCGGCCTCGTCGGCCGGCGCCGCGCCCGAGGTGAGCGCGCCCGCGTCGTCGCCCGAGGCCAGCTGGGACTTGAGGGCGGCCAGCTGGGCGTCGACGCTCGAGGTGGCCGACGCCTTGTCGAGCTGGGCCTGGATGTCGTCGGCCGGCCCCGTGAGGTCCGTGAGGGTGCCCGAGGCCAGCAGTTCGTCGAGGGCGCCGCTGCGCGCCTGCATCTCGGCGACCTTGTCCTGGGCGCGCTGGAGCGCCGCCCCGGCGTCGTTCATCGAGGTGGAGATGCCCGTGACGGCCTCGTTGACGTGGGTCGAGGCCTCGGCGGCGGTGTAGGTCGCCTTGATCGTCTCCTTGCGGGTGCGGAAGGCCTCGATCTCGGTCTGGAGCTTGGTCGCGGTGTCCTCGAGCTTCTGCTCCTGCTCGACGACCGACGCGTGCTGGGTGTCGAGGTCCTTCAGCTGGGCGGCGATCGCCTCGCGGCGGGTGAGGGCCTCGCGCGCCAGCGGCTCGTTGCCCTGGGCGAGGGCGGCCTTGGCCTGCTCGGCCAGCTTGTCGCCCTGGGCCTTCAGCTGCTCGGCCTGGATCTCGATGCGCTTGCGCGCGGTGGCGACGTCGGCCACGGCCCGCTTGACCTTGGTCAGGTTGTCGAGCTGCTGCTCGTAGGCGAGGTCGAGCGTCTGACGGGGGTCCTCGGCCTTGTCGAGTGCGGCGTTGGCCTTGGCCTGGAAGATCGTCTGCACCCGCTTCATGATGCCCATGGGCCCTCCTTGGCGTACCTGGCCAGAATAGGGCCCCGACCCTGTCCCCGGGACCCTTCGGACCGGCCGAGCCCTAAGACCTGGATAAGCCCGCGTCCTGTGCGCGCGCCTCGCGCGCCAGGGCCTCGCGGTGCTCGTCGAGCCGGGCGGCCAGGTCCTCGTCGCTGGCGGCCAGGATCCGCACCGCCAGCAGGGCGGCGTTCGGCGCGCCGTTCACCGCGACCGTCGCCACGGGCACGCCGCGGGGCATCTGGACGATCGAGAGCAGCGAGTCGAGCCCGTCGAGGCGAGCGAGGGCGACCGGGACCCCGATGACCGGCAGCGAGGTCATCGAGGCGAGCATGCCCGGCAGGTGGGCGGCCCCGCCGGCCCCGGCGATGATGACCCGCAGGCCCCGGGCCCGGGCCGAGCGGGCGTAGTCGAGCATGGCCTCGGGGGTTCGGTGGGCCGAGACCACGCGGGTCTCGCAGGCCACGCCGAAGCCCTCGAGGACCTCGGCCGCACCGGACATCACCTCGGCGTCGCTGGAGGAGCCCATGACGATCCCGACGACGGCGCTCACGGCCAGGGCACCTCCTCGCTGGGCGCGCCGAGCAGGCGCGCCCTCTCCCATGCTCTCACGCGGGTCTCGTCGGGGTCGACACCGAGGGCGGTGACGTGGCCGAGCTTGCGCCCCGGGCGCCAGGCCTTGGCGTAGTCGTGGACGACGACGCCCTCGACCGCGGGCGCGGGCGCGGGCGGGCTCGCCCCCCCGACCAGGTTGACCATGACCGCGCTCGCCGCGGTGACGCCGACGGTCGCGAGGGGGAGCCCGGCGACGGCGCGCAGGTGCTGGGCGAACTGGTCGGCCGTCGTCCCCTCGATCGTCCAGTGGGCGGTGTTGTGCGGGCGCAGGGCGACCTCGTTCACGACGAGCCCGCTCGCGGTGACGAAGAGCTCGATGGCGAGCACGCCGATCGGCTGGACGACCTCGGCGACCCGGGCCGCCAGCGCCGTCGCCTCGGCCAGCCGGTCGGGGCCGACGCGGCTCGGGTAGCGCGTCTCGACGCACATGCCGTCGGCCTGGCGGGTGTCGACGAGGGGGTAGGGCGCGAGGGTGCCGTCGAGGGCGCGCACGAGAACGAGCGCGGCCTCCCCGAGCAGGTCGAGGCGCTCCTCGACGAGGACCTCGCCCTCGCTCGCCCACGCGAGGAGGGTCGCGCGGGCCTCGTCGCGGCCCTCGGGGAAGGCGACGCCGCGCCCGTCGTAGCCGCCGCGGGCGCGCTTGGCGACGACCGGCCCGGAGAACGCGCCGAGCGCCCGGTCGGGGTCGTCGCCGGCCCGCACGACCGCGAAGCGCGGCACCGGCAGGCCGGCCGCGGCGAGGGCGCGGCGCTGGTGGGCCTTGTCGACGGCGAAGAGGAGGGCCGACGGGCCGGGGCGCACGGCCACGCCCTCGGCGACGAGGCGTTCGAGCACCCCGAGGTCGACCAGCTCGTGGTCGAAGGTCACCACGTCACAGCGCGCCGCGAGCGCGCGCAGCGCTGGCTCCTCGAAGCCCGTGCCGTAGAGGACCTCGTCGGCGACGGCGACGGCGGGGTCGTCGGGCGAGGCGGCGAGCACGGCGAGGCGCACGCCGGCCGCGGCCCTCGCCTCGCCCATCATGAGGGCGAGCTGGCCGGCGCCCACGACGCCCACGGTCAGGTCGCGTCGGGCCCCGGGCACGAGTGGAGGCTAGCGGCCGGCTCGGCGTGGCCCGGGGCCCGCGGGGCGGGCCGGTACACTGACCGGGCTATGTCGATCGCCGCGTCCCTGCTCTCCATCGCGCTCTTCATCGCCTTCGCGACGACCGGTCTGCAGAAGGTCGTCTTCAACCCGGCCTCCTCGCGCGCGGCCGAGCACCTCGGCTACGCCAAGCGCACCTACCAGCGCGTCGGGGCGATCGAGGTCGTGGGAGCACTCGCGCTGATGGTCGGGCTCGCCGCGCCCCGCTCGGCCCCGCTCGGCCTCGTGAACGAGGTCGGCGCGGGGGTGCTGGTCGTGCTCGCGGGCGCCCTGGTCGTCCTCCAGCGCCGCCACGGCGAGCGCCTCGCCCAGTACGCGCCCAACCTGGTGCTGGGCGTGATGGCCCTCGCGGCCCTCCTCACCCGTGCCCTCTAGGGCGACGCCCTAGTAGGGCACCGTGGTGTGCTTGAACTCGTTGAGCGACGGCCGCCGGCCCATCAGCGCGAGCAGGGTGTCGAGGAGCTCGACCGAGGCCGCCGGGTCGCCCGCGGGCGGGTCCATGTAGCGCACGAAGGTCGCGTCGCCCTCGAGGACGAAGGTGGGCACCCCGAAGGCCTGGTAGCCCTCGAACTCCTGGTGGGCGGCGCCGATGACCTTGTGGGGACGGCGCGTGTCGACGTCGTCGAAGGCGGCCGCGACGTCGATCCCGAGGGGGGCGAGGACGTCGCCGACCTCCTCGCGGGTCACCAGGCGCACCCCGCGCTCGTGGCGGGCCCGGAAGAGGGCGGCGTGGGCGTCGAGGAAGCGCTCGGGCTGCAGGTCGCGCACCGCGACCGAGGTCGCGAGGGCGAGCAGGTCGCCGTCGCGCTCCGGGTCCTCCCAGACGTCGGGCGCGCCCTCGGGGCGGTGGCCCTGGCTGAGCGACCAGGGCACGAAGGTCACCTGGTGGGCGGCGCCGGCGCGCAACGCCTCGACGACGTGCAGGTGGATGTTCTTCGCGAAGGGGCAGCGGTAGTCGTAGGAGAGGGAGAAGGCGGTCACGGGTCGAGCCTACGGGGCTCGGCTCAGACCGGCACCGGGACCCCGCTCGCTCGGCAGACGTCGCGGAAGGCGCAGAACCGGCACGCCCTGACCGACGGCGTAGCGGGGAAGGACCCCGCGTCGTAGTAGCCGCGCACCCGCCGCCACACGGTGGCGGCGGCCTGGCGACGGGCGCGCACCACGGCGTCGGTGACGGGCCGCTCGAGCTCGCGCCCGGCGCCCACGTAGAGAAGGCGGATCGACCGGGGCCGCTCGCCGAGGCTCGCCTCGCACAGCGCGGCGTAGAGCTCGGCGTTGGCGAAGGTGTGGAAGTCGAAGCGCCGGTCGGGGACCTTGCCGGTCTTGTAGTCGACGATCGTGAGGCCCTCCTCGTCGCGGTCGAGCCGGTCGAGGATGCCGAGCAGCGGCGCCCCGTCGACCTCGGCGCTGAGGCGCAGCTCCACGCCCTCGGCGGCGACCGCGCTCGGGTCCTCCATCGTGAAGTACGTGTCGAGGGCCGCGGCGACCTCGGAGCGCAGACGGGCCTCCAGCGCGTCGTCGCAGCCGATGTCGGCGCGCACCTCCTCGGTGAGGACGCCGGCGGTGGCCTCCTCCAGCCGAGCCCGCGCCGCCGCCGGCGTGCGCGCGGGGCCCTCGAGGGCGAAGAGCGCCTCGAGCACCGCGTGCACGGCGCGGCCCTTGGTGGTCGCGTAGGTGGCCGGCTGGTGGCGGCGCTCGACCGCTCCGTACTGGTAGCGCCGCGGGCACGACTGGAAGTCGGCCATCCGCGAGGGCGAGAGCGCGGCGGGCAGGGGATGGTCGAGGGCCACCGCGAAAGGCTACGGCGGCGCTGTCACGCCGGGTGGGGCGGCGTCCCGGCCACAATGGTGGGGTGCCCCGTCGCCCGCTCACCACGCGCGTCGGATCGGTCGTGCGCACGCGCGCGTGGCACGGCCTGCGCGACGGGGACCCCGTCGTCGTCGACGACGACCGGGCCCGCCGCCAGGCCTGGGTGTTCGTCGCCCACGCCCGCAACGAGTCGACGGGCGAGGAGTGGGTGGAGGTGCGCGGGGGCCGCGTCGGGGAGTCCAAGGGCCGCGCGTTCGCGCCCGGACGGATCTTCCCCGCGGGCGCCCGTCGCGGCACGAGGGTCGTGGGGCCCTCGCTCGCCGACGCGCCCCGGCTCGACCTCGCGGACTAGGTGAGGCAGAACTCGTTGCCCTCGGGGTCGCGCATCACGGCCCAGCGGTGCTCGCCCTGGCTGTTGAACTCGACGAAGGACGCCCCCAGGCCGACGACCCTCGCGACCTCGGCCTCGAGGTCCTCGGGCCGGGTGCGCACGTCGAGGTGGAGGCGGTTCTTCGCGGCCTTCGCCTCGGGCACGCGCTGGAAGTAGAGGCGCGGGCGCGACCCGGACGGGTCGGCGGCGGCGGTCGCGTCGCGGAAGGCCCGCCGCCCGTCCACCTCGACCGCGTCGTCCGGGGGGAGGACCCCGCTCTCGAGGAGCTCGGTCACGAAGTCGTGGGCGTCGTGGACCGCGTAGCCGAGGAGCCCGGCCCACCAGCGGGCCTGGGCGTGGGGGTCGACGCAGTCGAGGGTCACCTGGAACTCGGGCGCGGGCGAGGTCATGGGGACGTCCTAGCACCACGAGCATGCGCGTGCCCGGGGGCGTAGGGTCCGGGTGGGGAGGGCGCGATGTGGGGTGAGCGAGGAGCGCGACTCGAGGTGCTCACGACCTTCTGCGAGGACCTCGCGGCCGCGAAGCGCTTCTACGCCGAGGTCTTCGAGGCCCCGTGCGTGTTCGAGAACGACGACTCGGCGGTCTTCCGGGTCGGCGCGGTGCTGGTGAACCTGCTCGACGTGGCCTCGGCGCCCGAGCTCGTGGCGCCGGCGAGCGTGGCGGCGCCGGGGCTCGGCGAGAGGGTCCAGCTCACGATCCCGGTCGAGGACGTCGACGCCGTCTGTGAGGAGCTCGGGCGCCGCGGCGTCGCGCTGCACAACGGCCCGATGGACCGCTGGTGGGGGATGCGCACGGCGAGCTTCCGCGACCCGGCGGGCCTGCTGTGGGAGGTCGCGGCCGACCTCGCCTGAGCGGCCCCTTCTCGGGAACCTCCTCGCCGCCGCCGGCGGGCCGGCGCGCGGCGACGTTGCCTACATCGTGTCGAGGACGAACTCCCCGCGGGCTCCTAGGGTGGACGGAGGTCGTCGCGCCCTCCCTCGCGGGGGCCGCGGCGGCGTCGAGTCCGACCCGATCGGGAGAGGGGGGTGCGCGTGGCCCTGCGGATCGAGGACTACGCGTTCATCGGCGACATGCACACGGGGGCCGTCGTCGGCGCCGACGGGTCCGTCGACTGGCTGTGCCTGCCCGAGTTCGACTCGCCCTCGTGCTTCGCCCGGCTCGTGGGGACCGAGTCCCACGGCTACTGGAGGCTCGCGCCCGCCGGCGGCCC
>JAKAEP010000089.1 GCA_021818265.1 Actinomycetes bacterium
CGTCCAGCCCCGCTCGTCGAGGGCGAGCAGCACGTTGCGGTCCCCGACCTCGGTCTCCACGACGCCGACCCCGGCCGCCCCGAGGGCCCGGTGCAGTCCGAGGTTGCTCATGGTCGTCACCGCGATCCCGCCGTCGAGCTCGCCGCGGGCGTGCCGGTCGAGGGCGAAGAGCACGAGCAGGTCGTCCCCGTCGCGCACCACCCCCTCGGCGTCGACGGCGATCAGCCGGTCGGCGTCGCCGTCGAGGGCGAGGCCGAGGTCGGCGCCGTGCTCGGTGACGGCGGCGACCAGCGCGGTGACGTCGGTCGAGCCGGCGTGGTCGTTGATGTTGCGCCCGTCGGGACGGTCGTGGATGACCTCGAGGCGCGCGCCGGTCGCGGCGAAGAGGGCGGGGGCGACGTGGCTCGCCGCGCCGTTGGCGCAGTCGAGCACGATCGATAGGCCCGAGAGGTCGACCGGCACGCGCTCGCGCAGCCAGGCGACGTACTCGGCCTCGGCCGTCGGGTCGACCGGCGGTACGGCGTGGGTCCCGAGCGGGGTCGCGGGGGCCGCGGCGAGGGCCTCCTCGACGGCCGACTCGGTGGCGAGGTCGAGCTTCGCCCCCCCGGGCCCGAGGACCTTCAGGCCGTTGTCGAAGAAGGGGTTGTGCGAGGCCGACACCACGACGCCCACCCCCCCGCGCGCCTGGGCGATCGCCGCGACGCCCGGGGTGGTGAAGTGGCCGAGGTTGACCGCCTCGGCGCCGCCCTCGTAGAGGCCGTGCAGCACCGACGCCGCGAGCGCCGGGGAGCTCTCGCGGGTGTCGTAGCCGACGAAGACCGGGACCGCGAAGACCGTCGCGACCGCGCGGCCCAGCCGGTAGGCGAGCTCGTCGGTGACGACCTCTCCGGCCCGCCCGCGGATGCCGTCCGTGCCGAAGCGCACGGGCCGCGACATCAGCGCTTCGAGTACTGGGGCGCCTTGCGGGCCTTCTTCAGGCCGTACTTCTTGGTCTCCTTCTTGCGCGCGTCGCGCGTGAGGAGGCCGGCCTTCTTCAGGGCCGGACGCGAGCCCTCGTCGACCTCGACGAGCGCGCGCGCGATGCCCAGGCGCAGGGCGCCGGCCTGGCCGGCCACGCCGCCGCCCTCGATCGTGGCGTCCACGTCGTAGGTCTGCTGGGCGTCGAGCAGGCGCAGCGGCTCCATCACGATCTGGCGGTGCGTCGCCGAGGTGAAGTAGTTGTCGAACGCCCGGGCGTTGATCGTGATGGTGCCGGTGCCCGGGCGCAGCCGCACGCGGGCCACGGCCTCCTTGCGCCGTCCGGTCTGCTGGGTCAGCGGGGTCGTCACGTTCCTCCTTAGCGGCGGATCGCCGAGGTGTCGAAGGGCTGGGGCTGCTGGGCCGCGTGGGGGTGGTCGGGGCCGGCGTAGACGTGGAGCTTGCCCATCTGGGCGCGGCCCAGGCGGTTCTTCGGGACCATGCCGCGCACGGCCGCCTCGACGAGCGCGACGGGGTCGTCCTCGAGCAGGCTCCGCCACGAGGTCTTGCGCAGGCCGCCCGGGTAGCCCGAGTGGCGGTAGTGGAAGTTCTGGCCGGCCTTGTTGGCGGTCACGACGACCTTGTCGGCGTTCACCACGATGACGTTGTCGCCGGTGTCGAGGTGAGGGGCGTAGTAGGGGTTGTGCTTGCCGCGCAGCAAGGAGGCCACCGTCGAGGCCAGTCGCCCGAGCACGAGGCCCTCGGCGTCGACGACGAGCCAGCGGCGCGTCAGGTCGGCGGCCTTGGGGGAGTACGTCTTCACGGTTCTTCCTTCACGAGGTCCGGGGGCGGACACGGGACTCTCCATCTTAGGGACCTCCCCCGCGCGCGGGCAAGTTCCCCGCCCCGACCAGCGACGGGGGCCCCGGGGACTACCAGATCGTGACCCGCTCGGCGGGCGCCAGGTACATCGTGTCGCCCTCTCCCACCCCGAAGGCCTCGTAGAAGGGGTCGAGGTTGCGCACGATCTGGTTGCAGCGGAACTCCCCGGGCGAGTGGGGGTCGATCGCGAGGAGGCGGCGGACCTCCTCGGGCCGGGCCTGGGTCCGCCAGACCTGGGCCCAGGCGAGGAAGAAGCGCTCGGCCCCGCTGAGCCCGTCGATCACCGGGGCCTCGGCGCCTCCCAGGGAGAGCCGGTAGGCCTTCCAGGCGATGCCGAGGCCGCCGAGGTCGCCGATGTTCTCGCCCACCGTGAGGGCCCCGTTCACGTGCTGGTCGGGGACCTCGGCGGGCACGAGCCCGTCGTACTGGGCGATGAGGGCGCTCGTGCGGACCTCGAAGGCCGCGCGGTCCTCGTCGGTCCACCAGTTCTCGAGACGGCCCGCGCCGTCGAACTTCGAGCCCTGGTCGTCGAAGCCGTGACCGATCTCGTGGCCGATCACCGCGCCGATGCCGCCGTAGTTGGCGGCCTCGTCGCGGGACTCGTCGAAGAAGGGGGGCTGGAGGATCGCCGCGGGGAAGACGATGTGGTTGCGCAGGGGGTGGTAGTAGGCGTTCACCGTCTGGGGGGTCATCTCCCACAGGTCGCGGTCGACCGGCCCCTCGAGCTTGCCCGCCTCGTAGTCGAAGGCGAAGGCCGCCGCGGACCGCACCGAGGCGATCAGGTCGTCCCGGTCGACGACGAGGTCCGAGTAGTCGCGCCACTTGCGCGGGTAGCCGATATGGGTGTCGAAGGCCTCGAGCTTCTCGATGGCCCGAGCGCGGGTGGCCTCGCTCATCCACTCGAGCGCGGTGATGCTCTCGCGGTAGGCCTCGACGAGGTGGGCGACGAGCCCGTCCATGCGGGCCTTCGCGCTCGGGGGGAAGTGGCGCTCGACGTAGGCGCGCCCGATCGCCTCGCCCATGACGCCCTCGACGAAGCCGACGGCGCGCTTCCAGCGGTCGCGGATCTCGGGCGTGCCCGAGAGGGTGCGGCCGTAGAAGTCGAAGTTCTCCTCGACGAAGGCGCGCGACAGGTAGGGCGCGTGGCCCGCCACGACGTGGTAGGCGAGCCAGTCCCGCCAGGCGCCGAGCCGTTCCTCGGTGAGGAGGCTCGCCACGCCCTCGATGAAGCTCGGCTGGGTCACGACGGTGCGGCTCGCCCGGCCCTCGAGCCCGGTCTCGCCCCACCAGTCGGCGAAGCGCGCCGCGCCGGCGCCGTCGAAGAGCGCGCCGACCTCCTCGACCGACATCGGGTTGTAGATCTGCTCCACCTCGCGGCAGCGCACCGCGTCCCAGTGGTGGGCGGCGATCGCGGTCTCGAGCTCGACGACCCGCGCCGCGCGCTCGGTGGCCTCGGCGAGCCCCGCCAGCGCCAGCATCCGCCCGACGTGGCCGGCGAAGGCCTCGCGGACGCTTCTGAACTGCTCCTCGCGGTAGTAGCTCTCGTCGGGCAGCGAGATCCCCGCCTGGCCCAGCCAGAGCACGTTGAGGGTCGGGTCCAGGGCGTCGGCCTCGACCCCGAGCCCGATGAAGCCGCCCACCCCCTCGCGGGTCCACCGGCCCACCAGGCGCAAGAGCCCCGGCACCGAGTCGAGGCCGGCGACCTCGGCGAGCGGCTCGGCCAGGGGCCCGGCGCCGCGGGCCTCGGCCGCCGCCTCGTCCATGAAGGCGCCGTAGAGGTCGCCGACCTTGCGCAGCTCGGTGCCCTCCTCGGCCGCCTGGGCCGCCTCGAGGATCTCGCGCACGGCCCGCTCGGAGGCCTCGCGCAGCTCGTCGAAGGCGCCGTAGCGGGCGCGGTCGGGTGGGATGGGCGTCGTCGCGGCCCACCGGCCGTTCACGTGGCGAAAGAGGTCGTCCTGGGGCCGGACGGCCCCGTCGAGGTCGAGGGGCACGGCCCCGAAGGCGCTGAGAGTCACGGTCCCCAGCCTAGGACGGCCCCGTCGTAGCCCACGGCGACCAGGGCCAAGCCCGACGGCGGCGCCGGGGCCGGCAGGCGGTCGCGCTCGGGCGCGGCGAGGCGTCGGCCCACCGTGTCCGGGGCGAGCCGGCCCTGGCCGATCGCCACCATCGTCGAGACGAGGGAGCGGACCATCGTGTGGCAGAACGACTGGGCCCGGATGTCGAGGCGCACGAAGGCCCCGCCCGTCACCAGGTCGAGAGGGTCGTCAACGGCGCGCCAGCGGGCCTCGAGGACGAGCCGGTTGATGGGGTCCTGCGGCCCGGTCCGCGGGGCGCGCCGACAAAAGGAGCGGAAGTCGTGGGTCCCCACGGTCTCGGCCGCGGCGGCGTCCATCACCTCGAGGTCGAGGGGCCCGGGGACGCTCCAGGC
>JAKAEP010000017.1 GCA_021818265.1 Actinomycetes bacterium
TGTTGGCGGTGACGGTGTAGCCGGTGATCGGGCTGCCGCCGTCACTGCCCGGGGCGCTCCAGGTGACCGTCGCCGAGGCGTCGCCGGCCGTGGCGGTGCCGATGGTCGGGACGCCGGGGGCGGTGGCCGCCGAGGGGGTGACCTGGTTCGAGTCCCCCGAGAAGGACCCGGTGCCCACCGCGTTGATCGCCGCGACACTGAAGGAGTAGACGTCGCCGTTGGTGAGGCCCGAGACGGTGCAGCTCGTCAGGGTGCTCGAGGTCGAGCTCGGGCAGGCGTCGGTCACGCTCGTCGCAGCCCTGAGGTTGTTGGCGGTGACGGTGTAGCCGGTGATCGGGCTGCCGCCGTCACTGCCCGGGGCGCTCCAGGTGACCGTCGCCGAGGCGTCGCCGGCCGTGGCGGTGCCGATGGTCGGGACGCCGGGGGCGGTGGCACCCGTCACGTTGGTGAGGACGACGCCCTGGTCGGCGTTACCGCCGTTCTCCGCCGGGTAGGTGATCTCCAGGGAGCTCCCACTGCCGACCGAGAAAATCGTCCCGTTGGGCAGGCCGCTGAACGTCCCGCTCTCCACGGCCCCCTGCGCGCTGCTGAGGCTGACCAGCGTCCACTGGGTCCCGGTAGGGGCGGTCGAGGAGTAGTTCACGTTCAAGGTCGAGCCCGTGAGGGCCAGGGTCCCGCCGTTGGCCTGGATCTGCGACGCGCCGATGTCACCGACGAACGCGTCGGTCGTGGGCGATGCGGCAGCTCCGAGTGCCGTGGAGGCGCCCACTACCATGGTGCCGCCCTGGTTCGGCACGCCCACGACGACGGCCCCGCCGTCGTTGGCGACCGACGTGACCGACCCGTTCACGACCAGGGTCGTCGTCGGATCGACGGTGATCGCGCTCGGCAGGGTCCCGTACTCGTCGAAGGTGCCACTCGAGAGCACGGTCGGGCCCTCGCTCCCCGAGTCCGTCCCCCCGAACGTGACGACGCCGTTGAGCGACGCGTCCCCGACCGTCAGGGTCGACGACGCGCCCCAGGTCATCGGACCGTTGATCGACAACGACGCCCCAGTGGCCGCGGCGATCTCGAGCGAGTCCGCGAACTGGAGGGCCATGGCGATCGACGCCGTCGCCCCGCCCGTCACGCACAGCCCGACACCCGAGCCGCAGGCGTTGGACGAGGACAGGAGGTCGATGGCGAGGGGGACGCCCCCCGAGTCGTCGTGGAACGTGTAGGTGCCCTCCACGGCGATCGAGTCGTAGGTCGTGGCGGGGGCCGCGCCGCCGCCGCCGGCCTCGGTGCCGGTGTCCCAGTTGACCGTCGTGTTCGCCGCCGTGGCCGGGAAGACGAGCTGGGCGCCCGCAGGGGGCCCACCGGCACCGGTGCACGACGCACCGGTCGTCGTCGACCAGTTCGAGCCGACCGACCAGTCGCTCCCGCTCGCGCCCGTGCCGCCGTTCCAGGTGCAGACCGTCGGGGACGACGAGGACGTCGAGAACGGCAGCGTCCACACGCCTCGGCCGTGGGTGTAGGCGATGAGGGTCCCGTGGGCCGTGAGGCCGACGTCCATGACCTGGACGTTGGGCAGGCCCACGCCGAGGCGGAGCCAGCTGGTCGAGGCGCCACTCAGCGACTGGGCCCAGTAGACGCCGGCGTCGGTCGCGGCGATGAGCCCGCCGTTCCCGTCGGGGACGACCGACGAGGTCGGGATGCCCGCGGGGAGGTTGCCCGTCACGTCGGTGAGCGCGGGCGCCGTCGTGGTCGTGGAGTACTCGACGACCTGGGGCGCACCGGGCGCGCCCCCCGTGGGCAATCCGTTGTAGCCGGCGCTCGACTCGCTGGCGTAGATCGTGGTCGGCACCGTCGGGTCGACCGAGATGTGGGTGACGGTCTCGCCGTTCGCCGCCTGGACCGGGGCCCAGGTGGCCCCCCCGTCGGTCGAGACCTCGATGGTCCCGTCGTCGTAGCCGGCGTACACATAGGAGGAGTTCGAGGGCGAGAGGGCGATCGTCGAGACGTTCGAGATGGAGTAGCCCTCCTGGACCCACGAGCCAGGGCTCCCGAAGGAGGTCGAGACGTAGACCCCATTCGCTCCGAAGAGCACCGTCGGGCCCGCCGTGCCCGGGACGATCGCCACCGGCGGCGCCCAGTTGGCGCTGAACGATGTTGGGGTGATGTCCGTCGACGTCGACCACCCGTCGGTCGTCGCGATCAAGGAGCCGCCGACGCTGACGTCCTCTTCGAGGATCTGGTCCTGGCTGTTGGACGCGCTTATCGCGGAGCCCCCGCCGTCGCCCCCTCCGACCTCATTCCAGGTGGTGGGTGGCGTCGCACTCGACGAGTAGAGGTTGGTGCCGTTGTCCTGGGCCCCGGCCAAGATGGTCGAGGCGTTCCCCGACTCGGCGACGCCCGCGTAGAACTGGGTGATGTCGAGGTTCGAGTTGAGGTTGACCACGCCGGAGTAGGCCGGGATGTTGCCCGTCCCGGGGTTGACGTCGGCCGCGGGGAGCTCCCACACGCCGCCGTCGTTGCCGAAGTAGAGGTTGCCGCTCGCGTCGAAGGCGAGCGCGTGGAAGTCGGGGTGGAACAGTGGGATCGGCGACGTCGCGTTGGGCGTCGTGAAGTAGCCGCCCCCGTTGAGGTTCGTCCAGCTCTGGCCGCCGTTGGTGCTCTCGACGAGCCCGATGCCGGCGGCGACGATCACGTTCGGGTTGAGCGGGTCGACGGCGACCACGTTGTCGTACCAACTCTGGTCACCATTTGTGTCGTCGTTCAGGCCCTTGTAGGCGTAGTCGTCGCTCGTGAAGAACGGGACGCAGCCGGTCTCGGTGAGCGTCGCCGTGCCGCCACCGGTGCAGTTGGGCGTCTGGTTCCACGTCGAGCCGCCGTTCGTGGACGTGTAGAAGCCGATGTATGGGTTGGTCGAGGCGGCCGAACCCACCGACACGTAGACCGCGGTCGAGGAGATCGCAGCGGAAGACGCCAGCGCGATCGCCCCCGTGTCCGCACTCCCGAGGGCCCCCGAGAGCGTCGAGTTGAGGCTGGAGGCGGCCCAGGTGGAGCCGCCGTCGGTGCTGTCGACGAGTCCGACACCTCGCACGTAGGTGTAGATGGACGTGGGCGTCGTCAGGTCGTTGAGGGCGATCGCGGTCACCGCCGCGGAGCCGTAGGTCCACGACGTGGCGACCGCGCTCTCGGCCTGCCAGGTCTGGCCGCCGTCGGTGGACACGTAGAGGCCACTCGAGGTGCCGGCGAGTACCGTCGTCGTCGAGATGGACGCGGCCCCCGGGAGGACCGCGATGGCCCCGATGTCGACGCCGGTGAACATGCCGCCGGGGTTCACCGTCGTCCAGCTCTGGCCGCCGTCGGCCGACTCCATGACGCCGCCGCCGAAGTAGCAGTCGGCGCACTGGTTGGCCTCACCGGTACCGGCGAAGACGTACGACGGGTTGCTCGGGTCGACCGTCACCGAGCCCATCGCGAGGTCGGGCTGGGAGTCGGTCCTGGTCGACCAGGAGGCCCCGCCGTTGGTGGAAGACCACACGCCGCCACCGGCGGAGGCGAGGTAGAGGGTGCCGCTCGGCGAGACCGCGAGTCCCGTCACCCGGCCCGTGTTCGCCCCGCCGTAGGAGTTGGCGCCCGACTCGGGGGCCGGCCCGAGCGACGTCCACGCCGGCGGGCTGCCCGCCGAGGTCGGGGTGGCACCCGCGTAGGCGTTCGAGTGGCTCTCGGTCGCGAGGAGGTTCTGCTCGTAGCCCGTCCCCCGGAGGCTCGCGAAGGCGTTGTTCCCCCCGATCGGGTTGAACTCGATCCGCGCCGGAGTGCCCGGTGCCGCACCCGCTGGTGCGATCGCGACGGTGGCAAGTGAGGTCCCCACGGCGACGACCGACGCCCCGAGGACCGTGACGACCGTCGCAATGCGACGTCCCAGCACACGGCCCAACAACATCTCCACCCCCATCGCTCAACACCAGTGCCGCCGGTCTATCAGAGGTGAACCGTATTCCCTATCCGAACACTCGTCCGAAAGCGATTACATACATGTTGTATGGATTGTGCATCGGGTCCGGTCTCGCGCCGTGGCGGCCCCCTCAAGCCGGTCGTGCCACGGCCGGTCCCTGCCTCAGCGACGCCCCTGGCGGTCGTCGGGAGCGATGTAGACGACCGGCCGGTCCCGGCGCCCACCGGAGAGTACGCGCACCGCGAGCGCGACGAAGCCGACGACGAGAATCTCGCTGAAGGCGACCCCGATCCAGCCGACCGTCACGTAGAGCACGCCCAGGAAGAAACCCTTGAAGAACCCCGAGTGAACCATCGAGGCGACGACGAGCGGCAGCGCCGCGAAGAGCCAGCTCACCACCGGGGCGATGAGGACCGTCCCCGTCCGACGCTTGGCCCCCAAATAGGCGCCGAGCAGCGCCGACACGGCGAGCCCCGAGAGCACGTCGCCGCTCGATGGCGCCACGACGCCCACCACCAGCACGACGGCCATGGCCATCGCCCAGAGCACGAGGGGCCCGGACACCCCGGCCCGGGTCCGCTGGGTCACCGTGACGACGAAGCCGGCCACGAGACCACCGTAGCGGGGGCCGGAACGCGCGTGAGGGCCCCACGGTACGCTGAGCCGATGGCGGCCGGCGTCCTCGTCCTGCTGGGCTCGGGCGAGACGGCCCCGGGCATGACCAAGGTCCACCGCGAGGTCCTCTCGAAGATCCCTGACCTCACGGCCGTGAACCTGGACACCCCCTACGGCTTCCAGTTGAACGTCCCCCAGATGAGCCAGAAACTCGAGGAGTACTTCGCGACCTCGCTGCGGGTCGAGCTCACCACCTTGAGCCTCGCCTCCTACGCGCGCGCGAGCGCGATCGAGCGCGCCCTCTTCAAGGAGCGCGTGCGCCAGGCCACCTACGTCTTCGCCGGCCCGGGCAGCCCCACGTGGGCCCTCGCCCAGTGGTCCCCCCTCGGCCTCCGCGAGGACCTCTCCGCGGTCCTCGACGCGGGCGGCACGGTCTGTCTCGCCTCGGCCGCGGCCCTCACCGCCGGGGCCTTCACCGCCCCGATCTACGAGATCTACAAGGTCGGGGTCGAGGACCCGACCTGGGTGCCCGGCCTCGACCTCATGGACGCCTTCGGCCTGGACTGCGTCGTGATCCCCCACTTCGACAACGCCGAGGGCCAGAACTACGACACGCGTTACTGCTACCTCGGCGAACCACGCCTCACGCTCCTCGAGGGCCAGCTGCCCGCGGGCGTCGCGACGCTCGGGGTCGACGAGCACACCGCGATCATCCTCGAGCGCGAGAGCGACACATTGAGCGTGCGGGGACGGGCCCGGGCCCACTGGCGCCTCGGCCGCGAGACCCGCTCCATCGCCGCGGGCGAGACGGTCCCCCTCGACGAGCTGCGCGGTGGCGCCCCGGTCGCGGCGACCCTCGAGCGCGCGGCGCCCACGGGCCCCGCACCGGCGTCCCCCGACGGGCCGCTCGCCCTCGCCGAGGTCGTGACCGAGGGGGGGCCCGACGCCACCCGGGCCCTCGCGCGCCTGGTCCAGCTCGCCGAGGGCGCCACCGAGGGCGCGATCGACCCCTCGGCGCTCGTCGAGGGCGTCCTCGCCGCCCGGCGCGACGCCCGCGCGGCCGGTCAGTTCGCGCTCGCCGACCAGCTCCGCGACGCCCTCGTGGACGCCGGGATCGAGGTCCAGGACGGCCCAACGGGCACGTCCTGGTCGGTCCGGCCCGACTGACCCACGCCACGAGATCCGGGGCGTACCCCGGGGCACGCTCGAGCACGTCAGGTACCGCACGCAAAAAGGAGGAGGGCCCCTTTCGGGGCCCTCCTCCTCTACTGCGTGGAGTGAAACGGAACTACACGGTCCGGTAGTTAACCTTGCCCGTCTTGCCGTTGGGGTTACGCACCGTGAAGGTGTGCCAGCCGCGGACGTTCATCGGAGTGGTCACGCGAACCGTGAGCACCTTGCCGTTGTCCTTGACGACCACCGCACGGACGCCCTTGGCGTTGCTGGTGACCTTCGGCTGGCCGTAGAAGCCGGTGCCAACGATCAGCAGGGTCACCGTCTTGCCGTGGCGAGCCACACCGTGAACAGCCGAGACGTGGAACGTCGGCTTGGGCGGCGCGGTCTGGGCAGGAATGACCGGCGACGAGGTGACAGAGCCACCATCGGGGTTGGTCACCACGAGGCTGATCGCGGTCGAGCTCGCGGCCCCGAGGGTGCACGAGACCGTGATCGAGGTCGCGGAGGCAACCGTGGCCACGCCACAGGTCCCGTTCGCGGTAGCCGAAACCACGGCACCGGTCGCGAAGCCCGTACCGGTGATGGTGAAGGCGTTGGTCGCGCTCGGGGTACCCGTCGACGGCGAGACCGCACTGATGGTCGGAGCCGCGTCAATCGTCAGGCCGAGAGGCGCGATCGCCGACACCTTCGTGGCGCCGCCGTCAGGGTTGGTGACGGTGTAGCCGACGATGGTGTTGGTCTCACCCGCGGCCACCGCGACCGTAGCCGTGATGGTCGTGGCGGTAACCGCGGTCACCGTGGCGGTGACGTTCGCGTCAGCCGCGCCCGAGGTGTTGACGAAGGAGCCCACGGTGGCACCGGTCTGGAAGCCCGAGCCAGTGATCGTGATCTTCTGGGCCGTGGCCCCAACACCAACGCCCGACGTACCCGTCGTGGCGTAGGCGAGGCCCGTCACCTGCGGAAGGCCGTTGATCGCAAGGCTCGCAGGCTGCGAGGCGACCGTGTAGCCGTTGGCGTTGACCGAGCTCACCGTCAGCGTCGCGGGCGTCGCGGCAGCCGTTGCGGCCGTCGGGGAACCCGTGACGACGAAGTTCTCGGTCGTCGCGTTCACGTACTGGAAGATGCCGACCAGACCCGACCCGCTAGCGGCGAAGCTGCCGGTCGTGGTGTTGGTGAAGCCCGTACCGGTGATCGCCACCACGGTGCCCACAGGCACGCCGATGGCGAGGGCGGTGGGCGCGAGCGACGTGATCGCCGGACCCGCCACCGTGAACGCGTTCGCGAAGACGCCGTTGTTGATGCTCACGGCGAACGCACCCGCGATCCCCGTCTTAGGCGGCCCGGCGTTTCCGGCCTGGAGCGAGCACGTAAGGGTCGTGCCGGCCCCGTTTGCCACACAGCCCGTCAGGCTCGCCGCGGTGGTCGTCACGCCGTCGGGAGCGACGGTAAGCGTCGCGCCGTTCACAGCGCCGAAGCCCACGCCCGTGAGGACGAGAGTGCTCGCAGGGTCACCCGCGTTGAGCGCGGCGGAAGAGCTCAGGCTCGACGCCGTGATCACCGGGGCCACGGCGGCAGGCGCCGTACCGAAGCCGACAGCGCCGGCCAGGTCGTAGCCCGCACCGTTGTCGCCCGCACCGTTGTTGAGGACGTAAACGTCACAGACCCCGTTGGTCAGAGTCGCCGTCGTCGTGAGGGTCGCCGTGATCGTGCTCGCGCTGGTGATCGCCACGTTCGTCAGGGCCGCGTTGGCGCAGTTGCTCGCCGCCGGCGTCGCCGTGATAGCGGTGCCCGAGGCGTACAGGTACACCGAGGCGTTCTGCTGGAAGCCGCCACCACTGATCGTGATCGGGAATGACGTGCTCACGGCGGTGAACGACGAGGGCGAGACGTTGGAGACCAGGTTACCCACGATCGTGAAGATCGCACCGGTCGTCACCGTTCCGCCGTCGGGGTTCGTCACCGTCATGGTGTACGTGCCCGGAGTCGCGCCGCCACCCGTCACCGAGTTGAACGGCGAGATGGTGTCCGTGAAGGACGTGGCGGGCGAGGTGTTCGTCCCGCCGGTCGCCGTGACAGTGTTCGCCAACGTCGTGCCGTCAACGGTGCTCGTGAGGGTGACGGTAGGCGTCCCGAAGAAGCCCGAACCGGTCACCGTGACCGGAGTTCCGGAAGCAGCCGGGTTGTTCACGATGCTCGAGACGTTCAAAGACGTCACCGTCGGCGCCGCGTCAACGACGAAGGCACCGGTGAACGTCTGCGAGCCCGCTGCGTCCGTGACCGTCAGGTTGTAAGCACCGGGAGTGGCAGAGGCGGCCACCGAGTAGTTCGACGTAACAACCGTCGTGGAGATCGTCTCCGTCGAGGCCGCGAAAGTCACACCCGTGGCGTTCGTGGAGAAGGTGACGGTTCCACCGTTGCCCGCGAAGCCAGTCGAGGTGATTGTCGCCACACCCGAGTCGCCGGGACCCGTGTAGTTGCCACCCGAGGTGGAGAAGCTCACCGTTGCGGTAGCTGCCCCCGCAGCGGTGGCGATCGCCATCGGCAGTGCCGCAGCCGCGAGCAAGGCGCCCGCGGCCAGGGCCTTCACCAAGTGGCGCTGAATCGCTCTTGGATTATTCATTCCTATTTTCACTCCATTCGTGGCCCGACTGGCGCCGGCCCGTTGATGTTCATGCGGCACTGCTCTTTGATGCGTGTAGGAGAGTCCGTGAAGGCACGACCTCCCTCGAGAGAAAAGTATAGGTAAGGGCCCTCGTGGGGCCGAAGGAGCCCAAGGTCCCACCGCACTGCGGGCGGGGGGTTATCCACAGCGCATGAAGGTTCTATCGACCCTGATCAATCGCCATTTATTGGCGATGACCGGCGCGCACTCTTCCGAGACCCGCGAATCGTAACCATATTGTAAGCGGGTCCATCGCCACGCGAGAGGCCGCGAGCACTCGTCGCGGGGCCGCCGTCGTCTTCGGTCGCTCAGGCGATCGCGCAGCGGTTCGGCCCGGTCTCGAGCTCCGCCGCGTCCGCCCCGGCGTCCTCGCGCCCGGCGTTCACCCGCACGATTCGCTGGTAGTTGCCCGGCCGGTCCTTCACGTTGGCGACGGCCCAGGCGACGAAGCCCGGCTCGTCGAGGGCGAGGGGCGCGAGCTCTCCGCGCAGCTCGCCGAGGGGCCGGCTCACGAAGGAGCCCGCGCGCACCTCGACCCCGGGCCCGAAGTGGGCGGGGAGGACGGCGACCGTGTCGGGCAGGGGCAGGACCCGCTCGTGCAAGGAACGGTAGAGGTGGTGGGCGTAGGCCTCGGCCTCGTCGGCGAGGTCGGGCCGCCCGACGCTCTCTAAGAACAGGGTGTCACCGGTGAAGACCGCCGCCTCGCCCAGCTGGTACATCGTCGAGCCCTCGGTGTGGCCCGGCACGCTGACCGAGGCGACCTCGAGGTCGACCCCGGGGACGAGCTCGATCGCCTTGCCGTCGCTGATTGGGGTGAAGTCGAAGGCGAAGGGGTCGCTCGGGTTGAGCCAGAGCTCGGCGCCGGTGGCGGCGGCGAGGGCGCGGGCCCCGCTCAGGTGGTCGGCGTGCAGGTGGGTGTCGAGCACGTGGGTGACCCGCCAGCCGTGGCGCGCGGCGATCGCCTCGTAGCGGGCGGTCGCGAGCGAGGGGTCGATCACGACGCAGCGCTCGCCGGCGCCCACGACGTAGGAGAGGCAGCCCTTCCCCCGGCGGCGCACCTGGACGACGGTGGCGCCACCGACGTCGCCCTCGACCTCGTCGTAGGTGGAGGACCAGGCGGCCATGCCGCCCTCGAGCACCGAGGCCGTGCGCCCTGCCTCGGCGAGCAGGGTCGCCCCTGCGGTCGCCCGCGCGCCCATCGCGCACACGACGACGACCTCGTCGGCCTCGGGCAGCTCGTGGAGGCGCGCCCCGAGCTCTCCGAGGGGCACGTTCATCGCCCCGGGGAAGGCCCAGGCGGCCACCTCGTCGGGCTCGCGGACGTCGAGGACGAGGACCGAGGGGTCCTCCAGGCGGGCGGCGAGGGACTCGCCGGAGGTCAGGGACAGCTTTGACACACGACCAGCCTACGGGTCGCCGGTCCGGCGCCGCCGGGACCTCGTCGGGGCCGGGAGACGGTCCCCGCGACCAGGGCCGCGGGCCGGTCGCGGCCCTAGCCCCGGGTGGTCGCACGAACGGGGGTAAGGCCTCGTGGCAGTCCCAACGGGATTTGAACCCGTGCCTCCACCTTGAGAGGGTGATGTCCTAGGCCGCTAGACGATGGGACCGTGAGCCCGTCAACGATACCGGTATCGCCGACGGATTCGCTCGGGGGCAAGGATTCGAACCCTGAATAACTGGACCAGAACCAGTTGTGTTGCCAATTACACCACCCCCGAAGGGCCCGCCCATCCTACAGGAGAGCGCGGGGGCGCCCCGGTGGCTCAGCCCCGCAGCGGCGTGCGCGCCGTCCACTCGCTGAGGCGCTGGTAGCCGACGACCCGGGCCACCCCCACCTCGAGGGTCTCTTTGAGGTAGTAGCGCCAGAGCCCGAAGCGCGAGGTCGGCGAGTCGGCCACCGGGCTCGGGTAGGGCGTGAGCCCGAAGTCCGAGGCGATGGCCATCGCCCGGTACTCGTGGAAGGGGTCGGTCACGGTGAGGACGCTCGTGAGGCCCCGCTTCAAGAGGGCCGGCGCCACGCTCTCGACGTTCTGCCAGGTGTCGACCCCGCCGCCCACGATCACCCGGTCCTTGGGCACCCCGCGGCGCTCGAGGAAGGTGGCCGAGACCCCGGCCTCGGTGTAGACGTCGCCGGGCTGGCGGCTCCCGGTCACAGCCACGTAGCCCGCCCGCCCCGCCCGGTAGAGGGCAAGGGCCTCCTTCAGCCGGTCGGTGAGCTCGAGCGAGGGCGTGCCGTTGTCCTCGGTCGTGCCGAAGACGAGGATCGCGGCGGCGTCGGCGCTCGAGTGCTCGTGGCCGCGCAGCCACACCTGGACGAAGGTGACGGCGAAGTAGCCAATGAAGACGATCAGCGCCGCCGCGGCGAGACGGGCGGCGAGCCTGAGCGGCCCGAGGATCACGCCCCGCGCTCGAGCGCGGCGCTAAGGCGGGTGAGCGTCTCCTCTCGCCCTATGAGGGCCAACGACTCGAAGAGCGGCGGGCCGACGAGCCGTCCGGTCACCGCGCAGCGGATCGGGGCCTGGGCCTTCCTCAGGCTCAGCCCGCGCGCCTCGGCGAGGGCGAGGGTGGCGGCGTGCAGCGCCGCGGGGTCGAACCCCTCGAGCGCGCCGTAAGCCCCGACCGCAGCCGATAAGACAGCCGGGCCCTCGGGGTCGTGGCGGATGACCTTCTCGAAGGCCGCCTCGTCGTAGGCGGGGTCGCTGAAGAAGAAGTCGACCATCGCGGGCACCTCGTCCAGGCGGGCGACCCGCTCCTGGACGAGGGGCGCCACCCGGGCGAAGAGCCCCTCGTCGTAGCGGTCCTCGCCCCAGGCCGGGCGGTACCCGGTGGGGCGCCAGGCGACCTCCCCCGGGTCGACCCAGGGCCGGCAGGCCTCGACGAACGCCTCGGGGCTGAGCGCCCGGATGTAGGCGCCGTTGAAGGCGGTGAGCTTCTTCACGTCGAAGAAGGCCGGCGAGTGGGCGACGTCCTCCAGGCGGAACTGGCGGACGATCTCGTCCATGTCGACGATCTCCTCGTCCCCCCGGGGGCTCCAGCCGAGCAGGGCCAGGTAGTTGAGGACGGCCGCCACGACGTAGCCCTGGTCGCGGTACATCTCGAGGGCCACCGGGTCGCGGCGCTTACTGAGCTTCTTTCGCTGCTCGTTCACGAGCAGGGGCAGGTGCGCGAAGACCGGCAGGGGCACCTCGAGGCCCGTCGCGGCGTTGAGCGCCGACCAGAGCATCATCTGCTTGGGGGCGTTCGCCAGGTGCTCCTCGCCGCGCACCACGTGGGTGATGCGGTCGTCGCGGTCGTCGACGACGTTCGCGAGCGCGTAGAGGGCCTCGCCGCTGCGCCGGGCCACGACGAAGTCGTCGATCGCCGACAGGGCGAAGGCGACCTCCCCGCGCACGAGGTCGGGCACGTTGAGCGTCCCCTCGTCGGGGGTACGGAAGCGCAGCGCCGTCTTCTCGGAGCGCCCGAGGCCCCGCTCCCGGCAGAAGCCGTCGTAGCCCGGGGTCGCGCCCTCGCCCTTGCGGGCCTCGACCTCTCCGGGGGTGCAGTCGCAGTAGTAGAGGTAGCCGGCTCCGCGCAGCGCCTCGAGCGCCGCGGCGTGGGCCGGGGCGTTCTCGCTCTGGCGGAACGGCCCGGTGTAGTCGAGGCCCAGCCAGGCCATCGCCGCGTAGATCGCCTGGACCCACTCCTCGCGGTTGCGCTCGGGGTCGGTGTCCTCGACGCGCAGGATGAAGACGCCCTCGGGGTCCTGTCGCGCGAGGATCCAGTTGAAGAGGGCCGTGCGCGCCGTGCCGACGTGGAAGTAGCCCGTCGGCGAGGGCGCGAGGCGCACCCGGACCGGCACTACTCGACCGAGATGGCGCCGTTGGGGCAGCTGGCCACGGCCTGGCGGAGCCGCTCGTCGAACTCCGGGCCGGGGTTCTCGTCGAGGACGTACAGGTAGCCGTCGTCGCGCACCTCGAAGACCTCGGGGGCGATGCCCATGCACACCGCGTTCGACGTGCACAGGTCGAAGTCGACTTTGACCCTCACGGGACCTCCTTTGCCCCCATCGTACCGGGGCGGCGCGGGCCCGGCGGGGCCGTGCGTAGGCTCGCCGTTGAAAGGACGGACATGGAGACGCGCCTCATCGGATCGCTGCGGGTCTCGGTCGTCGGGATCGGCTGCAACAACTTCGGCCGTCGGCTCGACCAGGCGGCCACCGACGCCGTGGTGCACGCCGCCCTCGAGGCCGGCGTGACCCTCTTCGACACCGCCGACGTCTACGGCGACACCCGCTCGGAGGTGATGCTCGGCCGAGCGCTCGGGGCCCGGCGCGACGAGGCCGTCGTCGCGACCAAGTTCGGCATGCCGATCGACGACGAGCGCTACGGCGCCGCCCCCGACTACGTCCGGCGGGCCTGCGAGGACTCGCTCGCGCGCCTCGGCACCGACCGGATCGACCTCTACCAGCTCCACTACCCCGACGAGTCGGTCCCCATCGCCGACACCCTGGGGGCGCTGGCAGAGCTCGTCGCCGAGGGCAAGGTGCGCGAGATCGGCTGCTCGAACTTCAGCGCCGCCCAGCTGCGCGAGGCCGCGGCCGCGGCCGGCTCGGGCCCGGCCTTCGCCTCGGTGCAGAACCAGTACTCGCTGCTTGACCGCTCCCCCGAGCGCGACGGGGTCCTCGAGGCCTGCGACGAGCTCGGGGTCGCCTTCTTGCCCTTCTACCCCCTCGCGAACGGCCTGCTCACCGGCAAGGTCCGCCCCGGCGCGCCCCTGCCCGAGGGGTCGCGCCTCGCCACCATGCCCGCCGAGCGCGCCGCCCACTGGCACAGCCCCGAGCTCCTGGCACGGGTCGGGGCACTGCTCGAGCTCGCCGAGGGCGAGGGGATGAGCCTCCTCACACTCGCGTTCTCCTGGCTCCTCGACCATCCCGAGGTCGCCTCGGTGATCGCCGGGGCCTCGAACCCCGAGCAGGTCCGGGCGAACGCCGCGGCCGCCTCGCGTGTCTCCCCCGCGCTGCGCGCCGCCCTCGACGCGCTCACCGCCCCGGCCCCCTAGAGCCAGCCGATCCGGCTGAGGGGCCAGTAGCGCACGAAGACCTTGCCGATGATCGACGAGCGTGGCACGAAGCCCCAGTAGCGGCTGTCGCACGAGTTCGGGTGGTTGTCGCCCAGCACGTAGTAGTCGCCCTTGGGCACCACCGTCGTGGGGATCGGCCGGCCGAGGGGCTCGTTGTGGGTCCAGTTCTCCTTCAGGAGCTGGTCGTTGACGTAGATGCGGTTCCCGATCGAGGCGATGGTGTCCCCCGGCAGGGCGACGACGCGCTTCACGAGGTCGGGCACGGTGTCCCCGCAGGCCGTGGCCACGGCCCCGGGCGACTTGAAGACGATGACGTCGCCGATGTTGATCGTGCCGAAGTCGACGGAGAGCTTGTCGACCATCACCCGGTCGCCGACCTGCAGGGTCGGCTCCATCGAGCCCGAGGGGATGAAGTAGGACTCGAAGGCGAAGGTGCGCACGAGGATCGAGGCGACGAGGGCGACGGCGAGCGCGATGAGCCAGTTGCGCAGCCCGTGGCTCCGCCACCACGCCCGGGGCGCCGGGGCGTGCTCGGGCTCGGGCGCGGCGTCGGACATCACGCCAGTCTCGCAGAGCCCGACGCGCGCGCGCCGGGCGCGCGGCCCGCCCCGGCGGGGAATCGCCTGAGAGCTAGGAGGCCTTGACGGCCGCCACGATCTTGGTGAGGGTGTCCTTCGCGTCGCCGAAGACGAGGGTCGTCTTGGGGTTGTAGAGCAACTCGTTGTCGATGCCGGCGAAGCCCGGGCGCATCGAGCGCTTCATGAAGATGACGTTCTCGGCCGCGTCGGCGTGGATGATCGGCATGCCGTAGATCGGCGAGCCCGGGTCGTCGTTGGCGGCCGGGTTCACGGTGTCGTTCGCCCCGACCACGATCGCGACGTCGGCCGACTCCAGCTCGGAATTGGCCTCGTCCATCTCGATCAGGTCGTCGTAGGGGACGTTGGCCTCGGCGAGCAGCACGTTCATGTGCCCGGGCATGCGCCCGGCCACCGGGTGGATCGCGTAGAAGACCTCGACGCCCTTCTTCTCGAGGTTCTCGGCGAGCTCGCGCAGGACGTTCTGGGCCTGGGCGACCGCGAGGCCGTAGCCGGGGATGAAGACGACCCGGCTGGCGAAGCCCAGCATCACCGCCACGTCCTCGGGCGAGCCCGAGCGCACCGTGCGCTGCTCGGCCCCGGCCCCGGTGCCGGCCGTCACGACCGAGCCGAAGGCCGAGAAGAGGATGTTCGGGAGCGATCTCCCCATGGCCTTGCTCATGAGCATGGTGAGGAGCGTGCCCGACGCGCCGACCAGGGTGCCCGCCACGATGAGGAGGTTCGATCCCAGCGTGAAGCCCGAGGCCGCCACGGCGAGGCCGGTGAAGGAGTTCAGCAGCGAGATCAGCACCGGCACGTCGGCCCCGCCGATGGGCAAGACGAAGGCGATCCCGAGCACGAAGGCGACGACGAGCAGCACCCACAGAAGGGCCGTCGAGCTCGTGACGAGGGTGATGACGATGACCGCGAGGGCCGCCAGGCCCACCAGGGCGTTGATGACCTGCTGGCCCGCGTAGGTGATGGGCCGGCCGGTCATGAGCTCCTGGAGCTTGGCGAAGGCGATCGCCGAGCCCGAGAACGAGACCGTGCCGATGAGGACCCCGAGCAGCACCTCGAGCACCACGTAGGTGGCGGGCTTGGTGGACTTGATGTGGATGAACTCGGTCAAAGACACCAGGCAGGCCGCGCCGCCACCCACGCCGTTGAAGATGGCGACGAGCTGGGGCATCGCCGTCATCTGGACGAACCGGGCCGTGGGCACCGCCACCACCAGGCCGACCGCCATGCCGAGCACGATCAGGAGCACGTGGTGCAGGGGGTGGCCGTCGACGCGGTTGAAGAAGGTCGCCACGACCGCGAGCAGCATCCCCGCGGCCGCCACCATGTTGCCCTGGCGGGCCCGCTTGGGGCTGCCGAGCCCCTTCAGGGCGAGGATGAAGGTCAGCGCCGCGACCAGGTAGAGCAGGTCGATCAGGGTGCCGCGGCTCACGAGTCAGCCCCCTTCTGGGCGTCGGCGTCGGCCTTCGCGCGCGGCGTGCGGGGCTTGAACATCTCGAGCATCCGGTCGGTGACGACGAACCCGCCGACCACGTTGAGCGTGGCCAGGATCACCGCGAGGAACCCCAGCACCTCCTCGGCGTTGGTGTTGGCCGCCCCCAGGATGAGCATCGAGCCCACGAGGATGACCCCGTGGATGGCGTTCGAGCCCGACATCAACGGGGTGTGCAGGATGCTCGGGACCTTCGAGATGATCTCGATGCCCACGAACACGCTGAGGACGAACACGGTCGCGTACTGCAACAGCACGTTGGTCACTTCGACTCCTCCGCGTCGGCGGTCTCGGTGGGGGTGGGGACGGCGACGGGCACGGCCTCGACCCCGAGGGCCTCGGCGGTGGGCCGGTGGTGGACGCGCCCGCCCGAGGTGAGCGTGGTGCCCGCCACGACCTCGTCGGACCAGTCGGGGGCCACCTCGCCGTGCCCGTAGAGGGCGAGGAGCTTCACCACGTTGTTGGCGTACATCGTGCTCGCGTGCCGTCCCATCGCGGCCGGCGGGTTGGAGAGCCCCACGATCGAGACCCCCCGGTGGGTGACGACCTCGCCGGCCACCGTGAGCTCGCAGTTGCCGCCGCCGTCGGCGGCCATGTCGACGATGAGCGAGCCGTCGGCCATCGCCTCGACCATGGCGCTCGTGAGCAGGATCGGCGCCTTGCGCCCGGGGACGGCGGCCGTGGTGATGATGACGTCGGCGGCGGCGACCTCCTCGACGAGGGCCGCCTGCTGGCGGGCCTTCTCCTCCTCGGTCAGCTCGCGGGCGTAGCCGCCGGCGGCGTCGGCCGTCACCCCGAGGTCGACGAAGGTCGCCCCGGCCGACTCGGCCTCCTCCTTGGCGGCCGAGCGCACGTCGTAGGCGCGCACCCGCGCGCCCAGGCGCTTCGCGGTGGCGATGGCCTGCAGGCCCGCGACCCCCACCCCCATGACGAGGACCTTGGCCGGGCGGATGGTGCCGGCGGCCGTCGTGAGGAGGGGGAAGAACCGGTCGAGGTGGTGGGCCGCCTCGAGGGCCGAGCGGTAGCCCGAGACGGTCGCCTGGCTCGAGAGCGCGTCCATGTACTGGGCCCGCGAGATGCGCGGCAGGAGGTCGAAGCTCACGACCGTCACCCGGCGCTCCACGAGCGCGCGCACGACGTCGAGGGCGAGCAGCGGCGAGAGGAACGAGAGGTGCAACGAGCCCTCGGGGATCCGCGCGACCTCCTCGAGGGTCGGGGGGTTGACCCGGACCGTCACCTCGCCGTCGGGGCTCTCGGTGATCGTGGCGCCCGCCTCGCGGTAGGCGTCGTCGCTGAAGTGCGAGCGCGCGCCCGCCCCCCGCTCGACCTCGACGGCCCAACCCTCCTTGATCAGGGATTTCACAGCGTCAGGGGTGAGCCCCACGCGGGTCTCGCCGGCGCGCGACTCCGCCACCAGGGAAATCTTCATCCCCTCGTTCTATCAGGGCGGCTCTCGAGGGCCGATGTGACCAAAGTCTCTGTTGGGCCTATGGGCCGGTGAGGACCAGGTCGGCGAGCGCGCCGGGCGCCTCGTAGGGGACCCAGTGGCCGACGCCCTCGAGACGGTGGTAGGCGAAGCCGCTCGCGCAGTAGCGGGCCGAGTCGCGCATCTGGGCCTCGGTGAGGGCCGGGTCGGCGCTCGACCACACCCCGAGGACCGGCACCGCGACCGGCTCGAGCACGGGGGCGGGTCGAATGAAGGCGTCGGGCGGCAGGTTCGCCCGGTACCAGAGCAGGTGGGTCGAGATCTGGCCGTCGCGCTCGAGCTCGGCGACGACCTCGTCGGCCCGGGGGTGGGCGAACCAGCGGCGCAGCACCGCGTAGTCGTCCTGGCGCAGCACGGCCTCGCCCAGGCCCTCGAACTGGAAGAGCAGCGTGTACCAGCTTCGCCGCAGCTGCTCGAAGCCCCCCGAGCGGAAGGCGCTCGGGTGGCCCACCGAGACCGCGACGAGGGAGCGCACGAGGTCGGGCCGGTAGGTCGCCACGACCCAGGCGAGCGCGGCGCCCCAGTCGTGGCCCACCAGGGTCACGGGACCCGCGCCGGCCGCCTCGATCAGGGTCACGACGTCGCCGACGAGCTCGGCCATGGCGTAGCGGCCCACCTCGGTCGGCTTCGCCGAGCGCCCGCAGCCCCGCAGGTCGGGCGCGAGGCAGCGCCGGCCCGCCGCGACCAGGTCGGCGACGACCCCGTCCCAGAGGGCCCCGGTGTCGGGCCAGCCGTGCAGGAGGAGGACCGGCGGGCCCTCGCCGGCGTCGCGCACGAAGAGGCCCCCGGCCCCGGACTCGACCACGTACTCCACGCGTGTGACAGTACGGGACTAAGAAGGCGCCATGACGAACTTCACCGCGACCGTCGAGTCACCCGTGGGACGCTTCGGCGTCGAGGGCACCGAGGCGGGCGTGACCCAGGTCCTGCTGCCCACGGACCGGCCCCGCGCGAGCGCGGGCCGCGCCCCGGCCCCGGTCGCTTCGGCGGCCCGCCAGCTGGCCCAGTACCTCGCCGGCGAGCGCCGCGGCTTCGACCTCGACCTCGCTGAGGTCGCCGCGACCGACTTCCAGCGCGACGTGTGGGCGGCGCTCGCCGAGATCCCCTACGGCGAGGTGCGCACCTACGCCGAGGTCGCGGTCGCGGTCGGTCGGCCCCTCGCCGCGCGGGCCGTCGGCAACGCCAACCACCACAACCCGTGGCCGGTCGTCGTGCCCTGCCACCGGGTCGTGGCGTCGAACGGTCTCGGCGGCTACGGCGGTGGCGACCGGGTGAAGCGCTACCTGCTCTCGCTCGAGGGCGTCTCGCTCTGAGCCACGGCGGCGCCGTAGCGCCGTAGGGCCCGCGCCGCGGTCCACCACAGGGCGAGGGCGATGGGCAGCTCGACCGCGAGCAGGGCGGCCGAGCTCGCGAGGTCGCCCGGGGAGGCCGTCGTGACGTCGAACCACGCGTCGACCACGTAGAGCGCCGCCGTCGCCGACGCCGACAGGGCCAGCAGGCCCGGCCGCCGGCGCCAGGCCAGGTAGGCCGTGGCGACCAGCATCGCGATCTCGATCGCGTCGAGGCCGACCCAGGCGAGGGTCCAGTGGCGGACCTCGTAGCGGTTGGGCAGGCGCAGCCCCAGCAGAACCGTCCAGGCGACCTCGGCCACGGCCCCGGTCGCCAGGGCGAGGATCACCCGCCCGCGTAGGTCGCGCGGGGCGCGCACGCTAGTGCCCGACCGCGACCGGTTCGTCCAGGGCCGCGCGCATCGCGGCGACGGCCGCGGCGAACTCGTCGGCGGAGCCGTCGAGCACCCCGAGCAGCTCGGCCATGCGCTCGTCGGTGCGGTCCTCGGCCGCCGCCTTGGTCGCGCGCAGCTCGTCGGTCACCTCGGGCACGTCGACGTCGGTGAAGCCGTGCAGGGCGAAGTTGTCGGCGCCCTCTAAGTAGCTCGCCGCCGCCGGGCTGAGCCCGAGCGCGCGCACGGCCTCTAGATGGACCCCGCCGCGCAGCTCGCGCAGCAGGATCGCGCCGAGGTAGCCCCGGTGCAGGGGCTCGACGGGGTCGGCGATCGCGAGGTAGCCCTCGGCGAGGGGCGCCTCGCCCGCGCGCGCCCCCTCGGCCACCCGGCGCCCGCCCGAGCCCACCAGCTCGAGCGCGTCGAGCCCGACCGCGCCGAAGGTCGCCTCGGCGAAGGCGTAGGCCGCCTCGAGGTAGTCGCGGGCCGTCGCGAGGGGGGACCGCCTCGCCCGGGGCACGCTGTAGATGCCCTCGATCGCCGCGGGCGAGAAGAAGGCGAAGACCTCGAGCACCCGGGCGGGCTCGACGTCGCCCATCACCCCGGCGCGCCCCAGGCCGTAGAACTCGAAGGCGTTGAGCCCGATCGCGTGGGCCCGCTCCCTCGTGCCGGGGGCGAAGTAGAAGGCCGCGCCGACCGTCTGGATGGGGGCGGAGAGGGCGCGGGCGAGCTCGAGGGAGTCCATGGCGCGAGCCTAGGGAATCGACGGGCCGCCCGCCGCGAGGGTCGCCCCGTCGCGGCGCACCCGCAGCTCGACGGTGGCCCCGCGACCTCCGGCCACGAAGCGGGCGCTGCCCCCGTGGCGCCGGGCGATCTCGGCCACGATGGCGAGCCCGAGGCCCGTCCCGCCCCGGTCCCGGCTGCGGGCCGAGTCGGCCCGGGTGAAGCGCTCGAAGAGCCGGTCGCTCGTGGCGAGGTCGACGCCCTCACCGTCGTCGGCCACGGTGACGACGGCCTCGTCGCCCTCGGTGCGCACCGCGAGGCGCAGTTCGGCCTGGGTGTAGCGCAGCGCGTTGTCGACGACGTTGCGCACCATGTGGCGCAGCATCGTCTCGTCGCCGACGACCCGGGTGGGCTGGACCATCGAGGTGTCGACGGAGAGCTCGGTCATGGCGCGCACCCGGGAGGCCTCGTCGAAGAGCAGGTCGTCGAGGTCGACCTCGACCGGGTTGACCTCGACCCGGTCCTCGTCGCTGCGCGCCAGCCAGAAGAGGCGCGAGATGAGGGCGTCGAGGCGGCGCCCCTCGCGCACCACGGTGTCGGCGACGCCCGGCCAGTCGGCGCGCTCGGGGTCGGCCGCGGCCCGCTGGGTCGTGGCGAGCAGGGTGGTGAGGGGGCTGCGCAGCTCGTGGCTGGCGTTGGAGACGAACTCCTGCTGGAACCGCGAGGCCGACTCGAGGCGCGCGAGCATCGCGTTCACGGTCCGGCTCAGCCGGGCGATCTCGTCGTCGCCCCCGATGACCGGCACCCGCTCGGAGAGGTCGCGCGCGGCGATCTGGTCGACGCGCCGACGGATGCTCTCCACCGGCGCGAGCGCGAGGCCCAGCCCGAGCCAGATGATGGCCCCCGAGAGCACGAGCAGCAGCGGGAAGGAGATCCCCAGGCTCAACAGCAGCGTCCCCTCG
>JAKAEP010000090.1 GCA_021818265.1 Actinomycetes bacterium
CCGCTCGACGCCGGCCTCGACCACTACGACCGGGCCGTCGTGCACCACCGGCGGCTCTCGCGCGAGGCGGTGTCCGCCTGGCGGGCCCGCCTCGGGCACGAGCCGCCGGCGACGCGCCTGGGCTTCCCCGGGATGGTCCCCGGCCGCGAGGACGTGATCGTCGCCGGGCTCTACGTCGTCGAGGCGGTCATGGACCGCCTGGGCGTGGACGAGCTGCTCAGCTCCGAGAGCGACATCCTCGACGGCATCGCCGGGCGGCTGCGGTCGGCCTTTGCGTGACGGGGGGCGGCCTGGCACGATGAGACGATGAGAGGGACGCCATGGTGACGCTGCGGGGCACGGGGCACGCACCGGTCTCCCTGCACGGCCGGCGCGTCGTGCTGCGCACCCTCGCCGAACCGGACTACGACGCCTGGCGCGAGGTGCGCGTGCGCTGCCGGGACTGGCTGCTCAAGTGGGAGCCGCGCTCGGCCCACGCGCCCCACCTGGCCGAGGACCGGCGCAGCTTCGCCACGCGCTGCCAGGTGCGCGAGCGCGAGCGCCAGATCGGCACGGGCTTCGGCTTCGGGATCTTCGTCGACGGCCGCTTCGTCGGGGAGATCTCGCTGTCGTCGATCCAGCGCGGGCCCCTGCAGTCGGCCTTCGTGGGCTACTGGATCGACGAGGCCTACGCCGGACGGGGCCTCATGCCCGAGTCGGTCGTGGTCGTCCTGCAGTTCGCCTTCGAGTCCCTGCGCCTGCACCGGATCGAGATCAACATCATCCCGCGCAACGCCGCCTCGCGGCGCGTCGTGGAGAAGCTCGGCCTGCGCTACGAGGGCATCGCCGAGCGCTACCTCGAGATCGACGGCGCCTGGGAGGACCACGCCCACTACGCGATCACCGCCGAGGAGTGGTCCGACCGGGCGCCGGCGCTCGTGAGCGACTGGCTGCTGCCCCTGGTCGACTAGGCCGCCTCGAGCGCCCGGCCGGCGAGCTCGCGCGGAGTGGTGGTGCGCAGCTCGCCCCCCAGGGCGGCCGCCACACCGGCGCCGCCGACGGCGTCGTCGCGCCCCAGCACCACCAGCGCGTCGCGCTCGCCGCGGGCGACGACGAGCCCGGTGAGCCGGGTCCGGCGGGCCGCCTCGGCCACGTCGGCGACGGCGACGTCCCGACTCGCCACCACGGCGGGGTTGACGTAGCGGGTGGCCGAGAGGGCGCGCACGTCGCGCAACACGTCGAGGGCCACGCGGCCGGGGTGGACCGACGAGCCGGGGACGTCGCTCCAGGTGACCGGGACGGGCTCGATCGACAGCCCGAGCAGCCCGGCGAGGTGGAAGAGCTCCACGTCGATGGCGAAGCCCTCGACGTGGGCGAGCAGCGCGAGGAGCCGTCCGGCCCCCAGCCGGTAGCCCTTGAAGCCGCACTGGGTGTCGCGCAGCGGCGCGCGCACGTAGTGGTGGACGAGCCGGCTGAAGGCGGCGCCGGCCAGGGTGCGCAGCGCGGAGTCGTAGGCGATGCGCCCGTCGTCGGTGCGCGAGCCCGGGGCGAGGTCGGCCCGGGCGAGGGCGGCCATCACCTCGGGGAGGTGGCGGGGGTCGATGGCCATGTCGGCGTCGGCCGTCACCACGAGCGGCCCGCGCGCGACCCGCAGCCCGAGGCGCAGCGCCGCGCCCTTGCCGCGGTTGACGCCGAGCGCGACCACGCGGTGGTGGGGGAGCGGCCCGTAGACGCGCGCGGCGGCCTCGGCCGTCGCGTCGCTGGAACCGTCGTCGACCACGATCACCTCGACGCGCTCGGGCCCGAGCCGCTCGAGGGCCGGGGCGAGCCGCGCGTAGCCCGCGGCCAGCCGGGCCGCCTCGTTGTGGGCCGGGACGACGATCGAGAGGTCGAGGTCGGGGTCGCTCACTACGGGCGCGCCGCGCCGATGAGGCCGGCGGTGAAGAGCGGGGCCAGGGCCACGTCGGTGCCCGAGTGGGCGGCCGCGATGGTCGTGTCGACGCCCCAGGGGCCGCTGCCCACGTACATCACGACGTGGTCCACGGCGTTGTCGCCGTCGAGGTTGTAGTAGAAGAGCAGGTCCCCGGGCTGGAGGGCCGTCAGGGGCACGTGGTGCATGGCGGGCCACTGGGCCTCGGTGGTGCGCGGGATGAGGATGCCGGCCTTGGCCCACGCCCACTGGACGAGGCCCGAGCAGTCGAAGCCCACCCCGGCCGTCTCGCCGCCCCAGACGTAGGGCACCCCGATCTGGCTCTCGGCCTCGGCGACGGCCTTCTTGCCCTGGGCCGTGCCGGCGACCTCGGCGACCGTGACCGTCGTGGTCGCGGCCTGGATGGCCTCGATCACCTGGTTGGCGGCGCTCTGGCCACCGACGGCGGAGGCCGCGTTGATCGCCTGCTCCTCGGCCGCCGTGTCGTGGCGCCGGGCGGCGGCGGCGCCCGCGCTGATCTCGTAGGCGATGATCTCGCTGCGCAGGGTCGCGGTCACGGTGGCGAGGGTGGCCTGGGTCTGGTCGGCCAGGCGGATGTTCTCGGCGAGCAGCGCCTTGGCGGCGAGGGCCGCGTGCTCCTTCTGGGCGCGGGCGTTGGCGACCCGGCTCACCGTCGACTGGAGCGAGGTGCGCTCGTGCTGGTAGCGCCGGCGCAGCGCGTCGAGGTTGCCCACCACCTTGTCCTGGTAGACCTGGCGGGCGTCGGCGGTGGTGACGTTCTGGTCGAAGAGCGCGAGGGTCTGGGCCTGGGCGGCCCCGAGGACGTAGGCCCGCACGACGGCGACCACGAGCCGCTTGGAGGTGGCCGCGACGGCGCTGCGCTTGGTGGCCTCCTGGCCCTGGAGGCTGGCGATGGTGGCGCCGAGCTGGGTGACGGCGGCCCTGTCGGCGTCGTACTGGTTGGCCGTGATCTCGCTCTGCTTCTCCTGCTGCGAGAGCGTCTTGGAGAGCTGGGCGATCTCGGCCTGGGTCTGGGCGATGGTCTGGGCGCCCACCGGCCCCGGGACGACCACCAGGGCGATGGTGATCAGGGCCAGGACCACAGCCAGGGGGGAGGGTGTCGTGCCCCGACGCCGCACGCGCATGCGTCAAGCCTAGTGAGGGGCCCCGCGAGAACGGGGGCAACGGCCCGCCGGGGGTCCCGGGGCCGGGGCTCGGTTAGCGTGGGCCCGCGGCGTCGAGGGGGCGTAGCCCAATCGGTAGAGGCAGGGCGCTTAAACCGCCTTCAGTGAGGGTTCGAATCCCTCCGCCCCTACGCCGCTGGGGCGGGGTGGCGCGATTTAGTAGCGTTGTAGGGTGGCCAAAAGCACCTCGGGCAAGCTCGTCAGCCGCGTCGGCGCGGCCGGCGGCGGCAAGACCTATCGCAAGGCGCGTCCCGCCAACTTCTACGGGGTGCTCGCGGTCATCGTGATCCTGGGCCTGGCCCTGGTCGCGTACTCGCGCTACCAGTACCAGAACCCCACCGCCGCCCACCACGCCGCGGCCACCCCGCCGCTCGTGGGCAAGACCTACTACTTCGCCCTGGCCGCCGACAACTGCGGCACGGCGCTGCCGTCGTTGAGCGTGGACCCCACCTTCAAGGGCAGCTACCACGTCGAGGCCAACAACGTCGTGAACCTGACCCCGCTGACCAGCGCGAGCGCGGGCAAGAACGCGACCCTCGCGAACTTCGCGGCGAGCTACCCGGGCCTCACGCTGACCTCGACCTCCCTCGCGATCCCGGGCAAGAACGGGGTGAAGGACCCGGCGACCACCTTCGCCAACGGCGCGACGTGCGCCAAGGGCACCAAGTACGCCGGTAAGAAGGGCGAGGTCGTCTACGCCTACTGGAAGACCCTGGCCCAGACCACCCCGACGCTCACGACGAACCCGGCCTCGATCCACCTCGGCCACGAGGTGCGCGTGACCATGGCCTTCGTGCCCAAGGGCGTGACCCCGCTCGCGCCGTCGAAGTCGACCGTCGACACGATGGTGGTGCTCGCGACGACGCCCACGACGACGACCACCGTCCCGGTGACCTCGACCACGGCGCCCACGACCTCGACCACGGCGCCCACGACCTCGACCACGGCGCCCACCACCACCACGACCGCCAAGGGCTGATGCTCGCCATCATCCTGGTCGGGGGGAAGGGCACGCGGCTGCGGCCGCTCACCTACGAGACGCCCAAGCAGATGCTCCCTTTGGTCGGGGTGCCGATGATCGAGGGCGTCTTCGCCTCGCTGGCCGCCCACGGGGTGACCGAGGCCGTGCTGTCGCTGGGCTACC
>JAKAEP010000091.1 GCA_021818265.1 Actinomycetes bacterium
GGGTGGAGCTGGCGCTGCTCAGCTCGCTGCAGATGAACACGCCCTCGGTGGCGAACGCCCAGCACTACGCCGAGCTGGTGCGCGAGAAGTCCCAGCAGCGCAAGCTCATCGCCGCCGCCGGCGAGATCATGGACGACGCCTACCAAGCGACCGACGACGTCGTGGGGCTCATCGACGAGGCCGAGCGCAAGATCAACGCGATCGGCGACGAGCGCAGGACCGACTCGGTATCGCCGCTCCAGCGCCTCCTGCTCGCCGAGGCCGACATCCTCGAGCAGCGTGGCGAGACCCGGGGCCAGCTCAACGGTCTGTCCACCGGGTACCACGCGCTCGACGCCGTCCTCCAGGGGCTCCAGCCGAGCTCGATGACGATCGTCGGGGCCCGCCCGGCCACCGGTAAGACGGCCTTCGCGCTGGGCATCCTCATCCACGTCGGGGCCGTCGTCGGCCGGCCGGCCCTCTTCTTCTCGCTCGAGATGAGCCGCCAGGAGCTGGCCGAGCGCATCCTCGCCTCGACCGCGCGCATCGACTCGTCCAAGCTGCGCACCGGCGACCTCTCCGAGGCGGACTGGAACCGGGCCCACGAGGCCTTCAGCTTCCTGCAGTCGGCCAAGGTCTTCATCGACGACAACCCGAGCCTCACCGTGATGGACGTACGGGCCCGCGCGCGGCGCATCAAGCAGCAGAACGGCGACCTCGGCATCGTCATCATCGACTACCTGCAGCTGATGAGCAGCCGCGGCCGGGCCGAGAACCGCCAGGTCGAGGTGGCCGAGATGAGCCGCTCGCTCAAGATCCTCGCCCGCGAGCTCGAGTGCCCGGTGGTCGCGCTCAGCCAGTTGAGCCGCAAGCTCGAAGAGCGCGCCGACAAGCGACCCATGATGTCGGACCTGCGCGAGTCGGGCTCGCTCGAGCAGGACGCCGACGTCGTGCTCTTCCTCTTCCGCCCCGAGATCTACGGCGACGTACCCAACGACCAGAAGGCCGACGCCGAGGTCATCGTGGGCAAGAACCGCAACGGCCCGACCCGCACCGCCCACCTGACCTGGCGCGGGGAGTTCGCGCGCTTCGACAACGTGGCCGACCTGACGGCGATCTAGGCGGCGCCGCGGCGGGCGCGGCTCAGTGGGTGATCGGCATGCCCACGCACGAGTGGGCCGCGTCGGCGCCCGGGTCGGAGCTCACGAAGGCGCCGTGGTTGGCGTAGTCCGTCGTCGCGGTGACCGCCACCGTCCCGGTGACCGGCCAGGGCTCGGTGCCCGGGAAGTAGTCGCGGAAGCCGGTGCCCGAGAAGGCGCCGTCGACGACCGCGACGTCGTTTATGCCGTAGGCGACGTTGGGGGTGGGCGTCGGGTAGGACGCGTAGAACGACAGGGTCGTGCCGTCGTAGGTGCCGGTGATCGACTCGATCGGCAGCCAACTCGTGCCGACCTCGACGGATCCCGTGCCGGTGAAGGTGTCGGTGCAGGGGTTCAGGGTCACGGTGTAGGTGTGATTGGTCGTGACGTAGGCGTGCAGCGTCGCGGTGATGGTCAGCGTCTCGACCTGGTAGCGGCTAACCACGCCGGCCGCGCCCGCGGCGCCCCCGCCCCCGAGGAGGGCCAGCGGCGCGGCCGCCAGACACAGCGCTCCGAGGGTGGTCGCAAGTCTCTTCATGGGTTCGCCTCCGGCTTCTGGGTGCTCTGCGGACGCCGCACCGGCCCTCGGCCGGCGCGGCGCGTGCCCTTGCGACGTGTCCGGTCTATCCCAACACGGACACAACGGTCAAGGGCATAGCGCTTGCCATCAGGTAATACATAATCTGTAGGGTTTCGCGCGGGCCCGGTCCCGGCGCGCCCGAGGTTGTCCCCTCGTTGGGACGGGGGCGGCCTCGCGGTGACCCCCGGTGCGTACGGTTCACTCTCGCCGCCGTTCGACGAAGGGGAGGGTGATGGGCCCGAACACGGTCCCTCGACGCGCGCGGGTCCCGCGCGCCCTCGTGCTCGCCGTGGCGACGGGCCTCGTGGGTGTCGTGGCGGGGGTCGCCGTGGTCGTCGCCGGCGGCAGCGGGACCGGCGCCTGCGCCCCCACGGGCGCGCGCCTGGGCGGCGCCGGCGGCTGCCTGCACTCGGCCGTGACCCTCCTCGTGGGCCTCGCGCTCGTGGTCGCCGGGCTCGTGCTCATCGTCCTCGGCAGCGCCCGCGGCCGGCGCTCGACGCGCCTCGAGCGGCGCGGGGAGTACCGGTCGGTCCCGCGCTCGTGGGCGCCCACCGCCTACGTCGTGCGCTCCGCGGGGTCGACGGCCCGCGCGGGGGCCGACCGTCGACCGGGGGGCCCCTCGCTCAGTTGACGCACGCGCCGGTCGAGACCGGCCGGGCGCCCACGTGGGCGAGCAGGGGCGCGAGGACCGAGACCGGGATGGCGTAGCCGGTGGCGGGCTGGCTCGCCGACATGGACTCGACGACCGCCACCGCCCGCCCACCCGCGAGCACCGGGCTGCCGGAGTTGCCCGGCTCCACGCGCGCCTCGAGGACGTAGAACGTGCGGGCCTTCAGGTGGCCGCCGTAGATGTCGCGGCTGAGCGCGGTGGTCGGGCCCTCCATGTAGGCCGGGGTGAGGGTGCGCGCCGCGTTGAGCGGGAAGCCGACGAGGTCGAGGCGCTGCCCTCGCGCCGGGGTCGCGCTCGAGAGGGCCAGGGGCGCGCCGGCCCGGGCCACGCGCAGCACGGCGAGGTCGTCGCTGGCGTCGTAGGCGACGACGGTGGCCGGAGCACCGCCGGCGGTGACGTGGAGGTGGCCGGCCACGACGTGGGCGTTGGTGACCGCGATCGCGGGGCGGACGTAGAACGCGGTGCCCTCCGAGGCGCTCGCACAGCCACCGGTCGCGAAGACCTTCACCACGCCCGGGGGGCCGGCGACGGGGCTGCGCGAGGCGGGCAGGCGCGAGAGCGCCACCGGCGGGGTGAGCGTCGGGGCGATGACCTCGGCGAAGATGGCCGGGAGGTCGGCCTGGCGCAGCAGGGTCTGGACCCGCTGCTCCACCGCCGGGAGGGGCGGCATGACCCCGTCGACCGCGCGCAGGATCGCCGAGCCCTGGACCTGGGTGGCGACCGAGCCCCACGTCGTCGAGGCGAGCAGCCCGGCGATCAGCCAGCAGCCGACGAGGGCCGAGGCGGCGCCGACCAGCACCCCGCCGACCCGGTCGACGACGCCGAGGTGGATCGTGTGCAGGGCCCGGGAGAAGAACCCGCCGACGACCCGGCCGGCGACCCCGCACAGGACCGTCCCGACCCCCACGATGACGAGCGCTATCACCGGGCGGGCGACCCCGTGGGTGATCCGACTCGAGAGCGAGGGGGCGAGCGCCACCATCGCGAAGAACCCGATGGCCAGGCCGGCCACGTGGAGCACCCGGGTTATGGCCCCGTCGGCCCAGCCGGTGATCGCGGCCAGGAGCACCAGCACGGCGATGATCAGGTCGAACCAGTCCACGGCCGCAGCGTAAACCAGCCCGTCGCGGCGCGCGCGCCTCGGGCGGAGAGGCCGGTCTACTTGGGCTGCATGCGGATGCCGGCGTCGAGGCGGATCGACTCGGCGTTCATGTAGCTGTTGGCGAGCAGCTCCACGGCCAGGCTGGCGAACTCGTCGCTGTGGCCGAGCCGCTTGGGGAAGAGGACGCCCGTGCCCAGGCGCGCCTTGAACTCCTCGCTGGCCGGGCCGGAGCCGTAGATCGGGGTGTCGATCAGCCCGGGCAGGATCGTGTTGACCCGGATCCCCACGACGGCCAGGTCGCGAGCGAGCGGCAGGGTCAGCCCGACGACCCCGCCCTTGGAGGAGGAGTAGGCGACCTGGCCGATCTGGCCGTCCTCGGCCGCGACCGAGGCGGTGTTGACGATGGCGCCGCGCGCGCCGTCGGCGTCGGGCTCGTTGTGGCTCATCGCCGTCGCCGCGAGGCGGCAGACGTTGAAGGTGCCCACGAGGTTGATCTCGATGACCTTGCGGTAGAGGTCGAGGTCGTGGGCCGAGGCGTACTCCCCGTCCTTGCCGACCGTGCGGGTGGCCCAGCCGATCCCGGCGCAGTTGACCACCGAGCGCAACGGGCCGCGGGCCTTCGCGGCCTCGACCGCCGCGATGACCTGGTCGGTGTCGGTGACGTCGCAGCGGGCGAAGGCGCCGCCGATCTCGGCCGCCAGGGCCTCGCCGGCCGCGTCGTTGAGGTCGGCCACCACGACGGCGACCCCGCGGGCCGCGAGCGCGCG
>JAKAEP010000001.1 GCA_021818265.1 Actinomycetes bacterium
GCGAGGGCGCCCGCGACGCCGGGGGCCCCGGCCCCGAGCAGCGCCGCGCCGCCGACGGCGGCCGCTCCGGCGCCGAGCAGGAACGTGCGCCGGCTGGTCGCGCGCGCCGACGGCGCCGCTGCGTGGGCGGCCTCGGTCATGCGCTCCACGCCGGCCCACATCGCCGGCATCCCCACGTCGTGGTGGAGCGCGTCGAGGTCCCTGGTCATGGCGAGCAGCTCGCGCTCGCTCCCGGTGAAGTGGTGGTCGGTGGTCACTTGACGGCTCCTTGGCTAGCGGGGGCGGCACTGCGGGTCAGGTAGAAGGGGTGGGGGAAGCCGACCTTGCCGGCCGCGGACGGCAGCTGGGCCGCCGTGCCGGGAGCGAGTGAGATCAGCTGGGGCGCGCCGGCGTCGAGGAGGGCCTGGACGGCGAGCAGGACGGCCACGTGCTGGGCCTCGACGCCCATGATGCTCGCGAACAGCGCCCGATTGGAGGTCGAGGACGTGAGCGTCGTGTCCTTGACGTAGGTCTCGGCCGCGATGTTCTCCAGCTCGATCGCGAGCCCGACCACGGCCGAGGTGCCGGCAGCGGCCGACGCGCCCGCCAGGCTCTTCACGGCCTTGTCGACGACCGGAACGAAGGCGGGGTCGGGCTTGTCCTGGACCGGGGCGCGCAGGGCGCGCAGCGCCGCGTTGAAGGCGGCCGCGTGCTCGGCGTGCTGGGCGCGCGTCGTGCGCACGAACTTCGCCACCACCGGGTTGGCCGAGGCGCCGCCGACGTAGTCCAGAGTCAGGGCGGTGGCGTAGGTCGAGACCGCGAGGTTCTCGATCGAGGCTGCCGTCTGGAGGATCTGGGCGTCGCGGGACGAGGTCGCGAAGGCCGGTGAGGCGAGCGCGCCCACGAGCGCGAGCCCGCCCACGGCCCCGAGGGCGGTGGCGCCGAGGGCGCGGCCGAGGGTCTCGCGCTGGGCCTCGTGGAAGGCGCGACGCTCCGCCGGGTCCTCCTCGCTATCGACACGGGAGAGCTCGACCAGTTCGCCGAGGGCCTCACGGGTCGGTCGCAGGGCGTCGGCCTGTAGGTCCTGGGACTCGTCGAGCAGCTCGCTGAGCGCTCGGGGGTCTGGGGTCATGGGTTCCTCCTCGGGGGTGGGTAGGGTCGTCGGGTATTCGGAACGTCGCCGGGGCCGGATGACGACGGCTTCTCCCATCCGTCCCGCGCGTGGCGACGAAGGAAGGTGCATGGGGGAGTTCGCCGAGGCCAGTGACGCCCAGCTCGTCACCCACGTCGCCCGTTACAGCCAGGCCGCGCTCGCCGAGGTCTACCGGCGCCACGGCGGCGCCGTCTTCGGCCTGGCGAGTCGTGTCCTGAACAGCCGCACCGAGGCCGAGGACGTGACCCAAGAGGTGTTCCTCCGACTGTGGAACGCGCCGGAGCGCTTCGACCCGGCGCGCGGCTCGCTGCGGGCCTACCTCCTGACGATGGCCCACGGGCGGGCCGTCGACGCGGTGCGGTCCCTCTCGGCGTCGCGCCGGCGCGAGGCGGCCGACGCCACGCGCTCGTTCTCGCCCTCGCCCGACGTGGCCCAGCGCGCGTGGGACGCCGTGGTGAGCGAGCAGGTCGGCGCGGCGCTCGCCGCCCTGCCCGAGCCCGAACGACGGGCGATCGAGCTCGCCTACTTCGAGGGCCACACCTACGTCGAGGTGGCGCGCATCCTCGACGAGCCCGAAGGGACGACCAAGAGCCGGATCCGCAGCGGGATGCGGCGCATGCGCGGCGAGCTCGAGCGCCGCGGCGTGCAAGGAGTTGAGCTATGAACCACGACGAGGCCCACGACCTGCTGGCCCCGCTCAGCCTCGACGCCCTCGATCCCGACGTGCGCGGCGAGGTCGAGGCGCACGTCGCCGCCTGCGCGGCGTGCCAGAGCGAGCTCGACGACCTGCGCGAGGTGGCGACGGCGCTCGGGACGACGGGCCTGGCCGCGCCGGACGGGCTCTGGGAGCGCATCGCCGCGAGGCTCGACGAGCGACCCGTCCCGATCGCGCCGCCGCCATTGGTCTTCGCGAGCGACGGGCCACCGGCCCGCGCCCGCGCCCTCGCGCGCGCCCGGCGGGCCCTCGCGGCCGTGTCGCTCGTGGCGGCGGCGGCGGTCGTCGCCCTGGCGGTCGGCCTCGCCCACGAGAGCGCGCGGGCCGGGTCGCTCGCGAGCGCGCTGGCGAGCGCGCGCCGCGGGGCCGTCGCGAGCGCCCTGGCGACGCCCGGCCACCGGGTGGTGACCCTCACCTCGACGAGCGGCGAGCGGCTCGCGACCTTCGTCGTGCTGCCCGACGGCCACGGCTACCTCGTGCGCGACGCCCTCGCCCCGCTCGGCCCGGGTCACACGTACCAGCTCTGGGGGATCGTCGCCGGCCGTCCGGTCTCGATCGGAGTGATGGGCCGCGCGCCGCGCGCCGTCGCCTTCACCCTGGCCGACGTCACCCCGAGCGCCCTCGGGATCACCGTCGAGCCCCGGGGCGGGTCCCTCACCCCGGCGCCGACGATGGTCGCCTCGGGGGCCGTCTAGGGCCGCGCGATCGACTCGAGCTCGGCGAGGTCGCTCGGCGCGCCGAGCGCGCTGAGTCGGTCCCCGGCCTCGATCAAGGTGTCGCCGGTGGGGATGAGGACCTGGCGGGCCCGCTCGATCGCGGTGACGAGGGTCCCGTGGGGCAGGCCGGCCTCGCGCAGGCTCCGTCCGCACAGGGGGGAGTCCCCGCCGACGACGATGTCGGCGGTTCCCGCGTCGAGGCCGACGCGGCTCGCCCGGTTGAGGACGTCGCGCAGGGCGAAGCGGTACGCGGCGACGAGGTCGGACACCGAGATGGTGCCCACGACCCTGCGGTCGTCGTCGACGACGGCGAGCCAGCTGACGTCCCAGGCGGTGAGCGACTCGAGGACGACCCCGAGGTGGCGGTTGCGCAGCACGGGCGGGTGCGTCGTGTCGACCGAGCCGCTGGTGGCGACGGGCGCCCCCTCGTCGGCCGCCTCGAGCGCCGCGAGGTCCGTGCGGCCCACGTAGCGCCCGTCGTCGTCGACCACGGGCGCCTCGCGCACGCCGCGCTCGGTGAGCAGGCGGCGCGCGGCCGCGACGTCCAGGCGGTCGCCGACGACGCAGCGCGGCGGGCGGGCCGCCCGAGTGAGGTCGAGCGACTCGAGCAGGGGCATCCCGCTCACCAGGCGGTGGGCCGGAGCGTCGGCGCGGGTGCGCAGCTGGCTGCGGTAGATCGTGTCGTCGCTGCGGCGCACGATGAGCGTCGCGAGACCGACGGCGAGCATGGCCGGCACCACCAGCGAGAGCGACCCGGTCATCTCGGCCACCATGAGCATCACCGCGAGCGGGGCGCGCGAGATCGAGCCGAAGCACGACATCATCCCCACGATGATGAAGGGCGTGGCGCTCGGGCCCAGCCCGTGGGCGATCGGCTCGAAGAGCCGCCAGAGCGCCGCCCCGGTGAAGCCGCCGATGACCATCCCGGGCCCGAAGATGCCCCCGGACCCGCCCGAGCCGATCGAGAAGCCGGTGGCCACGATCCGCGCGAGCGGGGTCAGCACGACGATCCACAGCGGGATCGCGAGGAGCCGGTGGCCGAAGATCTGCTGGATGAAGCCGTAGCCCGTGCCCAGGACCTCGGGCATCGCGAGTCCCATCAGCCCCACGAGCGCGCCCCCGACGACCGGGCGGACCCAGCGGGGCAGGCGGGTGCGAGCGAAGGCGCCCGCGATGCCGTAGAAGCCCTTGGCGTAGGCCAGCCCGACGACCCCGGCGATGAGCCCGAGCACCGCGAACCAGACGAGCTGGAGCGCGTCGTGGAGGTGGTAGTGGTTCTGGTAGCCGAAGAGCGGGCCGAACCCCTCGACGCTGCCCCACAGGGCGTAGCCCACGATCGAGGCGATGAACGACGGCAGCAGGGCCTCGACCTCGAAGTCGTCGCGGTAGAGGATCTCGGTCGCGAGCACGGCGCCCGCGAGGGGTGCCCCGAAGATGGCGCCGATGCCCGAGCCGATGCCGCTCGCGACCGAGAGGCGCGCGTCGGTGGGCGAGAGGTCGAAGACCCGCGCCAGCAGCGAGCCAAAGCCGGCCGAGATCTGGCCCGTGGGGCCCTCGCGGCCGCCCGACCCGCCCGAGCCGATCGTGAAGGCCGAGGCGACGATCTTCACCACGACGGTGCGCACCCGGATGCCCCGCGGGTTGTGGTGCACCGCGGCGATCGCCGCGTCGGTGCCGTGCCCCTCGGCGTCGGGCGCGATGGTGAACACCAGCACCGAGGCGACGAGCGCGCCGCCCGCGGCCACCAGGGGGAGAGCCCAGGGACGGGTGAAGTGCGTCCAGGGCAGCAGGTTGCCCTCCCCGCGCGGGCTGCCCGGCTGGTAGCCGCCGAGGTCGACGATCAAGAAGTGGGTCGCGAGCTTCAGGCACTCGTAGAAGACGACGGCGCCCAGCCCCGAGATGACCCCGATGAGGGTCCCCAGGACCAGCCACTTCTTGGTGTAGGTGGCCCCGGCCAGCCACCGGGTGACCGACGTGCGCAGCCACTGGCTGGAGCGGCGCCGCAGCGCGTCGAGCGCCTCCGCGCGCTCCCTCACAGATCCCACCCGGTCGACCAGGACTGCTCGGGGACCTCGCCCGCGGCGTCGCGCAGCAGGCCGAGCGCGCGCACGAGCTCCCCGCGCGAGCTCGGGGGCACCGAGCGCAGGAGCTCGGTGATCTCGCGGCGACGGCGCTCGGAGACCTCGTCGACGAGGCTCCTCCCCCGGGCGCTCAGGTCGACGCGAACGCTGCGCCGGTCGCCGCGCTCGTGGGTCCGGGTGATGAGGCGCTTTCGCACCAGTCGGTCGCACATGCGCGTCGCGGTGGCCGGCGTGACGTCGAGGTGGCCGGCGAGGCCGGCCACGTTCTGGGGACCGCGCGAGGCCAGCACGACCAGGGCCCGGTACTGGGGGAGGGTCACCTCGTCGGCCACCGCGGCGAGCGAGCGGGCCGCGACCGCCACCAGCACGCGGCTCGCCGAGAGGACGGCGTCGACCACGTCGTCGCGCGTGGCCGGGGGGACCCTTTGATTCACCCTCTAATCATTGCACAGTGAACGCAATGGGCGGCTCAGCCCCCCTCGAGCCCCAGGCGCGCGAGCAGGCCCATCCCCATGACCGCCCCCTCGCAGCCCACCGCCTCGAGGGCCGCGAGGTCGCGGTCGTCGCGCACCCCGCCCGCCGCCACGACCGCCAGCCCGCTCGCGCACACCCGCTCGTAGAGGTCGAGGTCCGGCCCGCCGAGCGTGCCGTCGCGCTCGATCGCGGTGACGTGCAGCCGGCTCACCCCGGCCTCGACGCAGGCGGCGAGGGCCTGGTCGAGCCCGAGTCCGCTCGCGGTCCACCCCCGCAGGGCCAGGCGGCCGTCGCGCACGTCGAGCGCGGCGACCAGCCGGTCGCCCAGCGCGCCGACGAACTCCGCCAGGGCCCCGGGCCCGGCCCACAGCGCCGTGCCGACGACGACGCGCGCCGCCCCGGCGGCGAGGGCGGCCCGGGCCGCCGACACCGAGCGCAGCCCGCCCGACACCTGCACGGCGACGGCCCCGGCGGCCCGCACGCCGAGGGCGACGACCTCGGGGCGCAGACGACCGTCCCGGGCCCCCTCGAGGTCGACGAGGTGGATCATCGCCGGGCCGGTGGCGGCCACGCGGGCGACGAACGGCTCGAGGGGGAGCCGGAAGAGGACGCGGTCGTAGTCGCCGCGCTCGAGGCGCACCGCGTCGGTGCCGAGGACGTCGACGGCCGGGAGGAGTTGCATAGCAGCGAAGTAGCATATTAGCATGGTGTGATGACCAGTGGAAAAGTCCTCCCCGCCGGGGCGACGCCCGAGACGACGCACCGCTTCGACGACCTCGTCGAGGCCTTCAGCCGGCTCCGTGACCCGGCGACCGTCGCGGCGTTCCTGCGCGACCTGTGCACGATGACCGAGCTCGACGCGATGGGCCAGCGGCTCCAGGTGGCGCGCCTGGTGGATGAGGGCGTGCCCTACCAGGAGATCAGCCGGCGCACCGGCGCCTCGACGGCGACGGTGACCCGCGTCGCCCAGTGGCTGCACCACGGCGAGGGCGGCTACCGGGCCGTGTTGAAGGCGCGCCGGTGAGCCGGCGTCTGACCCTGGCCCTGCCCTCGAAGGGGCGCCTGCGCGAGCCGTCGTGGGCCCTCCTCGAGGCGAGCGGCGTGGCCCCCCAGGAGCCGGGTGAGAGGGTGCTGCAGTCGCACTGTCGCAACGCGGCGATCGACCTGCTCTTCGTGCGGGCCGACGACGTGCCCGAGTACGTCCAAGACGGCGTCGTCGACTGCGGCATCACCGGCCTCGACCTGGTGGCCGAGCGCCAGTCGAACGTGGAGGTCCTCTTGCGCCTGGGCTTCGGCACCTGCTCTCTGCAGGCCGCCGTGCCCGACGGCGACCCGGCGCGGTCCCTCGCGGACCTGGAGGGCCGGCGCGTCGCCACCACGCACCCCCACCTGGCCGCCAAGGGCCTCGCCGAGGGCGGGGTGGCGGCGGAGGTCGTCACGGTGGCCGGGGCGGTCGAGATCTCGCCGCGGCTCGGGCTCGCCGACGCGATCGTCGACCTGGTCTCGACGGGCTCGACGCTGCGCACGAACGGCCTGCGCTCGATCGGGGTCCTCTTCGAGTCCGAGGCGGTGCTCGTCGGGCGCCCCACCGACGCCGACAGCGAGGCGCGCCGGACGCTTACGACCGTGCTCGGCTCGGTGGTGGCGGCGCGGGCCAACCGCTACCTGCTGTGCAACGTCGCGCGCGACCGGCTCGACGAGGTGACGGCGATTCTTCCCACGCGCGGCTCGCCCACGGTGATGGACCTCGCGAGCTCGGGGCTGGTGGCGGTGCACGCCCTGGTGCCCGCGGCCGACATCTGGTCGCTCCTGCCGCGGCTCGAGGCGGCCGGGGCCAGCTCGATCCTCACCCTGCCCGTGGAGAGGATGGTGCCGTGAGCCGCTCGGTCGTCTCGGATCCCTCGATCACGGTCGAGGCCATCGTGGCCGACGTGCGCGAGCGCGGCGACACGGCGCTGGCGCACTGGTCGAACCGCCTCGACGGCACCGCCCTCGAGCGGCCGGCGCGGGCCGTCGCCTACGGGGACCTGCCGACCGAGGCGGTCCTCGCCGCGGCGCGCAACGTGCGCACTTGGCACGCCGCCCAGCGCCCTCGCGACCTCGTCCTCGAGGTGTCGCCCGGGGTGACCCTGGAGCGGCGTTGGACGCCGCTGCGCTCGGTGGGGATCTACGTGCCGACCGGACTCGTCTCCTCGCTCGTCATGACGGCCGTGCCGGCCCAGGAGGCGGGGGTCGAGCGCGTCGTCGTGTGCACGCCCCCGCGCGGGGCGGCCACGGTGGCCGCCGCCGCCGCCCTGCTCGGGGTCGACGAGGTGTGGGCCGTCGGCGGCGCCCAGGCCATCGCCGCGATGGCCTACGGCACCGAGTCGATCGCGCCGGTAGACAAGATCGTCGGGCCCGGCGGCGGCGCGGTGAACGCCGCGAAGCTGCTCGTGAGCCGCGACGTGGCTATCGACCTGCCGGCCGGGCCGAGCGAGGTCGTCGTGGCGGCCGACCTGGGCTTCGACCAGAGGATCATCGACCAGGAGCTGGCCGCCCAGCTCGAGCACGGCCCCGACTCCAAGGGCCACGTCGTGTGGGTCGGCGACGACCTCGACGCGGCGCTCGAGCAGGTGGAGGCCCACGCCGCCGAGCACGTGGCGCTGCTCGGGCCCCGGGCCGAGTCCCTCGCCGGGCGCATCCGCAACGCCGGGGCCGTCTTCGTCGGCCCCTACGCGCCCGTGCCGGCGGGCGACTACGCGACCGGCGGCAACCACGTCCTGCCCACCGGCGGCTGGGCGCGCTCGACGGGCGGGCTCGGCCTCGAGAGCTTCATGAAGTGCGTGACCGTCCAGCGGGTCACCGAGGAGGGCCTGGCGCGCCTCGCCCCGACGATCGAGGCCCTGGCCGAGCTCGAGGGCCTCGAGGCCCACAAGCGGACGGCGCGGCGATGAGGCCCGAGGTCCTCGACAGCTACCGCTGGCCGCCGTCGACCGAGGCGATCGCGGCCCGGGTCGGCCTCGACCCCGCGCGGATCGTGCGCTTCGACGGCAACGTCGCCGCCGTCCCGCCGCCGAGCGCGAGGCCCGCGACCCTGGCGCGCGCGCTGGCCGAGGTGAACGAGTACGACCGGGGCCGCTACGAGCCCCTGCGCCGGGCGATCGCCGAGCACCACGGGGTCGGGCTCGACCAGGTCGCCCTCGGGGCGGGCAGCGACGAGTTCATCGTCCTGCTCGCGCGCCTCTACGCCGAGGGCGGGACCGTCGCGACGGTGCCGGGCTTCACCTACTCGATGTACCGCTACGCGGCGCTCATGGCCGGCGCGACCCTGGTCGCGGAGCCGGGAGGGGCCGACCTCGTCTTCGTCTGCCGGCCGAACAACCCGACCGGGGAGATGGTGGAGGTCCCGGCGACGTCCGGCCAGCTCGTCCTCGACGAGGCCTACGCCCAGTACGCCGGGCTCGACGCCCGCGAGGGCCTCGCCCGCGGGGCGATCGTGCTGCGGACCTTCTCCAAGGCCTTCGGCCTCGCGGGGGCCCGGGTCGGCTACGCGCTCGCCGACCCCGAGACGATCGCGGCCGTGGCCTCGCGCCAGGCGCCCCTGTCGGTGTCCTCGCTGTCGGCCGCCCTGGCGATGGCCGCCCTCGCGAGCCCGGTCGACGTGTCGGCGACCCTCGCCGAGCGCGAGCGGCTGGCCCGGGAGATGGCCGCCCTGGGGCTCGAGCCGCTCGCCTCGTCGACCAACTTCCTCTTCGTGCCGATGGACGACCCCGAGTCGCTCGTGGAGCGGCTCTTGCCCTACGGGGCGGTCACGCGGGCCTACCCCGGCGGCCTGCGGGTCAGCGTGCGCGACGAGGTCGACAACGACTTCCTGCTCGAGTGCCTCGGGGCCGAGCTCGCCGGGGCGAGCGCGGCCGAGCCCTGGACCCGCCACGAGCGCGCCACCGCCGAGACGCGCCTCTCGGTGCGGCTGCGCCCCGACGGGGCGGGCCGGGTCCTCGTCGACACCGGCCAGGGCTTCTACGACCACATGATCACCCAGCTCGCCTTCAACGCGGGGATGGACCTGCGCCTCGAGGGGGTGGGCGACGCCGAGACGGGCAGTCACCACACCGTCGAGGACGCCATGCGGGCCCTCGGCGAGGCGCTCGACCGCGCCCTCGGGGACCGGCGGGGCCGGGCCCGCTACGGCGAGGCCCGCATCCCGATGGACGAGGCCCTCGCCCACGCCGTGGTGGACCTCTCGGGCCGCGCCACAGCCGCGATCGCGGTCGAGCCCGACGAGGGGATGGTCGCCCACGCCCTCGAGTCGCTCGTGCAGACCGCCCGGATCACCCTGCACGTCACGGCGACGGGGCGCAACGCCCACCACACCTCCGAGGCGGCCTTCAAGGCGGTGGGCCGCGCGCTGCGCGAGGCGCTCGCGCGCTCGGGCACCGAAGTGGCCTCCACCAAGGGCACCCTGTGAGCGTCGTCGTGGTCGACTACGGCGCGGGCAACACCCGCAGCGTGCTCGCCGCGCTCGCGCACCTCGGTGAGGGCGGGGTCGTCACGAGCGACGCCGCCGCCATCGAGGGGGCCGACCTCGTGATCCTGCCGGGTGTGGGCTCGGCGCGCAGTGCCATGGCCCACCTGCGCGCGACGGGGGCGGCCGGGGCCCTGACCCGCCGGGTGGAGGACGGGGGCGCCACCCTCGGGATCTGCCTCGGGCTGCAGCTCGCCCTCGGGCACAGCGAGGAGGACGGCGGGGTCGAGGGGCTGGGGCTCGCGCCCGGGGAGGTCGTGCGCCTCGCGGCGTCGAGGGTGCCCCGGCTGGGTTGGTGCGAGGTGGAGCCCTGGGGCGACACGTACTACTTCGCCCACTCCTACGTCGCGAAGAGCGAGGCGGCCGTCGCCTGGGCCGAGGGGGAGGTGGCGGCGATCCGCGCCGGGTCGTTCCTCGGCGTCCAGTTCCACCCCGAGAAGAGCGGACCGGCCGGCCTGGCCTTCCTCGAGCGATGCCTCTGCCCCGCCTGATCCCCTGCCTCGACGTCGCCCACGGTCGCGTCGTGAAGGGCGTCAGCTTCGTGGGGCTGCGCGACGTGGGGGACCCGGTCGAGCTGGCCCGTCACTACAGCGAGGGCGGCGCCGACGAGCTGGTGCTGCTCGACATCGCGGCGACCCCCGAGGAGGCGGCGACGCTCACCGAGGTGGTCGAGCGCGTGGCCGACGTCGTGACCATCCCCTTCACCGTCGGCGGGGGCATCCGCAGCGTGGCGGACGCCACGCGGGTCATCGAGGCCGGCGCGGACCGCGTCTCGCTCAACTCGGCCGCGCTCGCCGACCCGGGCCTCGTGACCGGGGTGGCCGAGCGCTTCGGCTCCCAGGCGGTCGTCGTCGCGATCGACGCGGGCGAGGAGGTGGTGCACACCCACGGCGGTCGCGTCGCGACCTCGGTGGGGGTGGTGCCCTGGGCGACGGAGGCGGCGGCCCGCGGCGCGGGCGAGATCCTGCTCACCTCGATCCGCCAGGACGGTCGGCGCACCGGCTACGACCTCGAGCTCACCCGCCGGGTCCGCGACGCGGTCTCCGTGCCGGTAATCGCCTCGGGGGGCGCCGGCTCGGCCCGCCACGTCGCCGAGGCGCTGGCGGTGGCCGACGCGGCGCTCGTCGCCTCGATCGTCCACGAGGACCCGGGCGGGCTGAGCGCGCTGCGCCAGGCGGTCGTGGCCTGCGGCGTGCGACTACGGGAGGTGGTGGGGTGAGCGAGCTTCGAGCGGCCATCGTCCAGGACGAGGCGACGGGCCGGGTCCTGATGCTCGGGTGGATGGACGACGAGGCGCTCGCGCGCACCCGCGAGACCGGCGAGGTCCACTTCTTCTCGCGCTCGCGCCAGCGGCTGTGGCGCAAGGGCGAGACCTCGGGGAACGTGCTCCACGTCGTCGAGGTCGTTCCCGACTGCGACGACGACGCGGTCCTGGTGCGCGCGCACCCCGCCGGGCCGACCTGCCACGAGGGCTCGACCTCGTGCTTCAGCCCCTGGCTGTGGCGGCGGATCCTGCGCCGCGAGGCGGAGGCGGGCGAGGACTCCTACGTGGCGCGCCAGCTGGCCGCCGGCGTGGCGCTCAACGCCCGCAAGGTGGGCGAGGAGGCGGTCGAGCTCGCGGTGGCGGCCCTCGCCGAGTCCGACGGTCGCGTCGTCGAGGAGGCCGCGGACCTCTACTTCCACGCCCTCTTGCTCCTGCGCGCGCGCGGCCTCGACCCGTCCCTCGTCGAGGACGAGCTGCGCCGGCGGGCGACCGGCCCCTAGAGCGTCGCGCCGGGCAGCTGGTAGGCGGTCATCGACAGCGAGCCCATCTCGTAGCCGTCGACGAGGGTCTCGGCGCGCTGGTTCGCGGCGCCGGCCAGACCGGCCAGGTAGGCGAGGGGCAAGAAGTGGTCGGGGGTGGGCACGGCCCGGGCGAAGTCGGGGTGGCCGCTCATCGCGCCCAGGCCGGCGGGGTCCTGGGTCATCACCTCGCGGGCCGCGTCGTCGAAGCGGTGCGCCCAGTCCTCGCCGACGCCCGGCGCGCGCCAGTCGAGCAGCCGCAGGTTGTGCACGACGTTGCCGCTGCCGACGATGAGGACGCCCTCGGCGCGCAGCTCGTGGAGGCGCGCTCCCAGGGCGAGGTGCTCGTCGAGCGACATCTGCGCGTTGACCGACAGCTGCAGGACGGGCACGTCGGCCCGGGGGAACATGTGCACGAGGACCGACCAGGTGCCGTGGTCGATGCCCCAGCTGTCCGCGTCGAGGCCGACGTAGGCGGGCTTGACCACCTCGCTCACGCGCGCGGCGATCTCGGGGTCGCCGGGGGCGGGGTAGTCGACGGCGAAGAGCTCGGGCGGGAAGCCGTAGAAGTCGTGGATGGTGCGCGGGCGGGCCATCGCGGTCACGGCGGTGATGTTGACGTACCAGTGGGCCGAGACCACGAGGACCGCGCGGGGCGAGACCGTGGCGCCGAAGCGCGACCACGCCTCGGTGTAGCGGTTGTGCTCGAGGGCGTTCATGGGGTTGCCGTGACCGACGAAGACCGCGGGCGCAAGGGTCGTCACGGTGACTAAGCGTACTGACAGGCCGTGCCGGGCGACCCACCCCTAGCGTGAGGTCGTGCGACGCGCGAACCGGAGCCTCGCCCGCCTCGTCGTCGGGGGCCTCGCCGCGGCGGCCGTGGCGGTCCCCGGGCTCGTCGGGGCGAGCTCGACCACGACGACCACGTCGTCGACCACCACGACCCTGGGGGCCCCCGCGCTCCCGACCACCACCACGACGGCCCCCGCCGGGTCGGTCGGCGACCTCGTCTGCGCGCGCCGCCTGGTCGGCGGCTGGGCCGTCGCGCGCCTCGCCGACGAGGTGGTGGCCGTCTCGATCGACGCCGGTCACGTCGGGGCCCTCGGCCCGGCCGCCCACGCCGGCTTCGGGGCGGTGCTCGTCTTCGGGGAGCGCGCTCCGGCCGCCTTCTCGAGCGTCGTCGCCCGGCTCCAGACGATGACGCCCGGCGGGCTGGAGATGCTCGTGATGAGCGACGAGGAGGGCGGCGGCGTCGCGCGCCTGACCAACCTGGTCGCGGCGCCCCCGTGGGCGAAGACCATGGGCTCGCGCTTCGACCCGGCGCGCATCCGCCTCGCGGGCGAGCGCCTGGGCGCCTCGATGGTCGCGGCTGGGCTCAACGTCGACCTCGCCCCGGTGCTCGACGTCGACCCGAGCGCCGCCTACCCGGGGCGGCGCGACCCCGACGGGCTGCGCTCGTTCTCCGGGGTGCCGGCCACCGTCGCGGCCGACGGGACCGCCTTCGCCCAGGGCCTCGCGGCCGCCGGGGTCACGGCGGTCGCCAAGCACTTCCCGGGCCTCGGCGGGGCGACGGGCAACACCGACTACGGGCCGGCGGCCACCCGGCCCTGGCCCCAGCTCGTCGGCGCGGACCTCGCCCCCTTCGCCGCCGCGATCGCCGCCGGGGTCCCGGCGGTCATGGTCGCCAACGCCCGCGTGCCGGGGCTGACGGCCCGACCGGCGAGCCTGTCGCCGGTCGTCTACCGGTACCTGCGCGAGCGGATGGGCTTTCGCGGGCTCACGATGACCGACTCGCTGAGCGCGGGGGCGATCTCCGCCGTCGGCCTCTCGGTCCCGGCGGCCTCGGTCGAGGCGGTGGCGGCCGGCGCCGACCTCGTGCTCGCCGGCCCGTCGCCCACCCCGGCGGCCGCCCTGGCCCTCGCGCGCGCGACCGCCTCGGCGATCGCGGCCGCCGTCACGGCGGGCGACGTGGCGCGCGCGACACTGGTCGACGCGGCCGCCCGCGTCGTCGCCACGCGCAACGCCCTCTCCTGCTAGTCAGAGGTAGTGGGGCGGGCGCTCGTCGCGGTCGCGGCGCAGCCGGGCAACCTCCTCGCGCAGCCGCTCGTTCTCCTCGCTGAGCCGGCGTACGAGGGCCTCGAGCTCGGCCAGTCGCTCCTCGGGGTCCACGTCGCCCACCCTCGCACACCGCGGCCTCTCAGGAACGCCTACGAAATGTATTTACTTCCCCCGGCGCCCTCGTTAGGGTGACGAGAAGCCCCGACGGGGGCGACAAGGGGGGATAGATGTCACAGGTCGACGGCCCGGCACACGACCACGAACGGCTCCACGCGCTGGGGTACCGCCAGGAGCTGAAGCGGGTCCTGTCGCTCTTCGACAACTTCTCGGTGGCCTTCAGCTACCTGAGCCCGATGGTGGGCATCTACTCCATCTTCTTCGTCGGACTGGTGGCCGGCGGGCCGGCCTACATCTGGACGATCCCGGTGGTGGTGCTGTTCATGACCCTCGTCGCGCTCGTCTTCGGCGAGCTGGCGAGCGAGTACCCCGTCGCCGGCGCGCTCTACCAGTACGGCAAGTTCAACGTGGGGCCCCGCTACGGGTGGTTCGTCGGCTGGATCTACGGCTTCGCGCTGCTGGCGACGGTGGCCTCGGTGGACTCGGGCATCGTCGGCTACGTGGCGAGCCTCTCGAACACCTGGTTCCACACGAACCTCAACCCCGGTGACCACCTCACGATCTTCATCACCGTCGCGATCGTCATCGTGCTGTCGGCCGTCATGAACTCGGTCGGGGCGAAGATCCTCGGGCGGGTCGCCCACTTCGGGGTGTACGTCGAGACGATCGGCACCTTCGGGGTGTTCATCGCCCTCGCCATCAACGGCTTCCACCACGGTCTGGGTTACCTGTTCACCTCCCAGGGGGTGCAGTACGCGCACTCGAACCCCTTCGGCATCAACTTCGGAGGCCACTGGCTCACGGGCGCCGCGCTGATTGCGATCCTGGCGAACGTGTACATCTTCTACGGCTTCGAGTCCGCCGGGGACATCGCCGAGGAGACCAAGGACGCCGGGCGCCAGGTGCCGCGTGCGATGCGCAACGCCATCCTCTACGGCGGGCTCGCCTCCTTCGTGCTGGTCCTCGGGCTCATCCTGGCGATCCCCGGCGGCACCAAGGCCTTCACGACGGTCGCGACCAACGGGGTGCCCATCATCCTCGCGACGCTGCCCAGCTGGCTCCAGGACTTCTTCCTGGTCATGGTGATCATCGCGTTCTTCAGCTGCGGGACCGCGGTCATGGGCGCGGGGTCGCGGGTCGTCTTCGCCCTCGCGCGCGACAACGCCGTGCCCGGGGCGCCGACCCTGCGCCGGGTCACCCCGGTGCACCGCACGCCGCGCAACTCGATCCTGGTGGCGACGATCGTGCCCTTCGCGTTCTTGCTGCTCGTGCTGGTCAACCCGTCGACGAACGTCCACATCCTGTGGTTCGAGTACCCGGCCAAGGTGAACGCCCTGCTCGCCCTGATCTCGTTCGCGACCTCGGGCATCTACCTCTCGTTCTTCCTCACGGTCCTGGGGTCGTGGATCGCCAAGCGGCGGGGCTGGCGCCCGAGCGGGCAGTTCACCCTCGGCCGCTGGTCCGGGACGGTGACCTTCCTCGCCGGGGCGTACTTGCTGTTGATGCTGCTCAACATCGTCTGGCCGAGCTCGCTCGCGAGCGGCCGGGGCCTGCTGTTCAACTACGGCTGGATCACGTTGCTCGTGATGGTGATCATCGTCGGGGCGGGTGCCCTCTACGAGGGGGTCATCCGCCCGGACCGCAAGCCGGCCCTCGTCGACTCGGTGGCCGAGGAGGGCGCCCAGCCGAGCGTGGCCGACTGACGGGGTGATCGCCCCGATCGCGTCGCTGGTCTGGTGGGCCGGCGGGCTCGCGGCCCTCGTGCTGGTGGTGCGCTCGATCGTCGACGTCGCGGATCACTCGCGCGTGGCGTTCGACGCGGCGGGCTACTCGCGCACCGCCGGGCTGGTCGTGCTCGGGGCCGGGATCGCGCTGTGGCCCGTGGCGTCCGCCGGCGAGCCGTCTCCCGTCAACAACGTGACTGGGAACTACACCTCGTCGCCGGGCCCGCCGCCGGCCAGCGCGGCCAGCACGGCGGCGCGGGCGTCGCCCTCGGCGTCGAGGTGGAGGGCGACCTTCATCGTCGCGAGCTGGCGCACCATGCCCTCACCGACGTGGTGGGCGACCACGGCGCCCACGTGGTGCTCGAGCAGGAAGCGGGCCACGCGCGCGTGGTGGCGCGCCGAACTGCCCTCGTCGTGGCGGGCGCTCCAGTCGACCTGGAACTCCTCCCACGAGAGGACGTGCCCGTCCTCGACCTCGGCGACCGCGAGGCGGTCGGCGCGACCCCACCGGGGGTCGACGGTGCCGTCGGGCGAGACGGGGACGCAGGCGATCACGGTCACAGGCTAGGTCGGCGCGGGGGCGGCGCGGTCTAGGGGAAGAGCCCGCGGAGCTTGGTCGCCTCGGCGATGCGCTCCACCCCCACCACGAGCGCCGTGTCGCGCAGCTCGAGGCCGAGCTGCTGGTGGCGGACCCACACCGAGTCGAAGGCGTTCTGCATGAAGGTCTCGAGGCGCTTGGTGAAGAGCTCGTGCTCCCACATGAAGCCCTGCATGTCCTGGGCCCACTCGAAGTACGAGGCGACCACGCCGCCGGCGTTGGCCAGCACGTCGGGCACCACCGGGATGCCCCGCTCGGCCAGGATCGACGCGCCCTCGCCGGTCGTGGGCCCGTTGGCCGCCTCCACCATCATCGAGGCCGACATCGTCGAGGCGACCTTCTCGTCGACGACGCCGCCCAGCGCCGCCGGGATGGCGATGTCGCTCGGGATAGTGAAGAAGGCGTCGGGGGCGACCTCCTCGGCCCCGGGGTAGCCGATGATCGTGTGGGCCTCGGCGTAGTGGTCGGACATCCGGTGGGCGTCGATGCCCTCGGGGACGTGGATGGCGCCGTGGATGTCGGCGAGACCGACGACCTTCATGCCCCGGTCGGTCAGGAGCTTGATGAGCGGGCCGCCGACCTTGCCGTAGCCCTGGATGATCACGCGCTGGCCTTCGGGGGAGAGCCCAAGCTGCTTGAGCAGCCCCAGGGTGCAGATCGTCACCCCGAGCGAGGTGGCGCCGGCGTGGCCGAACGAGCCGCCGATGGCCAGGGGCTTGCCCGTGACGACGCCGGGCATCGCGTGGCCCCGCAGCATCGAGACGGTGTCCATGATCCAGCTCATCACCTGGGGGTCGGTGTTGATGTCGGGGGCCGGGATGTCGCGGTCGGGGCCGATCATCGGCGCGATGGCGAAGGCGTAGCGCCGCGTGAGCCGCTCGAGCTCGTCGCGGCTCAGGGTGTCGGGGTCGACCTTGACCCCACCCTTCGCCCCGCCGTAGGGGATGTTGACGACGGCGCACTTGATGGACATGTCGGCCGACAAGGCGGCGATCTCGTCCACGTTGACGCTCTGGTGGAACCGGATGCCCCCCTTGCCCGGCCCGCGGGAGGAGTCGTGCTGGATCCGCCAGCCCGTGAAGACGTCGACCTTGCCGCTGTCCCGGCGCACCGGGATGGAGACCTCGAGTATGCGCTCGGGCGTGACGATCCTCTGGATGAGGCCGTCGTCGAGTTCGAGGATGTGCCCCGCCTCTTCGATGAGGGATGCGACCCGTAGCCACGGATTGAACTCGTCGTGGCGGGCCTCGTGCTGACGCGTGACCACTTTGTCACCAGCCTTGTGTTAGGGGAGCGCCGTTGCTCCATCCCCGAGCCTACGTGGCCCGAGGCGCCGACGCCCGACAGGCCGGTCGGTTACGGTGTCGCGGGAGGGCCGATGAAGATCTCGACGATGCTGGGCTACGCCGGCGGATTTCGGCGCGCGGTCGAGGAGGTGGCCGAGCTCGAACGGGCCGGCCTGGACCTGGTCTGGGTGCCCGAGGCCTACGGCTTCGACGGGGTGTCGCTCATGGGCTACCTCGCCGCCAAGACCGAGCGGGTCGAGATCGGCTCGGGGATCCTGCCGATCTACACCCGCACGCCCACCCTGATCGCCATGACCGCGGCCGGCCTCGACCACCTGACCTCGGGCCGCTTCCACCTGGGCCTCGGGGCCTCGGGCCCCCAGGTCATCGAGGGCTTCCACGGCGTGCCCTACGACGACCCCCTCGGGCGCACCCGCGAGATCGTCGAGATCTGCCGGGCCGTGTGGCGCCGCGAGGCGCCCCTCGAGCACGTGGGCAAGCACTACGCGATGCCCCTGCCTGAGGGTCGCGGGACCGGACTCGCCAAGCCCCTCAAGATCATCGCCCACCCCGACCGACCGGACATCCCCGTGTGGGTCGCGGCCCTGGGTGAGCGCAACGTCGCGCTCACCGCCGAGGTCGCCGACGGCTGGATGCCCATCCTCTTCATCCCCGAGAGGGCGCGCGACGTGTGGGGCGCGGCCCTCGACGCGGGCCGGGCCCGGCGCGACCCGGGCCTCGGCCCGCTGATGGTGACGGCCGGGGGGCTGCTCGCGATCGGCGAGGGCCCCGAGGTGACGGCCGTGCGCGAGCTCGCCCGCTCGATGGTCGCCCTCTACGTGGGGGGCATGGGGGCGCGGGGCAAGAACTTCTACAACGAGCTGGCCGTGCGCTACGGCTTCGCCGACGCCGCCGCCACCATCCAGGACCTCTACCTCGCGGGGCGCAAGGCCGAGGCCGAGGCCGCGGTGCCGGCCGAGATGCTCGAGCTCACGACGCTCTGCGGCCCGGCCGGCTACGTCGCCGAGCGGGTCGCGGCCTTCGCCGAGGCGGGGGTCACCCACCTCCAGGTCCACCCGGTGCCCACCGCGGGGCGCAGCGCCGCCTCCCTCGTCGAGGAGCTGGGCACCCTGCTCTAGCGACCGGCACGGGCGATAGGGCCTTTGGTCACCAGGGCCCTTCGTCCCTAGGTGGCTACGGTCGGATTGTGAGCGCCCCCACCACCCCCACCACCCCTGGCACCCCCGTCCCCGGGGACCGCTACCGCGTCGCGTCCGGGCGCGTCCTGCTCTCGGGGGTCCAGGCCGTCGTGCGGCTCCTCGGCGACCAGGCGGCCGCCGACGCCGGGCGCGGCCTGGACGTCGCCGGCTTCGTCACCGGCTACCCGGGCTCCCCGCTCGCCGGGCTCGACCTCGAGCTCGCCCGCACGAGCGAGCGGCTCGCGCAGTGGCGCGTGGTGCACCGCCCGGGCCTCAACGAGGAGCTGGCGGCGACGGCGGTCGCCGGCAGCCAGCTCGCGACGACCCGGCCCGACCGGACCGCGGAGGGCGTGGTCGCCGTTTGGTACGGCAAGGCGCCGGGGCTGGACCGGGCCTCGGACGCCCTGCGCCACGGCAACCTGATGGGCGCGGGCCCGCGCGGCGGGGTCCTCGTGGTGGTCGGCGACGACCCCCAGGCGAAGTCCTCGAGCGTCCCGTCCTCGTCGGAGCCGTCGCTGTTCGCCCTGGCCCTGCCCTTCCTCTCCCCGGCCGACCCCCAGGAGGTGCTCGACCTCGGCCGCCACGGCATCGCGATGTCGCGCGCGTCGGGGCTCTGGGTCGGGCTGCGTCTGCCCGCGACGGTGGCCGACGCGACCCAGAGCGTCGAGGTGGGGCCGGACCGGGTGGTCCCGACCGAGCCCGACGTCCCCGGGGCCTACGGCCACCAGGTGAGCGCCCAGCTGCTCGGGGCGAAGCTCATCGAGCTCGAGCGCTCCCTCTACGGCACCCGACTCGAGGTCGCCCGGCGCTACGGCGTGGTGAACGGCCTCAACCGGGTGACCCACGCCTCGCCCGACGACACCCTCGGCGTCGTCGCGGCCGGCCCGGCCCACCTCGCCGTCCTCAGCGCCCTGGCCAGGATCGGCTACGCCGAGCGCGACCTCGCCCGGGCGGGCGTGCGCCTGCTCAAGGTGTCGATGCCCTACCCGATGGACGACGCGGTGGTGCGCGACTTCGCCCGGGGCCTCGACGAGGTGCTCGTCGTCGAGGACAAGCGGCCCTTCCTCGAGACGCTCGTGAAGGCCGCGCTCTTCGGGGTCCCCGCGGCGCCCCGGGTGCTCGGCAAGCTCGACGACGCGGGGCGCCCGCTCGTGCCGGAGATCGGCGAGGTCGACGTCGACGCCCTGGCCGAGGCCCTGGCGGCGCGGCTGGAGGCCCTGGGCGGCGACGGCCGGGCCGCGGCCTACCGCACGGCGCGCCGGGCCTCCGTGCCCGCGCCGCTGCCGATCGTGCGCGGGGCGTACTTCTGCTCGGGCTGCCCGCACAACACCTCGGTGCGGGTTCCCGGGGGAACCTGCGTCGGCTCGGGCAGCGGCTGTCACGGGCTGGCGATCCAGATGGATCCGCGCCGGGTGGGCGACGTGGTCGGCCGCTTCCAGATGGGCGGGGAGGGCGCCATGTGGAACGGGATGGCCCCCTTCGTCGCCACCACCCACTTCGTCCAGAACCTGGGCGACGGGACCTACGCCCACTCGGGCTCGCTCGCCGTGCGGGCCGCCGTGGCCGCCGGGGCGCACATCACCTTCAAGCTGCTCGTGAACGGCACGGTCGCCATGACCGGGGGCCAGCCCGTCGCCGGGGGCCGCAGTCTCGCCGAGCTCGTCACCTCGCTGCGCGCTGAGGGGGTGAGCCGGGTCATGGCCACGAGCGACGACCCGCGCCGCACGCGCGCCGCGCTGCCGTCGTGGGTGGAGGTGTGGCCCCGCGAGCGCCTGGTGGAGGTCGAGCGCCGTCTCGCCGAGGTGCCCGGGGTCACCGTCCTGCTCCACGAGCAGGGCTGCGCGGTCGAGCTGCGCCGCCGGCGCCGCCGCGGCCTCGCGCCGACCCCCGAGCGCCGGGTCCACGTCAACACCCTCGTGTGCGAGGGGTGCGGGGACTGCGGGGTGGCCTCGAACTGCCTGTCGGTCCGTCCCCTCGAGACGGCGCTCGGCACCAAGCGCCAGATCCATCAGGAGTCGTGCAACCTCGACTACTCGTGCCTGGCCGGTCGGTGCCCGGCCCTCGTGACCGTGCGCCCGGGCCGGCGCCGCGCCGGCGGGCGCCTGCCCGACGACGCGGGCCTCGCCGAGCCCGCCACCTCGCGGGCGACGACCACGATCCGCATCACCGGCATCGGGGGCACGGGCGTGGTGACCGTGGCCCAGGTCGTCGCGTGGGCCGCCCACCTCGAGGGACGCTCGGTGCGCGTGCTCGACCAGACCGGCATCGCCCAGAAGGGCGGGGCCGTGGTGTCGGACCTGCGCCTGAGCGACGGCGACGAGGCGCTCTCGCCACGGCTCGGCGAGGGGGAGTGCGACCTGTATCTCGGCGGCGACCCCCTGGTCGCGGCGACCTCCACCTACCTCGGGGTCACCGACCCCGCCCGCACGCTCGCCGTCGTCTCGACCGCCACCGTGCCGGTGGGCCGCCAGGTGGCCGACCCGACCTGGCCGGTCGTGGGGCTCGACGAGCTGCGCGAGCGCGTCGACGCCCGCACGCGTCGCGCCGAGAACGTCTGGTTCGACGCCGCCGCGCTGTCGCGCGCGCGCCTGGGCGAGGACACCTTCGCCAACGTCGTCCTGCTCGGCGCCGCCTTCCAGCGCGGCGCGCTCGGGCTCAGCGCCGCCTCCTTGCGCGCGGCCATCGAGGCCAACGGCGTCGAGGTCGAGCGCAACCTCGCCGCGTTCGCCCTGGGCCGGCGCGCCGTCGCCGAGCCCCCGGCCTCGTCGCGCGCGCCGGGGTCGTCCGACGACCTCGTCGGGACCGTGGGCGCGACGCCGGGCGGTGACCTCGAGGCGCTGGTGGCACCACGGGTGGCCGACCTGCGCGACTCCCGGGGGCCAACGGCCGCCCGCCGCTACGCCGACCTCGTCGCCCGCGCCCGCGCGGCCGAGGCCGCCCTCGGTGACCCCGACGGCCCCTTCGCGCGCGCCGTGGCCGAGCAGCTCTTCCGGCTCATGAACTACAAGGACGAGTACGAGGTGGCCCGGCTGCTGCTCTCCGAAGCGGCGCGGGCCGAGGTCGCGGACGTCTTCGGCGACGGCACCGAGACGACCTTCCACCTCTCGCTCACCGAGCGTCAGCGCGCGGCGGGTGCGAAGCGGGCCCTCGGCCCAGGTTCGCGCTGGGTGCTACACGCCCTGCGGGCGGGCCGTGGCCTGCGCGAGACGCGCCTCGACCCCTTCGGCCGCTCGGCGCTGCGCCACGAGGAGCGCCGAGTGCGCGACGAGTACCTCGACACCATCGAGGGCCTCGTCGCCACGCTCACGCCGGCCACCCACGAACGGGCCGTCGCGCTCGCGGCCGCGCCCGCGCTGGTGCGGGGCTTCGGCCCGGTGAAGGCGGCCTCGATCGTCGCCTACCAGGCCCGGCGCGCCGAGCTGGTCGAGACGGTGCCCGCCTAGCGGCCCGCGGCGTCCTCGCGGCTGGCGTCGCGCCCGCCCGCCTCGACCCACGCCCGGTACATCGCCGCGTAGGCCCCGTCGCGCGCGAGCAGCTCGGCGGGGCTGCCCACCTCCACGATCCCGCCGTGGTCGACCACGGCGATCCGGTCGGCCCGCTGGGCGGTCGTGAGCCGGTGGGCGATGAGGATGGCCGAGCGGCCCTCGAGCAGGGCGTCGAGGGCCCGCTCCACGACGATCTCGCTCTGGAGGTCGAGTGAGGAGGTCGCCTCGTCGAGGATCAGCACGCGCGGGCGGGCGAGGAAGGCCCGGGCGAGGGCCAGCTGCTGGCGCTCGCCGGCCGAGAGCGTCTGGCCCCGCTCGTGCACCGGCGTGTCGAGGCCCTCGGGCAGCCGGTCGACGAGCTCGCGCAGGCCGACCAGGTCGATCGCCTCGTCGACCTCGGCCGCGGTGGCGTCGGGCCGCCCGAAGGACAGGTTGGTGCGGATCGAGCCGGCGAAGAGGAAGGGCTCCTGGGGCACGACCCCGACCTGGCGGCGCAGCGAGCGCAAGGTCACCTCGCGCAGGTCGACCCCGTCGACGAGCACCCGCCCCCCGGTCGGGTCGTAGAAGCGGTTGGCCAGCTTGGCCAGGGTCGACTTGCCGGCCCCGGTCGGCCCGACGAGGGCCACCGACTCGCCCGGGGCGATCTCGAGGTCCACGTGGGCGAGCACCGGTCGGTCAGGGTCGTAGCCGAAGGTCACGTCCTCGAAGGTGATCCGCCCCTCGATCGGGGGCAGCTCGGTCGCGCCCTCCCTCTCGTCGACCGAGGGCGGGGTCTCGACGAGCTCGCGCAGGCGGATGATCGACGACCGGCCCTGCTGGAGGGACGTGTACTGCTGGACGAGCAGCTGGATGGGGGCGAAGAACCGGTTGAGGTACAGGACGAAGGCGATCAGGGCCGCCACGTCGAGGCGGTGGTCGAGCACCATCGAGCCGCCGACGCCGAGCAGGAGGGCCTGGCCCAGGATGCCGATCGTGGTGGTCGCCGGGCCGTAGAGCGAGTTGACCCGGCCGGTGTAGACGTTGGCGTCGCGGTAGGCGCCCACGACGTGGCGGTGGTTCACGATGTTGCGGCGCTGGCGGTTGTGGGCGGTCACCACGCGGATCCCGTAGAGGGACTCCGAGAGGTCGGCCAGCACCAGGGCGATGCGGTCGCGGCTGCGCAGGTAGCCCCGCTCGGAGGCGTGGTGGTACCAGACCGTCATGACGAACATCACCGGGACGATCGCGAGGATCGTCCACAGGGCGAGGGTCACGTTGAGGGCGAACAGCACCGCCGCGATCACGACCATGGTGAGCCCCTGGAGGGCGAACTGGCTGATCCCGTCCTGGAGCAGCTGCTGGAGGTTCTCGATGTCACTCGTCATGCGGCTCATGAGGACGCCGGCCTTCTCCTCGGTGAAGAAGTCGAGGCTCAGCCGCTGGAGGTGCGTGAAGACCTTGATGCGCAGGTCGTGCATCACCCGCGACGAGAGCCGGCCCGTCAGGTTCACGCCGGCGCGCTGGAGCAGCGCCGCCGCCAGGGCCAGCACGAGGTAGGCGAGGGCGCAGACGGCGACGACCGAGAGGTGGCGGTGGCCGGGCTCCATACCGCGGGCAATCGCGAGCTCGGTGAGCAGCGGCCCGGCCTGCAGCACGAGGCTGTTCAAGATGATGGTGAGCGAGGCACCGACGACCCAGCGGGGGTAGGTGAACACGAGGCCGGGCAGGGTGAGCCGACGGCGCTCGCGCTCGCTGGGCCGCTGGGTGAAGCGCAGGTCGGCCGGGGCGTGGGCGGGCTCGCCGGCGAGCAGCCGCTCGGCCTCCTCGCGCAGCTCGCTCGGGATCCCGCCGAAGGGCAGGCCGGCGCGGGCGCTGGCCGTGCTGGCGCTCTGGCCGAACATCCCGCCGCCGAAGCCGCCGCCCCAGGCCATCAGCCCTCCTCGTCCACGGGCTCGTCGCGCACCGCCTGGGCGAGCACCTCGGCGTAGAGGGGCTCGCGCTCGAGCAGGTCCTGATGGGTGCCGGAGGCGACGATGCGCCCCCCGTCGAGCAGGACGACCCGGTCCGCCAGCGCGATGGTCGACACGCGATGGGCGATGACGAGCGTGGTGCGCGTCGCGAGCAGCCCGCGCAGCGCCTCGTGGATGCCGGCCTCGACGTGCACGTCGATGGCGCTCGTGGCGTCGTCGAGGACGAGGACCGGCGGGTTCATGAGCAGGGTCCGGGCGATCGCGATGCGCTGGCGCTGCCCGCCCGAGAGGGTGTAGCCGCGCTCGCCGACCACGGTGTCGTAGCCGTCGGGGAGCCGGACGATGAACTCGTGGGCGTTGGCCGCACGCGCCGCGGCGACCACGTCCTCGAGGGGCGCGTCCGGCCACCCGTAGGCGATGTTGTCGCGGATCGAGACCGAGAAGAGGAAGGGCTCGTCGAGGACGACCCCGACCTCGCGCCGCAGCGACTCGAGCGTGAGGTCGCGAACGTCGTGGCCGTCGATCGTGACGGACCCCTGGGTGACGTCGTAGAAGCGCGTCAGCAGCCGGGCGATCGTGGACTTGCCCGACCCGGTGCGCCCGACGATGGCCACCGTCTCGCCGGGCGAGATCTCGAAGTCGACGTCCGCCAAGACGGGAACCCCGTTGGCGTAGGCGAACCCCACGTGGGAGAAGGTGACCTCACCCCTGACCCCGTCGAGGTCGTACGCCCCCGGGCGCTCCACGACGTCGGGCCGCTCGTCGAGGATCTCGAAGATGCGCTCGGCGCTGGCCTTGGCGCGCTGGCCCATCATGACGAGCTGGCCGAGCATCATGAAGGGGGCCTGGAGCATCAACAGGTAGGCGTTGAAGGCGAGGATCGCCCCGATCCCCAGGCGGCCCTGGATGACCATCCACCCGCCGAAGAACAGGACGAGGGCGAGCCCCAGCTGGGGCAGGTTCTGCACCCAGGGCGCCCAGGTGGCCCGCAGGTTGGCGTCTTTGACGTAGGCCCAGGCGACCCGCTCGGCGGCGTCGGCCAGCCGGTTGACCTCGGCGCCCTCCTGGGCGAAGGCCTTGACGACCCGGACCCCGTTGACGTTCTCGTCGACGATGGTCGCGACGTCGGCGAGCCGGGCCTGGGTCACCCAGGAGATGGGGAACATCACCCGGCGCATCTTCACGCCGATCACGTAGAGGAAGGGCATGATCACGAGCGCCAGCAGCGCTAGCGGCCACGAGATGCTCAGCATGAAGGCGAAGGCGATGACGCCGATCCCCGCCTGGACGAGGATGAGCGGAGCGAAGGTCGAGTACATCTGCACGCTGCGGATGTCGCTGTTGGCCCGGCTGATGAGCTGGCCCGACTGGACCCGGTCGTAGAAGCCGAAGGAGAGCCAGGCGAGGTGCTCGTAGATGAGCGAGCGCAGGTCGGCCTCGACGTCGTAGGCCGTCCGGTAGAGGTACTGTCGCGAGGCGAGCCCGGTCAGCCCCGCGAGGACCCCGACCACCACGATCGCGACCACCGCGTCGCGCAGGGACCCCTCGTGGCGCAGCAGGACGTTGTCGACGTCGCCGTTGAGCATGTTGGGGACGAGCACCTGGAGTACCGACGAGACGAACGCCAGGGAGATCGAGGCGACGAAGGGCCCGCGGTGCGAGACGATCACCGGCAGCACCCGTCGCCACCAGGGTTGGCCCGCGTCCGCCGCGATCCGGGCGCGAGGGCCGGGGTAGCGCGAGCGCAGTCCGCCCAAGGGGTTCGCGCCCTCCTCGCTCACCGGTGCGGCGGGCGAGGAGGGGGAAAACGGCACGGGTTCGAGTGTAACGAGACCCCCCGACGGGTCCTCCGCCCGGCGTAGTGTGGCAGCCGTGCCCGCCCTGCTCGTCGTCGACCACCCCGTCGTCGCGGACAAGGTCCGCCAGCTGCGCGACGCGCGCACGAGCAACGCCGACTTCTTGCGCCTCGCGGGGGAGATCTCGCGCTTCGTCGCTTACGAGGCCTTCCGCCACGCGCCGGTCACCGCGACGACCGTCGACACGCCGGTCACCGCGGGCGCACCGGCGGTGCGCATCGACACCGAGTACGTGATCGTGCCGATCCTGCGCGCGGGCCTGGGCATGAGCCCGGCGGTGCAGGAGGTGCTGCCGCACAACCGGCTCTGCCTGGTGGGACTGCGCCGCGACGAGACCACCCTCGAGCCCGAGGTCTACCTCGACGGGCTGCCCGATCGGCTCGAGGGCGTCCACGTGGTGGTCTGCGACCCGATGCTCGCGACGGGCGGCTCACTCGACCGGGTCCTCACGATGCTCGAGGAGCGCGGCGCCGGGACCGTCACGGTGCTCTGTCTCATCGCCGCGCGCCCCGGCGTTGAGCTGGTCCAGTCGCGCCACGAGGCCGTCATCGTCGCGGCCGCCCTCGACGAGGAGCTGAACTCCGTGGGCTACATCACGCCGGGGCTGGGCGACGCCGGTGATCGCCTCTTCGGGCCCCCCGTGCGCTAGGCGGCGTCGGACCCCCGCGCCACCCGCGCCCTCCGCTCAGGCGGGGTTCGTCCGTGGGCCGTCGTCTGGCCGCGGCGTGCGGGCGCGAGCAGCCGAGGACCGAGACGAGCGGATCGCGCCACGGCCATCACCGCTGACGGACGAGCGATCGTGTCCATGACCACTCGAACGCCGCGGGCCAGGAGGGCGCACGCGAGCACAGGGGGCGAGTTCCCCCACCCGCACGGTGCAGCGCTGGGTGGGCCGGAGCGCCGCGCCGGCCCACGCGGAGCGTCGGCGCGCGGCGGCGTCGAGTAGTCGCAGGGCGTCCCTCGCGTCCCAGCGCGTGAACTCGCGATCGCGAAGAGGGCCTGGCTCCATCGTCCGCTTCACGGTGACGGGGGTGGCGGCGAGCACGAGGGGCGGCGTCGCCCTATGGTCCCTCCATGGCGTCGCCGGAACTCCTCATCCGGGACGCGACCTCGAATGACGTCGAGGCTTGCGCACGGATCATGGCCGACGAGGCCAATGAGCACCCCGACGTATGGCGGGCGCGGTTTGCCGACGTGCTCGGGGACCCGTCGCGTCACTTTCTCGTGGCCGAGGCCGACGGGGAGGTCGTCGGATACGCCCAGTCACGGTTCGTGACTCGCCCGGACGACCTCGAGGGCCAGCCGCCGGGTGGCTGGTTCCTGAGCGGGCTGGCGGTTGCGCGAGCTCAGCGTCGGCGAGGCATCGGAAGGGCGCTGACCCAGGCGCGAATCGCGCGTCTCGCCGGCGAAGGCGTCGTGTTCTACGCCGCCGAGCACGACAATCGGGGCACGATCCAACTCCACCAACAACTGGGGTTCCGACGTGTCGGTGAGCTCGGCCTCGGCGGCCACGACCGTCCCTTGGCGCTGTTTCGGCTGGATCTCTGAGTCCTTGTGGCTGTCACGCGGAGCGGGCAAGACCTCGTTCCCGAGCGGGGGAGCGCGGCCACGGCTCGTGTCCCGCGTCGTGCGGATCAACGGAGGTGTGCGCGCAGCCGCGCGCAGTAGTCGTCGAAGGCCGCGCCCCACGCTCGCGGCGCGTCGGGCCACTCGTCGACCCGCGAGCCCCAGTACTCGCGCGGCGTCCCGGGGTGGCGCGCCACGACGTGGGCGTGGTGGTGCGCCACGTGGTCGAAGACGAAGGAGTAGACGTGCTCGGCCCCGGTGGCCTCCAGGGCCGCGGCGACGCGCGCGACGAGCCGGGCCTCGGCGACGACCTCGTCGTCGGTGCGCGCGGCGAGGCTCCCCACGTGCCGGCGCGTCTCGACGAAGACGTAGCCCAGGTAGCCGCCGGTCTCGCCCGCCGGGGCGTGGTAGGCCAGGACGAGCGGGTCCTCGTAGAGGGGGGTCCCCGCCAGCGGGCCCGCGCCGCGGTGCCTCTCGCACAGCGGGCAGCCCTCCACGTCGTTCATCGCCCACGCCCACGAGGACGGGGCCGGGGGCTCACAGCCCGATGTCCTCGTCCCACACCTCGGGCCGCTCGGCTATGAAGGTGCGAAGGATCTCCTTGCACGCCGGGTCGTCGAGCACGACCACCTCGACGCCGTTCTCGGCCAGCCACTCGTGGCCGCCGCTGAAGGTCTCGGCCTCGCCGACGACGACGGCACCGATGTTGAACTGGCGCACGAGGCCCGAGCAGTACCAGCACGGCGAGAGGGTCGTGACCATGACGGTGTCGCGGTAGCCCCGCCTCCGACCGGCGCGTCGGAAGGCGTCGGTCTCGGCGTGAACCGACGCGTCGTCCTCCTGGACCCGGCGGTTGTGGCCGGAGCCGAGCAGCACCCCGTCGCGGGTGAAGAGGGCGGCGCCGATGGGGATGCCGCCCTCGTCGCGCCCGCGCACCGCCTCGTCGTAGGCGGTGCGCAGCATCGAGCGCGCGAGGTCGGGGTCGAGGGGTCCTCCAGAGTCGCTCACGGCGATAAGTATGCTCCCTCGACGTGGAGCGCGGCGCCTACCCGGTCGAGATCGGCACCCAGCACGTGGAGCTGCCCGTCGTCTCGTTGAGCGACGACCTCGCCCTGGCCCTGTTGATCACGGTCGACATGGGCGTGGGCTTCATGGCGCGCGCGGGCGAGGAGCTGGCCGACACGCTGCGCGGGGCCAGCGTCGACATCGTGGCGACCGTGGCGACCATGGGAATCCCGCTCGCGGTCGAGGTGACGCGCCACCTCGGTCTCGACCAGTACGTCGTGCTGCACAAGACGCCCAAGATCCACCTCGCCGACGCCGTGACCGAGACGGTCCGCTCGATCACCACCGACGCCGACCAGCGGCTCCTGTTCGACCGGGCCCGCATCCCCGCGGTCGAGGGCCGTCGCGTCGCGATCGTCGACGACGTCATCTCGACGGGCGCCTCCACCGGCGCGGCGCTGCGGCTGCTGCGGCGCGTGGGCGCCGAGGTGGTCGCCATCGGCACGCTCGTCACCGAGGCGTCGCTCTGGCGCGACGCGCTGGGCGAGGACGCCCGCATGGTGCGCGCGCTGGGCTCGATCCCGGTGTTCCGCCCCGACGGCGCCGGCGGCCTCGTCGAGGACTGGGTGGGCTGAGCCCCTAGTTCGCCGGCTCGAGCTCGCGCTGGGCGGCGACCTGGCGCCGCACGTGACCGGTCGCCTGCTCGAGGAGGAAGTAGAGCAGGCCCGCGACGACGATCCCGATGTAGATCGAGAAGTCGGCGCCGCCGATCCACCCCGCGTCGCAGGCCCCGTGGACGACCTTGCCGACGCAGAACGCGCCGTAGTGGTTGGAGATCGGGGTCATCCAGTGGAAGGGGAAGTTCACCGGGGGCGGCGCCTTCGAGTAGGCCAGAGTCGCGCAGACCATTCCCACGACAAAGGCGACGATGCCGTTCCAGTTCACTCCGAGCCGTCCGACGTGGTAGATGCTGCCGCGGTCCTGGCGCTGGAGCTCGGCGGCGTTGTAGCGGAACCGGCGCATGAGCCAGTCGACCATCATGATCGCGAACCACGGGGCGATCCACACGATGATGACCCCCACGAACTCCTTCATGAACAGCGAGAAGGTGTCCTGGAACTCGGCCCACAGGGTGAGCCCGCACGCGATGAACGAGTCGAGGACCACCGCCTGGTAGCGCTTGAGGCGCACGCCCAGGGCCTGGAGGGACACCCCCGAGGAGTACAGGTCGAGTGAGTTGATGCCGAAGAGCTGGACGATCGCGAAGACGAGGAAGATGGCGACCACCCAGCTCGGGATGAGCGCCTGACCGCGCAGCGCCTCGAACGGGTTGGCGCTGTTCCAGGCCGCGTTCTGGGCGTTCGAGGAGATGAAGGTGAAGGTGGCCGCCCCCAGGATCATCATCACGATCTCGGGGATGGCGGTCGCGAGGAACACCCAGCCGACCACCGCGCCCCTCTTCGCGTCCCGGGGCAGGTAGCGGGTGTAGTCGTTGCCGCACTCGGTCCAGCCGAGCCCCGAGAGGGCGATGGTGAAGGCGAGGCCCGCGGTGTAGGTCTCCCAGTTGGTGGGGAAGAGGCCCTTGAACGACGCCGAGCCGTGCTTGAGGTCGTAGACGGCGAGCAGAAGGTAGATGGCCCCGAAGGGGACGATGAGCGAGCGCAGCACGCGCACGAGCGTGGCGTGGCCGAAGTAAGGCAGGACCGCCTGGATGGCCGCCGCGACGATGATGAACACGACCTTCATCGGCGACGACACGTGCAGTCCGCCCATCTGGCACAGGACGATGGCCGCCCCCACGATCAGGATCAACCCCTCGGTCTCGAAGCCCAGCTGGGTGATCCAGTTGAAGAACGCCACGATCCGGCCGCCCTTGGTGCCGAAGGCCGCCCGCGAGATGGTGAAGGCCGTCGTGCCCGCCTCGGGGCCCTGCAGGGACGCCAGGCCCAGGAGGAAGAAGGAGAGGTTGCCGATCACGATGATCGTGAGGGCCGTCGTGAAGCTGAAGCCGAAGCCCATGAGGAGGGCGCCGTAGATGAAGTACTCGACGTTCAGGGCCGAACCGGCCCACATCGCGCCGATGTTGCGCGGGGTCGCCCAGCGCTCGGACTCGGCGATGTAGTCGATACCGTGCGTCTCGACGCGGAACGTCGGGTCACCCGTCGACCCCTCGTGGTCGATGATCTGCGCCACTGGCGCTCCTCCCCTGGTTGGCCTGTCCCCGCGCGCCGGGTCCGGCCGGAACGCCCGGGCCCAGTATGGCCGAGGCCCCCCGGGGCGGCGTGGCTATCCTGCGCGATTTCTCAGAGTGTTAACACGCCGGTGATTTAGGGGGTTCTTAGCCCCTCCCTACGGCGCTCCGATGTCCGTGCGCGAGAGTGTCCGGGCGATCGACGGACAGCGCTGAGGCCGCAGGCCGAGGGCGTTGACCGGGCGGGGTCTGCCGAGACCCCACGAGCCCGGAGCCGACGTCGCGACCGTGCGGCACGCCGCCGGCCCGAGCGCAGGACCCCGGTGGACGCCTCCCCCCACCGGGGTCTGGCGCACGGGCTGCCCCGTCGCGGGCCACCGTTCTTGGTAAGTTGCGCCCCAGGCGCGCGCCGGGGGGCCGCGCCGGGGGAGGCGAGCCATGACGGCTACGTTCGATCGCCGTTCGTTCCTGACGCACTCGGCCGCGACCGCCGGCGGCATCGCCCTGGCGAGCACCGTCGTCGACGGGCTGATGGCCGAGGCGGCGTCGGCCGCGACGGGGGTCAGTACCAAGCCGCCCAAGATCGGGGGGTCGCTCAAGGTCGCGCTGCTCGCCGACGTGCCCAACTACCACACCTTCAACGGCGCGCAGGGCAAGATGGACGGCTCCGGGTTCTGCCTCGCCAACGCCCTGTACGACCCGCTCTTCGTCATGGCCGCCAACGGCAAGTCCGTCCTGCCGATGCTGGCGCTCTCGGCGACGCCCAGCGCGAACTTCACGGTGTGGACGATCAAGCTGCGCCAGGGCGTCACCTTCACCAACGGGGACCCCTTCAACGCCAGCGTCGTGGTGGCCAACTACCAGGCGGCGGCGGCCGACCCCACCGTGGGCCTCGCGATCCAGCCGATCATCGCCTCGGTCACCGCGGTCGACGCCTACACCGTCAAGTACACGCTCGTCGTGCCCTTCTCGACCTTCCCCATCCAGCTGGCCGAGCAGCAGATCGCCTACATGGCCCACCCCTCGTCCTTCTCCTCGACCTACACCGGCAACCCCATCGGCACCGGACCGTTCATGGTCGAGTCGTGGACCCTGAACGTCCAGTCGGTGTGGAAGAAGAACCCCCACTACTGGCGCAAGGACGCCCACGGCCGGGCGCTCCCGTACCTCGACGGCGTGACCTTCAAGACCATCCCCGACGCCGCCTCGCGCAACCAGGCGCTGCAGTCGGGCTCGGTCGACATCGCCCTGCAGAACGTCGGCTCCCAGATCGCCCAGCTGCAGAAGACCTCGGGGATCGGCGTGCTGACCGACATCCACGCGCCCCGCGACCCGGCCTTGAACATGCTCATCTTGAACACCTCGGGCACCATGAACCAGTACTTCGCGTGGGCCGGCGAGTTCGCGCCCACCGTGCCGGGGGCGCTGAGCTACATCAAGCAGGGCCAGGCCGTCCCCACGGCCGTCCAGGACGCCGACTGGCAGGGGACCCTGGGGGCGGTGAACCCCTCGAGCCTCCAGTGGGACACGACGCTCAAGCCGGTCCTGAACGACGTGACGATCCGCCAGGCCTGCGCCATGGCCCTCAACCGCAACGCCTACTTCAAGGTCATCGACGGCGGCATCGGGGCGGTGGCCGACGGTCTCTACCGCAAGAGCTCGCCCTACTACTCCAACTCCCACTACCCCTCGTACAACCCGAAGAAGGCCAAGGAGCTCGTCACCGCCTACAAGAAGAAGCACAAGGTGTCCAAGGTCAGCTTCGTCATCGACATCGTCTCGGGCGACGCGGCGAGCCAGCAGGCCTTCTCCTTCTTCCAGCAACAGCTGGCGGCGGTGGGGATCCAGGTGACCTCGCGCCCGCTGGTCACGAGCCAGCTCATCAACAACGTCATCTACGGCCAGTACGACTGCGCAGTGTGGACCCAGTTCGGTGGCGTGGACCCCGGGCTCAACTACGTGTGGTTCCTCTCGCTCAGCGCGACGGCCTCGCCGACCCAGGGCGGACTGGGCCTCACCGCGCTGCCCGCGGGCACGCGGTTCCCCGGCGCGGTCAACTTCTCCCACCAGGCCGACGGCGTGGTGATGGCGAACATGCTCAAGGCCCTCGCCTCCCCCCAGGGGTCCGCCGCGGAGCGCGCCGCGTGGAAGAACGTCAACGTCCGCTTCGCCAAGGACATCCCGTACCTGTGGCTCGACACGACGGTGAACGCCTGGGCGGCGCGCTCGAACGTCCAGAACTGGGCCTTCGCCACGGCCGCCGACGGCCGGACCCGGGCGCTCAGTCCCGACGCGGACGCGTCGCGCTGGGACCAGGTCTGGCTGTCGTAGCGACGGGGTCGGTCACCCGACCGGGCACGGTCCGCCACCGGTAGACCGCCGCCAGCGCCAGGGCGGTCGAGACCGCCGCGACCACGCTGAAGGGCAGCGCCTCGTTCATCGTGAACAAGAAGCCCGAGGTCGCCGCGGCGAGCGAGAGCGCGGCGGTGTTGGAGGTCGCGTAGAGGCCCTGGCGCCGGCCGAGCTCGCGCGAGGCGGCGCCCTGGCTGAGCATCGACGAGACCGAGGGCACTGACAGGGCGGCGCCGATCGACTCGAGCGACCCGAGGGCCAGCATGACGTCGTTGTTGTGGATGTGGGGGTACAGGGCGAGGAAGAGCGCACCGTTCACCATGCCCGCGAGCGCCACCAGCCGGCGGTCGGCGTGGTCGGCCAGCCAGCCCCCGATGCGCGCGAGGACGATCCACGGCAGGCCGAAGAACGTCCAGCTGAGCCGGATCTGCAGGCTGGTCGCGTGGTGCGCGTGCATGAGGAGGGTCCAGCAGGCCTCGTAGACGCCGATCGTGAGACCCGACGCGCTCGCCGCGACGAGCGAGCCCACGAGCCGGGAGTTCCACTGCAGCGGGGGGAGCGGTTCGTCGCGGCGGGCCCGCTCGTCACCGAGGTCGGTACGCGCGGCGACAACGGCCACCCCGAGGCTCACCAGGCCCGTGGCGAAGAAGGCCCACCCCAGGGTGCGCACCGTCGCGACGACCCCGGCGACCGGCCCGATGGCGATGCCGAAGAGCTGGGCGGCGAGGATGCGCGAGACGGCGCGTCCCCGGCGCGCCTCGGGGACCAGGGCGGCGACGGCGGCCAGCGAGGCGACCTCGATCGAGCCGGCCGTGGCCCCCTGCACGGCCCGGGTGAGCGCCAGCCACGGGGCCGACACGGGGAGCAGGTAGGTCATGGAGGCGAGCGCGTAGACCACGAGGCTCCCCACGAGGATCCGTCGGCGCCCGAACCGGTCGGCGAGGTGCCCGAAGGCGAACTGGGTCACGACCCCGGCCACGAAGAAGGCGGCCATGATCAGTCCGATCACCGCCGGGGTCCCGTCGCGGTGCTCGAGGAAGAGGGGGAGGAGGGGCAGGCCGAAGGTCGCCCCCATCCACTGCAGGCCGACGATGACCGTGAGGCGACGGAGGGTCACCTCCGCGTCGCGCCGAGCCATCACGCCACGCTACCGGTGGGGCCTCAGAGCACGTGGCACTCCGCGAGCACGAGGGCCGCGAGGGCGAGGTAGAGGAACGGGCGGCCCCGCGCGGTGGCGACGCCGACCCACCGGCGCACTCGCTCGTGGCGGGCGAGTGCGCCGGCCGCGCCGAGCAGGGCGAGCTCCCAGACGAGGAACGCCGCGAGGACCGCGACGAGACGCGGCGCGTCGCTGGCGCGCACGAGGGGCGTCCAGACCGCGACGGCGTCGCCTCCCGTTGAGACGGTCACGAGGGCGGTCGCGAGCGCGCCGTGTCGGCGTGCGGTCCCCTCGCGGTGGCGGGTCGACCAGGCCCGGGCCGCGAAGGCCAGGGGGAACGCGGCGAGCACGGCGAACCAGGCGAGGGGCACCGCCCGCAGCGTCTCGCCGAGGACCACGGCGATCGCGGCGAGCACCGCGACGCCCGACGCCTGGGCCCGGCGCACCCGACGCCGGCGCGGCGGCTCGGTCAGGGCGAGCTGGGCGCTGAGCCCGGCCAGGTCGTCGGCGGTGGCGCCGACGAAGGCGAAGGACCCGGCGACCAGCGCGGCGGCGACCGACGGCACGCGCCGACCTTACTTGAGGGTAGAAATTCCGCCGACGGGGCGTCGCTAGTGTGGCCACGATGACGAGCGACGTATCGGCACCGACGGACGATCAGCTCGAGCGGGCCCGCGAGCTCGTCGCCCAGCACCTCGAGCCCACGCCGACCGCGACGCTGTGGGTCGGGGAGCGGCCGGTCCGGGCCAAGCTCGAGGGCCTCCAGGTGACCGGCTCGTTCAAGATCCGCGGTGCGCTCGTGGCGATCGACGCCGCCCACCGCGACGACCCGCGCGGCGCCGTGATCACCGCCTCGGCCGGCAACCACGGACTGGGGGTGGCCCACGCCTCGACCCTCCTCGGGGTGCGCGCCACGGTGGTCGTGCCCGCGAACGCCTCGGCCGCCAAGGTCCACAAGCTGCGCACCTACGACATCGAGCTGATCCAGCACGGCTCCTCCTACGACGAGGCGCAGGCCCACGCGATGGAGTTGGCCGCGACGCGCGGGATCCGCTTCGTCTCGCCCTTCAACGACCCCGACGTCATCGCCGGGCAGGCCACGGTCCTCGACGAGCTGTTGGTCCAGGCCCCCGACCTCGAGCACGTCGTCGTGCCGGTGGGCGGGGGCGGGCTCCTGTCGGGCTCGATCCTCACGCTCGAGTCGAGGGGCCGCGGGGACGTGCGCCTCACCGGGGTCCAGCCCGAGGAGAGCGCCGCCCTCTACCACGTCCTGCGGGGCCTGTCGATGGCCGAGGTGGTGCATCGCCCGACGATCGCCGACGGCCTCGCCGGCGGCGGTGACGACGGGGCGATCACGAACGAGATCGTGGCCAAGTCCGGCGTGCCCCTCGTGCTGGTGCCCGAGGCGGAGATCCGCCGCGCGGTGGGCGACGTCGTGGTGCGCCACGGCCTCGTGATGGAGGGCTCCTCGGCGATCGCCTACGCGGCCATCGCGCTCGACCTGTGCGACGACCCCACCGGGCGGGTCGGGTTCCTCGCGACGGGACGCAACGTGGCGACCGAGCTGCTCGTCGCTCTGCTCGCCGAGCGCGCATAGTCGCGGCCCGGCCGGACCCTAGGGTGGCGCCATGAGGAACCGACGACTGGCCGCCGCGGTGGTCGCGGTCGTGGCCCTCGCCCTCACGGTGCTCGGGGTGGTGCTCGCCGCGACCGATCCGAACCCCGGCGGGGTGACGAGCGACCCGCTGGCCCTGCACGGCTTCCCGCCGAAGACCGCGCACCTAGTCATCACGGCCTCGACCTCGACGCTGCAGGCGACGGCCGACCTCACGGTCGACTTCCGCCACGCCGGCGCGACCGGGGTGGCGACCGTGGGGCTGACCGCGGCCGGCGAGGCCTTCAACGTCGTGCTCAACGGCCAGCACCTCTACGTGCGCTCGGCCGCCGAGAGCAGCGGGCCGTGGTACCAGGTGGCGACGCCAGCCCTCCCGTTCTTCGGGCTCTCCCTCGAGCTCACCAAGCCCGACCTCGCCCTCATCTCGGGCTACCACTCGCGCACGGTGACCCACGACGGCTACCTCACGACCTACGCCTACGTCTTCCCCCACGCGGCGCTGACGCCCCTGTTCGCGGGACGCTCCACCACCTCGCGCCTGGGCAGCGTGGACTGGTCGATCACCGTCGGCAGCGAGGGCGAGGTCACGGCGAGCACGCTCCAGGTCAGCGCCGGCGGGCAGACCTCGACGCTGAGCGCCACGGTGCGGGCCTACAACGCGCCGGCGAGGGTCGTGCTGCCCGCGGTCGGGCCGGTGTCGCCCGTCGCGTCGCACGAGCTCGCCCGGCTCCTGCGCTCGGCCGGCCTCGGCTCGATCCTCCTGCCCCGCGGACTGCTCGCGGGCGGTACGACCACCGTCAACTGACGTGGACCCCGAGGCGCGACCGGAGCCGCACTGGCCCGCGTCGCTCGCGCTGGTCGCCTGCCTCGCGCTCTACCTCGCGCTGCCCGCGCGGCTCGTCGTGGGCCCCCGGTGGCTGCTGCCCGTGCTCATCGCCCTGCCCCTGATCCCCCTCTCGGCCCGGCGCCACCGCCACCCCGACGAGGCGCCCTGGGTGCGCGCGACGGCGATCGCCCTGCTCGGCCTCGTGACGGTGGCCAACGTCGCCACCGTCGTGCTGCTCGTCCAGCGGCTCCTCGACCGCGCCGTCTCCCAGGGGCGGGCGCTCATCTACTCGGCGGTGGCGATCTGGCTCACCAACGTGATCGTCTACGGCCTGTGGCTCTGGGAGGTCGACCGCGGCGGGCCGGGACGGCGCGCGGGCGGCGGTCGCCCCTACCCCGACATCCAGTTCCCCCAGATGGAGAACCCCGGCCTCGCGCCCCCGGGGTGGCGCCCGCGGTTCGTCGACTACCTCTACACGTCCTTCGCCAACGGCACGAGCTTCGCCCCGGCCGACGCGATGCCCCTATCGCCGGTGGCCAAGCTGCTGTTCCTCGGGGAGTCGCTGGTGTCGCTCACGACGATCGCGGTCGTGGCCGCGCGCGCCGTCAACATCCTGCGCTAGGGGGACTTGGGGAGCAGCCGGCCGAGGAGCTCCCCGGCGCGGCTCGGCCGGCCCTCGGTCTCTTCGACCCGGTCGGCCCAGGCCCCCAGCGAGAGCCCGACGTTGATCCCGATCCAGCGCAGGGGCTCGACCTCCCACTTGCGCGAGCGGTGGTGGACGAAGGGCAGACGGGTGAGGTCGGTCTCGACCTCGGGGGTCGCGATGAGGTCGGCGAGCGCGCGCCCGGCGACGTAGCTCATCACCACGCCGTCGCCGGTGTAGCCGCCGGCGCTGGCGAGGCCCGTCTCGGGGTCGTAGAGGACCGAGGGCGAGAGGTCGCGCGGCATGGCGAGCGGTCCGCCCCAGCGATGGGTGAGCCCCGCCTCGAGGTCGGGGAAGAGGTCCTGCAGGGTCTGCTCGAGCAGCGCGAAGACCCGCGGGACGTCGTCGAAGCGCTCCTCGACCGCCGAGGCGAAGTGGTAGGGGGCGCCCCGGCCGCCGAAGGCGATCCGGTCGTCGGCCGTGCGCTGGCCGTAGATGATCATGTGGCGGTCGTCGGCGAAGGTCTCGCGTCGGGCGAAGCCGACGCTCGACCAGAACGCGGGGCTCAGCGGCTCGGTCGCGACCATCAGCGAGTAGAGCGGGGCGACGGTGCGCCGTTCGCCGGGCAGGCCCGGAGTGAAGGCCTCGGTGGCGCGCACCACGACGTCGGCGTGCACCGTCCCGCCCGCGGTGACGGCCATCGCCCGGTGCCGGCCGCGACGGCCGAGGACGCGCGTGACCCGCGTGCCCTCGAAGATCCGCACCCCGTGGCGCTCGGCGGCTTCGGCCAGGCCCCGGACGAGCCGGGCCGGGTGGACGCGCGCGCTGTGGGGCGTGTAGAGCGCGCCGCGCGCGCCGTGGACGCGTGCGCGCCCCGCGAGGTCGTCGCCCTCGAGCCAGGCGAGGTCCTCCTCGGTGTCCCCGAGGTCGCGGGCTTCGGCCAGCTGGGCGCGCAGGCGCGACGCCTGGATCTCGCTGCGCGCGAAGGTGAGCGAGCCCCCCTTGAGGAAGTGGGCGTCGACGCCGTCGGCGGCGAGCGCCGCGCCGAGCTCGTCGACCGCGCGGCGCAGCGCCACCCGGAGCTCATCGAGCGCCTCGCGCCCGTCGCGCTCGACGACGGCCTCGTCGCTCAGCGGGTAGAGGGCCGTGGCCCAGCCCCCGTTGCGCCCCGAGGCGCCGTAGCCGCAGACGGCCTGCTCCACCACGGCGACCGACAGTCCGGGGTCGCGGCGAACGAGCTCGCGGGCGCACCACAGCCCCGTGAAGCCCCCGCCGACGACCACGACGTCGACGTCGAGGTGGTCGGCGAGGGCCGGTCGCGCGACGACCGGGCCGTCGAGGCCGTCCCACCACAGGGAGCGCGGCGGGTGCACGACTAGAAGTTCAGCTGGGCGGCGCCGGTAAAGACCTCGCGCAGGATGCCGACCATCGTGTCGATGTCCTCGCGAGTGCACACGATGGGCGGGGCCAGCTGGACGACGGGGTCGCCCCGGTCGTCGCTGCGACAGATCAGCCCCCGGCGGAACATCTCCTTGGAGACGTAGCCGCGCAGCAGCCGCTCGGCGGCCTCGCCGCTCCAGGTCTCCTTGGTCTTCTGGTCCTTCACGAGTTCGACGCCCCAGAAGTAGCCCGTCCCGCGCACGTCGCCGACGATCGGGATCTCCTTCAGGGCCTCGAGGCTGTCGCGGAAGTAGTCCTGGTTCGCGAGCACGTTGTCGAGGAGCTTCTCCTCCTCGACGATCCGCAGGGTCTCGAGCGCCACCGCGCACGAGACCGGGTGGCCCGACCAGGTGAAGCCGTGGAAGAAGGCGGTCTCGTCGTGCTGGAAAGGCTCCGCGACCCGGTCCGAGACGATCATCGCGCCCAGCGGCGCGTAGCCGGCCGTGAGGGCCTTCGCCGCGGTGATGATGTCCGGGACGTAGTCGTACTTCTGGCCGCCGAACCACGTGCCGATGCGGCCGAAGGCGCAGATCACCTCGTCCGAGACGAGCAGGACCCCGTAGCGGTCGCAGATCTCGCGCACCGCCTGCCAGTAGCCCGGCGGCGGGGTGAAGCAGCCGCCGGCGTTCTGCACCGGCTCGAGGAAGACGGCGGCCACGGTCTCGGGGCCCTCGCGCAGGATCGCCTCTTCGATCTGCTGGGCCGACCACAGGCCGAACGCCTCGGGGTCGTCGCCGTGGACCGGCGCGCGGTAGAGGTTCGTCGCGGGGACCTTGACCGCCCCGGGGACGAGGGGCTGGAAGGGGTCGCGGTAGGGGTCGAGCGAGGTGATGGTGAGTGCGCCCATCGTGGTGCCGTGGTAGGCGACGTCACGGCTGATCACCTTGTAGCGGTCCACGTCGCCGCGGATACGGTGGTACTGGCGCGCGAGTTTCCACGCGCTCTCGTTGGCCTCGCCGCCGCCGGTCGTGAAGAACACCCGGTTGAGGTCGCCCGGGGCGAGGGCCGCGAGGCGCTCGGCCAGCTCGATGGCCCGGGGGTGGGCGTAGGTCCACAGCGGGAAGAAGTGGAGCTCGTTCATCTGGCGGGCCGCGACCTCGGCGATCTCGGGCCGGCCGTAGCCGAGGGTGTTGGTGAACAGCCCCGAGAGCCCGTCGATGTACTCGGTCCCGTTGGCGTCGTAGACCCGGGTTCCCTGGCCCCGGACCATGATGGGGATCTCGTTGAGCTCGTCGTAGGCGCCCATCCGCGACATCTGCAGCCAGAGGTGGCGCCGGGCCCGCTCGGAGTAGTCGTGGCTCGGATGTCTCTCGTCGGCCACGGTGATCCCGTCGGTGATGGTGTCGTTCAATGTCACTTGGTCCCCCAGGCGTAGGTCTGCTTGGCTAGTTTCAGGTACACGAAGGTCTCGACCTCGGTCACACCCGGAATCGAGCGGATCGAGTCGTTGAGGAGGTGCACCAGGGCGTTATCGTCCCCGGCGATCACCTCGGCGATGATGTCGAAGCTGCCGGCCGTCATCACGACGTAGTTGGCCTCCTCGATCGCCGCCACCTTGTCCGCCACCAGCCGCACGTCGCCGTGGACGCGAATACCCACCAGCGCCTCCCGGCCGTAGCCGAGCTGGAGCGGGTCGGTGATCGCGACGATCTGCATGACCCCGGTGTCGCGGAGTCGCTGCACGCGTCGACGCACCGCGGCCTCGGAGAGGCCGACCTCGGCGGCGATGGCGCCGTAGGCGCGACGACCGTCCTCTTGCAGGAGCGTGATGATCCTGCGGTCGAGGTCGTCGAGCGCCGCCGGGCCCCCGCTCGCGGGGTCTGGGGCCAGGCGTTCGACGCCCGAGCGGCCCTTTCGCGGTGCTTTGGCTGCTGGCATTGGACATACCCCCGCGCGGCGACGAGGTCACCACGCAACGGATAATGGAAGCATAGCAGGTCCTGACGACGGATACCGGCGTGATATTCCGATATTGCGACTGTTTTCACAATCTCGGTTTGCGCCGGTCCGGGGCCATCTGGCAGAGTGACGAGTGACGCCGCGAGGGGGCGGCGCGAGCCAAGGAGACAGCATGCGTCGTCTGGAGAACTTCATCGGTGGCGAGTCGGTAGCGCCCTCCAGTGGCCAGTACGTGGAGCTGATCAGTCCGGTCACCGGCCAGCCCTTCGCCGAGACGCCCGTGTCCAACGAGAAGGACGTGGACCGGGCCTTCGCGGCCGCCGCCGGCGCGTTCACCTCGTGGCGTCGCACGACGCCGTCCCAGCGCTCGCTGATGCTGCTGCAGATCGCCGACCTCATCGAGGCGCGCAAGGACGAGATCGTCGCGATCGAGGCCGAGAACACCGGCAAGATCGTGGCCGTCACGCTGGCCGAGGAGATCCCGCCCATGGTCGACCAGATCCGCTTCTTCGCGGGGGCGGCTCGACTCCTCGAGGGACGCGGCGCGACCGAGTACATGGAGGGAATGACGAGCTACGTCCGGCGCGAGCCGGTCGGGGTGTGCGGGGCGGTGACCCCGTGGAACTACCCGATGATGATGGCGACCTGGAAGTGGGCGCCCGCGCTCGCGGCCGGCAACACCATGGTCCTCAAGCCGAGCGACACGACGCCCGCGTCGACGCTGTTCATGGCCCAGCTCATGGCCGAGGTCCTGCCGGCCGGGGTCTTCAACGTGATCTGCGGCGACCGCGACACGGGCCGGGCCCTGGTCGAGCACCCCACCCCCGCGATGGTCTCGATCACCGGGTCGGTGCGCGCGGGCAGCGAGGTGGCCGGGTCGGCCGCCAAGGGGCTCAAGCGCGTCCACCTCGAGCTCGGGGGCAAGGCCCCGGTCGTCGTCTTCGACGACGTCGACGTCGAGGCGGCCGTCGAGGCCATCGCCATCGCCGGCTACTTCAACGCCGGCCAGGACTGCACGGCCGCGACGCGCGTGCTCGCCGAGGCGGGGGTCTACAGCGACTTCGTCGACGCCCTGGCCGCCGAGGCCCGCCAGACGGTCGTCGGCGCGCCCGAGGACGAGGACGCCTTCGTCGGGCCGGTGAACAACGTCAGCCAGTTCGAGCGGGTCACGGGCTTCTTGAACCGCCGGCCGCCCCACGCCACGGTCGTCACCGGCGGCGAGCGCGTGCGCGACGCCGGCTACTTCCTCGCCCCGACGGTCGTCGCCGACCTCCACCAGGACGACGAGATGATCCAGAACGAGATCTTCGGCCCGGTGATCACGGTCCAGAAGTTCACCGACGAGGCCCAGGCGGTCGAGTGGGCCAACGGCGTGGACTACGGCCTCGCCTCTTCGGTGTGGACCCGGGACCACTCGCGCGCGATGCGCATGACCCGCGACCTCGACTTCGGCTGCGTGTGGGTCAACACCCACATCCCCCTCGTGGCCGAGATGCCCCACGGCGGCTACAAGCGTTCCGGCTACGGCAAGGACCTGTCGGTGTACGGCTTCGAGGACTACACGCGCATCAAGCACGTGATGCACAACATCGAGTTCTGATCCGACCTGAGTGGGTGCGAGGCACCCGGAGAGTGAGAGGTGATCGACGATGATCATCGGAGTCGTGACCGAGATCAAGACCGACGAGGGGCGTGTCGCCCTGACGCCGGCGGGGGCGAGGGAGCTGACCAGCCTCGGCCACCGGGTGCTGGTCGAGCGGGGCGCGGGTCTCGGCTCGTCGATCCCCGACGAGCAGTACGCGGCCAACGGCGCGACCCTGGTCGAGCGGGCCGACGACGTCTGGGCCGAGAGCGAGATGCTGCTCAAGGTGAAAGAGCCCGTCGCCGAGGAGTACCACCGCCTCTCGGCCCACGAGGGCCAGGTGCTCTTCACCTACCTGCACCTGGCCGCCAGCCGTGAGTGCACCGACGCGCTCGTCACGGCCGGCAACGTGGCCATCGCCTACGAGACGGTGCGCCTGCCCGACAACAGCCTGCCCCTGCTCGCGCCGATGAGCGAGGTCGCGGGCCGCATGGCCCCGATGATGGGGGCCCACCACCTCATGCGCCCGGGTGGTGGCCACGGGACCCTCGTCTCGGGCGTTCCGGGCGTGGCGCCGGCGAAGGTCGTCATCATCGGCGCCGGGGTGTCGGGGATGTCGGCCGCGACGATCGCACTCGGCCTGCACGCCGAGGTGACGGTCCTCGACAAGAACCTCGAGCGGCTGCGCCACGTGGACACCGTCTTCGACGGCCGCGTGGCGACGCTGGCGTCGTCGGTGCTCTCCATCGAGGAGTCGTGCCGCGAGGCCGACGTCGTCATCGGCGCCGTGCTGGTGGTCGGTGCGCGCGCCCCCAAGCTCGTCTCGAACGACCTCGTGGCCCAGATGAAGCCCGGCTCGGTGCTCGTCGACATCGCCGTGGACCAGGGCGGCTGCTTCGAGGCGACGCGCCCGACGACCCACTCGGACCCGGTCTTCGCCGTCCACGACTCGATCTTCTACTGCGTGGCCAACATGCCCGGGGCCGTCCCGGCCACCTCGACGAGGGCCCTGTCGAACGCGACGCTGCCCTACGTGGTCGAGCTGGCCCAGCGCGGCTGGCGCGACGCCGTGGCGGCCGACGCGGCCCTCGCCGAGGGCGTGAACGTGGTGCACGGCCAGGTCACCTACGGGCCGGTCGCGGAGTCCCTCGGCCTCGACTACACCCCGCTGGCCTCTCTCTAGTCGTCGAGGTACGGGCAGTGGCGACAGCCACTGGCGCAGCACTCGCCGCGCGCGAGGTGGGTCGCGGCCGTGAGCACGCTGAGTCCGGTCGTCGGGTCCCGGTAGGTGGGCTGGCCGGCGCGCACGGCCGCGTCGTGCGCGGCGAGGATCGCGGCGTAGTCGGGACGCGAGGGGTCGAGCCGCGAGCGATGCGGCACCCGGCCGCTCACGCCGTCCCCGCGGCGAGCACGATCTTGCCGAGCTTGCCGGGCCGGGCGAAGGCGTCGTAGGCCCGGGCCCCGTCGCGGAGCTCGACGACCTCGGCGACCGGGACGCGCAGCCCCCCGTCGCGCCAGCGCGGCCCGAGGTCGCGCGCGACGCGACCGACCACGTCGGCCTTCTCGGCGCGCGTGCGGCTGCGCAGGGTGGACCCGGTGAGGGTGAGCCGGGCGCCCATGACAGCGAGGAGGTCGAGCTCGACCCGGGCGCCCGATCCGACCCCGACGACGACCACCCGCCCGCGGGGCCGCACCCGGCGCAGGACGGCGGGCAGCGTCGCCGCGCCGACGAGCTCGAGCACCACGTCGACGGGCTCGGTCGCGGCGAGGTCGCCCGCGACGACCGTCTCGTCGGCCCCGAGCGCGCGCAGGGCCCCGGCGTGGCGCCCGTCGCGGGTGAGCGCGACGACCGTGGCCCCGAGCGCGCGGCCGATCTGCACCGCGGCACAGCCCACCCCGCCGGCGGCCCCCGTGACGAGCAGTCGCTCGCCCGCGGCGAGTCCTCCCTGGGTGACGAGCGCGTCGTGGGCGGTGCAGAAGGCCTCGGGGAAGCCCGCGGCCTCGACGAGTCCGACGCCCTCGGGCACCTCGAGGAGGTGCTCGAGGGGCACGACGCAGCGCGTGGCCTGAGCGCCGCCGGCGGTGAGCGCGGCCACCCGGCGCCCCACCCACGACCCGTCGACTCCGTCGCCCACCGCCGCGACGCGCCCGGAGAGCTCGAGGCCGGGCACGTCGGCGGGCACGCCGGGCGGGGCGGGGTAGAGGCCACGGCGCTGGAGGAGGTCGGCGGCGTTCAGCCCGGCCGCCACCACCTCGACGAGCACGTCGCCGGGACCGGGGACGGGGTCGGGCCGCTCGCGCCAGGCGAGGGATCCGTCGTCGATGACGAGGGCGAACACGCGGCCAGCGTAGGGGCCGGACGGCCCGCGGCCGCTAGGGTCCGACCATGACTATCTACGACGCTCCACTGCGCACCCTCTCGGGCGAGCCGGCCTCGCTCGAGCCCTACCGCGGACGGCCCGTCCTGATCGTGAACGTGGCCTCGAAGTGCGGCCTCACCCCCCAGTACGAGGGGCTCGAGCGGATCCACGAGGGCTACGCCGACCGGGGCTTCAGCGTGCTGGGCTTCCCGTGCAACCAGTTCGGCGCCCAGGAGCCGGGCAGCCCCGAGGAGATCCAGACGTTCTGCTCGACCACCTACGGCGTGACCTTCCCGATGTTCGAGAAGATCGAGGTCAACGGCGAGGGGCGCCACCCCATCTACGACGAGCTGACCGCCGTCGCCGACGCCGAGGGCTACCACGGGGACGTCCGCTGGAACTTCGAGAAGTTCCTCGTGTCCGCCGACGGCTCGGTCCAGCGCTTCGGCCCCCAGGTCACGCCCGAGGACCCGATCCTCGTAGCCGCCATCGAGGCGGCGCTCTCCTAGTCCGGGAGCGGCCCTTCGACCAGCGCGTGGGTCGGCGTGAAGCCGCGCGCGCGCCAGAACCGCTCGACCCGCGGGTCGAGGGTGCGCCAGTTGACCTCGGCGTAGGCGTGACCCGACGCCCGGGCCCGGGCGAGGACCGCGCCGACGACCGCGCCGCCGAGGCCGCGGCCCCGCTCGTCCGGGTCGACGGCGACGGCGCTCAGGTGGACAGCGCCCGGGCGGCTGCCCCGGCGCGGGGGCAGCGGCATCACGACGACCTGGGCGAGCGCCCGTCCGTCGAGCTCGGCGACGAGGTAGTCGACTTCGGGGTCCTCGAGCAGGTCGATCACCTCGGCGCGCCGTTCGTCCTCGTCGGGCGGCGCCACGCCGGGCGGGTCCCCCCACCGGTCCAGGCGCAGCGCCATCTCGAGGTCACCGGCTTCGACCCGGCGCAACCGGAGCCCCGTCGGCCGGCCCTGCGCGGGGGGAGACGCGAGCGCGCGCACGCCCCGGCGCGCGGTGAGGGCCGCCCCGTACGTGGCCCAGGCGCGCACCTCGGTCGGCTCGTCGTAGACCCAGGCCGAGACTCCGTCCGCGCCCGCGTCGCGCCACGAGGGCGCCGCGGCGCCGACCAACGCGGCGAGCACGGCGGGGCCGTCGAAGCTCGCCCCGTCTGGGGGCACCCACGCGCGACCTCGCGAGCCGTCCACCAGCGCCGTCGCGAGGTGACCGACGACACGCCCCCGCGAGCGCGCCACCCACGCGGGCGTGGCGCTCGTGACCGCACGGCGCAGCGCCTCACGCTCGAGCGTCCCTTCGAGCATGGCGCAGCGCTGGGCCGCGGCCGCCACGCGGGCGCCGACCCGTGCGCACACCGCGTCCACGTCGCGCGGACCGAGCGGGCGCACCTTCACTCGTTCACGGTACAGCGGGCCGGTCGGTTCTCTGGGGTGACGGGGCGCTCGACGCCGTTCGCCACGGGCGGGCGCCCCACCGCCCCCGAGGTGGGCGCTTTCGCGCGGACCAGGTCGCCGTCGGGCGACCACCCGACGTGTTCACCGTGACCCTGGGCGACCCTGGCCGTGGTCGTGAGGGGGCGTCGTCGCGAAGGTTGCTCGGCCCGGCGCGGCCCGCCGCACCCGAGCTCGAGCCGGTCCGGCGTCAGGCACCTCGGGGCCTCGCGCAGGGCGGCCGTGGGCGATGACCGAGCGGCTCTCGCGGAACGTCGCGCCCTTCGTCGAGTCGTTGTCTCAGAGGGACGACCTCTCCGTCTTCGAGCGCTACGTGGTTGCGCCCCGAGCGCGGCGGCGACTCAGGGTCCCGCCCGTCGCGGTTCCGCGCCGGTCACGGCTGAGGATCCGAGGGAGCCGAGGGTCGGCCACGCGTCACTCGGGCCCTGCCCGCGGTGACCCGGCCTGGCGCTAGAGGGTGACTCGCGGGAACAGACCCGATCGACGACCGACGCGCGTGAGGAGGAGATTCACGCTCCCGAACGCGCGGCCACGAACGCTCAAGGTGAGCACGTAGCGCCCGGGACGCGCGTCCGGACCGACCCGAAGGGTCACGGAGATCGTCGACGACGTCGAGCGAAGCGCCGCGACGGTGACACCGGGGGCGCGCGTTGCGACGCGGGCCCCCGGTGCGAGACCTCTCTCGCGCAGCACGATCGTGAAGCTCGTGGGCGTCACCTTCGTGACGCGGGCCGAGAGAACGACCGGCCTCATCACGATGGACCGGGGCGCGGAGGACACCGGAGCGTACGCGCCCGCGCCCGCCTTGGTCGCCGTCACCACGCAGGTGCCGGCGGTCGTGGCGGTGAGGACGAAGGGAGCCGAACTGCTCACCGCACAGCCCGACGCGGTCCCGTCCACGACGGTGTAGGTCACCGCGCCCGAGCCGCTGCCGCCCGAGGTGGCGAGGGTCAACGGCGTGGTGGCGACGCCCGAGACCGTCGTAAGGATGATCGTGGCCTGGGGCCGCAGCGGCGGTGACGTCAGGGTCACGGTCGTGGGGGCCGAGACCGCGAGGAGGTAGTCCGAGCCGCCCGCCTTGGTCGCCGTCACCACGCAGGTGCCGGCGGTCGTGGCGGTGAGGACGAAGGGAGCCGAACTGCTCACCGCACAGCCCGACGCGGTCCCGTCCGCGGCGGCGTAGGTCACCGCGCCCGTCCCGCTGCCGCCGCTCACCGTCAGGGTGAGCGGGGCCGTGACGCTGCCGCTCGTCGACGTGAGGGTCAGCGGGGCCTGGGGGGCCTGCGCCACGGTGACGTTGAGCGGACCGGTGTTGGTGTTCGAGTAGTTGGTATCGTACGACGTGAAGACGGCCTCGAGCGTCGTCGCCCCGCCGGCGGATGGGGTCCACGCACACGTGGCCGTGTAGGGGCCACTCCCGGTGGTGTTGACGGAGCCGCACCCGGCGATGTCAACTCCCGCGACCTTGAATTCGACGGCGCCGTTCACGTTCGAATTCACCGTGAGATTCGTGGCCGCGCCGTAGACCGCACCGCTGTAGCCACTGAGCGAGATGCTCGGTGTAGCGAGGGGGATCGAGACCTGTTCGCTCGTTTGGGCGGTGGAGTAGGAGAGGCTGTACTGCGGTGAGAAGCTCGCGTCGATGGTGTCGCTCACACCGGCCACGTAGGGGGTCCAGGTACAGGTGGCGACGTAGGGGCTCGACGTCGTCGTCGCCGCCGCCGAGCACGCCGAGGAGATGGAGGAGCCGTTTATGGTGAAGTCAACGGTCCCCGGAGTGTTGGTCGTCGCGGAGAGGGAGACCGGCGTCTGGTACGTGGCACTCACCGTGGCGAGGGAGATCGTCGAGGCGTCGAGCGTGGTGGCGTAGGCCGTGGGGGAGTCACCGGACTGCTGAAGGTTCTGAGTCTCGGTCACGAGGTAGAACGCGTAACTCGTCCCCGGCGTGAGCCCAATGATGAGGCACTGGGTCGTCGTCGCACCCGGGCACGTGCCGTCCGGGGTGAAGGCTCCGCTGTTCTCGCTGTCCCACACGTTGTAGCCCGTGATCGGGTCGGTAGAGCCGTTGTAGGTTGCGTTATTGGGGGGGTCCACCCAGGTGAGGGTGACGGTGCCCGTCGAGGTTCCGGCCGTCGCCGAGAGGGACGTGGGCGCGCCGGGGGGGGACGTTGGTCGCACCGGCCGGGCTCACGAGGGACAACGCCAGACCGGTCGAGACGGCGGCGACGCCCAGGAGTGCTCGGCCCACTGGACCGGCGACCGCGCGGAGGACCTTGAGAAGGTTGGTGACCACGGCGCTCTCCCTCTGGTGCCTGCGACGGCGCCTTCGAGTTCCGGTTGAGCATAGACCGCGTGGTAACGGCGCGGGGGTTCCCCCGGGCTGCGCAAGGGGGTGGCAGATAGAGAAGTCGAGGCCTCGGCCGGTCGGGGTCTGGGGAGGAGACGACCCCGAGGGGCGCACCCACGCGGGCTCGGGCCCGAAGGGAGCGTCGAGGACCCGCCTCGCCACTTGATCGATGGTGCGGGTGAACGCTCGAGCGCGCGGGACCCGCGGGGGGTCCGTCGCCAGGGTGACGGGTGCGAGGGCCCCGCCTCGACGAGGGTGAGGATCTCGTCACGGGGCTCCGGGCACCGGACCGGGCTCAGTGCCGATCTGGGGCCGTGTTCGAGAAGGTGTGCCAAGGTTGGGCCATGTCCCTTCGCGCCACGCTGTTCGACATGGACGGGCTCCTCATCGACTCCGAGGTGCTCTGGCACCGCGCCGAGCACGAGGTCTTCGGTCGCCTCGGGGTCGTCCTGCCGGCCGACCTGCGCGCGACCAAGGGGATGTTCGTCGAGGAGGTCGTGGCGCACTGGCGCGCGCGCCAGCCCTGGAGCGGGTCGAGCGACGACGCGGTGGTGGCCGAGCTCCTCGAGCGCGTGGGCGACCTCGTCGAGGCCGAGGGCCGCCTGCTGCCCGGCGCCCTGCGGGCACTCGACCTGGCCGAGGAGCGCGGCCCCCTCGCGCTCGCGAGCTCGACGCCGACGGCCCTCATCGAGCGCTGCCTCGATCACTTCGGCCTGCGCGGGCGCTTCGAGGCGATCCACTCGGCCGAGGACGAGCCCTACGGCAAGCCCCACCCGGGCGTCTTCCTGAGCGCCGCCGCGGCCCTCGGCGTCGAGCCGACGGCGTGCCTGGTCGTCGAGGACTCGGCGGCCGGGGTCCTCGCCGGAAAGGCCGGGCGCATGACGGTCGTCGCGGTGCCGGTGGCCGAGGACCGCGGGGCGCCGGCCTACGCCCTGGCCGACCTCGTCCTCGCGTCCCTCGACGAGCTCGAGGCGGCGTGGCTCGACGCCCGCTTCGCCTAGAGGGGCTTGGCGAAGAGCAGGGAGTTCGGGTGGCGCGTGGCGCCCTCGGGGTACGCCGCGACCTCCACCCAGCCCTCACGGCGGTAGAGGGCGATCGCCTCGGGCTGGCGAGGGCCCGTCTCGAGGTAGAGACGGGTGAGGCCGGTCTCGCGGGCGTGGCCCTCGAGGGCCGTCATGATCCGGGTCGCGACCCCGCGGCGGCGCAGGTCGGGTCGCACCCAGAGCCGCTTGACTTCGCCGAGGGCCTCCTCGGGGTTGCCGATCATCCTCACGCCCGCGCCGCCGGCGAGCGCACCGTCGTCGCGGGCCACGACGAAGAGCCCGTGGGGCGGCTCGTACTCCTCGAGCGCCTCGCGCAGCGTCGTGCGCTCGTAGCGACGGGCGAGCTCGTCGAGGGCCGCGAGGTAGAGGCTGCGCGCGCCGTAGCCGTTGACGGGCTCGAGTCCGACCGTGAGGGGCACCGCGCCACCCTAGGGGCCGGGGCCCCGGGAGACCTTCAGTACCATGGGTGAACCCCGAAGGAGTCCCATGTTCCGTCCGCTCAGTCCCGAGTTCGACTTCGTCGCTCTCGAAGAGGCCGAGCTGGCCCGCTGGAAGGCCAACCGGGTCTTCGAGCGCTCGATGCGCCTGCGCGAGGGGCGCCCGTCGTGGGTCTTCTACGAGGGCCCGCCCACGGCCAACGGCAAGCCGGGCCTGCACCACGTGTGGGCCCGGGTCTACAAGGACCTCTTCTGTCGTTACCGCACCATGCGGGGCTACTACGTCGCCCGCCGGGCCGGCTGGGACACCCACGGGCTGCCCGTCGAGGTCCAGGTGGAGAAGCAGCTGGGCATCTCGGGCAAGAAGGCCATCGAGGAGGTGGTCGGGGTCGCCGAGTTCACGCGGCTGTGCCGCGAGTCGGTCCTGGTCTTCGTCGGCGAGTTCGAGCGGCTCACCGAGCGCATCGGCTACTGGACCGACCTCGAACACGCCTACTACACCTTCCACCCCGCCTACGTGGAGTCGGTGTGGTGGCACCTGAAGCGCCTCTTCGACGCCGAGTTGCTCTACGAGGACCTCAAGGTGGTGCCGTACTGCCCCCGGTGCGAGACGGCCCTCTCCTCCCACGAGCTCGGCCAGCCCGGCGTCTACTACGACGAGGTCGACCAGAGTTGCTACGTGCGACTGGCGCTCACCGACGCGAAGGGCCGCGACGACCTTGGCGGGGCGACCCACCTCGCGGTCTGGACGACGACCCCCTGGACCCTGCTCTCGAACGTCGCGGTGGCGGTGAACCCGTCCATCGACTACGCCGTCGTGGAGGGCACGGTCGTCGCGCGCGAGTTGGTCGAGGCGGTCTTCGGCGAGGGCGCGACGGCCGGCGCGACCTTCCCGGGCACGGCGCTGCTCGGCCTGCACTACGAGCGGCCCTTCGACGACGTGGCGGTCCCCGCGGGCGCCGAGTGCTGCGTGGTGGTCGCGGCCGACTACGTCACGACCGAGGACGGCACCGGCCTCGTGCACCAGTCGCCGGCCTTCGGCGAGGTCGACCGCCAGGTCGCGCGCGAGAACGGCCTGCCCACGCTCAACCCGGTCGGCCCGACGGGCGCCTTCACCAGCGCCGTCGCCTGGCTCGAGGGCGTCGGCGTGCGCGAGGCCAACCCGACGATCAACGACGAGCTCGAGCGCCGGGGACTGCTGATCCGGCGGATGGACTACGCCCACGCCCTGCCGCACTGCTGGCGCTGCGACACGGTGCTCATCTACTGGGGCAAGCCCAGCTGGTACGTCGCGACGAGCCGGCTGAAGGACCGGCTCATCGCCGAGAACGCGGCCGTCGACTGGCACCCCGGCTACATCCGCGAGGGGCGGATGGGGGAGTGGCTGGAGAACAACGTGGACTGGGCGCTCTCGCGCGACCGCTACTGGGGGACGCCCCTGCCGATCTGGCGCTGCGGCGCGGGGCACCTGCACTGCGTGGGCTCGCGCGCCGAGCTCAGCGCCCTGGCGGGCCGGGACCTGCACCACGTGGAGCCCCACCGGCCCGAGATCGACGAGGTCGTCTTCGACTGCCCGGTCTGCGGGTCGCCGGCGCGCCGGGTCGAGCCGGTCATCGACGCGTGGTTCGACTCGGGCTCGATGCCGGCCGCCCAGGTGGGCTACCCCCACGCGCCGGGCAGCACCGAGGCGTTCAGCTTCCCCGCCCAGCTCATCGCCGAGGCCATCGACCAGACGCGCGGCTGGTTCTACTCGCTGCTCGCGGTCAACACCCTCGTCTTCGGGCGCAGCCCCTACGAGCACGTGCTCTGCCTGGGCCACATCGTCGACGAGACGGGCCGCAAGATGAGCAAGTCGCTCGGCAACGTGATCGACCCGTGGGAGGTCCTCTCCACCCGCGGCGCCGACGCGCTGCGCTGGTGGATGTTCTCCCAGGGCTCGCCGTGGACCTCGACGCGCACGAGCCTGGGCGCGATCGACGGCGCCCTGAGAGAGACGCTCGCGACCCTGTGGAACACGGTGAGCTTCTTCACGACCTACGCCTCGCTTAACGGCTTCGACCCCGAGGACCCCGCCGTGGTGGGGGTGGGCGAGCGCACCGCCATCGACCGGTGGGTCCTCTCGCGCACCGAGGCCGCGACCGAGGCGGTGACGGCCGCCCTCGACGGCTACGAGCCCCTCGCCGCGGCCGACGCGCTGCGCGAGCTCGTCGACGACGTCTCGAACTGGTACGTGCGTCGCAGCCGCCGCCGGTTCTGGCGCACCGACCCCACCTCGCCGCGCTCGGACACCCTGGCCGCCCAGGCCACCCTGCTCGAGGTGCTGCGCCGGGTGACGCTGCTGCTCGCCCCGCTGTGCCCGTTCCTCGCCGACCGTCTCTACCACGAGCTCTTCGAGGTGGCCGACGAGGACTCGGTCCACCTGGCCGACTGGCCGACGGCCGACCCCTCGCGCCGGGACGAGTCCCTTGAGGCCTCCATGGCCGTCGCGCGCCGGCTCACGTCGCTCGGACGGGCCGCGCGCGCCGAGGCCGGCGTGCGGGTGCGCCAGCCCCTGTCGCGGGCCCTGGTCTTCCTCGCACCGGGAACGCCCCGCCCGCCCGCGGGCATCGTCGAGGACGAGCTGAACGTCGACCGGCTCGACTTCGGCGGCGAGCTGGCCGAGGTGCTCGACTTCGCCCTCGTGCCCAACTTCCGCAGCGTCGGCCCGCGCCTCGGCGAGGCCGTGAAGGAGTTGCGCGGCGCGCTCGCCGCCCTCGACCCGGTCGCGGCCGCCGAGGCGCTCGAGTCGGGCCGTCCGGTGACGGTCACCCTCGGGGGCGAGCCGGTCGCGCTCTCGAGCGAGGACGTGGAGCTGCGGGTGAGCGGCCACGGCGGCTTCGCCGTGTCACGGGACCGGGGCGAGGTCGTCGCCCTCGACCTCGCCCTCGACGAGGGCCTCGTTCGCCGCGGGCTGGCGCGCGACGTCGTGCGCCAGGTCCAGGACCTGCGCAAGGCCTCGGGGCTCGAGGTCGCCGACCGCATCGTGCTGCGCGTCGCGGGACTCGACGACCTCGCCGAGGAGTTCGCCTCGATCGCCGCCGAGGTGCTCGCCCTCGAGGTGCTGGCCGTCCCCGGAGAGGGGGAGGGCAGCCCGCTCGACCTCGACGACGGCCGCGACGCCCGGGCCTGGATCGCCCGGGTCTAGGGGGCGAGGGGCTCGCCGAGCTTGGCGAGCAGGCCGCGAAGCGCGGCGCGCTCGTCCCCGCTGAGCCGGGCTGCCAGCTGGCGGTCGAGGAACCCGAGGTGCACGGCCAGGGCCTCGTCGAGCCGGGCGTCGCCGGCGGGGGTGATGGCGACGTAGACCGCGCGACGGTCGTTCGGGCAGTTCTGGCGGACCACGAGTCCCGCCTCCTCGAGCCGGTCCACCAGACGGGTCGTGCCCCCGGTCGAGTGCACGATGGCGTCGGCCATCTGGCTCATCTTGAGCCGTCCCTCCTCGGCCCGGCGCAGGCGCAGGAGGACGTCGAACCACGCGAGGGGGAGCCCGCACTCGGCCTCGAGGGCCGTGGCGAGGTCGCGCGAGAGGCGGGCGTTGGTTTCGGCCAGCAGGCCGAACAGCACGACCCGCTCGTCGCCCGAGGGGCAGGCCGCGGCGTCGATGGTCACGAGGGACAGTGTAGCAGGAAATCTGCAGAATCTGATTCTTCTTGACAAGTATCTGCTGAAGCAGATATAATGGCGCCAACCGCAACACCACCCAAGGAGACCCATGACCACCACCCCCTCGACCACCCAGCTGCCCGCCGGGGTCTACACGATCGACCCGGTCCACAGCACCGTCGGCTTCGTCGTGCGACACCTCGTCGCCGCCAAGGTCCGCGGCCAGTTCAGCGAGTTCAGCGGCACCATCACCGTGGGCGAGACCCTCGAGGCCTCCAAGGCTGAGGCCACCGTCCAGGCCGCCTCGATCACGACCAACAACGAGATGCGCGACAACCACCTTCGGAGCGGTGACTTCCTCGAGATCGAGACGTACCCGACCCTGTCGTTCACCTCGACCGGGATCACGGCGAAGGGCGCCGACCGCTTCGAGCTGACCGGCGACCTCACCATCAAGGGCGTGACCAAGAGCGTCACCTTCGACCTCGAGTACCTCGGCTCGGGCACCGGGATGGCCCCCGGCTCGACCGTGGTCGGGTTCGAGGCCCGCACCGAGATCGACCGGCGCGACTTCGGCGTCAACTTCGAGGGCGCCCTGGAGAACGGCACGATCGTCGTGAGCAACAAGCTGACGATCGAGCTCGCCATCGAGGCCGCCACGGCCTGAGCCGATCCGCCGACGCCGGGCCGGGGGAGACCCCGGCCCGGCGTCGTTACGATGTCTGGCGTGAGCGAGCCCGAGACGACCCCCTCCGAGCCCGCCCACGGTCACGCCGTGCGCTCGAGCCTCGGCGTGCTCGGGGCGCTGGCCACGATCTTCTCCGTGTGGTGGTTCGCGCTCCGCCCGCGGCGCCGCCCCTCCGACGAGGACGCCGGCCCCAGCACCGACTGACCGCCTCGGCGTGGCGCCCACCTCGCTCCGCCCCCTGCGCCACCGGAGCTTCGCCCTGGCGCTGTCCTCGTCGCTCGTGTCGTCGATCGGCACGTGGATGCAGAGCGTGGCGCTCGGGATCTACCTCACCGAGCGCACCCACGACCCGATATGGCTGGGGGCCCTGACGGCCGCGGCGTGGCTGCCGGCCGTCGTGAGCGCCCCGGTCGGCGGCGTGCTCGCCGACCGGTGGAGCCGCCCGCGCTGGATCCAGGCCAACAACCTCGCCCTGACCCTCGTGGCGAGCGCCCTGGCGGCGCTCGCGCTGACCCACCACCTGACCCCGCTGTGGGCCTGCGCCCTGGCGACCCTCGACGGCCTGTGCTCGTCGGCGTCGTGGGCGGCCTGGCAGTCGCTGCTGCCCGATCTGGTGGACCCCGACGAGGTGCTCGCCGCGGTCTCGCTCTCCTCGGCCCAGTTCAACCTGGGTCGGATCGTCGGCCCGGTGGCGGCGGCCGTGGCGCTCGCGGCCGGCTCGGTCGAGGCGTGCTTCGCCGCGAACGCGGCGTCGTTCCTCGCGGTGCTGGTCGCCTTCGCCTTCGTGCGCGCCCCGGCGCGTCCCCGCCCCGAGGGCCGGGTCCGCATCGTCGCCGAGACGATTCACGGCGCGCGACGGGCCTGGTCGGTGCCGGGCTGTCGCAACCCGATCGTCGCGATCGCCGGTCTCGCCGTCTTGGCTAGCCCCTTCATCACGCTCGTGCCGGCGATGGCGATCCTGGTCCTGCACGCCGGGGCGCGCGGCACGAGCCTGCTCGTCACGGCCCAGGGCGTCGGCGCCGTCGTCGGCGCCTTCGTGCTGCCCTCGGTGGCCGCGCGCACCTCGCGGGTCGCGGTCCTCGCGGGCTCGGTGGTCGTGCTCGTGGTCGTGCTCGCCCTCTACGCGCTGGCGCCCTCGCTCGGGCTCGCCGCCGTCGCGATGGTCGTGGTCGGCGGGAGCTACATGGGGACCCTCACCGGGCTCAACGCGTCGGTCCAGATCCACGCGCCCACCGCCGAGCGCAGCCGGATCATCGCGCTCTACAACCTCTCGCTGTCGGTCTTCTTCCCGATCGGCTCGCTCGCCCAGGCGACGCTCGCCCACCACGTCGGGGTGCGCGCGGTGACCCTCGCCGGTGCGGGCGCCGTGGCGGTGGGCCTCGCGCTGGTGCGGGTCGGGGCGCCGGGCTTCTGGCGGGCGATGGGCCCGGCCGAGGCGGTGGCGGCGCTGGCAGACTGAGGCCATGCCCTTTCTCGCCGTCAACCCCTACACCGAGGAGGAGACCTCCCGCTACGACGCCTTCGACGGCCCCCGCCTCGAGGCGGCCCTGGCCGCGGCCGCGGGGGGCTCGCGCGCCTGGCGGGCGATGTCGTTCGCCGAGCGGGCCGAGGTCATGAACCGCGTGGCCGAGCTGCTCGAGGCCGAGTTCCCGGCCGCGGCGGAGCTCATGACGAGCGAGATGGGCAAGACCTTTGCCGCCGCCAAGAGCGAGGCGATGAAGTGCGCCCTCACGATCCGCTACATGGCCGAGCACGTCGAGTCGATGCTCCTGCCCGAGTCGCTCGCCACCGCCGGCTCGCGCAGCGGCGTGCGCTACGAGCCCCTCGGGGTGGTCTTCGCGATCATGCCCTGGAACTTCCCCCTGTGGCAGGTGGTGCGCATGGCCGCGGGAGCCCTCATGGCCGGCAACGCCGTCGCCTTCAAGCACGCGCCCAACGTCCCGGGGTGCGCCCTCTACCTCGAGGACCTCTTCCGCCGCGCGGGCGCCCCGCGCGGGGTGGTGACCAACCTCTTCGTCGAGCTCGACCAGGTCCCCTCGGTCATCGCCGACGACCGCGTCGCCGCGGTCACGATCACCGGGTCGGAGCGGGCCGGCCGCGCCGTCGCCCAGTTGGCCGGCGCCAGCCTCAAGAAGTGCGTCCTCGAGCTCGGGGGCTCGGACCCCTTCATCGTCACGGCCTCGGCCGACCTCGGGCCCACGGTCGCCGCCGCGGTCAGCGCGCGCATCCAGAACAACGGCCAGGCTTGCATCGCCGCCAAGCGCTTCATCGTGGTGCGCGAGCGCGCCGCGGAGTTCCTCGACGCCTTCGTCGAGGCCATGGGCGCGGTCGCCCTGGGCGACCCGATGGACGCCTCGACCACGCTCGGCCCGCTCGTCTCGCGCGCCCAGCGCGACCTGCTGGCGGCCCAGGTCGCGAGCTCGCTGGAGCGCGGGGCCCGGGCGCTCGTGGGCGGGGCGGTGCCCGCGGGGCGGGGCTTCTTCTACCCGGCGACCGTGCTCGTGGACGTCCCGGCCGACGCCCGGGCCGCCACCGAGGAGCTCTTCGGCCCGGTCGCGGTGGTGCGCGTCGCCGAGGACCTGGATGACGCGGTCGCGATCGCCAACGCGACGCCCTGGGGGCTCGGCGCCTCGGTGTGGACCGCCGACCCCGACGAGATCGACCGCGCGATCGAGACCCTCGAGGTGGGGATGGTGTTCGCCAACGCCGTGGTCGCCTCGATGCCCGAGCTGCCCTTCGGCGGGACCAAGCGCTCGGGCTTCGGGCGCGAGCTCTCGGTGCTCGGCGCGCGCGAGTTCACCAACGCCAAGTCCTTCTACGTGGCGTGACCACCTACTACTTCGACCACGCCGCCTCGGCTCCCCGCTCCGCGGCGGTGGCCGAGGCCATGGCCCCCTGGCTCCAGGGCGTCGTCGCCAACCCCTCGGGCGCCCACCACGCCGCGCGCGCGGCCCAGCGCGCCCTCGAGGACGCGCGCGAGGCCGTGGCCGCCCACCTGGGGGCGCGTCCCGGCGAGGTCGTCTTCACCGCCGGGGGCACCGAGTCGTGCCAGCTGGCCGTCGCCGGGCGGGCCCTGTGGGCGCGGCGCACCCGGGGCCGGGCGCGCCTGGTGGTCTCGGCCGTCGAGCACCACGCGGTGCTCGACGCCGCCGACTGGGCGGCGCGGGCCCTGGCGGGGGTGAGCGTCGAGCGTGCACCGGTCGACGGCGACGGGCGGGTCACGACCGAGGGCCTCGCGGCGCTCCTCGACGAGGACGTGGCCCTCGTCTCGGTGATGACGGCCAACAACGAGACCGGCGTCCTCGAGCCGCTCGGGGCGGTGCGCGACGTCGCGGCGCGGGTGCCGGGATGCGCGACCCACACCGACGCGGTGGCCGCCGCACCGTGGCTGGACCTCGCCCGGGCGACGGCGGGGTTCGACCTCGTGTCGGTGTGCGCCCACAAGATCGGCGGACCGGTCAACGCGGGGGCCCTCGTCGCGCGCGGCGGAGTCGGCCTCGACCCCCTCGTGCCCGGGGGCGGCCAGGAGCGCGGCCGGCGCGGGGGCACGGTCGACGTCGCCGCGGCGGTGGGGCTCGCGGCGGCGCTCGAGGGCGTCGCGCGCGAGCGCGCCGACGCGGCCGACCGCGTCGGGGGCTACCGGGACCAGATCGGGGCCGCCCTCGGCGCCCTGCCCGGGGTGCGCCTCACCGCCGCCGGGGCGACCCGCCTGCCCGGGACCGTCCACCTCACCGTCGAGGGCGTGGCGAGCGACGAGCTCCTCTTCCTCTTGGACCGCGCGGGGGTCTGCGCGTCGGCCGCCGCCAGCTGCTCGAGCGGGGCGAGCGGGCCGAGCCACGTGCTGGCGGCGATGGGGCTCGAGGGCGAGCGCGCGCGCGGCTCGCTGCGCCTGTCGATGGGGGCCGAGACGACGAGCGACGAGGTGGACGCGGTCATCGCGCTCGTCGCCGCCACGATCGAGCGCCTGCGGTCCGTCTGAGGGCCCTGGCAGACTGGGGCGGTGCGCGTCCTGGTGGCCATGAGCGGGGGGGTGGACTCCTCGGTGGCCGCGGCCCGGCTCGTCGAGGCGGGCCACGAGGTCGTCGGCGCGACGCTCAAGCTCTGGGCCGGTGAGTCGGACTCGGGCTGCTGCTCGGTCGCCGACGCCGAGGACGCCCGCCGGGTCGCCCACCAGCTCGGGATCGACCACCACGTCTTCAACTACGCCGAGGAGTTCGCCGAGCGGGTCGTCGCCCCCTTCGTCGAGGACCACCGCCGAGGTCGCTCGCCCAACCCCTGCATCGAGTGCAACCGGCGGGTCAAGTTCGACCTCCTCGTGGAGCGGGCCCGCCGGCTCGGCTTCGACGCGCTCGCGACCGGCCACCACGCGCGCGTGACCCACGTGGCGGGCCGGGCGCGCCTCGCGCGCGGGGCCGACGAGCGCAAGGACCAGAGCTACGTGCTCGCCTACCTGAGGGCCGGCGACCTCGAGCGGTTGGTCCTGCCGATCGGCGAGCTGACCAAGGACGCCGTGCGGGCCGAGGCGTCCCGGAGGGGCCTGCGCACCTGGGACAAGCCCGACAGCCAGGACGTGTGCTTCATCCCCGCGGCCCGCGGACGGGCCGCCTTCCTCGCCGAGCGGCTCGCTCTCACCCCGGCCGAGGTCGTCGACGCGACGAGCGGCGAGGTGGTCGGCGAGGTGCCCGCGGCCGAGCTCGTGACCGTCGGCCAGCGCCGGGGGATCGCGCCCGGGCGCGACGGCGAGCGGCGCTACGTGGCCCGGGTCGACCTCGCGGCCCACCGGGTCGAGGTCGCCCCGCTCGCGGCGGTGCTCGTGCGCGAGGTCGCCCTCGACGAGGGCTCACTCGTCACCTCGGGCGAGCCGGCGACGGACGGCCGGCGGGTGCGCGCCCAGTGCAGCGCCCACGGTCGGGCGGTGGCGGCGACGTTACGCTGGACCGCGGGCTGGCGCGTGGTCTTCGACGAGCCGGTGCGGCCCGTCGCGGCCGGCCAGAGCGTCGTCTGGTACGCCGAGGAGAGCCCCGAGCTCGTCGAGGGCGCGGGCGTCGCGGCCGCGTCGTGAACGTCGCCGAGCGGGTCGCCCACCTGCGGGCCGAGATCGCCCGCCACAACCGCGCCTACTACATCGAGGACGCCCCCCTCATCCCCGACGCCGACTACGACGCGATGGTCCACGAGCTGCGCGCGCTCGAGGCGGCCCACCCCGAGTTGGCGAGCCTCACCTCGGTCACCGAGACGGTCGGCGCCCCGGTCACGACCACTCCCTTCGCCCCCGTGACCCACGCCGAGCCGATGCTCAGCCTGGACAACGTCTTCTCGGTCGAGGACCTCGAGGCGTGGGGCACGCGCACCGCGCGGGCCCTCGAGGCGGACCCGGGCGCGGTGCGCTTCGCGGTCGAGCCCAAGATCGACGGGCTGGCCCTGTCGATCGTCTACCTCGACGGCGCGCTGGCCCAGGCGGCCACCCGGGGTGACGGCCGGGTCGGCGAGGACGTGACGGCGAACGTGCGCACGATTCCGAACGTGCCGGCCTCGATCCCCGACGCCCCCGGCCGGGTCGAGGTGCGCGGCGAGGTCTTCCTCGCCCCCGACGACTTCCTCGCGATGAACGCCCGCCAGCGCGCCCTCGGCGAGCGCGAGTTCGCCAACCCCCGCAACGCCGCCGCCGGCAGCCTGCGCCAGAAGGACCCGGCGGTGACGGCGAGCCGGCCCCTCTCCTTCCTCGCCTACCAGCTGGCGGGCGAGATCGAGGCGGGCTTCGCCGCCCACATGGACACCCTGGCGCGCATGGCCGCGTGGGGGTTCCTCGTGGCGCCCGAGACCCGCCGGGTGGAGGGCGTCGCGGCGATGGTGGAGCGCTCCGACTGGTTCGAGGGGCACCGCCACGACCTGCGCTACCAGATCGACGGGATCGTGATCAAGCTCGACGACCTCGCCGAGCGTGCGCGGCTCGGCTCGACCAGCCGCGCCCCGCGGTGGGCGATCGCGCGCAAGCTCCCCCCCGAGGAGCGCTCGACGCGCCTGGTGGCGATCGAGGTTTCCATCGGGCGCACCGGCCGGGCGACCCCCTACGCGGTGCTCGAGCCGGTGGCGATCGCCGGCTCGACCGTGGCGCTCGCCACCCTGCACAACGAGGACCAGGTGGCCCTCAAGGACGTGCGCCCGGGCGACCTCGTCATCGTGCGCAAGGCCGGCGACGTCATCCCCGAGGTCGTCGGCCCGGTCCCCGAGCCCGGGCGGCGCCGGGCCCGCGCCTGGCGCTTCCCGACGCACTGCCCCGAGTGCGGGGCGCCGCTCGTGCGCCGCCAGGGCGAGAGCGACACCTACTGCGTCAACCGCGACTGCCCGGCCCAGCTCCTCCAGCAGATCGTCCACTTCTGCTCGCGTGGCGCCCTCGACATCGAGGGCTTCGGCGAGCAGCGCGTCGCCCAGCTCATCGAGGCGGGCCTCGTCGCCGACGTGGCCGACCTGTTCGGCCTCGACCCCGAGGCGATCGCCTCGCTGGAGGGCTTCGGCGAGCTGTCGGCCCGCCAGCTCGTCGAGGCGGCGCGGGCCTCGCGCGAGGCGCCCCTCTCGAGGGTCCTCGTCGGCCTAGGGATCCGCCACGTCGGGCCGGTCGCCGCGCGCCTGCTCGCCCAGCGCTTCGGCGACGTCGACGCGCTCGCGGCGGCCCCGCTCGAGGCGCTCGAGTCGGTCGAGGGCGTCGGCCCGGTGATCGCGGGGTCGGTCCACCTCTACTTCCGCGAGCCCGAGAACATCGAGCGCCTGGACCGGCTGAAGGCCGCCGGGCTCACCCTGCGCGAGGGCTCGCCCGAGGCGCGCGTGGCCGCGACGCTCGCCGGGCGGGCCGTCGTCGTGACCGGCACCCTCGAGGGCTATAGCCGCGACGAGGCCGAGGCCGCCGTGGTGGCCCGGGGGGGCACCTCGCCGGGTTCGGTCTCGAAGAGGACCTACTGCGTCGTGGTCGGCGACGCCCCCGGTGCGAGCAAGGTGCGCCGAGCCGAGGAGCTCGGGATACCCCGCATCGACGCCAGCCAGTTCGAGACCCTGCTCGAGACGGGCGCCTGGACCGCGACGCTCGCCTGAGCCCTCAGTAGGGTGGGGCCGATGGCGCAGTTCCCCAACGGACACGTGGTCGCCGGCCGCTACCGCGTGGCCGAGCTGCTCGGGATCGGCGAGGTCGCCGAGGCCTACCGCGCCGAGGACCTCACGCTGCACCGCAGCGTCGTGGTGAAGGCGCTCGCGCCCTCCCTCGCCGCCCACGAGGCGGTGCGTCGGGAGTTCCGCAACCGCATCGTGCGCGCCTCGACCCTGAGCCACCCCCACCTTCCCCGGGTCTTCGACGGGGGCCAGGAGCACGGGGCCATCTTCGTGGTGGGTGAGTACCTCACGGGCGGCTCGCTCGAGGACCGGCTGGCGCGCGGGGTGCGCCTCAGCGTCGAAGACGGCGCCCGCCTGGGCCGCGACGTCGCCGGGGCCCTGGCGTACCTGGCCGAGCACGGCTTCGTGCTCGGCGACCTGTCGCCGGGCTCGCTGCTGTTCGACGGCGACGACCGGGTCCGGGTCGGCGACGTGACCCTGGCGGGGCTCGCCGACCCCTACCGCGATCGCGTCGCGGCCGAAACGGCCCGCTACCTCTCGCCCGAGCAGGTCCTCGGCGAGACGCCCGACGACAAGAGCGACGTGTACGCCCTGGCGCTCGTGCTGTTCGAGGCGGTGACCGGCGAGCCGGCCTTCCCGGGTGTGGCGGCCGACGCGGTGGCCCAGGCCCGCCTCACCCAACCCCTGCCGGTGCGCGTCGAGCTCGGCACCCTCGACATGATCCTTGCCCAGGCCACGGTGCCCGACCCGCTGCTGCGCCTCGACGCCGGCCAGTTCGCCCAGCGGCTCGGGGCCGTGGCCGGCGACGCGGCCCCCGCCGCCGTCCCGCGGGCCGCGGCGCGCCTGCCCCTGCTCGCCCAGGTCGAGCCGAGCGCCCCGCGCCGCTCGATCGGCTTCACCGCCCCCTCGGCCAGCGAGGTGGCCACGACGCCGGTCACGAACGGCCCCACCCTGCGCCCCCGCCAGGACCTCGGCCCCGGGCTCAGCGCCGGGCGCGTCGTGAGCGGGCGCACGCCCCACTTCGGCCCGGGCCTCGAGCCGCCGCGCCCGCCCGCGCGCCCGACCCGCTGGGGGCTCATCGCCGCGGCCGTCCTGCTCGTCGTCGTCGCGGTGGGCGCCGGGGCGGCGTGGAAGGCCGGGCTCTTCGCCCGGTCCTACACGGTCCCGAACCTCGTGGGCGCCTCGCTCAGCGACGCGGCCGCCACAACCGCCCCCCTGCACTTCAGCGTCGACGTGACCGGTCGGACCCACTCGTCGAGCGTCGCGAGTGGCCACGTCGTCTCCCAGTCGCCGGCGGCGGGCACGACGCTCAAGTCGGGCTCGACGATCTCGGTGGTGCTCTCGGAGGGCGCGGCCCTCGTCTCGATCCCGCGCAACGTGGTCGGACGGGGTTGCGCCGGGGCGACCAACGAGCTCAAGAGCCTCCACCTGCGCGCGAGCTGCCCGGCCAGCGCCGCGCTCTACTCGTCGAGCGTGGCTGCGGGCGACGTCGTCGCGGTCATCTACCGCGGCACGCGAAACCCCCTCGCGGTGCCGGCCGGGGCCGCGGTCATCCTGGCCCTGTCCAAGGGTCCCAACCCGGCGAGCACCACCACGACGACGGTCGCCCCGACCACGACCACGACGATCGCCCCGGCTAAGCGGGCCGTGCCCGACGTCGTCGGCCTCGACTACGCCCAGACCTACGCCGCCTTCAAGAAGGCGGGGCTCTACTTCACGACCTCGGGCCACCTCGCCGGCACCACCAAGTGGACCCAGGTGGTCAGCGAGACGCCCGCCGCCGGGACCCTGGTGCCCTACAAGTCGACCGTCTCGCTCGTCGTGAAGTGAGCGGCTGCGACCTCTGCGAGGCGGCGGTGGTGACCCGGCGCTACTACGAGGACGAGCGCTGCTGGATCGCCGACTGCGAGATCTGCCTCGTGCCGATGGTCGTGTGGCGCGAGCACGACCCCGAGCCGCCCGCCGAGGTGCGCGGGGCCCTGCACGAGGCCCTGGCCCGGGTGGCCGAGGTGGAGTTCGAGGGCGGGCCGTGGCGCATCGACGACCACATGCGCAACATCCCCGACCACTACCACGCCCACGCCCGGCCGCCCTCGTTCTGGCGCCGCTAGCGGGCCTCGGTACACTCGGCCCTGAGCCAAGGAGAACGCATGGGAGCCCTCGACGGACGCGTTGCGATCATCACCGGAGCCGGCCGAGGCATCGGGCGCGAGCACGCCCTGCTCTTCGCCGCCGAGGGCGCGAAGGTCGTCGTGAACGACCTCGGCGCGGGCCTCGACGGCTCGGGCGGCGCGGCGAGCGCCGCCGAGGAGGTGGTCGCCGAGATCCGCGCGATGGGCGCCGAGGCGGTCGCCAACCACGACGACGTCGCGACCTGGGCCGGCGGCGAGGCGCTGGTCGGTGCCGCGCTCGAGGCCTTCGGCGGCCTGGACGTGCTGGTGAACAACGCCGGCATCCTGCGCGACCGGGTCCTCGTGAACCTCTCGGAGGACGACTGGGACTCGGTCGTGCGGGTCCACCTGAAGGGCCACTTCGTGCCACTGCGCTTCGCCGCCGCCTACTGGCGCGAGCGGGCCAAGGCCGGCCACGAGGTCACGGCCGCGGTCGTGAACACGTCGTCCACGTCGGGCCTCTTGGGCAACGTGGGCCAGTCCAACTACGGCGCGGCGAAGGCCGGGATCGCCGCGCTCAGCGTGATCGCCGCCGAGGAGCTCGGCCGCTACGGCGTGCGCGTGAACGCGATCGCCCCGGCGGCGCGCACCCGGATGACCGAGTCGACCCCGGGGCTGTCGGACTACGTCGTCAAGCCCGAGGACCCGGCCGCCTTCGACGTCTGGGACCCGGCCAACGTCTCGCCGCTCGTCGCGGCGCTCTCGACGCGCGAGTGCCCGATCACCGGCCACGTCTACTTCGTCCAGGGGGGCACGGTCCGGCTCTTCCAGAACTGGACGATGACCGAGACCCTGGAGAAGGGGGACCGATGGGGGGTGGCCGAACTGGCCGCTCGGCTGGGCGAGCTCGGCTGACCCGGGCGCGCCGGACGCGCCGCGACGACCCCGACGCCCTCCTCGACCCGACCGAGGACCCCGGCGCGGCGGCCTTCGGCGCCCTGGGCACCGAGGCCGGCAGCGACCTCAACTGGTGGGCCCTGCTCCACCAGCGGGTCCAGGCGCGCGCGGGGGCCTCCACCCGCCACGCCTGGTGGGTCCTGTGGGCCCTGCTCGCGGGGCTCTTCGCCCTCAACTTCACCTTCACCGTCTTCATCGTCGCCCTGCCGACGGTGGCGCACCAGTTGCGCACCTCGGTCGGGACGCTCACCTGGACGATGGTCGGGCCCCTGCTCGCCTACGGCCTGGCGGCCCCCCTCCTCGGCAAGGTGGGCGACGTCTTCGGCCACCGCCGCCTCTACCTCGTGGGCCTCGCCGGGGCGCTGGTGGCGGCCGCCCTCACCGCGCTCAGCCACGACGTGGCGACCCTCATCACCGCGCGCACCCTCGACGGGGTCCAGGGTGCCGCCACCGGCACCGCCTCGGGGGCGCTCGTGAACGCCGCCTTCTCCCGCGAGGAGCGGGTGAAGGCGCTCGGCTGGTGGAGCCTGGTCGGGGCGGGGGGGCCGGTGATCGGGGTGTCGCTCGGCTCGCCGATCATCCAGGCCTTCGGCTGGCGCACGCTCTTCTGGTTCCAGCTCGCCCTCATCGCCGTCGCGCTCGTGGTGGTCTCGCTGCTGCTGCCGTCCTCGGCGCTCGGCGCCGCCGCCGAGGCGGCGCGGCGGGTGGCGGCCCGCGCCGAGCTGCGCGCCCTCGACTGGGTCGGCTCGCTCGCCCTCTCGCTCGCGGTGACCCTGGTGATGCTGGGCCTCTCGATCGGCCCCAGCGTCGGCTGGCACGACCCCTTCACCGTCGGCGCCTTCGTCGTGGGCGCGGCCGGGGTCGCGCTGTACGTGGTGCGCCTGCGCACGGCGGCCCACCCGCTCATCCCGGCCCACTACTTCACCCGGCGCAACTTCCTCGGACCCCTGGTGCTGCGCGCCGCGTCGAACTTCGCCTACTTCGGCGGCTTCTTCCTCTTCCCGCTCATGATGGAAGAGGCGTACCGCTACAGCGTGGCCGGGGCCGGCGGGCTCGCCATCGCCCGGCCCCTCGTCTTCGCGCTCAGCTCGCCCGTCGCCGGCTACGTGGCCTACCGGATCGGCGAGCGCACGAGCGCCGTCGCCGGGGCGGCGTCGCTCGTCGCCTCGATGGCGCTGTTCGCGACGCTCGGGGCGACGTCGAGCCCCTGGGTCATCGGGCTCGCCCTCGCGCTGTCGGGGCTCGCCATGGGCGTGGCGATGCCGGCCTCCAGCTCGGTCATGGCGAGCGAGGTCGAGGTCCACGAGTTCGGGGTGATGTCGGCGGCCCAGCTGCTCGCCATGCAGGTCGGCGAGGTCGCCGGGATCGAGGTGCTCGCGACCCTCCAGCAGGGCCTCGCGCGCTCCCACCACCTCGGGACCCACGCGGGGGCCGCGGCGTGGCTGGCCACGTTCCGCACGCCCTTCCTCGTGGGGGGCGGCGTCGCCCTCGTGGGGCTCGCCGCGGCGCTCGCGGTGCGCAGCGTCGAGCGCCGCCCCCTCGGGTGGAGCGAGGCCTAGCCGGTAGTGTGAAGGCGATGTCGACCGAGGTCCTCCCTGGTTGCGAGCCCTTCTCCCACGCGGGCTCGGCGGACGGCGTGCTCGTGCTGCACGGCTTCACCGGGAACCCGACCTCCATGCGGCCCCTCGCCGAGGCGGCCGCCGCCGCCGGCTACAGCGTCGAGCTGCCCCGACTGCCCGGCCACGGCACGAGCGTCGAGGACATGGTCGCGACCCGCTTCGAGGACTGGCTCGGCGAGGCCGACGCCGCCTACGAGCGCCTCCTCGTCCGGGGCGGGCGCGTCGCGGTGGTGGGCCTGTCGATGGGGGGCACCCTCGCGGTGCGCCTGGCCGAGACCCGCCCGGTCGCCGGGGCCGCCCTGATCAACCCGCTCGTGAAGACCCAGCCCGAGATGCTCGAGGGGATCGGCCAGCTCCTGGAGGCCGGCCTCACGACCGTCGAGGCGATCGGCTCGGACATCAAGCGCGAGGGTATGCGCGAGCTCTCCTACGACGCCACCCCGCTCGCGAGCGCCCACAGCCTCTTCGGCGCGCTCGGTGAGGTCGAGGCCGACCTCGCGCGCGTCGCCTGCCCGGTGCTCCTGCTCTCGAGCCGCGAGGACCACGTCGTCCCGCCCGAGAACGGCGACCTCCTCGCCGCGCGGGTCACCGGCCCCCTGGAGCGGGTATGGCTCGAGGACTCCTTCCACGTGGCGACCCTCGACAACGACCGCGACCTGGTCGAGGCGGCGGTCGTCGGCTTCCTCGCCCGGGTCCTCGCCTGATGGCGCGGCTCTCGCGCGACGAGGTCGCCAAGGTCGCCCGACTCGCGCGCATCGAGCTCGACGAGGTCGAGCTCGAGCGCTTCACCGACCAGCTGGCCCAGGTGCTCGAGCACGCGGCCGACCTCGAGGCGCTTGACCTGGCGGGTGTGGCGCCGACGGCCCACCCCCACGGGCTCGTGAACGTCGTGCGCGACGACGAGGTGCGCGCGAGCCTGGACCGGGCCGAGGTGCTCGCCCAGGCGCCCGACGTCGCTGAGGACCGCTTCGCCGTGCCCCGGATCATCGGCGAGGCGCCGTGAACGCCCTCGAGGTCGCCGCGTCGGTGCGCGCCGGCGCGACGAGCGCCGTCGCGGTCGTGGCCGAGAGCCTCGAGCGGGTCGCCGCGCGCAACGAGGAGCTCAACGTCTTCGTCCACCTCGACGCCGAGGGGGCCCTCGCCGCGGCCGCGCGCGTCGACGAGCGCGTCGCCACCGGCGAGGCGATGCCCCTGGCGGGGGTGCCGGTCGCGCTCAAGGACAACCTGTGCGTGCGCGGCCAGCCGACGACGGCCGGCTCACGGATCCTCGCGGGGTGGCGCCCGCCCTACGACGCCACGGTCGTCGAGCGCCTCGCCGCCGCCGGGGCCGTCGCCCTCGGCAAGGTCAACATGGACGAGTTCGCGATGGGCTCCTCGACCGAGACCTCCGCCTACGGGCCGACGCGCAACCCCCTCGACCCCACCCGGGTGCCGGGCGGCTCCTCGGGCGGCTCGGCGGCCGCCGTGGCGGCCGGGATGGTGCCGGTCGCGCTCGGCTCGGACACGGGCGGCTCGATCCGCCAGCCGGCCGCGCTCTGCGGGCTGGTCGGGGTGAAGCCGACCTACGGGCTCGTCTCGCGCTACGGGTTGATCGCCTTCGCGAGCTCGCTCGACCAGATCGGCCCGTTCGCCGCCACCGTCGCCGAGGCCGCCCTCGTCCTCCAGGTGATCGCCGGCCACGACCCCCTCGACACGACCTCCCTGCCCGAGCCCGCGCCGGAGCTCTCGGCCCACCTCGACGACGGGGTGGCTGGGCGGCGCGTCGGGCTCTGCCGCGAGCTCGTCGAGGGCGCCGAGCCCGAGGTCGTCGCGTCGGTGCACCGGGCGGCCGAGGTCCTCGCGGGCGCCGGCGCCACCGTCGAGGAGGTCTCGATCCCCGAGCTGAAGCTCGGCCTGTCGGCCTACTACCTCATCGCCCCGGCCGAGGCCTCGAGCAACCTCGCGCGCTACGACGGGGTGCGCTACGGGCTGCGCGTCGACGGCGCCGACGTCGAGGCGATGAACGTGGCCACGCGCACCGTCGGCTTCGGCGACGAGGTCAAGCGGCGCGTCATGCTCGGCACCTACGCCCTCTCGGCCGGCTACTACGACGCCTACTACGGCCAGGCCCTCAAGGTGCGCACCCGCATGATCGAGGCGTTCGCGCGCGCCTACGCGCGCGTCGACACCCTGCTCGGGGCGACGGCGCCCTCGGTCGCCTTCGCGCTCGGGGCGAAGACGAAGGACCCGCTCGCGATGTACCTGTCGGACGTCTTCACGATCCCGACCAACCTCGCCGGCGAGGCCGCGGTGAGCGTGCCCTTCGGCACGGGCGAGGCCGGCCTGCCGATCGGGGTCCAGCTGCTCGGGCCGGCCCGCAGCGAGGCCCGCCTGCTCGCCGCGGCCCGGGTCCTCGAGGCGGAGGCGGGGCGATGAGCCTGCCCGAGGGCTGGGAGATGGTGGTGGGCCTCGAGGTCCACACCGAGCTGCTCACCCGCACGAAGCTCTTTTGCGGCTGCGCCAACGCCTTCGGCGCCGAGCCCAACACCCAGACCTGCCCGGTCTGCCTGGGGCTGCCCGGCTCGCTGCCGGTCCTCAACCGCCGGGCCGTCGAGCTCGCCATGGCGATCGGCCTCGCGCTGCACGCGACGGTCTCGCCCTCGACGTTCCACCGCAAGAACTACTTCTACCCCGACATGCCCAAGGACTTCCAGATCAGCCAGTACGACCGGCCGATCAACGCGGGGGGCTACCTCGACCTGCCCGACGGCTCGCGGGTGGGCATCGAGCGCGCCCACCTCGAGGAGGACACCGGCAAGTCGACCCACCTCGGGGGCAGCGGGCGCATCCACGGCGCCGAGCGCTCCCTCGTCGACTACAACCGCTCCGGGGTGCCGCTCGTGGAGATCGTCTCGGCCCCCGACATCCGCTCGGCGGCCCAGGCCCGCGCCTACGCCGCCGAGCTGCGCGGGATCCTCATCGCCACCGGCGCCTCGGACGGGCGCATGGAGGAGGGCTCGATGCGCATCGACGCCAACGTCTCGGTCCACCGGGTCGGCGAGCCCTTCGGGACGCGCTGCGAGATGAAGAACCTCAACTCGCTGCGCAGCCTGCAGCGCGCCATCGACTACGAGGCCGAGCGCCAGTACGCTCTCGTCGCCTCGGGCGGGGTGGTGCGCCAGGAGACCCGCCACTGGGACGAGGACCGCGGGGTCACCTCGACGATGCGCTCGAAGGAGGAGGCCGACGACTACCGGTACTTCCAAGAGCCCGACCTCGTCGACCTCGCCCCTGAGGCGTCCTGGGTCGAGGCGGTGCGCGCCGGGCTCGGCCCCATGCCGGCCGAGCGGCGGGCCCGCCTCGCGGCCCTGCTCGCCGAGCCCACCGAGGCCCAGCTCGACGCCGTGGGCACCGTCGTCGACCTCGGGGTCGACGGGTTCGTCGAGGCCGCCGTGGCCGCGGGGGTCGAGGCGGACCGGGCGATCGCCCGGGCCGCCAACGAGCTCGCCGGCGACCCCGAGGAGCGCCCCGGGCTCACGGGGGAGTCCTTCGCCGCCACGCTGCGCCTCGAGCAGACGGGCGACCTCTCGGCGACCCAGGCGAAGACCGTGCTCTCGACCATCGCCCTCTCCGGCGGGGACCCGGCCACGGTCGCGCGCGAGCTCGGCTTCGAGCGCATGGCCGCCGACGAGCTCGAGGGGCTGCTCGAACGGCTCATCGCCGAGCACCCCGACGAGTGGCGCCGCTACGACGAGGGCGACGACAAGCTCGCCCAGTTCTTCACCGGCCAGGTCATGCGCGCCACGCGCGGCCAGGCCGACGGCAAGGTCGTCCTCGACCTCCTGCGCGCCCGCCGCGGCTGAGGCCCGTGCGGGTCCTCGCCGCCTGCTCCCTCGGCGGGCTCGGCCACCTGCGTCCCCTCCTCGAGGTCGCCGACGCCCTGCGCGACGCCGGCCACGAGGTGGGCGTCCTCGCCCCGGGCCGGCTGGCCGAGGCGGCCCGGGCGCGCGGGTACGAGGCCCTCGAGGGCGACGAGCCGCCCGCTGAGCTGCTCGAGGCGCTGCGCGCGCGCGTCGCGGGCCCCGACCCGCGCGATGCCGCGCTCGCGGGCAACCGTGACCTCTTCGCCCGCGCGGGCGCCCGGGCGCTCGAGCCCGCGCTCGAGGAGTCGGTGGCGCGCTGGCGGCCCGAGCTCGTCGTGCGCGAGACGTGCGAGTTCGCCTCGGCGGCCCTCGCCCGGCGCCGGGGGCTGCCCGTCGCGCAGGTGGCCATCGGCCTCGCGAGGGTCGAGTGGGCGTCGGTGCGCCTCGCCGCCCCGGCGCTCGAGGAGCTCGCGCCGGGCCTCGCCGACGCCTGTCGGGCGACGCCCTACCTCTCGGGTCTGCCCGAGTCGATCGACCCGTCGCCCTTCGCCCGTACGCACCGCTACCGCCGCCTCGCGCCGCCCGAGCCCGAGCCCCTGCCGGACTGGTGGCCCGGCGACGAGCGGCCTCTCTGCTACGTGACCGTGGGCTCGGTCGCCCCGCGCCTCGAGGGGGCCGCCGCGATGTGGGGGGCCCTCGTGGCGGGCCTCGAGGAGGTCGGGTGCCGGGTCCTCGCCACGACCGGCGACGCCGATCTCGCGGTGCGCGCGACGGGCTCGGTCCACGTCGAGCCCTTCGTCGAGCAGGACCGCGTCTTGGCCGAGGCCGACGTGGTCGTCTGCCACGGGGGCGCCGGGACCGTCGCGGGCGCCCTCGCCCACGGCGTCCCGCTCGTGGTCGCGCCGATCCTCGCCGACAACGCCGCGAACGGCCGCCTCGTCGCCTCGCACGGCGCGGGGGTCGCCCTCGAGCGCCCCCGCGGCCCGATCGGCGCGGGCGACCTCCCGGCGATCCGCGACGCCGTGACCCGGGTCCTGGGCGAGCCCGGCTTCCGGGCGGCGGCCCGCGGCCTCGCCCGAACGATCGCGGCCGCTCCCTCGGCCGCCGCCGCCCTCGAGGCGGCGCTCGGCCTCGGGGACGGGTCCGGCCCGGCCCGGCCCGACGGCGCGGTGGGCGGGCCTCTCTAGTATCGAGCGATGGACCACCACCCCACCCCCCGCAGCACGTCGGTGACCCTGGGCGCGGAGCGAGCGCCGGCGCGCGCGATGCTGCGCGCGATGGGTCTCGGCGACGAGGACATGGCCAAGGCCCAGATCGGCGTCGCCTCGAGCTGGAACGAGGTCACCCCGTGCAACCTGCCGCTCGACCGGTTGGCCGACCGGGTGAAGGACGCCGTGCGCGCGGGCGGGGCCGTGCCCTTCGAGTTCGTCACCATCGCGGTCTCCGACGGGATCTCCATGGGCCACGAGGGCATGCACGCCTCGCTGGTGTCGCGCGAGGTGATCGCCGACTCGGTCGAGACGGTCATGCACGCCGAGCGCTTCGACGCGATGGTCACCCTCGCCGGCTGCGACAAGAGCCTGCCCGGCATGCTGATGGCCGCGGCGCGCCTCGACGTGCCGGCCGTCTTCCTCTACGGCGGCACCATCCTGCCCGGGCACCTCGACGACCGGGCCCTCGACATCACCTCGGTCTTCGAGGCCGTGGGCGCCCACGCCGTCGGCCAGATGAGCGACGAGGAGCTCAAGGCCATCGAGTGCGCGGCCTGCCCCGGCGAGGGCAGCTGCGCGGGCATGTTCACGGCCAACACCATGGCGAGCGTCGGCGAGGCGCTCGGGATGTCGCTGCTCGGCAGCGCGTCGGTGCCCTCGGTCGACCCGCGCCGCGACGCCTACGCCGCCGCCTCGGGCCGGGCCGTCCTCTCTCTGCTCGACGCGGGGATCACCGCCCGGCGGATCCTCACTCGCGAGGCCTTCGAGAACGCCATCGCCGTGGTGATGGCCCTCGGCGGCTCGACCAACGCCGTGCTGCACCTGCTCGCCATCGCCCACGAGGCGCGCGTCGAGCTCTCCCTGGAGGACTTCAACACGGTCGCGGCCCGCGTGCCCCACATCGCCGACACCAAGCCCCACGGCCGCTACCACATGAGCGACCTCGACGCCGTGGGCGGGGTGCCGGTCGTGCTCGCGCACCTGGCCGAGCGCGGCCTGCTCCACGGCGAGGCGATGACCGTGGCGGGCGTGACCATGGCCGAGGCCCTCGCCGACTACCAGGCCCGTCGTCCCGACGGGGAGGTCGTCCACGACCTCGACCACCCGATCCACGTCCAGGGCGGCATCGTCGTGCTCTCGGGCTCGCTCGCGCCCAAGGGCGCGGTCGTGAAGGTGGCCGGCATCGACCAGCTGCGCTTCGAGGGGCGGGCCCGGGTCTTCGACGGCGAGGTCGCGGCCATGGAGGCGATCCTCGCCGGCTCGATCGAGCCGGGCACGGTCCTCGTGATCCGCTACGAGGGCCCCAAGGGCGGGCCGGGGATGCGCGAGATGCTCGCGATCACCGGGGCCCTGAAGGGTGCGGGCCGGGGCGGCGACTGCGCCCTGGTCACCGACGGGCGCTTCAGCGGGGGGACCCACGGCTTCTGCGTGGGCCACGTCGCGCCCGAGGCCCTCGACGGGGGCCCGATCGCCCTCGTCGAGGACGGGGATCGGATCGTCATCGACGTCGAGCGCCTGAGCATCGACCTCGAGGTCGACCCGGCCGAGCTCGCCGCGCGCGCCGCGCGCGTCGTGGCGCCGGCCCCGCGCTACACCACGGGCGTGCTCGAGAAGTTCGCGCGTCTGGCCCAGGGGGCCGAGAAGGGGGCGGTGACCAGCCGGTAGGGGTTGTGCGGGCGCGGGCGAGCCCCTAGACTCGCCCTCGTGACGAGCCGCCGACTGCCCGTGGTAGTAGGAGACCGGCGCCTCTAGTCACGTCCCCCCGTCGTACCAGAGGCCTCCCGCAGCGGGAGGCCTTTTTTCTTATCCCGACCACCGAAGGAGCCCCGTGGAGATCACCGGAGCCCAGGCCCTCATCACGAGCCTCGAGCGCGAGGGCGTCGAGGTCGTCTTCGGCCTGCCCGGCGGGGCGATCCTGCCGGTCTACGACCCCATCCTCGACTCGCCGATCCGCCACATCCTCGTGCGCCACGAGCAGGGTGCCGGCCACATGGCCGAGGGCTACGCGCTCGCGACCGGTCGGCCCGGGGTCGCGATGGTCACGAGCGGACCCGGCGCGACCAACATCGTCACCCCCATCGCCAACGCCCACATGGACTCGACGCCCCTTGTCGTGGTGACCGGCCAGGTCGCGCGCGCGGCCATCGGCACCGACGCCTTCCAGGAGTGCGACATCACCGGGATCACGATGGGGATCACCAAGCACAACTTCCTCGTGAGCTCGGCGAGCGAGATCCCCCGGGCGATCGCCGCCGCCTTCCACATCGCCACGACCGGCCGACCCGGGCCAGTGCTCGTCGACCTGCCCAAGGACGTCGCCCAGTCGACGATGGAGTGGTGGTACCCCGAGGGCGTCGAGGAGCTCGACCTCCCCGGCTACCGGCCTCTCGCCGGGCTCGACGAGGCCGAGCTCGCCCGGGCCGCTGCCCTGCTCGCGACCTCGGAGCGGCCGGTGCTCTACGTGGGCGGGGGCGTGCTGAAGGCCCGGGCCCACGAGCAGCTGCGCGCCTTCGCCGAGCGCACCCGCATCCCGGTCGTCACGACCCTCATGGCCCGCGGCGCCTTCCCCGACAGCCACGAGCTGGCCCTGGGCATGCCCGGCATGCACGGCACCTACGCCGCGGTCACGGCGCTGCAGCGCGCCGACCTCCTGCTCGCGGTGGGCACCCGCTTCGACGACCGGGTGACCGGGCGGGTCTCGGCCTTCGCCCCGGGCGCGAAGGTCATCCACGTCGACATCGACGCCGCCGAGATCAACAAGATCCGCCGGGTCGAGGTGGCGCTGCGCGCGGACGCGGCCGGCGCCCTCGGCGCGCTCGAGGACATGGGCGCCACGCCGGCGAACCTCGACGTCTGGTGGAAGGAGATCCGCACCTGGCAGGAGAGCTACCCGCTCACCTACGACCCGCCGGCCGAGGCCGGGCCGCTGCGCCCCCAGCAGGTGATCGAGTCGATCCACGCGGCCTCGCCCGAGGGCACCGTGGTCGCGGCCGGGGTGGGCCAGCACCAGATGTGGACCAGCCAGTTCTGGCGATTCGAGGAGCCCGGCACCTGGATCAACTCCGGGGGCGCGGGCACCATGGGCTTCGGCGTGCCGGCCGCGATCGGGGCGAAGGTCGGCCGTCCCGAGCGCACCGTCTGGTGCATCGACGGCGACGGCTGCTTCCAGATGACGGCCCAGGAGCTCACGACGGCGCGCGCCGAGGGCATCCCGATCAAGGTGGCCATCCTCAACAACGCCTACCTGGGCATGGTCCGCCAGTGGCAGGAGATGTTCTACGAGGAGCGCTACAGCGAGGTCTACCTCAACGCCGACCTGCCCGACTACGTGAAGTGGGCCGAGGCGATGGGCTGCGTGGGCCTGCGCGCGCGCACGCCCGACGAGATGCACGCCGCCATCGAGGAGGCCAACGCCATCAACGACGTGCCGGTCGTGGTGGACTTCCGCACCGACACCTCCGAGAAGGTCTTCCCGATGGTCGCGGCCGGCGCGAGCAACGACGACATCATGGTCCACCCCTCCCAGAGGGGGCGCGCGTGAGCCCCGAGCCGTTCCTCGGCGACGTCGAGCACTCGCCGGTGCGCCACCACATCCTCTCGGTGCTCGTCGAGAACAAGGCCGGCGTGCTGGCCCGCGTGGCCGGGCTCTTCGCCCGCCGGGGTTTCAACATCTACTCGTTGGCGGTCGCCCCGGCCGAGTCCCACGAGCGCTTCAGCCGCATCACCATCGTGGTGGACGCCGAGACGGCCCCGCTCGAGCAGGTCTTCGGCCAGCTCCACAAGCTCGTGAACGTCGTCGAGATCAGCGACATCGCGCCCGACGACGCCGTCGAGCGCGAGCTGCTGCTCGCGACGATCCCGACCGACGTCGACAACCGGACCTCGCTGCTCGACGTGATCGGGGCGGCCAACGCGTCGATCGTCGACGTCGACGCCCACCACGTGACCGTCGTGCTCGCGGCGACCCCCGCGGGCTGCGACGCCCTGGAGCGGGCCCTCGAGGCCCACCCCGGAGTGGAGCTCCACCGGACGGGCCGCGTGGCCGTCCCTAGACTGGGGGTTCCCACCCACGAGCCGATGAGGAGCCGATGACCACGCTGTACTACGAGAAGGACGCCCAGCCCGACCTCTTGAAGTCGAAGAAGATCGCCGTGCTGGGCTACGGCTCCCAGGGCCACGCCCACGCGCTCAACCTCCACGACAGCGGGTTCGACGTGCGCGTCGGGCTGCGCGCCGACTCCTCGTCGGTTCACAAGGCCGAGGAGGCCGGGCTGCGCGTGCGCACGATCGCCGAGGCCTCGGCCGAGGCTGACGTGATCATGGTGCTCGTGCCCGACACCGAGCAGGCGCGGGTCTACGCCGAGGAGATCGCCCCGAACCTCACCGACGGCAAACTGCTGCTCTTCGCCCACGGCTTCAACATCCGCTTCAACCAGATCGACCCGCCCGCCGGCGTCGACGTGGCGATGATCGCCCCCAAGGGCCCCGGCCACCTGGTGCGCCGGACCTACGTCGAGGGCGCCGGGGTGCCGGCCCTCATCGCGGTCCACCAGGACGCCACCGGCCAGGCCCACGCGCTGGCCCTCGCCTACGCCTGGGGGATCGGGGCGACCCGGGCGGGCGTGCTCGAGACGACCTTCGCCGAGGAGACCGAGACCGACCTGTTCGGCGAGCAGGTGGTGCTCTGCGGCGGGGTCACGGCCCTCGTGCGCGCGGGCTACGAGACCCTCGTCGAGGCGGGCTACCAGCCCGAGAGCGCCTACTTCGAGTGCCTCCACGAGCTCAAGCTCATCGTCGACCTGATGTACGAAGAGGGGATCACCGGCATGCGCTTCTCGGTGTCGGACACCGCCGAGTACGGGGACCTCACGCGGGGCCCGCGGGTCATCACCGACCAGGTCAAGGCCGAGATGAGAAAGATCCTGACCGAGATCCAAGACGGCACCTTCGCTGCGGAGTGGATCGAGGAGAACGCCGTGGGCCGGCCCCGGTATCGCGAGCTGCGCGAGGCCGGCAAGCGCCACCCGATCGAGACGATCGGCAAGGAGCTGCGCGAGATGATGCCCTTCGTCTCGTCGGGCCGCCAGCGGGTGGCCGACGTCTCGGGCGGCGACACCGACTGAGGTGACCAGGCCGGTCATCGTCGGCTCCGAGCGCAGCGAGGCGGGCCTGCCGGCCGCCGCCGCGATGCTCGCGGCGGGCGCCTCGGCCCTCGACGCGGTCGAAGAGGCCCTCAGGCGCTGCGAGGACAACATCGAGGACCACTACGTGGGCACGGGCGGGCTGCCCAACGCCCGCGGCGAGGTCGAGCTCGACGCGTCGCTCATGGTGGGATCGTCCCGGGCCGTCGGGGCGGTGGCGGCCCTGCGGGGCTACCCCCACCCGATCTCGGTGGCCCGGCGGGTCCTCGAGGCGCTGCCCCAGCACTGCCTGCTCGTGGGGGAGGGGGCCGCCCTCTTCGCGGCCGAGCAGGGCTTCGAGACCGCCGAACTGCTCACCGAGGAGGCGTGGCGCCTCTTCTGCGAGGCCCTCGCGCCCGCCGACGAGGCGGTCGAGGGTGAGCACCGCCCCGCGCTCGAGGGCGACGCCCTCTACCGGGCCCGCGCGATGGACCTGGTGGCCCGGCTCTCGCCCCACGACGGGCCCTGGGGGACGATCAACGTGCTCGCCCTCGACGAGAGCGGCGAGCTGGTCTCGGGGGTCTCGACGAGCGGCTACCCGTGGAAGTACCCGGGGCGGGTGGGCGACTCGCCGGTGCCCGGCGCGGGCTTCTACTGCGATCAGCGCCACGGCGCGGCCGCCTGCACCGGGCGTGGCGAGCTGGCGCTGCGTACCGGGGGCGCCCGGCTCGTGGTGGAGCGTCTCGCCCGGGGCGAGGACCCGGTGGCGGCCTGCCGGGCGCTGCTCGCCGAGGCGGCGGGCGTGCCCGACGACTTCCGCGCCGAGCTGCGCGTGCTCTGTCTCACCCCCGACGGCCGCCACGCGGGCGCGGCGAGCCAGGCCGGTGCCACCTACAACGTCGTCGAGGGCGCCGGGGCGCTCACCCGCGTGGCGCGGGCGCTGCCCTAGAGGTTCCCGACCACCCAGTTGATGCTGGCGCACAGGGCCGCGACGTCGTCGGGGTCAATCGCCGGGAACATCGCGACGCGCAGCTGATTGCGTCCCAGCTTGCGGTAGGGCTCGGTGTCGAGGACGCCGTTTCTGCGCAGGACCTTGGCGACCGTCGCGGCGTCGACTTCGTCGGCGAAGTCGATCGTCGCGACGACGCTCGAGCGCTGGGCCGGGTCGGCGACGAAGGGCCGGGCGAAGCCTGACGCCTCGGCCCACGAGTAGAGGATCTCGGCCGAGCGGGCCGAGCGGCCGGCCGCGAAGGCGAGGCCGCCGTTCTCGTTCATCCAGGTCACCTGGCTCGCGAGCAGGTGGATCGTGGCGAGGGCCGGGGTGTTGTAGGTCTGGTTGAGCCGGGAGTTGTCGAGGGCCACCTTCAGGTCGAAGAAGGCGGGCGTCCAGCGACCCGAGGCCGCGAGCGACTCGATCCGGGCGACGGCCGCCGGCGAGCACAGGGCGAGCCAGAGGCCGCCGTCCGCGGCGAAGGACTTCTGGGGGGCGAAGTAGTAGCAGTCGAACTCGGCGGGGTCGACCATCACCCCGCCCGCGGCCGAGGTCGCGTCGACGGCGACGAGGCCCTCGGCCCCGACGGGCCGGCGGACCTCCATCATCACCCCGGTCGAGGTCTCGTTGTGGGTCAGCGCGTACAGGTCGACGCCGTCCTCGGCGACCGGGCGCGGGTGGGTCCCGGGTTCGCTCTTGATGACCGAGGGGGCCTCGAGGTGCGGCGCCGCCTCGACGGCCGCGGCGAACTTCGAGGAGAACTCGCCGAAGGAGAGGTGCTGGCTCTTGGCCTCGATGAGATGGAACGTCGCGGCGTCCCAGAAGCACGTCGTGCCGCCGTTGCCGAGCAGCACCTCGTAGCCCTCGGGCAGGGCGAAGAGCGCGGCCAGGCCCTCGCGCACCTCGCCGACCTTCGCGCGCACGGTGCTCTGACGGTGCGAGGTGCCGAGGAAGGTCGGCGCGTCGTGGGCGAGCGCCTCGACCTGGGCGGCGCGGACCTTGGAGGGGCCCGAGCCGAAGCGGCCGTCGCGCGGCAGGAGGTCGGAGGGGATAACGAGGGCGTCGGGGGAACTCATAGACTCATTCTTATCGGCACGACGTGGGAGCGACGCAGTGGCCAGAGTGAGTGACCTCCTCGCGGGGCTCGCGCCGAGCGCGACGCTCGCCGTCGACGCCAAGGCCAAGGCCCTCCAGGCGGCCGGCGAGCCGGTCATCGGCTACGGCGCGGGCGAGCCCGACTTCCCGACGCCCGCGGCCATCGTCGAGGCGGCGTCGGCCGCCTGCGCGGACCCGGCGATGCACAAGTACACCCCCACGGCCGGGCTGCCCGCGCTGCGCGAGGCCATCGTCGAAAAGACCCGGCGCGACAGCGGCTACGAGGTCGCCCCCTCCCAGGTGCTCGTCACCAACGGGGGCAAGCACGCCGTGGCGACGACCTTCATGAGCCTGCTGAACCCCGGGGACGAGGTCCTCATCCCCGCCCCGTACTGGACGACGTACCCCGAGGCCGTCTACCTGACGGGCGCCGTGCCGGTGCCGGTCATGACCGACGAGCGCCGCGGCTACCGGGTGAGCGTCGAGGACCTCGAGCGCCACCGCACCCCGCGCACCAAGCTCCTCGTCTTCGTCTCGCCCTCCAACCCGACCGGGGCCGTCGTGGCCCCCGAGGACGTCGCGGCGATCGGCCGTTGGGCGGCCGAGCACGACGTGTGGGTGATGTGCGACGAGATCTACGAGCACCTCGTCTACGGCAGCGCCCGGCACGTCTCGATGCCCGTCGTCGCCCCCGAGGTCGCCGACCGGTGCGTCGTGGTGAACGGCGTCGCGAAGACCTACGCGATGACCGGCTGGCGGGTGGGCTGGATGATCGCCCCGCCGGACGTGGCGGCCGCGGCCGTCACCTACCAGAGCCAGACGACCTCGAACATCTCCAACGTCTCCCAGCGCGCGGCCCTGGCGGCCCTTTCGGGCGACCTCTCGGCCGTCGCCGAGATGCGCACGGCCTTCGACCGGCGGCGCCGGACGATGGTCGCGATGCTCAACGCGATCGACGGGGTCACCTGCCCCGAGCCCGAGGGGGCCTTCTACTGCTTCCCCAACGTCACCGGGCTGCTGGGCCGGAGCCTCAAGGGCCACGTCGCGACGACCTCGGCCGAGCTCGCCGACGTCCTGCTCGAGACGATCAAGGTCGCGGTGGTGCCCGGCGAGGCGTTCGGGGCGCCGGGGTACTTCCGCTTGAGCTACGCGCTCGGCGACGCCGACCTCGAAGAGGGACTGCGCCGCTTGAGCGAACTGGTCGCGGCAGGCTGAACCGCGGCGCGCCCTAGTCTGGGTGCTCCGACGGAAAGGTTGAGCGTGGCCCGAGTTCTAGTGACCGAACCCATCGCCGAGTCCGGCCTCGCGAAGCTGCGCGAGGCCGGTCACGAGGTGGACGTCCGCCTCGGACTCTCGCCGGCCGAGCTGCTCGAGGCCGTCGCCGGGGCGCACGCGCTCATCATCCGCTCGGCCACCACGGTCGACGCCGCCACCCTCGAGGCGGCGACGGACCTGGTCGTGGTGGGCCGGGCGGGCATCGGGCTCGACAACGTCGACGTCACCCGGGCCACCGAACTCGGGGTGATGGTGGTGAACGCGCCGGTCTCCAACATCCTCTCGGCCGCCGAGCAGACGATGGCCCTCCTACTCGCCCAGGCCCGCAACATCCCCCAGGCCCACGCCGCCCTCACGGGAGGTAAGTGGGAGCGCTCGAAGTGGGAGGGCGTCGAGTTGCACGGTAAGACGCTCGGCATCGTGGGGCTCGGCAAGATCGGGGCGCTCGTCGCCCAGCGCGCCCTCGCCTTCGGGATGCGCCTGGTCGCCTACGACCCCTTCATCACCGAGGAGCGGGCCCGCCACATGGGCGTCGAGCTCGTGGACTTCGACGACCTGCTCGCCCAGAGCGACTTCATCACCATCCACCTGCCCAAGAACAAGGAGACCGTCGGGCTCTTCAACGCGGCGAGCCTCGCCAAGACCAAGCCGGGCGTGCGCATCGTGAACGTCGCGAGGGGGGGCCTCATCGACGAGGCCGACCTCGCCGAGGCGATCCGCTCGGGTCACGTCCAGGGCGCGGCCCTCGACGTGTTCGCCAAAGAGCCCACCACCGAATCGCCCCTCTTCGACCTGCCCTCGGTCGTCGTCGTGCCCCACCTGGGCGCCTCGACGGCCGAGGCCCAGGACAAGGCCGGGGTCACCATCGCCGAGCAGGTGGAGCTCGCACTCGCCGGCGACTTCGTGCCCTACGCGGTGAACGTGTCGGCCGGCGAGGTGTCCAATTCGGTGCGCCCCTTCATGGGCCTCGCCGAGCTGCTCGGGCGCTTCATCGGCGGGCTGCTGGATGGCCAGCCGGCCGACCTCGAGGTCGTCTACCACGGCGAGCTCGCCGGGTCCGGCACCAAGATCTTGACCCTGTGCGCGCTGAAGGGCCTGCTCTCGGCGACCGGTCAGGAGGGGGTCTCGTTCGTGAACGCGCCCCAGCTCGCCGCCGACCAGGGCCTCGCCTTCTCCGAGCGCTCGAGCCGTGAGGCGCCCGAGTACGTGAGCCTGATCACGGTGCGCTCCGACGGCCACGCCGTCTCGGGGACGCTCATGACGATCGGGACTCGCGTCGAAACCCGTATCGTCGCCGTCGACGGCCACGCCGTCGAGATCGAGCCCAAGGCCTCCATGCTCGTCGTGCACAACGACGACCGGCCGGGGATGATCGGCCTCGTGGGCACGGCGCTCGGCGCGGCGGGCATCTCCATCGAGTCGATGGCCGTGGGACCCGATCCCCGTGACCACTCGGCCCTCATGGTCCTCTCGACCGTCGAGCCCACGCCCGCGGAGGTGATCGCGTCGCTGCGCGCGACGACGGGCATCCAGGACATTCACCTCATCGCCCTGCGCTAGTGGGCCGACGCCCCCACCCCCTCACTCGCCCCGCGCGGCGCGGACGCCGGGGCCCCGGGGCACCGGCACTCCTCGCACTCATCGCACTCCTCGTCACCGTGGGGTGGGCGGGCCCGTCCGGGGCAGTCACGGGCCACAGCCTGCTCGGGCGCACCTCGGCCCAGCTACGGGCCGAGGGGTGGGTCCTCCACCGGTGCGGCGCGACCACCTGCGCCGGACCGCTCATCGAAGGCGGGCCCTTCGGACGGGGTCGTGAGGTCTACGGGATGTGGTTCGTGCACGGTCACGCGGTCGTCCGGTACGACCTGCGCCTGGCGCGAGCCGAGCCGGTCGGCGCGGTTCGCCGCCTCGTGCTCGCTGCGGCCCCCCCGAGGACCTCACTCGGTCCCTTCACGGTGACCTACGGCCCGGGCCAGGACGTCGCCGTCGCCACTGCGGTCAGTCCGACCCTGGGGGCGTGGCTGGGCGCGGTGGACCCGAGGGGGCGCTTCTGTGTGTACCTCGCGACGGCACCGTCCGGGCGGTTCGTGGCGTCCGACGTACGCCACGTCCTCGTCGCCGCGTGGGTCAAGGGCGCGAACTACGGCGGGTGCTGACTCGGTCGCGGGCGACCGGAATCGTCAGGACATCAAACTCACGAGGTCGACGCGCTCCATCACCTCGTCGGTGAGGAGGGGCACCACCGCGAGCGCGTCCATGTTCTGGCGGACCTGCTCGACGCGCGACGCGCCGGTGATCACCGTCGAGACGTGGGGGTTCTTCACGCACCAGGCGAGGGCGAACTGGGCGAGGGGCACGTCGAGCTCGTCGGCGATCTTCTTGAGCTCGCGGACCTGGGCCTGACGGGTCTCGTTGGTGACGTGCTTGCGGATCCACTCGTAGCCCGGGAGCGCCGCCCGCGACCCCTCCGGGACGCCGTCGAGGTACTTGCCGGTGAGCGCCCCGCTCGCCAGCGGCGACCAGATCGTGGTGCCGAGACCGATGTCCTCGTAGAGGCGGGCGTACTCCTTCTCCACCCGGTCGCGGTGGAGGATGTTGTACTCGGGCTGCTCCATGAGGGGCTTGTGCAGGTGGTGGCGCTCGGCGACCTCGTAGGCGGCGCGGATCTCGTCGGCGGACCACTCCGAGGTGCCCCAGTAGAGGGCCTGACCCCGGTCGATGATGTCGCTCATCGCCCAGACCGTCTCCTCGATCGGGGTGTGCTTGTCGGGCCGGTGGCAGAAGAGCAGGTCGACGAAGTCGAGCCCCAGGCGCTCGAGCGACCCGTCGATCGCCTGGAGGAGGTACTTGCGATTGAGCGTGTTGCGCATGTTGGGGATCTCGTGCAGCCCCCAGAAGAGCTTGGTGGAGATGACGTACTCGTGGCGGGCCCAGCCGAGCTCGCGGATCGCCGCGCCCATCACCCGCTCGGACTCGCCTCCGGCGTAGGCCTCGGCGTTGTCGAAGAAGTTGACCCCGGCGTCCTTCGCGACGGCCATGCACTCGACGGCCTGGGCCGTGGACTTGATCTGGTCGGAGTTGGCGAAGGTCACCCACGACCCGAACGACAACACGCTGACCTTGAGGCCGGAACGGCCCAGGCGACGGTACTCCATACTCTTCCTCCTGTGGTGCGGGGCCGGGCTAGGCGGCGGGGTTCTCGGGGACGTCGGGCCACTCGTCGGTGGCGACGTCGGATGAGCCGTCGGGGCGACGCAGCATCACGACCGCCCCGGCCACCGCGGCCACGAGGGCCGCGAGCAGGACCAGCTTCACGAGGGTCTTCACGAGGCTCACGGGCCAACCCTAGTGGGCACGCGCGCGCCGCCGTCCCGTGGACGAGCGTCCTGGGGTGGGGTAGACTCACCCCGTGACCGGACGCTGCGAGCTCCTGCTGTAACGGGGCGAGCTCGGCTCGCCCTGCCCCCGCCGCGGCGGGGGTTTTTTCGTATGCGGCCACCGGTGGAAGGAGACGAGATGCGTGAGAGCTCCCAGCGACCGAGCCCCATGGCGTACCAGAAGTACCGCCCCTTCGTCCCGGTCGACCTGCCCGATCGCACGTGGCCCGACCGCCGCCTGACCCGCGCCCCGCGCTGGTGCTCGGTCGACCTGCGCGACGGCAACCAGGCCCTGATCGACCCGATGGACCCCGAGCGCAAGTGGGTCATGTTCGACCAGCTCGTGGCCATGGGCTTCAAGGAGATCGAGGTCGGCTTCCCGGCCGCCTCCCAGCCCGACTTCGACTTCGTGCGCCACATCATCGAGGACGACCTCGTGCCCGAGGACGTCACCATCCAGGTGCTGACCCAGTGCCGCGAGGACCTGATCCGGCGGACCTACGAGTCCCTCGCCGGGGCCAGGCGCGCGATCGTCCACTTCTACAACTCGACCTCGACGCTCCAGCGCCGGGTCGTCTTCGGCCTGGAGCGCGAGGGCATCACCCGGATCGCGACCGACGCGGCCGCCCTGTGCCGGTCGCTCGAGTCGACCTCGCCCTCGACCGAGTTCTTCTACGAGTACTCGCCCGAGAGCTTCACCGGCACCGAGCTCGACTACGCGCTCGAGGTCTGCGAGGCCGTCAAGGCCGTGCTCGAGCCCACGCCCGAGCGGCCGATGATCATGAACCTGCCCGCCACGGTCGAGATGTACACGCCGAACCTCTACGCCGACGCCATCGAGTGGTTCTCGCGCCACGTCAGCGACCGCGAGAGCGTGTTGATCTCCCTGCACCCCCACAACGACCGCGGGACGGCCGTCGCGGCCGCCGAACTCGGCGTGCTGGCGGGCGCCGACCGCGTCGAGGGGACCCTCTTCGGCAACGGGGAGCGCACCGGCAACGTCGACGTGGTGAACCTGGCGCTCAACCTCTTCGCCCAGGGCGTCGACCCCGAGCTCGACGTGCGCGACATCGACAAGGCCCGCCACGTCGCCGAGTACGCCAACCGCCTCCCGGTCCACGTGCGCCACCCCTACGTCGGCGAGCTCGTCTACACGGCCTTCTCCGGCTCCCACCAGGACGCCATCAAGAAGGGCATGACCGCCATCGGCGACGGCTACGAGGTCTGGGAGGTGCCCTACCTCCCGGTCGACCCCAAGCACCTGGGACGCACCTACGAGGCCATCATCCGGGTCAACTCCCAGTCGGGCAAGGGCGGGGTCGCCTACGTGCTCAACGCCGAGCACGGCCTCGACCTGCCCCGGGCCCTGCAGGTCGAGTTCGCCCAGCGCGTCCAGGAGCTCACCGAGGCGACGGGCACCGAGGCCACCCCGACCGAGATCTGGGACGCCTTCAGCTCCACCTACCTCGCCGAGAGCGCGCCGCTTCGCCTCCTCTCGAGCGAGGTCTCGACCGACGCCCGCCGCACGCTCGTCGTGGCGCAACTGCTCGTCGACGGCGAGCACGTGACCGTGAAGGGCGAGGGCAACGGCCCCATCGACGCCCTGATGGCCGGCCTGGCCGACGAGGTCGGCGTGCGCTTCTCGGTGCGCGACTACCACGAGCACGCCCTCACGGCGGGCTCGGGCGCCTCGGCCGTCGCCTACGTCGAGGCCGAGGGCGAGGACGGCGCGACGTGGTGGGGCGTGGGGATGAGTTCGTCGATCCTCGACGCGTCGCTCGAGGCGGTCGTCTCGGCGGCCAACCGGCGCCGCTAGCGCGCCGCGAGGCGCGCGACGGGCGTCTCGCCGGCGTGGCGGTCCTCGTAGGCCGTGATCTCGGCCTCGTGGCGCAGGCTGAGCCCGATGTCGTCCCAGCCCTCTAAGAGCCGCTCGCGGGTCATCGGGTCGAGGTCGAAGGCGTGGTGCCACGCGGCGTCGGGGACCTCGACGAGGAGGCGCTCGACGTCGATCACGACGTGGCGGGCGGGGTCGCCCGTGACCAGGGCCACCAGCTCGGCGAGCGCCCCGGCCTCAAGGCGCACGATCACCAGGCCCTGCTTGCCGGCGTTGTTGGCGAAGATGTCCCCGAAGCTCGAGGCCACGACGGCCTCGAAGCCGTAGTCGAGCAGGGCCCACACCGCGTGCTCGCGCGAGGAGCCGGTGCCGAAGCGCTCGGCGCCGAGCAGGATGGTGGCGCCCGCGTGCTCGGGCCGGTTGAGCACGAAGTCGGGGTCGTCGCGCCACTCGCTGAAGAGCCCGCGGCCGAATCCGGTGCGTTCGACGCGCTTGAGCCATTCGCTCGGGATGATCTGGTCGGTGTCGACGTCGTTGCGCCCGAGGGGCACGGCCCGACCCTCGACGACGTGCACCGGCCTCACGGGGCCACCTCGGCGGGGGCGGCGAAGCGTCCGGCGACGGCCGTGGCCGCCGCCACGGCGGGCGAGACCAGGTGCGTGCGCCCGCCCCGGCCCTGGCGCCCCTCGAAGTTGCGGTTGGAGGTCGACGCGCAGCGCTGGCCGGGCCTCAACTGGTCGGGGTTCATGCCCAGGCACATCGAGCACCCGGGCTCGCGCCACTCGAAGCCGGCGGCGGCGAAGACCCGGTCGAGGCCCTCGGCCTCGGCGGCCGCCTTCACCCGGTGCGAGCCCGGCACGACGAGGGCGCGCACGCCCGGGGCGACCGTGCGGCCCTCGACCACGGCCGCCGCGGCGCGCAGGTCTTCGAGGCGCGAGTTGGTGCACGAGCCGATGAACACGACGTCCACGCCCACCTCGCGCAGCGGGGTGCCCGGGGTGAGGCCCATGTAGGCGAGGGCCCGCTCGATCGCGTCGCGCTCCTCGGGTGAGCCGGCGTCCTCGGGCGAGGGCACCACGCCGTCGAGGGGGACGACCTGGGCGGGGTTCGTGCCCCAGGTCACCCGGGGCGAGAGGGCGGACGCGTCGATCACGACCTCGACGTCGAAGGCGGCGTCGTCGTCGGAGACGTAGGTCCGCCACCGCGCGGCGGCCTCGTCGAACGCGGCACCCTCGGGCACGCCGGGGCGCCCGCGCAGGTACTCGATCGTCGTCTCGTCCACGGCGATGAGCCCGGCGCGAGCGCCGGCCTCGATCGACATGTTGCAGACGGTCATGCGACCCTCCATCGAGAGGTCGCGGATCGCCTCGCCGCGGTACTCGATGACGTGGCCCGCCCCGCCGCCGGTGCCCAGGCGCCCGATGATCGCGAGCACCAGGTCCTTCGCGCCGACCCCGGGGGCGAGGCGGCCCTCGACGGTGACGGCCATCGTGCGGGCGCGCTGCTGGGGGAGGGTCTGGGTCGCCAGGACGTGCTCGACCTCGCTCGTGCCGATGCCGAAGGCGAGCGCCCCGAGGGCGCCGTGGGTCGAGGTGTGCGAGTCGCCGCAGACGATCGTCATCCCCGGCTGGGAGACCCCGAGCTCGGGCCCGATCACGTGGACGATGCCCTGGTTGGCGTCGCCACGGGGGTAGAGGGTGACGCCGAACTCGGCGCAGTTCTCCTCGAGCACCTCGAGCTGGCGGCGCGAGACCGGGTCGGCGACCGGCACCGAAGGGGGGTCGGTCGGGACGTTGTGGTCGGCCGTGGCGAGGGTCCGGTCGGGCCGGCGCACGCGCCGCCCGTTGAGGCGCAGCCCGTCGAAGGCCTGGGGGCTCGTGACCTCGTGGACCAGGTGGAGGTCGATGTAGAGGAGGGTCGGCTCGCCCGAGGGCGTCGCAACCACGTGCTCGTCGAAGAGCTTGTCGTAGAGGGTGCGACCGGCCACCTAGCGGATCCCGGCTATGCGCACGCGCAGCGTGCCCGAGGGGGCCTCGTACTCCACGGTGTCGCCCACGCCGTGGCCGAGCAGGGCCTCGCCGAGGGGGGAGGAGGGCGAGGCCACCGCCACGCCCTCGGTGCGCTCCTCGATCGAGCCGATGAAGAACTCCTGGGCGTCGTCGTCGGCGTCGCCGTCGTAGACGACCGACACGATCGAGGCGTGCTGGACGACCCCGGCGTTCTCGTCGCGCTCGACGATCTCGTGGTTGCGGATCACCTGGTCGATCTGGCGGATCCGGGACTCCATCTTGCCCTGCTCGTCCTTGGCGGCGTGGTAGTCGCCATTCTCGGACAGGTCCCCCAGGGCGCGGGCCGCCTCGATGACCCGGGCGATCTCGGTGCGCCCGACGGTCGTGAGGTGGTGGTACTCGGCCTTGAGCTTCTCGAGGGTCTCTCGGGTTATGCGGTGGACGGAGTCGGACATGGCTACCTCGACTGGTGGATAGACCATTCTACCGGCGGCCCCCCCGACACGGCCGGGTTTGCCCCGGTCAGCGGGCTCGACCAGAATGGACCGATGAGCGACGCCCCCCGCCCGAGACCCCACCGCGTCGCCGTCATCGGCGGCGACGGCATCGGACCCGAGGTCACGGCGGCCGCCCTCGAGGTCGTGCGGGCCGTCGGGGTGGCGCTCGAGACGACCGACTTCGACCTGGGGGCCGCCCGGTACCTGCGCGACGGCATGGTGCTCGACGACGCGACGCTCGCCGAGCTGCGCGGCTTCGACGCGATCCTGCTCGGCGCGGTCGGCCCGGCGATCGGCGACGCCCGCGTGCCGCCGGGGGTCCTCGAGCGGGGCCTCCTGCTGCGCCTGCGCTTCGATCTCGACCTCTACGTCAACTACCGGCCCTTCGTCGGGGTCGCCGGCTCGCTCGCCGCGGGGTGCCGCTTCGCCATCGTCCGCGAGAACACCGAGGGGCCCTACGCCGGCGAGGGCGGGCGTCTGCGCGCGGGCACGCCCCACGAGGTCGCGACCCAGGGCTCGGTCAATACCCGCTTCGGCGTCGAGCGCTGCGTGCGCTTCGCCTTCGAGCGCGCGTCGCGCCTCGGGTCGCCCCACCTGACCCTGGTGCACAAGACCAACGTCCTCACCTTCGCCGGCGACCTCTGGCAGCGGGTGGTGAACGAGGTGGCCAGGGACCACCCGGGGGTTGCCGTCGACTACCAGCACGTCGACGCGGCCTGCATCTACCTGGTGGAGGACCCGGCGCGCTACGGGGTGATCGTCACCGACAACCTCTTCGGCGACATCCTCTCGGACCTCGCGGGGGCCGTGTCCGGTGGTATCGGCTTCGCCGCGAGCGCCAACCTGAATCCGGCGCGCACCGGGCCCTCGCTCTTCGAGCCGGTGCACGGCGCCGCCCACGACATCGCCGGGACCGGGCGGGCCAACCCGCTGGCGGCGGTCTCCTCGGCCGCCTTGATGCTCGAGCACCTGGGCGAGGAGGCGGCCGCACGGCGGGTCGCCGCGGCGGTGGCAGACTTTGACGGCGACCCCTCGTCCCTCGGGACGGCCGGGGTCACGGCGCGGCTCCTAGAGAGGGTGTGATGGCGATACCGGAGACCTCGAAGATCTGGATGGACGGCAAGCTCGTCGACTGGCGCGACGCCACGACCCACGTGCTCACCCACACCCTCCACTACGGCACGGGCGCCTTCGAGGGCATCCGGGCCTACCCGACGCCGCGCGGGCCGGCGGTCTTCCGGCTGCGCGATCACATGGTGCGCCTGCTGCGCAGCTGCAAGATCCTGATGATCGAGGTGCCCTACACCCTCGACGAGCTCTGCGACGCCGCGAGGGAGGTCGTGCGAGTGAACGAGCTGACCGAGGGGTGCTACATCCGCCCCCTCGTCTACCTCGGCTACGGCGAGATGGGGGTCAACCCCCTCTCCGCGCCGGTCAACGTCGCGATCGCCGCCTGGCCGTGGGGCGCCTACCTCGGCGACGAGGGCGTGGCCCAGGGCGTGCGGATGAAGATCTCCTCGTGGGTGCGCCACCACCCCAACGCCATGCCCACGGCCTCGAAGACCATCGGCGGCTACGTCAACTCCTCGCTCGCCAAGGCCGAGGCCATCAAGGCCGGCTACGACGAGGCGATCATGCTCGGCCCCGACGGGCGCATCAGCGAGTGCACGGGGGAGAACCTCTTCATCGTGCGCGACGGCCTGCTCCTCACGCCGCCGCCGAGCGAGGCCGGGGCGCTGCGGGGGATCACCCAGGCGAGCGTGGCGCGCCTCGCGGCCGACCTCGGCCACCCGGTGAGCTACGAGACGCTGCGCCGCGACGACCTCTACCTCTGCGACGAGGCCTTCCTCACCGGCACGGCCGCCGAGGTGGTGCCGATCCGCTCGGTCGACGACCGCGTCGTCGGCGACGGCACGCCCGGGCCCCTCACCCGTCAGCTCCAGGGCCTCTACCACCGCGTCGTGCGCGGCGAGGAGCCGGCGTACCAGGAGTGGCTCGACCGGGTCTAGGCCGCGCCAGGGGTAACCTCGGGGGCGTGGCCCAGCCCTCCTTCGCCCCCGTCCCCGAGGCCGGCGAGGTCCGGCCCACCGTCGCGACCCAACCGCCCGAGATCGGCCGGGAGAAGAACCCCGGCCTGCTCCGACACGTGCCGCGGACCCCGGGCCGCTACGGCAACCCGGCGCCCAACGAGGGCTTCGCCCTGACCCTGGCGACCCGGGCGGTCGAGGGGCTCGAGGTCGAGCACGCCCACGACCGCGAGGGAATCGCCCTCGCGGTCGGACTGGTCGCGGCGAAGCGCGCGAGCCTCGTCGGGCGCGGTCCCACGCGCGGCGACGTCGAGCGCGCGATGGCGCTGCTCGGGGTGACCTCGCCGGTCACCGGCGAGGTCGCGCGCCGCTTCCGCGGCCTCGGCCACAGCTACGCGGCCCAGCGCGACCTCGTCGACTCGGTTGCCGACGCCGACCTGCTCGCGCCGGGAGAGGGGAGTGCGAAGTGAGCTTCACGCTGAGCGACGAGCAGCGGGCCTTCCGCGACGTGATGCGCTCGTTCGTCGACGAGCGCGTCGCGCCGAACGCCGCGCGCTACGACCGCGACCAGGCCTTCCCCCAGGAGAGCTTCGACGCGTGCCGTGAGATGGAACTCCCGGCCCTGTGGGTCCCCGAGGCCTACGGCGGGGCCGGGGCGGACATGGTCACCCAGGCGATCATGGCCGAGGAGATCGCGCGGGGCTGCGCGTCGACCTCGGTGACGATGCTGATCTCCAAGCTCGGCATGCTGCCGGTCATGAACTTCGCCTCCGAGGAGATCAAGCGGGCCTACCTGCCCCGCATCGCCACCGGCGAGATCCAGGCCTCCTACTGCCTCTCGGAGGCCGATGCCGGCAGCGACGTGGCGGCGATGCGCGCCCGCGCGGTGCGCGACGGCGACGACTACGTCCTCACCGGCGCCAAGTACTGGATCACCAACGCCGGGGTCTCGGAGACCTACACGGTCTTCGCCAAGACCGACCCCGAGGCGGGACACCGGGGGATCACCTGCTTCCTCGTCGAGAAGGGGTGGGGGGTGCAGTTCCCCAAGCACGAGGACAAGCTCGGCTTGCGCGGCTCGCCCACCGGCGAGGTCGTCTTCGACGGCGTGCGCGTTCCGGCGAGCCACCGCGTCGGGGCCGAGGGCGAGGGCTTCAAGATCGCGATGCACACCCTCGACCGCTCCCGCCCGACGATCGGCGCCCAGGCCGTGGGGATCGCCCAGGGGGCGATCGACTACGCCGCGCAGTACATGAAGGGCCGCAGCGCCTTCGGCTCGCCGATCAGCGAGCTGCAGGGGCTGCGCTTCATGCTCGCCGACATGGCGATCCGCACCGAGGCGGCCCGCGCGCTCGTGTATCGGGCCTGCGCGACGATCGACGACGGGGACCCCGACGGCGATCTCAGCTACCTCGGCGCCGCCGCGAAGTCCTACGCGGCCGACACCGCCATGAGCGTCACGACCGACGCCGTCCAGCTCCTCGGGGGCTACGGCTACACCAAGGAGTTCCCGGTCGAGCGGTTCATGCGCGACGCGAAGATCACCCAGATCTACGAGGGCACCAACCAGATCCAGCGCGTGGTCGTCGCCCGCGAGCTCCTGCGCTAGCGGTGGGCGGACTGCCGACGGGACCGACACTGGCCCGGCGAGCCCTGGTGAGCCTCGCGCCCTCCTGGGTTCTCGAGACCGTCGACGCCCTCGACCTGCGCCCCTCGGGCAGGCTCACGCCCGTCGTCGCGATGCCCCTACGCGACCTCCAGCGCACCCGTGACGTCACGGCCTTCGCCGCACGGGCGCCGTGGGCCGCCGTGCGCGGACTCGTGGAGCTGCTCACGATGGCCCCGCTCGAAGCCGTCGTCGCGCGACTGGGGGAGGCGGCCGATGACCCGACCGAAGAGCAGTTGCGCGACGCGCTCGCGTCCCTCGCCAGCGAGGGCATGACCCGCGACGAGCGCCTCGTCGTGCTCGCCTACGCCGTCCTCGAAGGGTTCGCGGCCGCGCCGCACTGCGCCCGACTGCTCGAAGAGGAACCCGACCTCGCCCTCGCCGAGCTCCCCGAGGCGTCCGCGCCCGCGGCGGCGCCCACCCCCCGGGTGGTGGACGAGGCGGTTCGTGAGCGTCGCCGGGAGCGCCGAGCCGCCCAGCACGCGCGTCGTGCGTCCCCGCCGCCACGCCCGGCGCGACCCAAGGCGCGCCCGAGCGCCTCCGCGCCGGCGGCCCCCGCGCCCTCGCCGACCGCGCGCGCCCCGCGTGAGGCTCGGCGACGGGCGTTGCGCCTCACACCCCTCGAGGCGTCGCGCTTCGACTCGAACCACGCCCTCGTGGGAGCGGTGGTGGTGGTGGAGGTGCCCTTCGACGGGGTCGACCCGGACGCGCCCGAGGCCACCGCGAAGAACCGGCCCGCCCTCGTTGTCGCCGGCGCCCCGGACGCGCTCTTGGTGCGCGCGCTTTACTCCCAGGGCGCCCCGACGCGCCAGCCGTTCACCCCGTGGCGGCGCGTCGGCCTCGACCACCCGTCGTTCATCGAGGACGCCCGGGTCGCCATCCCCATGGGCGACCCGAGCCCGACCCCGCTCGGCCGGCTGAGCGACGAGGAGTGGAACGCGCTCAGCCTGTAGGCGGGCCGAGGGGCGCCGAGGGCGCCGTCGGCGCGCTCGGCCCGTCTGCCCCATGCCGGGGCCGGTGCACGACGAGCGTGGCGATCCCGGCCGCGGCGAGGACGAGCCCGGCGAGCTGCACCCCGATCGAGCCGCTGTGGGACTCCTGGCCGAGCAGGAAGTGCTCGTCGAAGGTGCGCACGAGCCCCCAGAGGGTCATCGCGACCCCGGTCACGATTCCGCGGACCCGACCCCAGCCGCGGCGCTCGAGGTAGAGCAGGAGCAGCCAGAGCGTGCCGTCCTCGGCACCTTGGATCAGCGGGACCGGGACGCGCTTGCCGGGCTGGCCCTGGTAGGCGAGGCCGATCCAGGAGTGGGTGAGGTGGCCGCCGCCGGCGACCATGAACTGGGGTCCGAGGACGCGTCCCAGGGCCCAGCCCGCGACGAGGGCCGGCACGAGGGCGTCGGTGAAAGCGGTGAGGGGCACCCCCGGCCACCACCGGCGCACCAGCCACAGTCCCACGACGAGCGCCGCCCCGATGCCCCCGAAGCTCGCGAGGCCGCCCTGCCAGACCTCGAGCCACCGGACGGGACTGGACGAGTAGTACGACCAGTTGGTGGCGACGTGGGCGGCGCGCGCCCCGACCAGGGCGGCCACGAGGAGCCAGCCCGTGAAGACCCCGAAGCGGGTGACGTCGATCCCGCGCCGCTCGAGGCGCCGGCGCGCGTAGAGGTAGGCGACGTAGGCGGCGATGGCCAGGCCGAAGCCGTAGGTGTGAAAGACCAGCGGCCCGAGGTGGAACGAGGTCGGGAAGCCCCGCACTAGCGGGGGCGACCCAGCCCGACGAAGCCGTAGCCGAGGCGCACCGGCGTGACGTGGACGACGGCTCCGGTGTAGGGCGCCTCGACCATCATGCCGTTGCCGACGTACATGGCCTCGTGCTGGTCGCCGCCCGGGCCGTAGAAGAGGATGTCACCGGGCTGGATGTCGTAGAGGGGCACTCGCTCGGTGTCGGCGTACTGGGCGCCCGAGTAGTGGGGCAGGTAGATGCCGGCCGCCTCGTAGGCCAGCATCACCAGGCCCGAGCAGTCCACGCCCGAGCGGCTCGCGCCGCCCCAGACGTAGGGCACCCCGACCATGGAGAGGGCGAAGTCGACCGCGATGTTGGCCTTGGAGTCCGGCGGCGGGGCGGGGAAGCCGCTGATCGGCTGGGCGCTCGCCAGCTGGGTGGCCGAGCTGGCCGCGGCCGCGGCCTGGGCCTGGGCGATGAAGGTCGCGATCTGGCCCTTGACCTGGGCGAGCGTGTGGTTGAGCTGGGCCTGGATCAGGCGGGCCTTGTGGTACGAGTGGGCCATGTCCAAGGCGACGCGCAGGGCGTGGCGGTCCTCGGCGCGCAGGATGCCCTTCTCCAGGGTGAGGCGCACCCGCGAGCGCTTGAGCGAGGAGATGGTGGCGTTGATGTCGCCGGCGGCCAGCTGGGTGTAGACGTTCGTCGCCCCGAGGTCGGCGCCGCTGTTGGAGAAGAGGGGGTTGTTGGTGAGCGACGCGCCGTTGGTCACGTAGGCGAAGACGACGTCGCGGCGCAACTGGGCCGCGCCCCGGCTCACCTTGCCCTCGATCTGGGCGACGAGGTTCTTGGTGTTGGCGATCTCGTTGTTGTAGTGCGCGAGGGTGATCTTGGCCTTGTCGTAACGCTGGCCGAGCGCGCCCACCTCGGCGTTCATGCGGTTGATCTGCCCGAGCAGGACCTTCGCCTGGGTGCGGGCGTTCGATAGCGAGGTCGCCCCGGCGCGCGGGGCGAGGCCGAGGGCGAGGGGGCCCGAGAGCCCGAGGGTCACCGCCACGGTGGAGGCCACCAGGCGCACTCCGAGTCGCCCCCGCGTTCGAGGCGTCAGCACACCGTGCTCGACGTCAGGCACCGGACCAGGCTACCCGGCGGGTCGCGCCGGGACGGTGCCCGTGCCGGGTACGCGTCGTGACGTTCCTGGTCACGATGGGTACGACGGGCTCGGCGCCAGGGGGATCGGCTCGCGCGCCGTAGTCTCGGGCCCATGTCCCAGCGCTCTAGGAACCTGCCGCGCCGCTCGTGCCTGTCGACCCCGGGCTCGTCGGACCGCTTCCTCGCCAAGGCCCCGACGGCCGCGGCCGACTTCTCCTTCCTCGACCTCGAGGACTCCGTTGCCCCGAGTGAGAAGGTCGCCGCCCGCGCAAAGGTCGTGAACGCCGTGCGCACCCTCGACTGGGACGAGCGGGTGCTCTGCGTGCGGGTCAACGCCTGGGACACCCCGTGGACCTACGGCGACGTGATCGAGGTCGTCGGCCAGGCGGGCCCGCGCCTCGACGAGGTGATGCTGCCCAAGGTCCGTCGCGCGAGCGACGTCGTCGCCCTCGACCTGCTGCTCACCCAGGTCGAGCGCAACGCCGGGCTGGAGGTGGGCCACGTCGGCATCGAGGCCCAGATCGAGACGGCCGAGGGGCTCAACAACGTCGAGGAGATCTGCGCCGCTTCACCCCGGCTCGAGTCGATCGTCTTCGGGCCGGCGGACTTCGCGGCCTCGATCGGCATGCCGGTCACCACGATCGACGAGACGATCCACCAGGGGCCCTCGACGCCGTTCTCCTACGTGCTCGCGAAGATCCTGATGGCCGGGCGGGCCAACGGCCTGCACGTGATCGACGGGCCGTTCTTGAAGGTCCGCGACCTCGAGGCGCTGCGCTTCGCGGCCTCGGTCGCGGCCGCCTACGGCTACGACGGCAAGTGGGCCCTCACCCCCGACCAGGCCCAGGTCCTCAACGAGGTGTTCTCGCCCAGCCAGGAGCTCTTCGACAAGTCCTACGCCATCCTCGACGCCTACGAGCGCGCGACCGAGGTGGAGGGGATGGGCGCGGTGATGTTCGGCGACGAGATGATCGACGAGGCCTCCGCGAAGATCGCCCACTCTTTCGTCGCGCGCGGCGAGCGCGCCGGGATGCGCCGCAGCGCCGGCGCCTAGCGGCCCTCGAGGAGGCGCCGGGCGACGACCTTGATACAGAGCGTCTCGTCGGCGCCCTCGAAGATCGAGAGCACCCGGGCGTCGACGAAGTAGCGGCTGACGGGGTACTCCTCGGCGTAGCCCATGCCGCCGTGGATCTGCTGGGCCTCGCGGGTGACCCACTCGGCGGCCCGGCAGACGTAGGCCTTGGCCATCGAGGCCTCGAGGGCCCCCTCGCCCTCGCCCATGCGGCGCGCGACGGCGAGCGCGAACTGGCGCGAGCACTGGATGATCGCGGCCATGAGGCCGAGCTTCACCCGGGTCAGCTCGTACTCGACGATGGGTCGACCGAAGACGACGCGGTGGCGGGCGTACTCGAGGGCCGCCTCGTAGGCGGCCTGCATCACCCCGACGGCGCGCGCGGCGGTCTGGATGCGACCGTTCTCGAAGCCGGCCATCTGGAAGTAGAAGCCCCGCCCGAGGCCCGCCTCGCCACCGACCAGCCGGTCGTCGGGGACGAACCAGCTGTCGAGGCTCAGCTCGTAGGAGTGCATCCCGCGGTACCCCAGGGTGTCGATCGGGCGGCCCTCGAGGCGCCCGTCGGGGTCGGCGCGGCCCTCGGCCGCGGCGTCCTGGGTGAACAGGAAGCCCTCCGACTCCCCGTGGGGCTTCTCGACGAGGAAGAGTGAGAGGCCCCGGTGGGCCCTTGCCCGATCGGGGTCGGTGCGCGCGAGCAGGACGAGCACATCGGCGCGCGCGGCGAAGGTGCACCAGGTCTTGGTGCCCGAGAGGAGCCACCCGCCCGTCGTGCGGGTGGCCGTCGTGGTGATCCCGGCGACGTCGGAGCCGAAGTCCGGCTCGGTGACCGCGATCGCGCACAGCGTCTCGGCCGAGGCGAGTCGGGGCAGCCAGTGGGCCTTCTGCTCCGCGGTGCCGCCGGCCAGCAGGGCGCGGGTCATGATCTCGGGTCGGGTGATGAGCGACCCGCCCACACCGAGGCTCGCGCGGCTCAGCTCCTCGGTCGCCACGACCATCCCCAGGTAGTCCGACTCCCCGCCCGAGGCGAAGCCGCCGAACTCCTCGGGCACCGACAGCCCGAAGCCCCCGAGCTCGTTCAGCCCGTCGATCACCGACTCGGGGATGTCGCCGTTGTGGCGGTGGACCGACTCGGCGACCGGCCGGACCCGCTCCTCGGCGAAGCGGCGGAAGGTCTGGGCCACCAGCTCGAAGTCCTCGCCCAGGTGGCGCTCGCCGGGGGTCTCGGCGAGGCCGGCCACGGCCGCCGGGTCGCGGTGGGCCGCGGCGAAGGCGGCGAAGGGGGCGAACCAGTCGGGTCCGACGCCCCAGTCGCGCTCGCGCCCGGCGACCCTTCCTGCGAGTTCGCCGAGGGCGTGGGCGAGGAAGGCCGCCACCAGCCTCGCCTCGGTCTCGCCGCGGCGGGCGTAGTCGAGGCAGGCCCGCGCGGCGGCGATCGCGCTGGCGCTGTGGGCGAGGTCGTAGGCGCGCACCTGGTGGGCGTCGGCCCCGCCGTCGTCGGCGAGGCGCGCGAGGGCGCCGTCGAGCACGGCCTGGGCCGACTCGACGAGGGCCGCGAGGCCCTCGACGTCGGGGGGAGCGGGGGTCGCCATGGCGGCGACTCTACCGGCGGGCGCGGGCGCGAGACCTAGGCTGAGGGCGTGAACGTGACGATGATCCTCGCCGACGCGGCCCAGGTCGCCGACGGCAAGCTCTACATCCTGGGTGGGGGCTGGTCGGTGACCGGGCCGGAGCCGACGCCCTCGGCGGTGGCCATCAAGGTCGGGGTGGACACGCCCGAGTTCGCCGCCACCCACCACTGGGAGCTCTTCTTGGAGGACGCCGACGGTCAGCCCGTCGCCTTCGAGACGCCCGAGGGACCCCAGTTCGTCGAGGTCCGCGGCGACTTCTCGGTGGCGCCCCCCGGGGACGTCCCCGACGGGACACCCGTCGACGTGCCGATCGCGATCAACTTCGGACCGATCCCGCTCGCCGAGGGGGCCCGCTACTCCTGGCGCCTCGTCGTCGACGGGGAGACCCTGCCCGGTGGCCTGGTCTCGTTCACGACCCGTCCGGCGCGCACGCCGGTCGAGCCCTAGCCGGCCGTGGCCATCCACGAGCGGCCCTTCGGCCGGTACCTCGAGGACTTCGTCGTCGGCGACGTCTACCGCCACTGGCCCGGCAAGACGATCACCGAGGCCGACGACCACCTCTTCTGCATGATCACGATGAACCACCACCCGCTGCACACCGACGCGTGGTTCGCCGAGCACGAGACCGTCCACGGCCGCAACGTGGTGGTCGGCAACCTCGTCTACTCGCTGGTCTTGGGGATGAGCGTGCCCGACGTGTCCGGGGCGGCGATCGCCAACCTCGAGGTCGAGTCGCTGGTCCACCGCCACCCGACCTTCCACGGCGACACCCTCTACGCCGAGAGCCACGTCCTGTCGGTCACGCCCTCGAGCTCCAAGCCCGACCGCGGGGTCGTCGCCGTCGAGACCAAGGGCTTCAACCAAGACGGCGTCGAGGTCTGTTACTTCCGCCGCAAGGTCCTCGTGTGGCGCCGCGACCAGGCGCCCGCGCGTCGCCGTCCCTACGGTGACGACGTCTGGGGCGACTGACCGGGCCCGGGTCGCGCGCGCGGTCGCGCGGGCGGCTCCGGGCCTGGCGCGCGACCTCCCGTGGGTCGGCGCGCGCGACCCCTGGGCGGTTCTCGTGAGCGAGGTCATGCTCCAGCAGACCCCGGCCGCGCGCGTCGTGGGCCCGTGGCGGGCTTTCCTCGACCTCTACCCGACGCCCGAGGCCCTCGCGGCGGCGCCCCTGAGCGCGGTCCTCACGGCCTGGCGGGGCCTCGGCTACCACCGGCGTGCGCGCGACCTCCAGCGCGCGGCCGCCGTGATCGTCGAGGGTCATGGGGGCCGGGTCCCCGAGGCCGTGGAGGCCTTGCGCGCCCTACCGGGCGTGGGGGAGTACACGGCCCGGGCCGTCGCGGCCTTCGCCTTCGGGGCGCGCGTGGCCGTCGTCGACACGAACGTCGCGCGGGTCCTCGCCCGGGCCGTCGCCGGCCGGCCGCTCGCCCCGCGCGAGGCGCGCGAGGAGGCGGCGGCACTGCTCGGACGGCGCGACCCCCGCCGCTTCAACCAGGCCATGATCGACCTCGGCGCGCGCCACTGCGCGGCGCGGCCCCGCTGCGGGGGCTGTCCCCTCGAGCGGGTCTGCGCCTGGCGGGCCGCCGGCGGGGACGACCCCGCGCCCGCGAGCGCCCACGTCACCCGGCCCCAAGCGCCCTTCACCGGTTCGGACCGCCAGTGGCGCGGCCGGGCGCTCGAGCGCCTGCGCGGCGGTCCGGCGACCGTGCGCGAGATGCACCGCCATCTGACGGGTCTCGAACCCGCGCGCCGGCGCCGCGTCCTCGAGGGCCTGGTCGGCGACGGTCTGGTGACCCGCACCCGGGAGGGGTTCGCCCTCGGGCGCCCCTAGGGTGGCGCGGTGACCGGCCCGAGCGAGGACGACGCCCGCCGGGCCTTCGGCCACTTCGCGACGGGCGTGGTCATCGTGACGGCCGCCACGCCCGACGGTCCGGCCGGGTTCACCTGCCAGGCCTTCGGGTCGCTCTCGGTCGACCCGCCGTCGGTCCTCTTCTCGGCGAACCGGTCGTCGGCGTCGTGGGCGAGGATGAGGGCGGTCGGGGTGCTCGGGGTGAGCATCCTCGCCGAGGGCCACGAGCCGGTCGCGCGCCTGTTCGCCACCACCGGCGCCGACAAGTTCGCCGGGCGCGAGTGGCGTCGGGCCCCGGGGGGGTCGCCGCTGCTGGCGGGCGCGCTCGCGCACCTCGAGGGTCGGGTCCGGCTGGTGGAGAACCACGGGGACCACGACGTGGTCGTGGTCGACCTCGAGCACGTCGAGACCTTCCCCGGCGCGCCGCTCCTGTACTTTCGCAGCGAGTACCGCCACCTCGCCTGAGCGGCCGGGTTCGGTACGCTGCGTGGGGTGAGGGACGTGGAGCGCCTCGGGGCTCGGGGTCGCCGGTGACGGTCGCCCTCGTCTCCGTCGTGGCGGTCGTCGTGGTGGTCGTGCTCGGGGCTTTGGTCGCCCGGGTGCGCCGGGTGCGCCGCGGAGACGCCACCGCGCCGGCCGGCCCCGTGGAGGGCCGCCTGGTCTCCCCGCCGCCGTCGCCCTACGAGACCTCGCGCGGCTTCCGGCTCCTCGAGCCGGGGGAGTCGCCCCACCCCCGGGCGCCGGCGGCCCGACCCCGCCTCGACCCCGAACGCAGCTACGTCTTCGGCGACGCCGTCGCGCCCGAGGAGGTGGTGCCCTCCGCGCGGCGCCACGACGAGGAGTGGTTCCTCGCCCACTCCTCGCGCCGGTCGGGGTTGGTGAGGTGGGCCACGGTGCTGCTCGCGCTCGCCGTCGTCGTGGCCGTAGTCGCGGCCGTCGTGGCGTACTACCTGCACCACGGCTCGAGCGGGCCGGCGCACGGGCTGGCCCTCGCGGGCGCGGCCCTACTGGTCTAGCGCCGCCTCGGGGGCGATCCGCGAGAGGACCCACGCGAGGACCTGGGCCTCGTCGCGCCACGCGTCGTAGCGACCCGACGGCCCCCCGTGGCCCGCCCCCATCTCGGTCTTGAGGACCGCGTGGTTCTCAGGGTTGGCGTCGCGCAGGCGCAGCACCCACTTGGCCGGCTCCCAGAAGCCCACGCGCGAGTCGTTGAGGCCCCCCGTGGCGTAGAGGTCGGGGTAGCGCACGGGCCGCCCGTCGGCGTCGCGCTCGCGCACGTTGTCGTAGGGGGAGTAGCCCTTCATCGTCCGGTACGCCGTGGCGCTCGCGTCGGGGTTGCCCCACTCCTCCCACTCGCCGACCGTGAGCGGCAGCGAGGCGTCGAGCATGGTGGTGAGCACGTCCACGAAGGGGACCTCGGCGACGACGGCGCGGAAGAGCTCGGGCGCGGCGTTCATCACGGCGCCCATGAGGAGGCCCCCGGCCGAGCCCCCGCGGATCGCGAGGGTCGAGGGCGTCGTGAAGCCCCGTGCGACCAGGGTCCGGGCGACGGCGACGAAGTCGCTGAAGGTCGTGGGCTTCTGGGCGAGCCGGCCCATCTCGTACCAGGAGCGGCCCATCTCGCCCCCGCCGCGCACGTGCGCGACGGCGAAGACGACCCCGCGGTCGAGCAGGCTGAGCCGCAGCGAGGAGAACCCCGGCTCGATCGAGATCTCGTAGCTGCCGTAGCCGTAGAGCAGGAGCGGCGAGGGCCCCGCGGCCACCAGGGTGCCGTCGGGACCGGCGGTGACGCGGTCGCGCCGGGCGACCACCGAGACCGGGATCGCGACCCCGTCGCTCGCCTCGACCCACAGCCGGCCGGTGACGTAGCGCGCCGGGTCGAACCCCCCGAGGACCCGCTGCTGCTTCAAGACGGTGAGGCGCCGGGTCGCCACGTCGACGTCGGCCACGAGGTACGGGGTGACCATCGAGGTGAGCACGACCCGCACGAGCGGGGTGTCGCTGTTGGGGTTGGCCGAGAGCCCGACCGTGCGCGGGAAGACGTCCCCCTCGACGAGCCAGCTCCGGGCGAGGAGGTCCTCGCCGAAGGGGTCCTCGCCCTCGAGCAGGGGCACAATCCGCACCGCGGCGCAGCCGTCGTCGCGCTCGCTGAGGGCGAGGAAGCCCGCGAACGCGTCGACCGAGTCGATCCGCTGGCCGGGCCGCTCGGCCACCAGCTCGCGCCACTCGCCGCCCTCGACCGGGCGCGCGAGCAGGCGGAAGTCGGTCGCGCCCTCGTTGGTCACCTTGAGCCACCAGGCCCGCCCGACGCGGTCGACGAGGTGCTCGACCCCGTACTCGATCCCGTGGCGGCGGGGCTCGAGCACCTCGAGGGGGTCGGTCGGTCGGTCGGCCGCGACGACGCGGGCCTCGCTCGTCATGGACGAGCTGAGCGCGACCACGATCACCCGGTCGTCGCGGCTGCGCCCGACCGACACGGTGAACTGGGCGTCGTCCTCTTGGAGGACGAGCACGTCGTCGGACTGCGCCGTGCCGAGCTCGTGGCGCCAGAGCTGCCAGGGCCGCATCGCCTCGTCGACGCGCGTGTAGAAGACGTGGCGGCTGTCGGCGGCCCAGGCGAAGCCGTAGTAGACGTCCTCGAGCCGGTCGGCGAGGGGCGCTTGGCCCGCCAGGGGGCGCACGGTCACGCTGTGGCGCTCGCTGCCCTCGAAGTCGGTGCCGACCGCGACCCAGGCGGCGTCGGGGCTGACGGCCAGCACGCCCACCGAGAGGAAGTCGCTCTCGCCGGCCTCGGCGTTCTCGTCGAGGACCACCTGCTCGCCGGGCAGGGTGGTCGTGGGGTCGACCACGGGCGGCGTGAGACCGTCGCCCTCGACCGGGGCGCGCACGTTGATGGGGTAGTTGAGCCCCTCGCGGGTGCGCTCGAAGTACCACCACGCCCCCTTGCGCACCGGCACCGAGATGTCGGTCTCTTCGATGCGGCTCTTGATCTCCTCGAAGAGGCGGGACTCGAGCGCCGCCAGGGGCGCCATCTCGGCCGCGTGGTAGGCGTTCTCGGCGCGCAGGTGGGCGAGCACCTCGTCGGCCTCGCGGTCCATCAGCCAGTAGTAGGGGTCGACCCGCTCGTCGCCGTGGCGGGCGATGGCCGTGGGGCGTCGGGGGGCGCGGGGGGCGTCGGGCATCCCCACACTCTGCCAGCCGCGGTGGCGGGGTCGGGCGGGACCGTTACTACTATGGACGTAGGGATAACCCGGCGAAGGAGCGCGATGGCGATCGACAACCTGGACTTCAGCCGCTACCAGTTGGGGTGGTCCGACGACGTCCTGCCGACGTTCAAGCCCAAGAAGGGGCTCAACGAGGCGATCGTGCGCGAGATGTCGGCGATGAAGGGCGAGGAGCCCTGGATGCTGAAGTTCCGCCTCGACGCGCTGCGCCGCTTCGAGCGCAAGCCGATGCTGCCGTGGTTCGCCGACCGGATGCCCGACCTCGACTTCGAGGACATCTACTACTACATCAAGCCCACCGAGGGCCAGGTCGACTCCTGGGAGGACCTGCCCGACGCGATCAAGTCGACCTACGAGAAGCTCGGCATCCCCGAAGCCGAGCGGCGCTACCTGGCCGGGGTCACCGCCCAGTACGAGTCCGAGGTCGTCTTCCACCGCAACCGGATCGATCTGGAGCGCCAGGGCGTCCTGTTCTGCGACATGGACACCGCGGTGCGCGAGTACCCCGAGATCGTGCGCAAGTACTTCGGCACGGTGATCCCGCCCAACGACAACAAGTTCGCCGCCCTCAACTCGGCCGTGTGGAGCGGCGGCTCGTTCATCTACGTGCCGCCCGGGGTGAAGGTCGACCAGCCCCTGCAGGCCTACTTCCGCATCAACACCGAGAACATGGGCCAGTTCGAGCGGACCCTCATCATCGCCGACGAGGGCTCCCAGGTCCACTACGTCGAGGGCTGCTCGGCGCCGGTCTACTCGACCGACTCGCTCCATTCGGCGGTCGTCGAGCTGGTCGCCCTCGAGGGGGCCCGGATCACCTACACGACGATCCAGAACTGGTCGAACAACGTCTACAACCTCGTGACCAAGCGCGCCCGGGCCGAGGCCGAGGCCCACGTGGAGTGGATCGACGGCAACATCGGCTCGCGCCTGACGATGAAGTACCCGAGCGTCTACCTGATGGGACCCAAGGCCTCCGGCGAGGTGCTCTCGGTCGCCTACGCCGGCGCCGGCCAGATCCAAGACGCCGGGGCGAAGATGATCCACTGCGCGCCCGAGACGACCTCGACCATCGTGTCCAAGTCGATCTCCAAGGACGGGGGCACCGCCGCGTACCGGGGCCTCGTGAAGGTGGAAGAGGGCGCGACCGGCGCCAAGAGCTTCGTGCGCTGCGACGCCCTGCTGCTCGACGAGCGCTCGGTCTCCGAGACCCGTCCCTACATGGAGGTCGGCGAGCAGGACGCCTCGATCGGCCACGAGGCGACCGTCTCGAAAATCGGCGACGACCAGCTCTTCTACCTCATGAGCCGGGGTCTCAACGAGAGCCAGGCCATGGGGATGATCGTCAACGGCTTCATCGAGCCCGTGACCCGTACGCTGCCTATGGAGTACGCGGTCGAGTGGTCGCGGCTCATCGAGCTCCAGATGGAGGGCTCGATCGGCTGAGCCGCCCCAGGGCGCGGGAGGATCGACAGCGGTGGGAATGCGCGAGGAGTGCAAGCACTTCCAGAGCCGCACGTACGCCTCGGGCGAGGTGGCGCGGTTCTGCGTCTTGGGCAACGCCCCGGACCAGCCCTGGTCGTGCCCGGAGACGTGCGTGACCTACGAGCGCCGACTCGCCGACGTGGGGTGGGTCCACGGGACGCTCGTCGACGCACCCGTCGAGTCGGCGCCCGCCGGCGGGGTCTCGGCCGACGACCGACGGGCGCTGCTGGCCGCCGCCGACGAGATCGTCGAGGCCGTCGCGCCCGGGCTGGTCGAGGAGCGCCGCCGCGAGCTCGACGAGGCGGAGCGCCGTCGCCGCGGCTGGCGGTTCTGGCGGCGCTAGGGCTCGGGGTCGGCGAACTCCGGGGCCCGGCGCTCGGCGAACGCGGTGAGCGCCTCTCTCAGGTCCGGCCCGAACAGGTTCTCCGCATTCCAGCGGGCCACGTAGACGAGGCCCTCGTCGACGTCGGCCGCGTCGTTGAAGCGCAGCACCGCCTTCGTGCCGCGCACGGCCCGGGGCGAGAGGGCGGCGATCTCCTCGGCCATGGCGCGCGCCGCCGCGAGGACCTCCTCGGCGGAGCCCTCGACGCGGTGGTTCACGAGCCCAATGGTCGCGGCCCGCTCGGCGTCGATGTCGCGCCCGGTGAGGGCGAGCTCGGCCGCGTGGGCCGGCCCGACGATGCGCGGCAGCCGCTGGAGGGTGCCGAGGTCGGCGACGATCGCCACGCGCGTCTCGCGCACCGAGAAGGTCGCGTCGCCCGCCGCCAGGCGCACGTCGCAGGCGCAGATGAGGTCGATCCCCCCGCCCAGGCAGTAGCCGTGGACGGCGGCGATGACCGGCACGGGCGCCTCGGCGAGCGAGGAGACCGACGCCTGCATCGTGCGGATCGACTCGTACAGCGACGCGTGCGCGCCCGCGGCCGACGGGGCGAGCACCCCGCCGGCCTCCTTGAGGTCGAGACCCACCGTGAAGTCGCGGCCCCGCGCCGCCAGCACCAGGCAGCGCACGCCCGGCTCGGCGACGGCGGCCGCCACGGCCCGCGGGAGGTCCCGCCAGAAGGCCCGTCCGAGCGCGTTGCGCGCGTCGGGCCGGTCGAGCCACAGCGTCGCCACGCGGCCGTCGCGCTCGAGGTCGATCACGTCGGAGGTGAAGGCCATCGACCCATCGTCGCACGCCGGGCCGGTCGGGGCGAGGGGGGTGGGCCGGTACACTGCCCGAGGCCCTCGGGCCGCCTATGACGACCTTCGCCGACTCTGCCGCCGCCGTGCTCGACGCGCACCCGGGGGGCGGCCGGCGCGAGGCCTGGCGGGCCTTCGAGGAGGTGGGCCTGCCCTCGGCGAGCGACGAGGTCTGGCGCTACACCCCCCTCGGCGAGCTGGGCCTCGAGCGCCACGCCGTGGCGACGGGCCCCTCGCCGGCGGCGCCCTCGGACGCGGCCCGGCGCCTGGCCGCGGGCGCGGGGGTCGTCCTCACCGTGGTCGACGGCCACCTCGCGCCCGTGGGCGAGCTGCCCGAGGGGCTCAGCGTCTCGGCCGACGACTCCGGCCGGTCCCACACGGGCCAGGCCCTGGTCGAGCGCTACGCCAACGACGCCTTCTCGCTGCTCAACGCGGCGCTCGCCCCGGCCACGACCGTGGTGCGCGTGGAGCCGGGCGCGGTCCTCGCCGGGCCGGTCGTCGTGCTCGGCCTCGCCGGCTCCGGCGCGTCCTTCGCGCGCCTGCGCGTCGAGGTGGGCCGAGGGGCCGAGGCGGTGGTGCTCGAGTACCTCGAGGGGGGCCGGGACGGGCTGGTCGTGCCCCTGAGCGAGTACGCGGTCGACGCGGCCGGGTCGCTGACCCTGGTCACCTACCAGCGCCTCGACGAGTCCGCCTGGCAGGTCGCGCGCACGACCGGCTTCGTGGAGCGCGACGCCCGCCTGCGCCAGGCCGTGATCGGACTCGGCGGCCACTACGACCGGTCGCGCAACGACGCGGAGCTGCGCGGTCCGGGCGCGGCCAACGAGCTGCGCACGACCTACCTCGGCCGGGGCGACCAGGTGCACGACTTCCGCACCCACCAGCTCCACCTCGCGCCGCGCACGAACTCCCGGCTCCTCTCCAAGGGCGCGGTCGCGGAGCGCTCCCGCTCGGTCTACACCGGGCTGATCGAGATCGAGAAGGGCGCGACGCGCACCGACGCCCGTCAGACCAACCACAACCTCCTGCTCTCGCCGAGCGCGCACGCCGACTCGGTGCCCAACCTCGACATCCGCGAGAACGACGTGCTGTGCGCCCACGCTTCGAGCGTCGGGCCCCTCGACGCGCTGCAGCGCTGGTACCTCGAGTCGCGCGGGGTCGAGCGCGTCGACGCCCAGCGGCTGATGATCCAGGGCTTCTTCTACGAGATGCTCGAGGCCCTGCCGGCCGCCCTCGCCGCACCCATCGAGGCCGACGTCGCCGCGGCGGTGGGCGAGGTGGCCCGGGCCGCGCAGGTGGGCTCGTGACGACCGTGGCGCTCGGTCGCCTGGACGACTACGAGGTCGGCGTCGCGCGCTCGGTCACCGCGCCCGGGCGGACCCTCGTGGTGGTGCGCATCGAGGGCTCCCTCTACGTCCTCGACGACCGCTGCAGCCACGAGGACTTCCCCCTCTCCCAGGGCTACGTCGACGTCGAGGCGGCCGAGATCGAGTGCGCCCGTCACGGCGCCCTCTTCAGCCTCGTCGACGGCGAGCCCCTCTCGCTGCCCGCGACCCGGCCCGTCGCCCACTACGAGGTGCGCGAGGCCGACGGGCAGCTGGTGGTGGAGGTCCCGTGACCTCGACGCTCTCCATCCAGGGACTGCGCGTCGCGGTCGGGGACCGCGAGGTCTTGAAGGGCTTCGACCTCACGATGTCCACCGGCGAGGTCCACGCCCTCATGGGCCCCAACGGCTCGGGCAAGTCGACCCTCGCCCACGCGCTCACCGGCCACCCGGGGTACCGGGTGCTCGAGGGTTCGGTGACGATCGACGGCCGCGAGCTGCTGGGGCTCTCGGCCACCGAGCGGGCCCGGGCCGGACTCTTCCTCGCCCTCCAGCAGCCCCTCGAGGTCCCGGGCGTGCGCCCGCTCGACATGCTGGTCGCCGCCGGTGCCGACCCGGCCACGGTCGGCGCGCGCGTGCGCGAGGAGGCCTCGCGGGTCGGGCTGCGGCCCGAGCTGCTCGAGCGCTTCGTCAACGTCGACCTCTCGGGCGGCGAGCGCAAGCGCGCGGAGATGGTCCAGCTCGGGGTGCTGCGTCCGCGGTTCTGCCTGCTCGACGAGGTCGACTCGGGCCTCGACGTCGACGCCCTCGCCGCGGTCGCGCGGCGCCTGTCGTCGGCGGTGGGCGAGTGGGAGTGCGGCGTGCTCGCCATCACGCACTTCCGTCGACTGCTGGTGGAGCTCGTGCCCACGACCATCCACGTCGTGCGCGACGGCCGGGTCGTGGCGACCGGTGGCCCCGAGATCGCCGAGCGCCTCGAGCGCGAGGGCTACGACGGCTTCCGCGCGCCGCGGGCCTGACCCGGGCGCGCGACCACCGGCGGTAGAATCGTTCGATGCCCAGGGGACGAGACGGGGGCGGCCGCGACCGCGAGCCGTCCCGGCGCTCCGAGGGGGTCGCCAACGAGGACCGGCTGCGCGCCCTCGGTGACGCCGTCGACGGGCGCACCCCCGCCGCCCCGCGTACCCCGCGGCGCCGGCGACGCCGGGCCGGGCGCATCGCGCTCATCAGCGTGGCCAGCCTCGTCGCCCTCCTCGTGGTCGTCGTCGGCGGGGGCTACCTCTACGCCAACTGGCGCTTCTCGCAGATCCACAAGATCAACGTCACGAGCGAGGTCAAGCCCATCTCGGGCAAGCCCTTCAACATCCTCGTGGTGGGGTCGGACTCGCGCGCGGGCCTCTCGGGCCTGGTCGGCCGGCAGACCGGCGCGAGCGCCGGACTGGTCGCGGGTCAGCGCAGCGACGTCGTCAAGATCGTCCACGTCGATCCCCAGGCCGGCACGATCAGCGTGATCTCGATCCCGCGCGACACCATGGTGACCCTGCTCGCCAACCAGAACCTCTACGGCCAGGCCAACCGGATCAACGTGAACTTCGGCAGCGGGCCGTCCCTGCTCGCCCAGACCATCACGGCCAACTTCGGCATCCCCATCAACGACACGGTCGTGGTGAGCTTCGCCGGGCTGATCAACGCGGCCGACGCCCTGGGCGGGGTCTACCTGGACTTCCCCTACCCGGCGGCCGACCCGTACTCGGGCCTGCGGATCCGCCACCCGGGCTGCCAGCTGATCAAGGGCTTCGAGGCGCTCGCGGTCGTGCGCAGCCGCCACTACTACTACAACGTCAAGGGCCACGGCGTCTGGCCGGGCGACAACACCCCGCCCGCCACCCTCTACGCCGACGGATGGCTCTACGACGGGACGAGCGACTTCGGTCGCATCGAGCGTCAGAGCGCCTTCTTGCGCGCGATGGTCGACCGGGGCAAGACCCTCTACAACCCCCTCACCATCAACAACTTCCTCTCCAAGGTCCCCCAGGGGATCACCCTTGACCAGAACTTCAGCCTGAACGAGCTGGTGGGGCTGGCCGTGCGCTTCCACAGCCTGAACGCGAACGCCATCTCGACCTACACCCTGCCGGTCTACTCGGCGACCAACCCGGTCCTCGGCGACGTGCTCTACGTCCAGCAGCCCGAGACCCAGCAGCTCTTCGTCAACGTCTTCGGCTCCGAGCTCGAGACGCCGACCAACCCGCCGCCCAACTCCTCGGGCCAGACGCCGCTGCCCCCGGCGATCGCGCCCACGACCACCACGACGGCGGGGGCCACGCGCGCCGCGGGCTCGTCCACCTCGGGCCGCGCCACCCGCGCGACGCCGACCACTACCACGACGAGCCCCACCGCGAGCTACGCGTCGTACAACCCGCGGCCCTGCGCGCCCTAGGGGCGGGTCAGTCGGCCGGGGCCTCGTCGAGTCCCTGGGCGAGCGTCGTCCAGGCGAGCATGGCGCACTTGATGCGCACGGGGAACTTCACCACGCCGGCGAGGGCGGCGAGCTCGCCCAGCGAGCGCACGTCGGGCGTCTCGGGCTCGCCGCCCTCGTCGAGGCGGGTCTCGGTGACGGTCATCAGCTGGCGGAACCGCTCGAGGGCGGCGCGGACCTCGGCGAGGGCCTTGCCCTTGACGGCCGCGCCCATGAGCGAGGCGGAGGCCTGGGAGATCGAGCAGCCCCGACCCGTCATCTTGATGTCGGCCAGGCGGCCGTCGGCCAGCTCGAGGTAGAGGGTTATCTCGTCGCCGCAGAGCGGGTTGAAGCCCTCGACGCGCGTCGCCGGAGGCGTGGGGAGCTCGCCCCGGTTGCGCGGGGTGCGGTAGTGGTCGAGGATGATCTCGCGGTAGAGGTCGTCGAGGTTGGCCACGGTCAGGCGAAGAGGTCGAGGGCGTGGCCGAGCCCCTCGAGGAGGGCGTCGGTGTCGCGGGCGAGCGAGTAGGGCCCGAAGGAGGCGCGGGCGGTGGCCGCGAGCCCGAAGCGGTGCATCAGGGGCTTCGCGCAGTGGTGGCCGGGGCGCACACACACCCCGTGCTGGTCCAGGACCTGGGCCACGTCGTGGGGGTGGACGCCGTCGACGTCGAGGCTGAGCACGCCGCCGCGATCGGCGACGTCGCGCGGGCCGATCACCCGCACCCGCCCGGCGAAGGTCCGCTCGAGGCGCTCGAGGGCGTCGCGGGTCAGCTCGCGCTCGTGGGCCTCGACGGCGTCGGGGCCCAGGCCCTCGAGATAGCGGATGGCGGCGTGGAGACCGACGGCCTCGGCGATGGGGGGCGTGCCGGCCTCGAAGCGCGCGACCCCGTGGGCGGGGGTGAAGCCGTCGGTGCGCACGTCGGCGATCATCCCGCCGCCCCCGAGGAAGGGGGGCATCGCCTCGAGCAGGGAGTGCCGTGCCCAGAGGACCCCGATGCCGGTGGGCCCGAGCATCTTGTGGCCGCTGAAGGCCAGGAAGTCGATCCCGTCGCGCGCGACGTCGCTCGAGCCGTGCGCCACCGACTGCGCGCCGTCCACCGCGAGCAGCGCCCCGTGGGCGTGGGCGAGTCGGGCGAGCGCGGCGAGGTCGTTGCGCGTGCCCAGCACGTTGGACATCCCGGTCACGCTCAGCAGCTTCGCGCCGTCGAGCAGCTGGTCGGCGTGGGAGAGGTCGAGGCGGTAGTCGTCGCCGACGGGGACGAACCGGACCTCGATCCCGTGGCTCTCGCGCAGCTGGAACCAGGGCACGACGTTGGCGTGGTGCTCCATCTCGGTCACGACGACGACATCGCCGGGCTTGAGCCGGGACGCCCCCCAGCTGCGCGCGAGCAGGTTGAACGACTCGGTCGTGTTCTTGGTGAAGACGACCTCCTCGGCGCCGCCGGGGGCGTTGATGAAGCGCGCCACGGCCGCGCGGGCGCCCTCGTAGTCGGCCGTCGCCTCCTCGGCGGTGAGGTAGACGCCCCGGTGGACGTTGGCGTGGTGGCGCTCGTAGTAGCGGTCCATCGCCTCGATGACCGCGCGCGGCGGCAGGGTGCTCGAGGCCGAATCGAGGTAGGTGAGGGGGCGCCCGTGCACCTCGCGGTGGAACTGGGGCACGTCGGCGCGCACGCGCGACGGGCTGTAGCTGGTCACGCGCTCACCGCTCGCCAGGCGTCGTAGCCGTGCTCGTCGATGCGCCGGGCGACCTCGGCGCCGCCGCTCTCGACGACGCGCCCGTCGACCAGGACGTGGACGTGGTCGGGGACGATCTCGTCGAGGAGCTTCACGTAGTGGGTCACGAGGACGACCGCCATCTCGGGGTGGCGCTCGCGGACCGTGGTCACCCCGCGCGCGACCACCCGCAGGGCGTCGATGTCGAGGCCGGAGTCGGTCTCGTCGAGCAGCGCCACCACGGGCTCGAGCAGGGCCATCTGGAGGACCTCGTTGCGCTTGCGCTCCCCGCCGGAGAAGCCGTCGTTGAGGTGGCGCTCGGCGAAGGCGTCGTCGATGCCCAGGCGTTCCATCCACTCGGCGAGCTCGAGGCGCACCTCGAGCACGCTGAGCTCCTCGAGGCCGCGTCGCGCGGCGATGGCCTGGCGCAGGAACTGCACGACCGAGACCCCGCTGATCGCCTCGGGGTACTGGAAGGCCATGAACAGCCCCGCCCGGGCCCGCTCGTCGGGGGTCCAGTCGGTGACGTCCTGGCCGGCGAGAGCGATCCGCCCGCGCGTCACGGTGTAGCCGGGGTGGCCCATGACGACGCTCGCGAGCGTGGACTTGCCGGCCCCGTTGGGGCCCATCAGGGCGTGCACCTCGCCCGGGCGCACGACGAGGTCGACCCCGCGCAGGATGGGGGCCCCGTCGGCCTCGACGTGGAGGTCGGTCAGCTCGAGGAGGGCGTCGGGCACGCCACGAGCCTAATGGGGTCGACCCCGGGTCTCACCAGCCGCGCGCGATCCACTCGTCGAGGTGGGGCGACTCCGCGCCGAGGCTCGAGGGGGCGCCGTGGCCGGGCCAGAAGGTCGTCGCGGCGGCGAAGGGCCGGAACAGTCGATCCTCGATGGAGGTGATGATGGTGGCGAAGTCGCCGCCCTCGAAGGTGGTGTTGCCGGGCCCGCCCGGGAAGAGGGTGTCGCCGGTGAACAGCACCGGCCGGCCCTCGAGGGCGAAGCAGACGCTGCCCGGGGTGTGGCCCGGGGTGTGGATCGCGCGCAGGCCCAGCTCGCCCACTGCGATCACCTCCCCGTCGTCGATGAGCCGGTCGTGGCCCGGGAGGTCCGAGGCGTCCTCGGACCGGACCCAGACCGGCACCCCGGCCGCGCGCATCTCGGCGACGGCCCCGACGTGGTCCCAGTGGCCGTGGGTGGTGAGGACGAGCTCGACGCCGAGCTCGTCGACGAGCGGCACCAGACGGTCGGGCTCGTTGGCCGCGTCGATCAGGGCCGCGCGGCCGGTGCGCGAGCAGCGCACGACGTAGACGTTGTTCTCGACCGGTCCGACGACGAGCCGGTAGACCTCGGCGGCGGCGTCGGACCAGACGGTCTCGGTGGATCCCATGGCCGCAGTGTGCCACGGAGCCGGCCCCGGTGGGACTTGGCTAGTCTCGGTGGGGCGCCGGAGAGAGGGGTCGGGCGATGAATTTCGGCTTTAGCGAGGAGCAGGACGAGCTGCGCAAGATGGTGCGGCGATTCCTCGAGGAGAAGTCCCCCGAGACCGAGGTGCGCCGCCTCATGGCCACGGCCGAGGGGTACGACCCGGCGGTGTGGGAGCAGATGGCCCGCGAGCTCGCCCTCCAGGGACTGGGAATCCCGGAGGCCTTCGGGGGCCAGGGGTTCGGCCCGGTCGAGCTCTACGTCGTCTTCGAGGAGATGGGCGCGGCCCTCTTGTGCGCGCCGTACTTCTCCACCGTCGCCCTGGCGGCGAACGCCGTCACCTTCGTCGGCGGGCCCGAGGACCACGCGCGCTACCTGCCGGGCATCGCGAGCGGCGAGACCATCGCGACGGTGGCCCTCACCGACGACTCCGGGTCGTGGGACCTCGCCGGCGCCGCGGCGAGCGCCCGGCCCGAGGGGGACGGCTGGCGGCTGAGTGGCGTGCGCAACTACGTGACCGACGGCTCGACGGCGAACCTCGTGCTCGTGCCGGCGACGACCGCGGCGGGCCTCTCGCTCTTCGCGGTCGAGGGCGACGCGCCGGGCCTCGCCCGCGAGGCGCTCGCCACGATGGACCAGACGCGCAAGCAGAGCCGGCTCGTCCTGGAGGACGTCCCGGCGACCCTCGTCGGCGTCGACGGCGGGGCCGGCGAGGGGCTCGCCACGACCCTGCAGGTCGCCGCCGCGCTCCTCGCCGCCGAGCAGGTGGGCGGAGCCCAGCGGGTTCTCGACAGCTCGGTCGAGTACGCCAAGACCCGTGTCCAGTTCGGCCGTCCCATCGGGTCGTTCCAGGCGATCAAGCACAAGTGCGCCGACATGCTCCTCGACGTCGAGTCGGCCAAGTCGGCCGCCTACTACGCCGCCTGGGCGGCCCAGGAGCGAAACGAGGAACTGCCGATCGCCGCGAGCCTCGCCAAGTCGTTCTGCTCGGAGGCCTACTTCCACTGCGCCGCGGAGAACATCCAGATCCACGGCGGCATCGGCTTCACCTGGGAGCACCCGGCCCACCTCTACTTCAAGCGGGCCAAGAGCTCCGAGCTCTTCCTCGGCGACCCCAGCTACCACCGCGAGATCCTCGCCCAGCGCCTGGGCATCTAGCGCGGTGCTCGTCACCGAGCAGCTGGCGAGCGCCGACTCGACGCTCGAGCTGCGCGTGTGCACCTCGGGCTCGCGGCCGGTGACCGGCCACGTCCTGGTCCTCGCCCACGGCCTGCCACGCCTGATGGGCATGGGACGCCAGGCCGCGGGCCTCCTGCCCGAGCTCGCCGAGCACGTGGCCAACGAGTCGGGCTGGACCGTGGCGACGGGCACCCTCTCGGGGGTGGGGGCGAGCACCGGCACCTTCAGCGCGAGCCAGTGGCGTCGCGACCTCGCGGCCATCGTCGAGCGGGTCGCCGAGGGCGAGGGGCGCGTCTCGATCGCCGGCTTCGGCTTCGGCGGGTCGCTCGCTCTCGCGGTGGCCGCCGCCGACGACCGGGTCCGCGGGGTGGCGACCTTCGCCTCGCCGGCCCACCTCGAGCGTTGGATCGGCTCGCCCGAGGAGTTCCACCACTCGGTCCAGGTGGGCGGCGTCGTCGGGGATCCCGAGGACCTGCTCGCCCCGGAGGACCTCGCGGCCGACGTGCTCTCGGTGGACCCGCTCGGCTCGATCGCCGCGGTGGCGCCGCGCCGGCTCCTCGTGGGCCACGGCACCGACGACGTGGAGGTGCCCCCGAGCGACGCCCGCGACCTGGTGGCCGCGGCCGAGGGGCGTGCCGAGCTTCGGCTCATCCAGGGCGCGGGCCACCAGCTGCGGGCCGACCCCCGGATGGTGGCGACGCTACTGGGCTGGCTCGACCGGCACCGCTGAGAGGGCCTCGTCGAGCGCGCGGCGCAGCGCGCGGGCCGCGGCGCCCGGGTCGGGCGCCTCGGTGAGGGCGCGCACCACGACGAAGTGGCGCAGCCCCTCGGCCACGAGCGCACCCACCGTCGTCGGGCTCACGCCGCCGGTGACAAAGACCGGCCGGTCGCTGGCGTGCTGGGCGCGGAGCGCGTAGCCGACCCCCGTGCCCGGGCGCCCCGCCTTGGTGGGGGTGGGCACGATCGGCCCCGCGCTCAGGTAGGTCGCCGAGGTCGCGAGGGCCGCCTCGAGCTCGGCCTCGGCGTGGGTCGAGAGCCCGACGATCGCCCCCTCGCCCAGCAGCGCTCGACAGCGCTCGACCGCGACGTCCTCCTGGCCCACGTGGACGCCGTCGGCGGCGACCTCGGCGGCGAGCTCGGGGGAGTCGTTCACGACGAAGGGGACCCCGAGGTCCCGGCACAGGCGGGCGAGCTCGCCGGCCGGCCCGCGCTGGTCGCTCGTCGGGGCGGTCTTCTCGCGCAGCTGGACGACGTCGACGCCGCCCTCGACGACGGCCCGCACGAAGTCGCTGAGGTCGTCGCGCAGCCCCACGCAGAGGTAGAGGCGGCGATCCGCCAGGCTGGGCACTGCTCCACGTTAGGGGGCTCGCGCGGCCCCGGTGGGGCAGAATGGGGCGGTGCAGATCCCCGCGAAGGCCGAGTACGCGATCCGCGCGCTGCTCAGCCTCGCGGCGAGCGACGCCTCGGTCAGCGCCGAGCACCTGGCCCAGGAGCAGGACCTGCCGGCCAAGTTCCTCGGCGCGATCCTCTCGGACCTGCGCCGCGGCGGGCTGGTGACCAGCCAGCGCGGACCCGAGGGCGGATTCCGACTGGCGAAGGACCCCGACGCGGTCATGATCGCCGACGTCTTGCGGGTGGTCAGCGGTCCCATGGCCGGGGTGCGGGGCATGCGGCCCGAGACCCTCGCCTACGAGGGCTCCGCCGAGCACCTGCGCGAGGTCTGGGTGGCGGTGCGCGCCGCGCTGCGCGAGGTGCTCGAGCACGTGACCCTGGGCCAGGTCCTGCGCGGGGACCTGCCCACCGCGGTGACGCGCTTCACCGACGACCCCGACGCCTGGATCACCCGGGTCATATGACGCTCGTGCACACCGACGGGGCCTGCCGCGGCAACCCCGGCCCCGGGGGCTGGGCGTGGGCCGTGGGCACGACCCGCTACGCCAGCGGCGCCGAGGCCCACACCACGAACCAGCGCATGGAGCTCACGGCCGTCGTGGAGGCGCTGCGCGCCAACCCCGACGGCGCGATCGAGGTGGTGAGCGACTCGAACTACGTCGTGCGCTGCTTCCACGACCGCTGGTACGTCGGGTGGCGCCGGCGCGGGTGGCGCAACAGCCAGAACCAGCCCGTCGCCAACCGGGACCTCTGGGAGGCTCTGCTGCCCCTGGCGCTCGACTCGGGCCGCGAGGTCCGCTTCTCGTGGGTACGCGGCCACGCCGGGGACCCCATGAACGAGTTCGTCGACCGCCTCGCGACGGCCGCGGCCGACGCCCAGCGCGGTCAGAGCGCCTGATCCCGTCGGGCCCGGCGCCCGGGGAACATTAGGATTCCCCGGGGGGTTGGTCGGGACGACGGAAAGGTGTGACCGTGGCTGACGGGGTCCAGCAGTACGACGTGGTCGTGATCGGCGGGGGCCCCGGTGGCTACGCCGCCGCCCTCTACGGGGCCTCGGCGGGGCTCAAGATCGCCCTCGTGGAGCGGGACAAGGTGGGCGGCACCTGCCTGCACCGGGGCTGCGTGCCGGCCAAGGAGTTCCTCGAGACGGCCCACGTGCGCCGCACGCTCGAGCACGCCTCGGCCTTCGGCTTCACGACCAAGGGGCTCTCGGTCGACTTCGCGGTGAGCCAGGCCCGCAAGAACGAGGTCGTCGACAAGCTCCACAAGGGCCTGTCGGGACTGCTCAAGGGGCGCTCGGTGACCATCGTCAGCGGCACGGCCCGCCTCGAGGCCGACCACCGGGTCGTCGTGGTCGACGGGGCCGACGCGGGCACCGAGCTCGTGGGCGCGAGCGTGATCATCGCCGCCGGATCGGTCCCGCGCACGCTGCCCGGGCTCGAGCCCGACGGCAAGTTCGTGCACACCTCGGACGAGTTCTTGGACCTCACCTCGCTGCCGGCGCGCGCGGTCGTGGTCGGCGGCGGAGCGATCGGCTGCGAGTTCGCCTCGATGCTGGCCGACATGGGCACGGCGGTCACCGTCCTCGAGTTCCTGCCCTCGATCCTCGCGGGCTGCGACGCCGAGGTCGCCGGGGTCGTCCAGCGGTCCTTCAAGAAGCGCGGGATCGACGTGCGCACCGGGGTGAGCGTGACCGGTCACGCGCCCAAGAAGTCCTCGACGGCCGTCACGATCGAGGGCGGGGAGGCGATCGAGACCGACCTCATCGTCGTCTCGGTGGGCCGCCGGCCGCGCACCGAGGACCTGCTGGGCGAGGGGACGGGCGTGGCGATCGACGAGCGGGGCTTCGTCGTCGCCGACGGGCTCCAGCGCACCGCGGCCGCCGGGGTCTACGCCGTGGGCGACGTGGTCGCCGGGTCGCCCCAGCTGGCCCACGTGGGCTTCGCCGAGGCGATCGTCGCGATAAAGACCATCCTCGGCGAGCCGACCGTGCCGGTCGACTACGACCGCGTGCCCTGGGCCATCTACTCGAACCCCGAGGTCGCCTTCGTGGGCCTCACCGAGGCGGCCGCCAAGGAGCGCGGGATCGAGGTCGTGGTGAAGAAGGACCCCTTCGGCGGCAATAGCCGGGCCCAGATCATCGGCGAGACCGACGGGGTCGTGAAGGTCATCGCCGAGAAGCGCCCGGACGGCTCGGCCGGCCAGCTGCTCGGGGTCCACATGGCCGGCCCGTGGGTGACCGAGCAGCTCGGCGCGGGCTACTTCGCGGTCAACTGGGAGGCGACGGCCGAGGAGGCCGCCGCCTTGATCCAGCCGCACCCCTCGCTGTCCGAGACCTTCGGCGAGACCCTCATCGCGCTCGCGGGGCGGGGGCTGCACGTTGGTTGAGGTCACCCTGCCCTCGCTGGGCGAGTCGGTCACCGAGGGGACCATCACCCAGTGGTTCAAGAGGGTCGGCGACCTCGTCGCCCGCGACGAGCCCCTCTTCGAGGTCTCGACCGACAAGGTGGACTCCGAGATGCCCTCCCCGGCCGCGGGCGTCCTGACCGAGATCCTGGCCGGCGAGGGCGACACCGTGATGACCGGCTCGCGCGTGGCGGTCATCGACGAGACCCAGACGGCGGCCGTCGCGGCGTCACCCGCACCGGCCGAGCCCGCGCCGAGCCCCGCCCCCGCGCCCGTCGCCGAGGCGGCCCCGGTCGGGCGTGCGCCGGCGACGCTCCGACCCGACGAGGCCGTCGGGGGCGTCGTGCTCTCGCCGGTGGTGCGCCGGATCCTCGCCGACGGCGGGGTCGCCCCCTCGAGCGTGGCGGGCACGGGCCCCGGCGGGACCATCACGCGTCGCGACGCCGAACGGGCCGTCGCCCTGGGCCCGACCGAGGAGGCCAGCGTCGCCCTCAGCCACGGGCAGCGGCGCATGGGCCAGCACCTGGCCTTCTCGGCCCAGGTCTGCCCCCAGGGCTTCGTGGCCCTCGAGGTCGACGGGTCCGTCTTCGCGCGCCTCGACGCGCTCGGGCGCACCACGCGAGAGGGCGTCGCGGTCTCGGACGAGACGCTCGTCGCCCTGGCGGCGGTGAGGGCGCTCGGCGAGTTCGAGTTCCTCAACGCCTCGTTGGTGGGCGACCGGCTCGTCCTGCACCGCAGCGTGAACCTGGGCCTCGTTCGGCCCCTGGCCGACGAGGGGATGCTCGTCCCGGTCGTGCACGCCGCGGCCGGGCTCACCCTGCGCGCCCTGGCCCATCGGATCAGCGACCTCGACGAGCGCCTGGGGGCGCGCGAGCTCACCGCCGACGACCTCATGGGCGGCACCTTCACGGTGGCCGCCGCGCCGAGCCCCCACGCCCTCCTCACCCAGCCCATCGTGATCCAGCCCGAGGTCGCGGCCCTCTCGATCGGCGCGGTCCGCGAGGTCCCCGTGGTGGTCGACGGGACCCTCGCCGTGGGCCGCCGGCTCGTGCTCGGGCTCAGCTTCGACCACCGGGTCTGCGAGTCGACGGCCGCCGCGCGCTACCTCGAGCGCGTGGCCGAGCTCCTCGGGGGCCTCGACCTCGAGAGCGAGCGCTAGTGCTGCGCCGCCGCCACCTCGGCCGGGTGACCTTCCCCGAGGCGAACGACCTCCAGCGGGCCCTCGTGGAGGCCGAGGACGACTACGCCCTGCTCTTCGAGCACCCCCCGACCTACACCCTCGGGGTCCGAGCGAGGGGCGAGCACATCCTCGTGCCCCGCGACAGCCTCGACGCCACCGTCGTCGAGGCCGACCGGGGCGGCGACGTCACCTACCACGGCCCGGGTCAGGTCGTGGCCTGGGCGATCGTCACCGTGGCCGACGACCCCGCCGCCGGCCGCGCCCACGTCGCCGCCCTGGAGGACGCGGTCATCGCGACCGTCGAGCGCCTCGACGAGGGGGGGCGCCTCGGGCGCGTGGGCCGCCTCGAGGGCTACCCGGGGGTCTGGGCCGACCTCGAGGGCCGGCCGACCAAGATCGCGGCCGTCGGCGTGCGCACCGAGCGCGACGGGCGGGGCCGCCGCCGCACCCTCCACGGCGTGGCCCTCAACGTCGACGTCGACCTGGCGCGCTTCGCGGTCATCGTGCCCTGCGGCATCCCCGACAAGCCCGTCGGCTCGCTCGTGTCGCTCGGGCTCGACGCGTCCGCGGCGCTCGTGGAGGACGTCCTCGGAGAGGAGCTCGACCGTCGCCTCGGCGGGCCCGCGCGCGTGGCGCGCGTCGAGCGCCCGACGCGCTCGTTCGAGCCGAGCGCGGAGCGGCCCCTCATCCGCCGGCTCCGCCAGGCCGGCGTCGACCCCGAGGCCGGCCTGGGTATCCGCGACCGCAAGCCCGAGTGGCTGCGCATCCCGGCCCACATGGGCAGCGAGTACCGCTCGCTGCGCACCCTCACCCAGGACCTGCGCCTGGTCACGGTGTGCGAGGAGGCGGGCTGCCCCAACATCTTCGAGTGCTGGGCGGAGGGGACCGCCACCTTCATGGTCAACGGCGAGCGCTGCACCCGGGCGTGCGGCTTCTGCCTCGTCGACACGAGGAAGCCGCTGCCCCTGGACCCGACCGAGCCGGCCCGGGTCGCCGAGGCCGTGGCCCGATTGGGTCTGAGCCACGCGGTGATCACGTGCGTGGCGCGCGACGACCTGGCCGACGGCGGCGCCGGCGCCATGGCCGCCACGGTGCGCGCCGTGCGCGAGGCCCGCCCGGGGACGACGGTGGAGGTGCTCACGAGCGACCTGCGCGGTGACCAGGGCTCGCTGGACGTGCTGCTCGAGTCACGCCCCGACGTGCTCAACCACAACCTCGAGACGGTGGCGCGGCTCCAGCGCGCCGTGCGCCCGAGCGCGGGGTACCTCCGCTCGCTCACGGTGCTCGCGCGCGCCGCCCGGGCCGGGCTCACCACCAAGTCGGGGCTCATGGTGGGCCTGGGCGAGACGGCCGAGGAGGTCGACGAGGCGCTCGCCGACCTGGCGGCGGTCGGGGTGAGGATCGTGACGATCGGCCAGTACCTGCGCCCGAGCGCCGACCACCTCCCCGTCGCGCGCTACTGGACGCCCCGGGAGTTCGAGGAGCTGGCCGAGCGCGGTCGGGCCCTCGGCCTCGCGCACGTGCAGTCCTCGCCGCTCACGCGCTCGAGCTACCACGCGCGCACCGCGATGGACGAGGCCGCCCCCGTCGCCGTGGGCGCGCCGACGCGGCGCCCCTAGGACGGGCCGCGCCGGGCCGGTCGGCCCGTGCGAGACTCGAGGCGTGACCGTCGTGCGCGAGCACAGCCGTGCCGGGCGCCCTCGGGCGAACCGCCTCGTCCTCGCGGGCGCCCTCGCCCTGGTGGGCGCGGGGCTCGCCGGACCGTCCGCCCGGGCCGCCCAGCCGGCTCCCGGACCGCCGCCGGTCTGCCGTCGCGTCGCTGTGCCGGCGGCCAACGGGCACCCCGCGCGCACGGCCGAGGTCTGCGCGCCCTGGCGCGCGCGTGACACCTGGGCCGGGGCCAGCGCGCCGGTGGAGACGACCGTCTTCCGGCCCGACCCCGCCCAGCCGGCGGTGGTGGCCTACGCCGCCTGGATCGACAGCGCCTCGACCGACCTCGCGCTCTATCCCGGCTACGAGGGCCCCGGCCCCACGCCGCTCTCGCGAGGTCCCGAGATGGTCCCGCCGTCGGGTCGCGGCCGGCTCCTCGCGACCTTCAACGCCGGCTTCTACGAGCACGACGCCGCCGCCGGGTTCTACGTGAACCACACCCTCTACTACCCGATGCTCGACGGCCTGGCGACCGTCGAGCGCTTCACCGACGGGCGGGTCGACGTCGTGCGCTGGACCAAGGGCCCGCGGCCGCCGGCCAACGTGGTCATGGCCCGCCAGAACCTCCCGCTGCTCGTCAACGCCTCTCGCCCGACGCCCCTGTCGGCCGACAACGCGGCCTGGGGCCTGACCCTCGGCGGCGTGCCGGCCGCGTGGCGCTCGGCGCTCGGGATAGACGCCCACGGCGACCTCGTCTACGCGGCCGCTCCGGACCAGACCTCCGCCACGCTCGCGGCCCTCATGGTCCGCCTGCACTGCGTGCGCGCGATGGAGCTCGACATCAACCCCGAGTGGCCGATCTTCGTGACCTACGGCGGGCCCGGGGCGGCCTCCCCGCTGCTCGCGGTCGACAACCCGAACCAGGTCCCGACGCGCTTCCTCACCGTGACGACCAAGGACTTCTTCGCCGTGTACGTCTCGCGCCGGCCCGGCGAGCCCCAGCCGTGGTAGCGGGCCGACACGCGCGTGCCGGCGCGAGGCGGCGGCGGGCCCCGGGGGTGGTCGCGCTGGCCGTCGTGGTCGTGGCTGGCGTCGTGGGCTGGCGGCTGGCGGCCGCCCCGCGGGCCTCGGGCGTCGCGGCCTCGACCACCACCACCACGAGTGCGAGCCCGCCCACCTCGACCACGACCACGGCCCCCCCGACGGTGACCCTCGCGGCCGTCGGCGACACCGAGCTCGGCGACACTCCGACCCTGCCGAGCGACCCGGCGACCTGGTTCGACTCGGTGCGCGCCGCGCTGGCCGCCCCGGTCGTCTTCGGCAACCTCGAGGGCACCCTGACCGACGCCACGACCTCGAAGTGCGGCGCGGCCGCACTCGACTGCTACGCGTTCAAAGTCCCGCCGTCGTACGCCGCGATCTACCGCGCGGCCGGCTTCACCGTGCTGAACTCGGCCAACAACCACAGCGACGACTTCGGCCCGGCCGGGGTGGCCTCGACGAGCGCCGCCCTGGCGGCCGCCGGCATCGTCCAGGCCGGCCTGCCGGGCCAGATCGGCCTCGTGCGCGTGGGCGCGGTCCGGGTGGCCTTCTGCGACTTCGCCCCCTACGTCCTCACCAACGACCTGCTCGACACCGCCGCGGCGGCCCAGCTCATCGCCCGGGCGCGCGCCGAGGCCGACGTCGTGGTCGTGTACATGCACGCCGGCGCCGAGGGGGCCAACGCCGACCACGTCACGCGCCAGAGCGAGTACTTCCTCGGCGAGGACCGCGGCAATCCCTACGCCTTCGCCCACTTCGCGATCGACCACGGCGCCGACCTGGTGATCGCGAGCGGCCCCCACGTCCTGCGGGGCATGGAGTGGTACCGCGGCCACCTCATCGCCTACAGCCTGGGCGACTTCGCGAACTACGAGGACTTCTCCTCGGCCGGGACCCTGGCCCTCTCGGGCATCCTGCACGTGACCCTCACCGCCGGCGGCCGCTTCGTCGACGGCCGCTTCACCTCGCTGGTACTCGCCCCCGACGGCCACGCGAGCGTCGACCCCCACGGCGCCGCCGCCGCGTTCGTGAACCAGCTCTCGCGCGAGGACTTCGGCGCCAGCGCCGCGCTGGTGCGCGCCGACGGCTCGATCGCCCCGCCGGCCTAGCAGCCCCCCGGCGGGCCGGGCCGGCCCGGGCCGAGGCTGTAGCCGAGGACGGTGCCGACGTCGCGCGGGCGGGGGTTCGGCCCCAGGTGCACGACGTACCACACGCCCCGCCAGGAGATGAGCGAGTCGACCCCGACCGAGACGAACCGGTGGTCGTGGGCGAAGACGAGGCGCACGCCGGGCTCGTGCCAGTAGCCGATCCCGTTCTCGCACGCCCCCGGCGGGATCCACTGGGCGTAGGCGGGGTCGGCCACGACCCGCACGAAGCGCGCGGGCGAACCCGCGTCGAGCACGGCGTGGTAGGCCGCGACGTCGAGGCGCAAGAACGCGACCAGCCGGTCGGCGTAGTCGGCCGCCGGGTCCGGGATCTGCCCGGTCTTCATGCGCACGTAGGCGGGCTCGGGGAAGAAGACCGCGAGGGCCCGGGACGGGTCGTCGCTCGCGATCGCCGCCGCGAGGCGCGCCATCGAGCGCGTGAGGGCGGTGCCGAAGGACGGCTCGACCCGGGTCTGGGGGAGGCGGCCCGGCGCCCCGCCGGCCGCGGAGGCCCCCGGGGCCGGCGCGAGCGCGAGGACGAGGGCGGCCCCCGCGGCGAGGCCCCGGAGGCGGCGCCGTCCCCGGGGGCTCATCGCCGGCCCCCGGGCGCCCCGAGGACGAGGACCGCGACGTAGGGGTCGCCGAGGGCGCTGCGCGCGACGTGCTCCACCCGCCAGCCCGTGCCGGCGAGCGCGGCGCGCAGCTCGCCCAGCGCGAGGAAGACCCAGGTGAACCAGGGTCCGACGGCCCCGTCGTAGTGGTAGCGCACGCGCAGGTGACCCGGGGCGAGTCCGCGCGCGACGTTGCGGCGCACGTAGCGCCGGTCGAGCCCCGGGGCCCCGCCGAAGTGGGGGCTCGTGCTCTCGGCGAGGACCCGCGTCCCCGGGCGGCAGCGCTCGGCCAGCCACGCGAGCGCCGCCCGCACCCCCTCGGGCGACTCGAAGATCCCGACGTTGTTGCCGAACAGGATCAGCGTCTCGAACGAGCCGAGTCGGTCGCCGACCGCCTCGAGCCGGTCGGTCCAGACCTCGCCCACCCCGCGCAGCGACGCGGCCCGCGCGGCCTCGGGGGAGGCGTCGAGCCCGACGACCGCGGCCCCGCGGCGCTGGAGCTCGAGGGCGACGCGCCCCGCGCCACAGCCCACGTCGAGGACCCGGCCGCGCGCGAAGCGCAGCGCGTGGCGCTCGGCCGGAGGCCAGGCCCGCGGTCCGGCCAGGTAGACGGTCGGCCCGGCCCCCTCCTGGGTGAACCCGTCCTCGCGCTCGAGGACCTCAGGGGCGCTCGCGCCGCGCGCCCAGTCGAGCAGGGCGCGGCCGAAGACGTCCTCGGGGGCGGGTTGGGGGATGGTCGGCCTCCTCGTGCGCGCCGGTGCGGCGCCCGCACTCTAGGGCCGGCGCGCGCGGGGCGGGGTCACGCGATGAAGTACTTCGCCCGGGGATGGTGGCAGATGATGGCGTCGGTCGTCTGCTCCGGGTGGAGCTGGAAGCCCTCGGAGACCGTGACCCCGATCCGCTCCGCCCCGAGCAGGGTCGCGACCTTGGCGTTGTCGGTCAGGTCGGGGCAGGCCGGGTAGCCCCAGGAGTAGCGCCCCCCGCGGTACTGCTGGCGGAAGAGGCCGGCGAGCGAGGGCCCGTCCTCGGCGGCGAAGCCCAGCTCCTCGCGCACCCGGCGGTGCCACAGCTCGGCGAGGGCCTCGGCCATCTCGACCCCGAGCCCGTGGAGCAGGAGGTACTCCGAGTAGCGGTCCTCCTCGAAGAGCTGGCGGGTGCGCGCCGAGACCCGCTCGCCCATGGTGACGAGCATGAAGCTCGCGTAGTCGCGCTCGGGGCTCTCGAGGGGACGGAAGAAGTCGGCGACGCAGAGGTGGGGGGCCTCGCGCTGGCGGGGGAAGCGGAACCGGGTCAGCTCCTCGTCGCGCTCGTCGTCGGCGAAGACGACCAGCTCGTCGCCGTCGGCGGCCGCGGGGAAGTGGCCCCACACCACCTGGGGCACGAGGAGGTCGTCGGCCTTGGCGCGGTTGAGCTGGTCGCGCAGCACGGGCTCGACCCGCTCTTTGAAGGCGGCGTCGTCCTCGCCGTCCTCGGGCCGGTACCCCCACTGGTTGCGGAAGAGGGCGGTGCGGTTGAGGTACTCCACGATCTCGTCGATCGCGATCCCCTTGGCCACGCGGCTGCCGAGGAAGGGCGGGGGGAAGAGGGGGTTGTCGACCGCCACCTCGGGGCTGCGTCGCGGCGCCGCGGGGTCGGGGGCGTGGGGCTCGCGGAAGCGACGCTGGACGCGGCTCTCCGAGACGGTGCGCCCGAAGTCGGGGTCGTCGACCTCGCCCCGGCGCATCGCGCCGAGCCGGTCGAGCACCCGCAGGCCCTCGAAGGCGTCCTTGCCGTAGAAGAGCCGGCCGCCGTAGACCTGGCGCAGGTCGCGCTCGACGTAGGTCCTCGTGAGGGCGGCGCCACCGAGCAGGACCGGCACGCCGCTCAGGTGGCGGTCGTTCATGACCTCGAGGTTCTCGCGCATGATGAGGGTCGACTTCACGAGCAGGCCGCTCATCCCCAGGGCGTCGGCTTGGTGCTCCTCGACCGCGGTCAGCATCTCGTTGACGCCCACCTTGATGCCGAGGTTCACCACCTCGTAGCCGTTGTTGGTGAGGATGATGTCGACCAGGTTCTTGCCGATGTCGTGGACGTCGCCCTTCACCGTCGCGAGCACCACCGTGCCGCGCCCGCCGCGCTCGCTGCGCTCCATCTTCGGCTCGAGGTGGGCGACGGCGGCCTTCATCGTCTCGGCGCTCTGCAGGACGAAGGGCAGCTGCATCTCGCCCGAGGCGAAGAGGTCGCCCACTACGCGCATCCCGTCGAGCAGGACGTCGTTCACGACGTCGAGGGCCGCGCGTCCCTCGGCCAGGGCGGCGTCGAGGTCGGCCTCCAGGCCCACCCGGGCCCCGTCGATGATGCGCCGCTTGAGGCGGTCCTCGAGGGGCATCGTCTCGAGGGCCGGCCCGGCGGCACCGACGACCGAGGCGTCGGCGAACAGCTCGACGAGGGTCGCCAGGGGGTCGTAGTCGTCGCGGCGGCGGTCGTAGATCAGGTCGAGGCAGACGGCGCGGGCGCGCTCGTCGATGCGGTGCAGGGGCAGGATCTTCGAGGCGTGGACGATGGCCGCGCCCAGGCCGGCCTCGGCGGCTTCGTGGAGGAAGACGCTGTTGAGGACCTGGCGGGCGGCCGGGTTGAGGCCGAACGAGACGTTCGAGACCCCGAGGATGGTCCCCACCCCCGGCAGCTCGTCGCGGATGCGGGCGATGGCCTCGAGCGTCTCGAGCCCGTCGCGGCGCGACTCGGCCATCCCGGTCGACAGGGGCAGCGCGAGGGGGTCGATGAAGACGTCGTGGGGGTCGAGGCCGTAGCGCTCCACCGCGAGCGTGGTGATGGCGCGTGCTGCGCGCACCTTCCAGTCGGCGCTGCGCGCCTGGCCCTCCTCGTCGATGCAGGTGGCGACGACGGCGGCGCCGAACTCGCTCGCGAGGGTCAAGAAGGCGTCGAGGCGCGTGCCCGGGCCGTCGCCGTCCTCGAGGTTCACCGAGTTGAGGACGGCCTTGCCGCCCAGGCGGGTGAGGGCGGCGCGCGCGACGGCGGCCTCGGTCGTGTCGATCATGAGGGGCACCGAGGACTGCGTGGCCAGCCGGTCGACGAGTGCCGCCATGTCGGCGACGCCGTCGGCGCCCGTGTAGTCGACGCAGACGTCGAGGAGGTGGGCCCCCTCGGCGATCTGGGCCCGCCCGATCTCCACGCAGCCGTCCCAGTCGCCGGCGAGCATGGCGTCGCGGAACCTCTTGGAGCCGTTGGCGTTGGTCCTCTCTCCCACGAGCAGGACCGAGCGGTCCTGGTGGTACGAGACGGTCGAGTAGATCGACGCGGCCGCGGGCTCGAGGTGGGGCGTGCGCGCGGCCGGGGTGAGCGGGCCGACCTCCTCGACGACGCGCCGGAGGTGCTCGGGGGTCGTCCCGCAGCACCCGCCCACCACGCGCACCCCGTACTCGGTGACGAAGTGGCCCAGGTGCTCGGCCAGCGCCTCGGGGGAGAGGTCGTAGTGCATCCGGCCGTCCACGACGCTCGGCAGGCCGGCGTTGGGCATGCACGAGATCTCCAGGGGCGCCGCGTCGCGCAGGGTGCGCAGGGGCTCGTACATCTCGACCGGCCCGGTCGCGCAGTTGAGCCCGATGACGTCGATGCCGAGCGGGGCGAGCGCGGTCAGCGCCGCGGCCATCTCGGTCCCGGGCAGCATGCGGCCCGTTATCTCGATGGTCACCTGGGCCTGGATCGGGACGACGCGGCCGTGGCGCGCCATCGCCCGGCGGCAGGCGGCGATCGCCGCCTTGCCCGAGAGCAGGTCGAACATGGTCTCGATCAGCAGGAGGTCGACGCCCCCCTCCAAGAGTCCGTAGGCCAGCTCCTCGTAGCTCGCCGCGAGGTCGTCGTAGGCGATCTGGCCGAGGGTCGGGAACTTCGTGCCCGGGCCCATCGACCCGGCCACGAACACCGGGCGGGCGGGGTCGGCGTACTCGTCGGCGACGCGCCGGGCGAGCCGGGCCGAGGCCAGGGCGATCTCGGCGGCCCGCTCGGCCAGGCCGTACTCGGCCAGCACCACCGAGAACGCGCCGAAGGTGTTGGTCTCGATGGCGTCGACCCCCACCTCGAGGAACGACCGGTGGAGCCGCTCGACGTACCCGGGGGCGCTCAGGTTGAGGATCTCGTTGCACCCCTCGAGGGAGGCTCCCCCGAAGTCGTCGGAGGAGGGGCCGGCGAGCTGGAGGTTGGTCCCGGTGGCCCCGTCGAAGACCACGACGCCGCGCGCGATCGCCGCGAGGTACGGGTCGTCGGCGGCGGGCCGCGGACGGGGCGGTCGCGGCGTCGGCTCCATTGCGCACTCAGGATACCGGCGAGACCGAGTCGGTACGCTCTAGCCGGTGAAGATCTACACGCGGAGCGGGGACGACGGCACGACCGGTCTCTACTTCGGAGGCCGGGTGGCGAAGACGGACGCGCCGATCGAGGTCAACGGCGCGGTCGACGAGGCCCAGGCGGCCCTGGGCGCCGCGCGGGCCTGGGCCGAGCGCGGCGGCGAGGTCGACGCGCTTCTCGTGAGCGTCGAGCGCGACCTGTGGGTGCTCATGGCCGAGGTCGCCACCTCGGTGGAGAACCGCCGCAAGCTGGTCGACGGCGCGACCCGGGTGACGGCCGCGATGGTCGAGCGGCTCGAGTCCGAGATCGACCGGCTGAGCGCCGCGACCGAGATGCCCCACGAATTCGTTGTGCCCGGCGAGGACCACCTCTCGGCGGCCCTCGACGTCGCGCGCACGGTCGTGCGCCGGGCCGAGCGCGTCGCCGTCGCCCACCCGGTGGAGGGCTCCTTCGTGGGCTCCTACCTCAACCGGCTGAGCGACTTCGTGTGGGCCCTGGCGCGCTTCGCCGAGGGGCCGCACCACCGCACCGCCCGCGACGGGCACTAGTCGACCCGCGACCACAAGGAGAGCACCCATGGCCCGCACCGCCCGCGTCGTCGCCCTGAAGGACGCCCTCGCCGCCGACCTCGTCGCCCTTCCGGTCGCGGTGTCGGGCGACGGCGTCCGCCTCGACGCGTCGGTGCCCGGGCGCGTGGGCGCGGTCGAGCTGCCCCGCGCGCTCGACGCCGGGTGGTGCGAGACGCGAGGACTGAGCGCGACGCCGGGATCCTCGGCGGTGCTGCGCGCGGCGAGCGGCCCGGCCGTGGCGTTCGTCTCGGTGGGCGCCTCGCGCGAGGACCTCGAGGGCCACCGCCTGGCCGGGGCGGCGATCGCCCGACTGGCCGGGGAGGGCACGGCCTCGGCGCTGCTCGGTGTGACGGGCCTCGTCGACTCGGCGCGCGTGGCCGGCGCCCTGGTCGAGGGCGCGGTCCTCGCCTCGTACCGCTACAAGCGGCCCGAGACCGAGGGCGCGCTCGAGGTGGTCGCCCTGTCCACCCCGCTGCCGTCGGTGCCGGTGCACGACGCGGTGGTGGCCGGCGTGGCGCGCGGGGTCGTCGTGGCTGACGCCGCGAACTGGGCCAAGCGGCTCGTGGACACGCCCGCCGGGGACCTCACGCCCAAGGAGCTCGCGCGCACCTTCGACCTGCGCCTGAGCGTGCTCGACGGGGTCTCGGTGGAGGTCTGGACGGAGTCGCGGATCCGCGAAGAAGGCCTCGGGGGGCTGCTCGGCGTCGGCCTCGGCTCGGCCCAGCCGGCGCGCCTGGTGCGCGCGACCTACACGCCGGCGACGGCCTCGCGGGGCCACGTGGTGCTCGTGGGCAAGGGCGTCACCTTCGACTCCGGCGGCCTCTCGCTCAAGCCGGCCGAGGCCATGATGGCCATGAAGACCGACATGACCGGCTCGGCGGTCGTGATGGCGGCCCTCGCGGCCGCGGCCCAGCTCCGGCTCGGGCTGTCGGTGACGGCGATCGCCCCGCTCACCGAGAACCTCCCGGGGGACCAGGCGCTCAAGCCGGGGGACGTGCTGCGCACGCGCGACGGCACGACCGTCGAGGTCCTCAACACCGACGCCGAGGGCCGCCTCATCCTCGCCGACGCCCTCGGCCTCGCGGCCGAGGCCGAGCCCGACGCGATCGTCGACGTGGCCACCCTGACCGGGGCCCAGCGCGTCGCCCTGGGCGACGAGATCGGCGCGCTGTTCGCCAGTGACGACGCGCTCGCCGAGGAGATGCTCGGGGCCTCGGCGGTGAGCGGCGAGGCGCTGTGGCGCCTCCCGCTCGCGTCGACCTACGCCACGGCGCTCGACTCCGAGGTCGCCGACCTCAAGAACATCGGTCGACCCGGGGTCGCGGGTACCATCGTCGCCGCCCTCTTCTTGCAGCGCTTCACCCGGGGCCGGGCGTGGGCCCACCTCGACATCGCCGGCCCAGCCCGCTCCGACGGCGCTCGGGGCTACGTCACCAAGGGCGGGACGGCCTTCGCCACGCGCACCCTCATCGAGTTCCTGGCCCGAAGGGCGTCGCGCTAGGAGAGGCGCCGCACCCGCTCGGCGCGCGACGGCACCGGTCGGGCGAGGGAGGCCGAGGGGCGGTCGTGGCCGTCGGGGCGGCCCACGAACACGGTGGCGAAGAGCTCGTCGTCGACCAGCCCGGCCCACTCGCGCACCGCCTCGACGTTCCGGAAGGCCCCCCAGAGGCCGGCGGCGAGCCCCGCCTCCTCGACGAGCAACAGCAGGGCCATCGTCGCCATGGCGGCGTCGCCGTGCCAGTAGGGGACGGGCCAGACGTCGCGCTCGACGAGCCCCGAGGCGGCCTTGTCGGGCTCGCCGTAGCGCTCGAGGTACGCCGACACCCTCGACGAGACGAGCACGAGCGCCCCCGCCCGAGCCCAGCCCGGGTAGCGGGACGAGCGCGAGCGCCACGCCGGGTCGGTCGCGACCTCGAGGTACTCCCCGACGCGGTCGTGGCCCACCACGCTGAGCCGCACCCCGGCGCTGTGGCCGGCGGTGGGGGCGAGCAGGGCCGTCTCGCAGGCGGCGACGAGCCAGGTGAGCTCGACGGGCGAGCCGTCGAACGAGCGGGTCATGCGCCGGCGCGCGAGCAGGGTGGCCACGTCCACGACCGAGGTCTACCAGGGCGGTCGCGAATGTCGACCCGGACGGTAGGGTTTGACCCACGAAGGGAGGGAACGTGAGTTCTCCGCGCGACCTGCTCAACGCCGCCAAGGCCGAGATCCGTGAGGTGGAGCCGTCCGCCGTGGCCGCCGACCTGCACCGCTACGCCCTGCTCGACGTGCGCGAGCCCGACGAGTTCCTCCAGGGGGCGATCCCCGGGGCGCTGCACGTGCCGCGGGGCCAGCTCGAGTTCTCGATCGAGGGCCGCCTGCCCGACAAGGACGCCCCGGTGGCGATCTACTGCGCCGGGGGGACCCGCAGCGCCTTCGCCGCGAAGACCCTCCAGGACCTCGGCTACGCCGAGGTCGTCTCGGTGGTGGGCGGTTTCAACCGGTGGAAGGACGAGGGGCTGCCCTGGGCCACGCCGCGGACCCTCGCGACCGACCAGCGCCAGCGCTACCACCGCCACCTCCTGCTGCCCGAGGTGGGCGAGGAGGGCCAGCAGCGGCTCCTCGACGCCAAGGTGCTCCTGCTCGGGGCCGGCGGCCTGGGCTCGCCGGCGGCCATCTACTTGGCGGCGGCCGGCGTGGGGACCATCGGGGTCATCGACATGGACGTCGTGGACTCCTCGAACCTCCAGCGCCAGATCCTGCACACGATGGACCGGGTCGGGATGCGCAAGGTCGACAGCGCCAAGGCCGCCCTCGAGGCGCTCAATCCCGACGTCACGGTGCGCACCTACGACACCCGCCTCGGCGCGGACAACGTCCTCGACATCTTCGACGGCTACGACGTGATCGTCGACGGCACCGACAACTTCCCGACCCGCTACCTCGTCAACGACGCCTCGCTGTTGAAGCGCATCCCCGTGGTGCACGGCTCGATCTTCCGCTTCGAGGGCCAGGTCACGGTCTTCAGCCCCTACGTCGGGCCCTGCTACCGGTGCATGATCCCCGAGCCGCCGCCGCCCGAGCTCGCCCCGAGCTGTGCCGAGGCCGGGGTGCTCGGCGTGCTGCCGGGCATCGTGGGCTCGATCCAGGCGGTGGAGGCGATCAAGGTGATCCTCGGGCTCGGCGACCCCCTGGTGGGGCGCCTCCTCACCTACGACGCCCTCGGCCAGAGCTTCCGCTCCTTCAACGTCCGGCGGGACCCGGCCTGCCCGGCCTGCGGCGAGAACGCGGGCCCGATCCAGATCGCCGAGTACGACGAGCTCTGCATGCCCCACCCGGTGGGGGTCTAGGCCCGGGCGTACCCTGGGGCCGTGGAAGAGCACCGCACGACCGACTCGGGCATCGAGATAAAGACCGTCTACGGTCCCGAGGACCTGACGGGCTTCGACGCGACGGCGCGCCTGGGCTCGCCGGGGGAGTACCCCTTCACCCGCGGGGTCCAGCCCACGATGTACCGCGGGCGGCTCTGGACGATGCGCCAGTACGCCGGCTTCGGCACCGCCGAGGCCACCAACGAGCGCTTCAAGTTCCTGCTCGCCAACGGCCAGACGGGGCTGTCGTGCGCCTTCGACCTGCCCACCCAGATGGGCTACGACGCCGACCACCCGCGCGCCGAGGGCGAGGTCGGCCGGGTCGGCGTGGCGATCTCGACGATCGACGACATGCGCCGCCTGCTCGACGGTCTGCCCCTCGACCGGGTGTCGACCTCGATGACGATAAACGCCACCGCCTCGACGCTGCTCCTGCTCTACCAACTCGTCGCCGAGGAGCAGGGGGTCACCGGCGCCCAGCTGCGCGGCACGATCCAGAACGACATCTTGAAGGAGTACGTCGCCCGGGGCACCTACATCTACCCGCCGCGCCCCTCGATGCGCCTGGTGACCGACACGTTCGCCTACTGCGCGGCCGAGATGCCGTCGTGGAACACGATCTCGATCTCGGGCTACCACATCCGCGAGGCGGGCTCGACGGCCGTCCAGGAGGTGGCCTTCACGCTGGCGAACGGCGTCGCCTACGTCGAGGCGGCCCTCGCCTGCGGGCTGAGCCTCGAGGACTTCGCGCCGCGTCTCTCGTTCTTCTTCAACGCCCACAACGACTTCTTCGAGGAGGTCGCGAAGTACCGCGCGGCCCGTCGGCTGTGGGCGACGATCATGCGCGAGCGCTTCAAGGCGACCGACCCGCGCGCGATGATGCTGCGCTTCCACACCCAGACCGGCGGCTCGACCCTCACGGCCCAGCAGCCCGACAACAACGTCGTGCGGGTCGCCCTCCAGGCCCTCGCCGCCGTGCTCGGGGGCACCCAGAGCCTGCACACCAACGGCTTCGACGAGGCGCTCGGCCTGCCCACGGAGGCCGCGGCGCGCCTGGCCCTGCGCACCCAGCAGGTGATCGGCTACGAGTCGGGGGTCACCGGGACCGTCGACCCGCTCGCCGGCTCCTACTTCGTCGAGCGCCTCACCGACGAGGTGGAGATGCTGGCCGCCGAGTACATCGCCGAGATCGACCGACGGGGCGGCGCCGTGGCAGCCATCGAAGCGCGCTTCCCCCAAGAGGAGATCGAGTCGGCGGCCTACGCCTACGCGCGCGCCATCGAGCGAGGGGAGAAGGTCGTCGTGGGGGTGAACCGCTTCGCCGACGTGGCGGCGGCCGAGCCCGAGGTCTTCCCCATCGACCCGGCGCTCGAGGCGAGCCAGCGCGAACGCGTGCGGTCGTTCAAGGCCGCCCGCGACGGAGCCGCCGTGGCGGCCGCCCTCGGGGACCTCACCGCGGCGGCGCGCGGGAGCCAGAACGTCCTCTACCCGATGAAGGTCGCCCTGGCGGCCCGGGCGACCCTGGGCGAGGTCGCCGACGCGCTGCGCGAGGTCTTCGGGGTCTACCAGCCGGCCTAGCGGCCCGAGACCAGCCGGGCCCGCAGGGGCCCGTCCTGGGCGACGGCGACGCCGGTCAGGGCGAGGGCCTTCGCCCCGTCGAGGACGGCCTGGTCGGCCGCCGGCGTCGCGCAGGCCGCGGTGAAGGCGGCCTGGTGGTTCACGGCGCCGCCGGTCGGGATCATGAGCATCGGGTGGATGGAGGGAACCGCCAGCGAGACGTTGGCCATGTCGGTGGAGATGGTCGGCCGGGGCTCGCCGGCGTCGTCGAGGTCGAAGCGGCGACCGAGCGACTCCGCGGCGCGCCGGTAGTGGGCGAGCAGGTCGGGGTCGGACTCCATGTGGCTGAAGGCGTGGCCGAGCTCCTCGACGCGCATCGAGGCGCCCGAGGCCAGCGCCCCGGCCTCGAAGCAGGCGGCCAGGCGCGCGCGCAGCGCGACGAGCCGCTCGGCGCTGAGCGAGCGGGCCATGAAGCGCCCGACCGCGCGCGGGGGGATCACGTTGGCCGCGGACCCGCCCTCGAGGACGACGCCGTGGACCTGGTCGCCCGGGGGGAGGTGCTGGCGCAAGAGCCCGATGGCGACCTCGGCCACTGTCAAGGCGTCGAGGGCGTTCACGCCCTCCCACGGGGCCGCGGACGCGTGGGCCTCCCGTCCGGTGTAGGTGACGTCGAAGTGGTCGACGGCGAGGCAGGTGGCCTCGAGCCGTTCGGTGGGGAAGGGGTGGACCATCATCGCCGCGTGGACCCCGTCGAAGGCGCCGGCCTCCAGAAGGTCGATCTTGCCGCCCCCGCCCTCCTCCGAGGGCGTGCCGAGCAGCACGACCGTGAGGTCGAGGTCCTCGGCCACCGCGGCGAGGCCCAGCGCCGCCCCGAGCGAGGAGGCCGCGATGATGTTGTGGCCACAGGCGTGGCCCACCTCGGGCAGGGCGTCGTACTCGGCGCACAGGGCGAGGTGCAGCGAGCCCGTGCCGTACGTCGCGACGAAGGCCGTCGCCAGCCCGGCCGCGCCCCGGGTGACGGCGAAGCCGGCCCGCTCGGCCGCCGCGGCCACGGCCTCGGCGCTCTGGAACTCCTCGTAGCCGAGCTCGGGGTGGGCGTGGACGAAGTGGCTGAGCCCGATCAGCTCCTCGCGCGCGGCGTCGACGGCCCCGGCGGCGCGCTCCTCGAAGGTCACTCGATCTCCACGACGACGTCGCCGGCGGCGACCGAGTCGCCGGTGGCCACCCGGACCGCCGAGATCACGCCGGACTTCTCGGCGGCGACCGTGTTCTCCATCTTCATCGCCTCGAGGATCACGACCGTCTCGCCGGCCTCGACCCGTTGGCCCGTCTCGACGGCGACCTTGACGATCGTGCCCTGCATGGGGACGGTGACCTTGCCCGAGCCGCTGCCCAGCACGCCCGCGTGGTGCTGGCGCCGGGGCTTGGCGGCGGTGGAGACGGGCCGGTTCAGCTCGTCGCCGTTCTCGGGCACCCAGAGGGCCACCGTGACGCGCCGGCCGTTGACCTCGGCCGTCACGTCCTTGCGCACGCGCCCGTCCCCGACCGAGACGGCCGGCCCGGGCGACGACGGGAGCGCGGAGAAGTCGAGGCGGGTCTCGACCCACTTCGTCGAGTGGGTCCCTTCGACGAAGTCGTCGTCGGAGAGGATCACGACGTCGGCGGGCAGCGTGGTCGCGACGCCCTCGATGGTCGTCTCTTCGATCGCGCGCAGCATCCGGCGCCGGGCTCGCTCGCGGTCGGGCCCCCAGACGACGAGCTTGGCGATGAGGTTGTCGTAGTACTGGCTGACCGTGTCGCCCGACTCGTAGCCGGCGTCCAGGCGCACGCCCGGGCCGGCCGGCGGCTTCAGCGTCGTGATGGTGCCCGGGGAGGGGATGAAGCGGCCCTGGGCCGGGTCCTCGGCGTTGATGCGCACCTCGATCGCGTGGCCGTCGCGGGCGACGTTTCCCTGGTCGAAGGGCAGGGCCTCGCCCGAGGCGACACGCAGCTGCCACTCCACGAGGTCGAGCCCGGTCACGAGCTCGGTGACGGGGTGCTCGACCTGGAGGCGGGTGTTCATCTCGAGGAAGTAGAAGGCACCGTCTTGGTAGAGGAACTCGACGGTGCCCGCGTTGACGTAGCCGCAGGCGCGCGCCACGCGCACGGCCGCCTCGCCCATGGCGGTGCGGACCTCGTCGGGGAAGTTCGGGGCGGGCGACTCCTCTACCAGCTTCTGGTGGCGCCGCTGGGCCGAGCAGTCGCGCTCGCCCAGCCACAGCACGTTCCCGTGGGCGTCGGCGAGGACCTGCATCTCGATGTGGCGCGGCCACGAGAGGTAGCGCTCGACGTAGCACTCGGAGCGACCGAAGTAGCTCTGGGCCTCTCGCTGGGCGCTCTCGAGCGCGGCCTCGGCGTCGGCCGGGGACTCCACCACCTTCATGCCGCGGCCGCCGCCGCCGAAGGCGGCCTTGATCGCGACCGGCCAGCCGAACTCCTCGCCGAAGGCGACGACCTCGCCGGCGTTGGCGAGGGTCTCGCTGCGCCCCGGGACCCCGGCCACCCCGGCGGCCTCGGCGGCCCGGCGCGAGGAGATCTTGTCGCCCATCACCTCGATCGCCTCGGGCGGCGGACCGATGAAGGTCACGCCCCTCGAGGTGATAGCCCGGGCGAAGTCGGCGTTCTCGCTGAAGAACCCGTAGCCGGGGTGCACGGCGTCGGCCCCTGAGCGCTCGAGCACGCCGAGGATCGCCTCGGTGTTGAGGTAGCTCTCGGCCGCGCTCTGGCCGCCCAGGGCGTAGGCCTCGTCGGCCAGGCGCACGTGCAGGGCGTTGCGGTCGAGCTCGGAGTAGACCGCGACGGTCTGGACGCCCAGCTCCCGGCAGGTGCGCATCACCCGCACGGCGATCTCACCGCGGTTGGCGATGAGGACTTTCTTCAGCACGCAGACCTCCCGGAGGACCCAACTTTTCTAGCACCGGACCCCGAAACCCTAATGTTCTCTGCGTGGCGGTGATGGTCTGGCGGGTCGAACGGCTCGAGTCGGTGGGCTCGACGAACACCCACCTGCGCGCCCAGGCCGAGGCCGGTGCGCCCGAGGGCCGGGTCGTGGTGGCCGACTTCCAGAGCGCCGGGCGCGGACGTCACGACCGCGTGTGGGAGGCGCCGGCGCGCTCGTCGCTGCTGTGCTCGGTGCTGCTCCGACCGGGCCTCGAGCCCGACCAGCGCCAGTGGGCCGTGGCCGCCGTCGCGCTGTCGGCCCGCGCCGCCCTGGTGCGCCTGTGCGGGCTGCGGGTCGGTCTGAAGTGGCCCAACGACCTCATGGTCGACGGCGCGAAGCTCGCCGGAGTGCTCGCCGAGGCGAGCGCCGACGGGGCGGTCGTCGTCGGGCTCGGGGTGAACCTCACCTACGACGGCCCCCCGCAGAGCCGGGCCACCTGCGTGCGCCGCGCCGCCGGGGTCACCCTCGAGCCCGAGGCGCTGCTCGACATCGTCCTCGAAGAGATCGAGCGGCGCCGGCCGCTCCTCGACGACGTCCCCGGACGGGCGCGCCTGCGCGAGGAGTACCGGCGCGCGCTCGACACCCTCGGCCGACGGGTGCGCGTCGAGCAGGCCGCGGCCACGCTGGAGGGGGAGGCCCGCGACGTGGACGACGCCGGTCGGCTCGTGGTGGCGACCGACGGGGGCGAGGTCTGCGTGGCCGCGGGCGACGTCGTGCACGTGCGCCCGGCGGAGGGCTGAGGTGACCACCCGCGTGCTCGTCACCGGCGCCCACGGCCAGGTCGGCCGGGACCTGCTCGACCATCTCCGCGGGACGCTCCCGCCCGGGGGCGACCCCGCCTTCGAGCCCGACGCCACCCCGGTCGGGGCCGAGGAGTTCGAGGTCGTGGGCCTGACCCGCGCGGAGCTCGACGTGTCCGACCCCGCGTCCGTGTCGCGGGCCCTGGCCATGGCCCGGCCCGACGTGGTGGTGAACCTCGCGGCCTACACCGCGGTCGACCGGGCCGAGGATGACGCGGCGGCCTGCTTCGCGGTGAACGAGACGGGTCCGGCCCTACTGTCGGCCGCGTGCGCCGAGACCGGCGCCCACCTCGTGACGGTCTCGACCGACTACGTCTTCGACGGCACCAAGGGCGCGGCCTACGTCGAGGGGGACACGCCGAACCCCCTCGGGGTCTACGGCGCGTCGAAGTGGGCCGGCGAGCGCCGGTGCGCGCCGCGTGACACGATCGTGCGCACCTCGTGGGTGATGGGCGTGCGCGGGCGCAGCGTGGTGCACGTGATGGCCGAGCGGGCCCGCCGGCGTGAGCCGGTGCGTTTCGTCGACGACCAGCGGGGCACGGTCACCTCGGCGAGCGACCTCGCCCGGGTCCTCGTCACGATGGCGCGAGAGCGCCCGGGGGGGCTCTGGCACGTGGCCAACGCCGGCGACGCCACGTGGTACGACGTCGCGGCCCACGTCGGCGCGCTCCTCGGGGCGGGCGAGGGCTTCGCCACCCCGATCGCCACGAGCGAGCTCGACCCGCCGCCGCGCGCCCGGCGCCCGGCGCGCAGCGACCTCGACACGACCCGCTTCGCCACGCGCTGGCGGGCGCTGCCGCCCTGGCGCGAGGCGGTGGCGCGCCTGCTCGGCGACCGGGTCGCGCCGTGACCTCGGTCGCGCGCGACGTCGCCGCGGTTGTCGTCGACTACCACACGGGCGACCTGCTCGCGGGGTGCGTCGAGTCGCTCGTCGCCAACGACGTCGAGTCGATCGTCGTGGTCGAGAACGGCGAGCCCGGCTCGGCCCCCCGCGATCTCGGCCACCCCGGGGTGCGCGTGCTCGAGGTGGAGGGAAACCTGGGCTACGGCCGGGGGGTGAACCGGGGGGCGGCCGAGGTGGGGGCGACGCCGTACCTGCTCGTCTCGAACCCCGACGTCGTCGTCCACGAGGGCGCCGTGTCGGCCCTCGTGGACTTCCTCGAGACCCACCCCGCCGTTGGCATCGTGGGGCCCCAGATCGTGCGGCCCGACGGTTCGCTGTACCCCTCCGCGCGGGTCTTCCCCAACCCGTGGCTCGCGGCCGCCCACGCCCTCGTGGGCCCGTGGTGGCCCGCTAACCCCGCGACCCGCCGCTACCGCTCGCCCCACCCCGACGGCTCGGCGGACTGGGTGTCGGGGGCGTTCTTCCTCGTGCGCCGGGCGGCCTTCGAGGAGGTCGGGGGGTTCGACGAGCGCTACTTCATGTTCGCCGAGGACATGGCGCTGTGCTGGTCGCTGCGCCGTGCCGGCTGGGACGTCGCGACGACCCCCGACGCCGTCGTCACCCACGTCGAGGGCGCCGCCCGCGCCCGCGCCCCCCGGGCGATGCTCGTCGCCCACCACCGCAGCGCCCTGCGCTTCGAGGCCCAGACCGCCACCGGCCTGCGCCGGGCCCTCGTGCCCCTCGCGGCCCTCGTGCTCGGGCTGCGACTCCTCGTCGTCCTGGCCCGGGACCGGTCGGCGCCCGGGGCCTAGGATGGGCGCGGGCTGCGCGTGGTCTGTGGTTGAAAGTCGAGGCCAGCCGCGGGCGAAGCGACCCACGTAAGGCGTCTTGTCGACGCTGAGCATGGCGCGGTTTAGAGGTAAGTCCTGCCTCGCCCGGGGCACGGTGCCCCGGGCGGGAGCCGGTGAAGAGTGCGGCACCGGCCCGGGAGAGCGCGAGCTGCCCGGGTCGCGCACGGACACCGCCGCAGGCAGGTGTGGGGTCAAAGACCAGGTCAGCACGCGCAGCCCCTTCGAAAGCGGCCCTCGACCGGTAGGGTGAGACGGTCATGAGCGTCCTGACCAAGATCCTGCGCGCCGGCGAGGGCAAGCGCGTCCGCGAGCTCGCGGGGCTGGTCGAGCCGATCAACGCCCTCTCCGAGGCGACGGCCGCCCTGAGCGACGCCGAGCTGCGGGCCAAGACCGACGAGTTCCGGGCCCGTCTGGCCGACGGCGAGACCCTGGACGACCTGCTGATCGAGGCCTTCGCCGTCGTGCGCGAGGCCGCGACGAGGGTGCTCGGCCAGCGCCACTACGACGTCCAGCTGATGGGCGGGATGGCCCTGCACTTCGGGTGGATCGCCGAGATGAAGACCGGCGAGGGCAAGACCCTCGTCTCCACGCTGCCGGTCTACCTGAACGCCCTCGCGGGCCAGGGCGTCCACGTGGTGACGGTGAACGACTACCTGGCCACCCGCGACGCCAACTGGATGGGCCAGCTCCACCGGTTCCTCGGGCTGAGCGTCGGCCGGGTGGGGCCCGACCTGCCCGACTTCGACGACAAGCGTGCCGCCTACCAGAGCGACATCACCTACGGCACTAACACCGAGTTCGGGTTCGACTACCTGCGCGACAACATGGCCCGGCGCCGTGAGCACATGGTCCAGCGGGGTCACCACTACGCCATCGTCGACGAGGTCGACTCGATCCTCATCGACGAGGCCCGCACGCCGCTCATCATCTCCGGGCCGTCGAGCGACTCTTCGAAGCTCTACTACCAGTTCGCCTCGATCGTGCGCTCCTTGGTGCGCGACCTCGACTACGAGGTCGACGAGGAGAAGAAGACGGTCGTGCCCACCGAGTCGGGCATCGAGAAGGTCGAGAAGGCGCTCGGGGTGACGAACCTCTACGACGCCGTCGCCACCAACTACGTCCACCAGCTCGGCCAGGCGCTGCGCGCCAAGGAGCTCTTCCACCGCGACAAGGACTACCTGGTCGACGCCGGTGAGGTGAAGATCGTCGACGAGTTCACCGGGCGCACGCTCGAGGGCCGTCGCTGGAGCGACGGACTCCACCAGGCCGTCGAGGCCAAGGAGCGGGTCCGGATCCAGGACGAGAACCACACGTGGGCGACGGTCACGCTCCAGAACTACTTCCGCCTCTACGAGAAGCTCGCGGGCATGACCGGAACCGCCGAGACGGAGGCGGCCGAGTTCGCCAACACCTACCAGCTCGCGGTCGTGCCCATACCGACGAACCGGCCCCTGCGCCGGGCCGACCACGCGGACCTCATCTACAAGACCGAGGCTGGCAAGTTCAAGGCGATCGTCGAGGACGTGCGCGAGCGCTACGACGCGGGCCAGCCCGTCCTGCTCGGCACCGCGTCGGTCGAGAAGTCCGAGCTGCTCAGCCGCGAGCTCTCCAAGGCCGGCATCCCCCACGAGGTCCTCAACGCCAAGCAGCACTTCCGCGAGGCTGAGATCGTCGCCCAGGCGGGGCGCAAGCACGGGGTGACGGTCGCGACCAACATGGCCGGCCGCGGGGTCGACATCATCCTCGGGGGCAACGCCGACGGCCTGGCCGCCCGCGACGCCGTGGGTCAGGGCCACCAGCCCGGGACACCGGAGTACGACGCCGCCTTCGCCGAGGCCCTCGCCAAGTGGCGCCCGGTCTGCGAGGCCGAGGGCGACGAGGTGCGCGAGCTCGGCGGGCTCTACGTGCTCGGGACCGAGCGCCACGAGTCGCGCCGCATCGACAACCAGCTCCGCGGCCGCTCCGGGCGCCAGGGTGACCCCGGCGAGAGCCGGTTCTGCCTGTCGCTCGAGGACGAGCTCATGCGGATCTTCGCGACGGGGGCCGTCTCGTGGGTCATGGACCGCACGATGCCCGAGGACGAGGCGATCGAGGCGAAGATGGTCACCCGCGCGATCGAGCGGGCCCAGACCACCGTCGAGGCCCGCAACGCCGAGATGCGCAAGGACGTCCTCAAGTACGACGAGGTGATGAACGAGCAGCGCAAGGTGATCTACGAGCGCCGCCAGCAGATCATCGACGGCGAGGACATCCACGACCAGACGCTCACCTTGATCGAGGACACGCTGCGCGAGGTCGTCGACTCGCACATCGGGGGCCGCTTCGTCGAGGAGTGGGACCAACACGCCCTGCTGCACGACCTGCAGACCTACTACCCGACGCGCATCGACGACGCCCTGCTCGCCCAGTACAGCGACGCCGAGGCCGTCTCGGACCTCGTCGCCGGCGACGCCCTCGAGCTCTACGAGAAGAAGTGCGAGACGTTCGAGGGGGGCCTGGAGATGGCCCGCGAGATCGAGCGCGACGTCATGCTCCAGATCATCGACCAGCGCTGGCGCGACCACCTGTCGGACATGGACTACCTGCGCGACGGCATCCACCTGCGCCAGGTCGCCCAGCAGGACCCCCTCACCGCGTGGCAGAAGGAGGGCTACGTGATGTTCGAGCAGCTCCTCAAGAGCATCGACTCGGACTACGTGCGCTTCATCTCCCACGTCGAGGTGGTGACCGAGCCCGTCGGGGCCGACGAGTCCGTCGACGAGGGGCTCGTGGGGGCGCGGACCAACGCGAGCGCGGTCGCGCCCGGGGCGACCGAGCTGCCGGACCACCGCTCGGCGGGGGCGAGCGACGAGCGCGCCAAGCCGGGGCGCAACGACCCGTGCTGGTGTGGGTCGGGTCGCAAGTTCAAGCAGTGCCATGGCCGACGCTAGGGCCGAGGCGCTCCGACAGGCCGACGCCGTCCTGGGGGAGCTGCGCCAGCGCTGGGCCGCGGCGCGCGACTACCTCAAAGTCGACGCCTCGCGGGCCCGGCGCGACGAGCTGAGCTCGCTGGCGGCCGACCCGCGGCTCTGGGACGACCAGGACCACGCCCGCCAGGTCACGACCGAGCTGGGCCGGCTCACCAACGACCTCGAGGCCTTCGACGGCCTCGGGCGCCGCCTCGAGGACGCCGAGGTGCTCTCGGGCCTGATCGAGGAGTCGCTCGAGGGCGGGGAGGCGGACGAGTCCCTCGTCGAGGAGCTCTCGGCCAGCGTCGGGGCGCTGGAGGCCGACCTGTCGGCCCTCGAGACCCAGAGCCTGCTGAGCGGCCCCTACGACGAGAACGACGCCATCGTCGAGCTCCACGCCGGGGCCGGGGGCACCGACGCCCAGGACTGGACCGAGATGCTCGTGCGCATGTACACCCGCTGGGCCGAGCGCCACGGCTACCAGGTCGAGGTCGACGAGGCCACCGAGGGCCAAGAGGCGGGACTGCTGTCGGCGACGTTCATCGTGAAGGGCCGCTTCGCCTACGGCTGGCTCTCGGCCGAGCGGGGCGTCCACCGGCTGGTGCGCATGAGCCCCTTCGACGCCCAGGCCCGGCGTCAGACGAGCTTCGCCAGCCTCGACGTCACGCCGCTGCTCGACGACGACGCCTCCGAGGTGGAGATCGACGAGAAGGACCTGCGGGTGGACACCTACCGCTCCTCGGGGGCCGGTGGCCAGCACGTCAACAAGACCGACTCGGCGATCCGGATCACGCACCTGCCCACCGGGATCGTCGTCAGCTGCCAGAACGAGCGGTCCCAGCACCAGAACCGCGCGCGGGCCATGCAGATCCTCGAGGCGAAGCTGGCCGAGCGGGCCCGCGCCGAGCGCCAGGCCCAGCTCGACGCCCTGTCGGGACAGCGGGCCGACAACGCCTGGGGCAGCCAGATCCGCAGCTACGTGCTCGCGCCCTACCAGCTCGTGAAGGACCACCGCACCGACCACGAGACCGGCAACGTCGAAGCCGTCCTCCAGGGCGACCTCGACGGCTTCATGGAGGCCGAGCTGCGCCGCCAGCGCGCGGCCGGATAAGAATCGGCGATTTCCCTGGTGAGGACGGATGTGTGGTCCCAGCGCGTGGGGGTGTCCCGGTAGAATGAACGCGGACGCCCACCCGTCGCGTCGAGAGTCGGAGCCCCAGACGTGATTCGTTTCGAGAACGTGTCGAAGACCTACAAGAACGGCACGCCCGCGCTGCGCAACGTGACCCTGGACATCGAGAAGGGGGAGTTCGTCTTCCTCGTCGGCGCCTCGGGCTCGGGCAAGACGACGTTCCTGCGCCTCCTGCTGCGCGAGGAGGCGCCCGACGCCGGGCGGATCCTCGAGGCGGGGCGCGACATCGGCGAGTTGCCCAAGTGGCGGGTGCCCTACCTGCGGCGCAACATCGGCTGCGTCTTCCAGGACTTCCGACTGTTGCCCAACAAGTCGGTCTTCGAGAACGTCGCCTTCGCCCTGGAGGTGATCGGCCGGCCCCGCTCGACCGTCGAGTCCCAGGTGCCCCAGATCCTCGAGCTGGTGGGCCTCGCCGACAAGGCGAAGAACCTGCCCCACGAGCTCTCCGGCGGCGAGCAGCAGCGCGTCGCGGTGGCCCGGGCCTTCGTGAACCGGCCGCTCATCCTGCTCGCCGACGAGCCGACCGGCAACCTCGACCCGGCCAACTCCGAGTCGATCATGGCGCTGCTCGAGCGGATCAACCGCACCGGCACCACGGTCGTCATGGCGACCCACGACAAGGCCCTCGTCGACCGGATGCGCCGGCGCGTCGTGGAGCTCGACCGCGGCGAGATCGTCCGCGACCAGGTCCGGGGTGTCTACGGCATCGACGAGGGAGTGGCCATCTGATGCGCGTCTACCTGCGCTACGCGTTCAAGGAGACCTTCACGAACCTCTGGCGGAACCGGATGATGACCGTGGCGGCGGTGCTGACCGTGGCCGTGTCGCTCTCGCTGGTGGGCTCGGCCCTGCTGCTCAAGCAGTCGGCGGCCCAGGCCTCGGCCCAGTGGCAGCAGGGGACCCGCGTGACGGTCTGGATGCAGCCGAACGCCTCCCAGAGCGAGATCGACTCGGTGAAGACCCAGCTCGCCGGCATGCCGATCGTGAAGGACTGCCAGTACTTCACCCAGGCCCAGGACTACCAGCAGGCCAAGACGCTCCTGCCGGCGGACGAGTGGTCCGTCCTCACGCCCTCGGCGACGCCCTCGTCGTTCCGCTGCGTCCCCACCGTCCCCACCGACGCCTTCACGGTCCAGTCGACGTTCACCAACCAGCCGGGCGTCTACCAGGTCACCGCGCCCGAGCAGCAGATCCGCCAGATGAACCACGCCATCCGGATCCTCCAGATCGTCTTTCTGGCGCTGGCCGCGGTGCTGCTGCTCTCGGCGACCGTGCTCATCCTCAACACGATCCGCATGGCCATCTTCTCGCGCCGGCGCGAGGTCTCGGTCATGAAGCTCGTGGGCGCGACCAACTGGTTCATCCGCGTGCCCTTCATCACCGAGGGGTTCATCGCGGGCCTGCTGGGCTCGACGGTGGCGATGCTCGCGGTCACCGCGCTGCACACCTGGTACCCGCTGCACAACGAGTTCGCCCTGAACACCTCGGCGCTCGTCGGGACGAACACGGTCGTGCTGGTGGTGGGCGTCGTGATCGGCTCGGTCGGCTCGGCGATCGCCATCCGCCGCTTCCTCGACGTGTAGGCGTCGGCGCCGCCCTAGGCTCGCGCGTCGTCCTCGAAGTCGAGGGCGAGGGAGTTCACGCAGTAGCGCAGCCCCGTCGGGGTCGGGCCGTCGGGGAAGACGTGGCCCAGGTGGCCGCCGCAGCGCGCGCAGAGGATCTCGGTGCGCTCACGGAAGAGGGAGTGGTCGGGGCGCTCGACGATCGTGCCCGGCTCGCAGGCGTCGAAGCTGGGCCAGCCGCAGCCCGAGTCGAACTTCTGGGCGGAGGAGAAGAGGACCTGCCCGCATCCGGCGCAGGTGAAGACGCCCTCTTTGTCGACGTGCAGGAGCGACCCCGAGAAGGGCGCCTCGGTCGCCGCCTGGCGCAGCACGGCGTAGCGGTCGGGGTCGAGGGTGCGGCGCCACTCCTCGTCGGACTTGTCGATCTCGTAGCTCACGGGGCCACCCTACCGGCGGGGCCCGGCGCGGGGCCCTAGACGAAGCGGGCGCGGGGCGCCTCGGGCGCCGCGGGGGCGAACTCGGGCTCGTCGCGCAGCAGCCGGGTGAAGGCGCCCGCGAGGCCCTCGGGGTCGAGCCCGATCTCGGCCAGCAGGTGGTCGGGCCGGTCGTGGGTGAGAAAGACCCGGGGCACGCCGAGGATCCGCGTCGTGGGGAAGGGGCGGGCGAGCTCCTGGGCCCGGCCCCGCACGGCCGAGACCATCAGGGTGCCGGCCCCGCCGTGGCGGGTGCCGTCCTCGACGGTGATGATGCGCGCGTGGGCGACGGCGTCGTCGATCATCGCGGGGTCCGGGGGCAGGACGCGCACGTCGTACAGAGTCACGCGCTCGGCGTCCTCGCCCATCAGCTCGAGCGCGGCGTGGGCGGCCGGGGCCATCTTGCCCAGCGCCAGCACGCAGAGCGACCCGTCGCCCGCACGGACCCGGCGCGCCGAGAGCCCCTCGCCGACTTCGCCGTCGAAGGGCCGCGGTGGGGTCTTCGGGTAGCGGATCGCCGCCGGGGCCGAGAGCGACAGCGCGGTGCGCAGCATCACCTCGACCTCGGCCGCCGAGGAGGGCGCGAAGACGGTCATGTTGGGTATCGCGAGGCACAGGGCGATGTCGAGCAGCCCGTGGTGGCTGGGGCCGTCGTCACCAGTGATCCCGGAGCGGTCGAAGACGAAGACCACCGGGAGGTCCAAGAGGCCCACGTCCAGGTGGGCCTGGTCGAAGGCCCGGGAGAAGAACGTCGAGTAGACCGCGACGACGGGCTTGAGGCCGCCCATGGCCATGCCGGCCGCGGCGGTGACCATGTGCTGCTCGGCGATCCCGACGTCGAAGAAGCGCTCGGGGTACTTCGTCTCGAAGTCCAGCAGCCCCGTCGGGCCGGCCATGGCGGCCGTGAGCGCGACGACCCGGTCGTCCTCGGACGCCGCGGCGAGGAGCGCCTCGGAGAAGGCCTGGCTGAAGGACGGCTGGGTCGCGACGTCGTCGTCGACGCGGGGGGAGAGCTTGTAGTCGTGCATGCGCAGGTCGTCGCTCACCGCCGGGCCGTAGCCCCGGCCCTTCTGGGTGAGGACGTGGACGACGATGGGGCCGTCCCACTGGGACGCGCTCGTGAGGGCGTGCTCGAGGGCCTCGACGTTGTGGCCGTCGATCGGGCCGACGTAGCGCACGCCGAGGGTCTCGAAGAAGGTGTGGGGCGTCACCATCTCGCGCACGGCGGTGGTGACGCTGTCGATGCCGCGGTAGGCGGCCTTGCCCAGGCGGGGGAGCCGTGGCACCAGCCGGCGCACGCCGCTGCGCACGCTGAGGTAGGTGCGGTTGAGTCGCAGCGCCGTGAGCGACTCGGAGAGCTTCGAGACGGTCGGGGCGTAGCTGCGGCCGTTGTCGTTGAGGACGATGACGACGCGTTGGTTGGAGTGGCCCAGGTTGTTGAGGGCCTCGTAGGCCATACCCCCGGTGAGCGAGCCGTCGCCGACGACCGCCACCACGTGGCGCCTCCCGCCCCGACCGGCCAGCTCGCGGCGCCGCTCGAGGGCCACCGACAGGCCGTGGGCGTAGGAGAGCGCGGTCGAGGCGTGGGACGACTCGATCCAGTCGTGCTGGCTCTCGGAGCGGTTCGGGTAGCCCGAGAGGCCGCCGCGCTGGCGCAGCGACTTGAACCCGTAGCGCCGCCCCGTGAGGAGCTTGTGGACGTAGGCCTGGTGGCCGGTGTCCCACAAGAGCACGTCCTGGGGGGACTCGAAGACGCGGTGCAGGGCGAGGGTCAGCTCGACCACCCCGAGGTTCGACCCGAGGTGCCCGCCGGTCTTGGTGACCGAGGCGATGATGAAGTCGCGGACCTCTCGGCTCAGCTGATCGAGCTGCTCGTAGGAGAGCGACCGCAGGTCGGCCGGGCTCTCGATGGAGGGCAGGATCATCGTCGACCAGCCTACCGGTGGGTAGGGCGGGGCGAAGGGGTCAGTCGGCCGACGTCGCGCCGCCCGAGGGGGCGGCCGTGGCCGGCGCTGCGGCCGGTGCGGGCTCCGTGGCGGGGCCCGGCGCGGCCGCGGCGGAGGGGGTCGCGCTCGACGAGGTCCCGGACGGGCGGCTGTCGGTCTTGTAGAACCCGCTGCCCTTGAAGACGATCCCCACCGAGGAGAAGACCCGCCGCAGGGGGCCCCCGCAGCGCGGGCAGTCGGTCAGGGGGGCGTCACTGAAGCGCTGGACGGCCTCGTGGCGCTCGCGGCAGCTCTGGCACTCGTACTCGTAGGTGGGCATGGGACCTCTTTGGGACGACCGGTGCAGTGTACCGGTCACGGCCGGGGAAACGGCCGTGGGTAGCATGGCGCGATGGACGACTTCCGGCAGTTGCGCCGGCCGGGCGGGGGCGGGGCCTTCGGGCGTGAGATCGGTCCGAGCGAGGTCAGCGCGCGTCGCGCCCTGGCCCGCTGCCGGGTGACGATGCTGCCCTCGACGACCGAGGCCGTGGCCGCCAACACCCTCAACAAGGGGGACGTCCTGGCGACCGCGCGCGTCGCGGGGATCCAGGCGGCCAAGAACGCCGCGTCGCTGCTGCCCATGGCCCACCCGGTCCTCGTGGGCAACGTCCACGTCAACTTCACCATCGCCGACTCCCATATCGAGGTCGAGGCGGCGGTCGACACCATCGACCGCACGGGAGTGGAGATGGAGGCCCTGACGGCCGCCACGGTGGCCGCCCTGACCATCTACGACATGTGCAAGTCCACGGACCGGACGATGACGATCGAGCAGGTCGCCCTGTGGGAGAAGTCCGGGGGGCGCTCGGGCACCTGGCGCCGTGACGGGAACGGCGACGGGGCCAACGGCGCCTAGCCCGCCGTCGGTTCCGGGCGAGTACCCTCCATCCGTGGCCGCCAAGGAGACCGCCATCCGCGCGGGCGTCGAGCAGAGCCGCGAGAGGCTCGTCGCCCTCGTCCTGCTGCTCCAGCGCGCCTGGCAGCACGGGCCGCTCACCCAGGAGCAGATCGTCCGCGAGCTCACGGTCGACGAGTTCCCGTCCTCGGCGAAGGGGCCGCGAAAGGTGCGGGCCTACGAGGGCAGCGACGTCGCGGTGCGCCAGAAGTTCGAGCGCGACAAGGCCCGTATCCGCGATCTCGGCTTCGAGATCGAGACCGTGGCGATGCCCGACGGGTCGGTCGGCTACCGGATCGACCCGGCCAGCGCCTACGCCCCGGCGATCGCCTTCACCCCCGACGAGGAGCGGGTGGTGCGCCTGGCCCTGGCGCTGTGCGGGGTGGGACGTCGCGGGGTCTTCTCGCTCTTCAGCGACGGCCCGTCCGCCGACGGCGGTCGCGAGGTGTCGCCCTACCTGACGCCCATCCTGCGCGCGCTCCACCTGCGCCGGGCCCTCGCCTTCGACTACCTCTCCTCGTCCAACAAGACCCGCCGCGTCGAGCCGCTCGTGCTCGACGTGATCCGCGGGGTGGGCTACCTGGTCGCCCGGGTCCAGGACTCGAGCGAGATCAAGGGCTACCGGCTCAACCGCATCACCTCGATGCCGATCGTGCTCGGCGACACCTTCCGGGTCGACGAGGAGACGCTGGCCCTCGCGCGCGCCTGGCGACCCGAGTTCGCCCGCGCCCCCAAGCCGCTGCGGGTGGTGGTCGCCACCAACGAGGCCTACGCCGAGCTGCTGGCCCGCCAGTACCCGGAGGCCGAGCTCGACCGTCACGACGACGGGGCCGTCGACGTGGTCCTCGACTTCGACGGCCCGCGCAGCGCCCTGCGCTTCGTCCTCGAGGGGGCCGACCGCGTCCGCCTGCGCTCACCGAAGTCCCTCCGGTCCGAGGTCGAGGAGTGGCTCGACGGGGTCAACCGCGCTCCGGTACCGTCCATCGATCCCTGGCGCTTCGAGGCCGGTGGGGGCCAGGACGTCCTCGGCCAGACCCTCCAGCTGCTGCACGCCGTCTACGCCAGCGAGGACGGCCTGCGCGTCTCGGAGCTGGCGGCGCGCTTCGGACTCGCGCCGGCCCACGTCCGGCTGATCATGGACCGCCTCGTCACGATGGAGCCGCTCGTCGACTCCACCGACGGCACCGACACCTTCCCCGCGCACGTGCTCAAGGAGTGCGACGACTGGGACGACGAGGAGAACGACGACTCCCTCTACCGCGCCGACTTCTCCGACCTCCCCCACGGGGCACCCGAGCCCTCGCCACTCATGTGGCGTGACCTCTACGAGCTCAACATCGCGCTGCGCGAGGCCGCCCGGGTGTACGACGAGCCGTCGGTCCACTCGGCTATCGCGAAGATCGAGGCCGCCGTCGCCGCGCCCGTGCAGGTCGAGTCGGCGACCGAGAGGCTCATCCGCGACGTCGAGCGGGCCGTCGAGGACCACGCCCAGATCAAGGTCGAGTACCTGAGCGCCTCCTCCGGCGAAGTCTCGGTCCGGGCTATCGAGCCCCGCGAGATCCGGGTCCTCAACGGCCACGCCTACGTCCGGGCGTACTGCACCACCCGGGAGGGCTGGCGGACCTTCCGGGTGGACCGCATCAACGCGATCCTCGCCACCTCGCCGGTCACGGCCACTCGCCCGGCCGACCCGGTGGCGGACTGGCTGACCCAGGTCGGTGAGGAGGGCCACCACGTGGTGGTGGTCGTCGAGGCCGAGCAGCGCTGGCTGTTCGAGCCGCTGCCCGGGGCCCGGTGGCTGGCCCTGGAGGACGGGCGCCACGCGGTGGCCTTCCGGGTGGGTGACCCCGCGACCCTCGACCGGCTGATGGTGCAGGCGGGGCCGGGCGCCGCGGTCGCCTCGGCGGAGCTGCGCGACGCGGGCCGCGACCTCGCCCGGCGCATCGCCGCGACCCTCTAGCCGACCGTTGGGCCCGGGAGGGCCCCATGATCCGTGTCCTGGCGCGGCGCAGCCTCGACGTCACCTACTTCACCCGGGACCCCGCACGAGAGCTCGAGGGAGTCCGCGAGGGCGGCCCCGGCTGGTGGCTCCGGGGTGGGGGCGACCCGACCGACCCCGCGTGCGTGGCGGCCGTGCTCGCGAGCACGCCGCGGGCGAGGGTCGTCGGCTACGACCTCGTGGTGGCGGCGCCCCGGGCCGTGTCGGTGCTCGTCGCCCTCGACGAGGAGGGGGCGGGCGGCGTGGTCGCCGCGCACCGCGCCGCGGTGGGCGCCGCCCTCGCCTACCTCGAGGACCGCGCCGTCGTGGTGCGCGAGCGGTCGGGGGGCGAGACGCGCACGCGCGGCGCGCGGTGGTCCTCGGTGGTCGCCTTCACCCACGGGGTCAACCGTCACGCCGAGCCCCACCTCCACGACCACGTCCTCGTGGGAGCCCGGCCCGAGGGCGCCGACGTCGTGCTCGACGCGCGCGCCCTCGTCGCCCACGCGCGCGCCGCCGACGCCCTCTACCGCTCGACCCTGCGCCTCGAGGTGGCGCAGCGAGCGGGCCACGAGGTGTGGCGGTCCTTCGCCGGCGTCGAGCACGTGACCGGGCTCGACGAGGGGTACCGCGCGCTGTGGCCCGGGCGCCACGCTGCGCGCGGTGAGAAGAGTCTCTGGGAGCGCCGCGAACTCGTCGAGCGGTGGCGGGCCGAGCGCCGCCGCGTCGTGCGGGTCGGGACGCTCCCGGCGCCCACCCGCCACCGGACCACCCTCGACGAGCACCGCTTCGCGGGCGCCTTCGAGGGCCGTCTCGACGTGGCGCGTCGTCACGTCGTGGCGGCGTGGGCCGACGCCGCGGTGTTCGGCCAGCGCGCGCGAGAGGTGCTCGACTCGATCGACGCCCTCTACCCTGAGTTGCGACGAGGCCGGGGCGTCCACGAGGCGACCGTCGGCGTTCCGCGGGCCCGGATGCTCGAGCCCGTCCGCGAGCGCGGCGCGCGCCCGCTCGAGCCGGCGGCGATCGACGCGTGGGCTCAGCGTTCGAGGTCCCTCGAGAGGGTGCGCGAGCGCTCCCGGTGACGGGCGAGGCGGGGGTCGGCGTAGTACGGGGTGAGCGCGACCCAGCGAAGGTCGTTCGTCGCCGAGAGCGCGAGGGCGTGGCCCGGACGGCCGCGCGCGACGTCGCTCGCGGTGACCCGCGTGCGCTCGACCCACCCGTTCGAGAGGCTCCGGGCCCGGCCCCGGTGGTCGCGGTGCACCGTGGGGCTCGCCACGAATTCGCGCCCCCCGAGCCGCTCGATCGCCTCGAGGGTCGCGCGGTCGGCGATGCCCGCGAAGACCAGGGTCGAGGGGAAGAGGGAGAGGAGGCCGTCGGCGCCCGGGCCCCACCGGGCCCGCGCCTGGCTGAGGTCCTGGAGGCAGGCCAGGGTCACGACCCCTTGGCCACCGCCCTCGGAGACGATCGAGGCGAGCCGCGGCAGCGGCGCCACGTTCGCGAGCTCGTCAAGGGCGAGCAGGAGCCGCGCGCCGTCGCGGTGACGCTCGTAGGTGGCGTGGACGATCTCGTCGATGAGGCCCACCACGAGGGGCGCGGAGACCGCCTGGTGGCGGCTGGGGGAGACCACGTGGAGGTGGTGCCCCCCCTGGAGGAACGCGTCGAGGTCGACCAGGGGCTCGAGCGACGCGGCCCGGGCGGCGTCGGTGCGCAGCCCCGCGAAGAGGCCGGCGGCGGTGGACCAGATGCTCGAGCGCTCGCGCTCCTCGGTGGCGAGCACGCCGCGCAGCGTGGCGACCGAGGCGTGGTGGTCGCCGTGGTGGGCGAGGAGGATGGCGCCGAGGTCGTCCACCCGGCGCTCGTCGACGCGGTTCGCGAGATGGCCGAGGGGCTCGCCGCTGAGGGCGGCCGCGTGCAGGAGGGGGGCGATCAGTGCCGCCGCCCGCTCGCTCCAGTGGTCCTCGGCGCGCTCGACGTTGCGTCGGGAGACGTCGAGCAGTGTGCATGCGACGAGCACGGCACCGTCCCAGCGCCGGGACTGGCGCAGCGGCGAGTAGCCGACGCGCGTGACTCCCTCGGGCGTCACGACCGTGCCCGAGGGATCGAAGAGAAGCGTCGCGACGTCGCCACGCGCGCGCGCCATCGTCGCGACGACGTCGTCCTTGGTGGAGGTGACGACGCACGCGTCGGTGGTGAGGAGGAGATTCGGGACGATGATCGAGCTCGTCTTGCCGCTGCGCGTGGGCCCGAGAACGAGTGTCGACCTCTGCGCACCACTCGTCGCGACTCCGTGCGCACCGCGTCCGAGGTACACGCCGTCGAGGTCGACCACGCACCCATCGGTCGGAAAGTGGTGCGAAATGCTTGACACGCCCTCGTGCACCGAGTGAACTTTTGATTGTCCTTTGGCGGAGGGGGCCGAAAGACGTGAGTCGTCATCGACGACGAACGTCGCTCCTGCGTCACGGGACCGTGCACTGCGGGCAGTCGCGGTACGGCCGAGAGGCCGGACCGCACATGTGCGAGTTCACGTCAATCAAGGCGGTACCCGACGTGTCATCACAGTGGTGACCGGTGGTCCCAAGTTGATTCAACGTTGAGTCCCAAGGAGGGAAAGTGGCACCTGCCGCTAAGAAGAAGGCCCCGGCCAAGAAGGCTGCGGCCAAGCGCCCGGCCAAGAAGGCTGCGGCGAAGAAGGCCCCGGCCAAGAAGAAGGCTGCGGCGAAGAAGGCCCCGGCCAAGAAGGCTGCGGCCAAGCGCCCGGCCAAGAAGGCTGCGGCCAAGCGCCCGGCCAAGAAGGCTGCGGCCAAGCGCCCGGCCAAGAAGGCTGCGGCGAAGAAGGCCCCGGCCAAGAAGGCTGCGGCCAAGCGCCCGGCCAAGAAGGCTGCGGCCAAGCGCCCGGCCAAGAAGGCTGCGGCCAAGTAGTCACAGACTCTCGCCGAGAGAGTGGTGCTGGAGGGGGCCCCGGGGCCCCCTCCAGTGCCGTCTAGGGGCCAACGCGCTCGAGGTCGCTCGGCTCGTCCACGTCGAAACGCCATGGGCTGTCGGTGATGGTGCGCCTCGCGAGACCGAGGCGGTCGGCCTCGCGTTCGTGGAGCGTGCGCGACGAGGCGCCGAACGAGAAACGGAAGTCCGCGTCGGCGGGTACCGCGAGGACGGTGGTGCCCGTTCCTCGATGGTCGGCGACGACGGTCACGCCCGCTTCGGGGTGGAACTGGCCGAGCCCGACGGGATCAGCGAGGTCGCCGTGGGCGACGACGGCGAAGTCGACTGAGCGCCCGAGTGCGCGGTAGGCCGCGTCGACGGCGGCGTTCAGCCCGGGTGGTGCGAGAACCACCGCCGCCTCCAGCCCACGGGCCCAGCGGGCGACGTCATCGTCGTCGGTCGCCACGACCGTTACGCGGGGGCGCGCGGCGTCGACCACGGCGCGCGCGAGCTGCTCCACGAGCCGGTCGACGTCGAGCCCCGCGACGGCGCGCAGTCGCGACTTGGCGCGCGCGAACGACTTCAGAGGGACGATGACCCCGACGTCGACCACGACGATGCATGCTACGGGCCCAGGGCCCCTGTACCGTGGGCGCCGTGGCGGCCCCCGACGACCTCATGGCGCGCGAGCGGGCCCTGCTCGCCGCGGGTCACGTCGTGGTCGGTGTCGACGAGGTCGGCCGTGGCGCCCTCGCGGGCCCGGTGTGCGTGGGCGCGGTGGTCCTCGAGAGGGCGGTGGAGCCCCCACGGGGTCTGACCGACTCCAAGCGGCTCACCCCGGGGCGCCGGCGCGCCCTGGTGGGGCCGCTGGTCGAGTGGGCGAGCGCCTGGAGCCTGGGCTCGGCCAGCGCCGCGGAGGTCGACGCGTGGGGGATGTCGGCCGCCCTGGCCGTGGCGGCCGGGCGAGCCCTCGACGGCCTCGCGACCCCGCCGACCCACGCCCTCGTCGACGGTCCGTGGAACCTCCTGCGGATTCCTCGGGACGTCGCGCTCGGGGCTCCGCCGACGCCGGTGCCGCGGGCCGAGGGGCTCGAGGCGACCCCGGTCGTGAAGGGTGACCTCCTCTGCGCCTCGATCGCGGCGGCCGCGGTGCTCGCCAAGGTGTGGCGCGACGAGTTCATGGCCGCCCTGGGCGCCGAGTGGCCCGACTACGGGTGGGCCCAGAACAAGGGCTACGGCACGCCCGACCACCTCGAGGCCCTGCGGCGGCTCGGCCCCACGCCGCTCCACCGGGTCTCCTGGCGGCTGCCCGGAGCCGCCGGGCGGCCCACCGCTGGGGCCTCTGACTAGGGCCGTCGCGCCAAGAACGGTAGGATTGAGCGGTTATGGCCTCTCTGCTCTCGGTCGAGAACCTCAAGGTCCAGTTCTCCTCGCGCGCCTCCCTCGCGACCGCCGTCGACGACTTCTCGTTCCGGATCGAGCCCGGCGAGTGCGTCGGCCTCGTGGGCGAGTCGGGTTGCGGCAAGACGACGACGGGCCTGTCGATCATGCGCCTCCTGCCCCCCAACGGCCACATCGCCGGGGGACGCGTCCTGCTCGACGACGTCGACCTCGCCTCGCTCGACGACAAGGCGATGCGCCACCACCGGGGAAAGACGGTCGCGCTCATCCCCCAGGACCCGATGAGCTCGCTCAACCCGACGACCAAGATCGGCAAGCAGATCGGCGAGGGTCTCCAGATCCACGAGGGGGCCTCGGTCGAAGAGGCGCGCAAGCGCGCCCTCGAAGTCCTCGAGATGGTCGAGATGCCCCGGCCGGCCGAGCGCCTGGACCAGTACCCCTTCGAGCTCTCGGGCGGGTTGCGCCAGCGCGTGATCATCGCCATGGGCCTGGTCTGCCGGCCCAAGCTCCTGATCGCCGACGAGCCGACGACGGCCCTCGACGTGACGATCCAGGCCCAGATCCTGGACCTGATCGACAACCTGCGCTCCGAGCTCCACATGGGCGTCCTGCTCATCACCCACGACATGGGCGTCATCGCCGGTCGGGCCGACCGGGTGGTCGTCATGTACGGCGGCAAGAAGGCCGAGCAGGCCGAGACCAACGAGCTCTTCCACCGCATGCGCCACCCCTACGCCCAGGCGCTGCTGGCCTCGATGCCGAACCTCGAGCTCGCCTCGAAGCACCGGCTCGACTCGATCGCCGGGCTGCCGCCGGACCTCTCCAAGGAGATCATCGGCTGCCGGTTCGCCCCTCGCTGCGCCTACGCCACCGACGAGTGCCGCCGCGAGGAGCCCCCGCTCTCGGTCGAGGGCGGCCACGAGTTCGCCTGCTTCCACCCCGTGAACGGCCCGGTGCCCGTCGAGGTCCGCGCCGCCGAGGCGGCCGCCGTGTCCGCCACCGAGCGCCCCGAGATCCTGCGGATCGAGGGGCTGGTGAAGGAGTTCCCCATCAAGGCCGGCCTGGTCCGGCACAAGGTCGGGGCCATCCACGCCGTGTCGGACGTCACGTTCTCCATCCGCGCCGGCGACACCTTCGGCCTCGTGGGCGAGTCGGGCTGCGGCAAGACGACGATCGGGCGCATGGTGGTGGGCCTCGAGCACCCCACGTCCGGCGAGATCTACTTCGACGGCGACCTCGTCTCCTCCCGCCATCACAAGCCCACTCGGGCCCAGCGGCGCGACCGCCAGATGATGTTCCAGGACCCGTACTCCTCGCTCAACCCCCGCATGACGGTGGGCGACATCCTGGCCGAGCCCCTGCGCATCCAGCGCCAGGGCACCCGGGCCGAGCAGCGCGCCCGCGTCGAGGACCTCCTGCGCGTGGTGGGCCTCGAGCGGATGGCCGCCGACCGCTACCCCCACGAGTTCTCCGGCGGCCAGCGCCAGCGCATCGGCCTCGCGCGCGCCCTCGCCCTCAACCCCCGGCTGATCGTGGCCGACGAGCCGGTCTCGGCCCTGGACGTGTCGATCCAGGCCCAGATCCTCAACCTGATGAAGGACCTCCAGAAGGAGCACAGCCTCACCTACGTCTTCGTCAGCCACGACCTCGCGGTCGTCTATTACATGGCCGACACCATCGGCGTGATGTACCTCGGCAAGATCGTCGAGATCGGCGACGCCGAGTCGGTCTTCCGCACCCCGGCCCACCCCTACACCCAGGGACTCCTCGACGCAGTGCCCGTGCCCGAGCCCGAGGCCGCCCGGAACCGCCGGGGCATCCAGGTGCGCGGCGAGCTGCCCTCGGCCGTGAACCCCCCGTCGGGCTGCCGCTTCCGGACCCGGTGCCCGCGCGCCCAGGACGTGTGCGCGGTCGAGGAGCCGGCGTTCCGGGCCTTCGGGCCCAACCAGCAAGCGGCCTGCCACTTCCCGCTGCGCACCCCGGTCACCCTGAGCTCGGCCGGGGCCGGCACGACGCCCGCGCCGTAGTCGTGGCCCCGCGAGGGGCCCGCGGCGCCGACCGGATACCTCCCTACCTCGGAGTCGCCCTCTTCCTCTCGCCGCTGGGCGAGGGGCTCAGCGCTCGATCAGACGAACCTCGAAGGCGTCGCGCAGGGCGTCGCCGATGTAGTTGATCGCTACCACCACGAGGATGAAGATCCCCGCCAGGGGGTAGATCTCCCACCAGTAGCCGTTGGCGATCTGGTCGGACCCGTTCTGGAGCATCGTCCCCCAGTCCGTGTTGGGCGGCTGGATGCCGAGCCCGAGGAAGCCGAGGGTGGAGAGGAAGAGGATCGCGTCGGCGACCGAGAAGGTCCCGACGGTCACGATGTTGCTGATCGAGTTGGGGAAGACGTGGCGGCGGATGATGTGCCACTTGCTCGCGCCCATCGCCGTGGCGGCCTGGGAGTACTCGAGCCGGCGGATCAATAGGGCGTCACCGCGCACGATACGGGCGTTGCCGAACCAGCCGGTGAGCCCGATGAGCAGGATGAGGAACGTCGCCGAACGCGAGAACAGCGTGACGAGCGTGATGAGGAGGAACAGCAGGGGGATGGAGAGGGCCGCGTCGAGGATGCGCATGAGGACCGTGTCGACGATGCCGCCGACGAAGCCCGAGACCATCCCGTAGATCGTGCCGACGAAGATCGTCACCAGCCCCGCGAGGAGGCCCACCGTGAGCGAGTACTCGCCGCCGAAGGCGATGCGCCCGAGGACGTCGAAGCCGTTGGAGTCCGTGCCGAGCGGGTGGGCGGCCGAGGGCGGCGCGTTGAAGGGCTGGGACAGGGCGAGGTTCTGGTTGGTCTGGTTGGTCGGGTGCAGGTGTGGCCAGAGGAAGCAGAAGAGGACAACGATCGCGAGGTAGATCACCGAGACGATCGCCAGCTTGTTGTGCATGAAGATCCGCACCCGCTGGCGCCACATGGGGACGACGACGTCAACCTGGTCCGAGACCCCCTCGGGACCGAGCGAGCGGACGTCGGCCATGCCCCCGGTCGCGAGGTCGTGGGGGACCTCTCTTGCCTCGAGATCCTGGACCTCGAGCTCCCCGGTGCTCTTCTCGGTCGTCACTGCTCTCCTTGGAGTCGAATGCGTGGGTTGACCACGCCCAGCAGGATGTCGGCGATGAGGTTGCCCAGGAGGGTGAAGATCGACACGAGCAACGTGATCCCGAGCACGGTGGGGGAGTCGAGGTAGGTCGCGGCGTTGACCGTCTCGATGCCGAGGCCCGCGTAGTTGAAGACGCTCTCAATGATGAGGGCCCCGCCGAAGAGGCCGGGGATGGCGAGGCCGAGGATCGTCACGATGGGCCCGAGGGCGTTACGGAAGGCGTGGGCGAAGAGCACCCGGCGGTTCGAGCAGCCCTTGGCGCGCGCCGTGCGGATGTAGTCCTGGACGAGCACCTCGAGGACGGTGCCGCGCATGAACCGGCTGAGGAGGGCGACGCTCGCGATCGTCAGGGTCCCCACGGGGAGGATGAAGCCGTACGGGTCGGTGAAGATCGCCCAGGGCGCCACGCCGCTCGGCGGCGAGGCCGGCAGGTGGGTGATCCCGAAGCTGAAGACCTGCAGGACGAGCAGGCACAGGAGGAAGAGCGGGATGGCGTAGAGGATGAACGCCGAGCCCGTCGCCGCGTAGTCGAACGCGGTGTTGCGCTTGTTGGCCTGGAAGATGCCGAGGGGCACCGCGATGATGAAGGTGAGCACGAGAGCGGTGAGCGCGAGCCAGACGGTGCGCGGGACGTAGAGCGAGATGATGCCCCACACCGAGAGGTTCTGCTTGTAGGAGAAGCCCAGGTTGTGGTGCCAGACCACCTGCACGATGTAGTCCCACAGTCGCACGAGGTAGGGGTGGTACATCCCGTGCTGGACGCCCCAGAAATGCACGTTCGCCGCGGACGCCTTGGTTCCGAGCACGACGTAGGCCGGAGCGAGGATGCCGTGGGGCTCGAAGTAGGGCAGCGTGAAGGTGAAGACCAGCACGATGAACAGGACGACCACGGCCTGCACCAGGCGGCGCACGATGTAGGCGAACATGGCCAAACTCTAGCAGCGCAGCGGAAAAAGGTCCTTTCGGGACGGTGCCAAAATCCGAGGCCCGGGCCCCTTTCGGGGCCCGGGCCTCGGGTCTCTGGAACGAGCCGGGAGGTCTACTTGAAGTAGTAGTACTCCGGGTTGAAGTTCTGGAGCGGGTTCGGCGTGAAGCCGATGTCGTGAACGCCGACGGTGTTCTTCACCTCACCCGGGGTGAACGAGTTCGGCTGGAACAGCACCGGGACCTGCTCCATGAAGTACTTGGCGTACTGGGTCAGGTTGGCCGTGCCGAACGTCGTGGTCTTGATGATCGCCGTCATCTTCGGGTTGTTGTAGGCGCCGATGTTGAAGCTGGCGCCGGGCACGAAGCCCCACTCACCCGAGGGGTAGTAGTCCGGAGCGTAGATCCAGCCCGCACCCCAGTCGCACACGTCCCAGTTGGTGGCGTGGGCGGCGCAGTCGGAGATCACGTTGTTGAACGGCTCGCCGATCTGGCTCGTCTTGATGCCCAGCGAGCCCCAGGCCGACAGCATGGTCTCCACGGTCTGGGTGAAGGACGGCGTGCCGGTCCCGTACTCGAAGCGCACGGTCAGGCGGTTGCCCTTGCCGATGCCCTTACCACACTCGTTGGCCTTGGTGCCGGGCTTCTCACAGAGGAGAGCCCCGTGGACCTTCGCCCACCCGTGGGAAGACAGCAGCGACGCCGACTTCTTCAGGTCGTAGTTGTACATGTTCTTGGGCACCACGCCGATCGACGCCGAGGCGAGCGGGGGCAGCGGGCTCCAGGTCGGCAGGCCGTAGCCCTTGTCCAGCTTGGCGATGATGCCGTTCTGGTTCACCGCGTACTGGAGGGCCTGGCGGATGTACAGCTGGTCCAGGTACTTCGCGAAGGGGTTCTTCTTGTTGAAGTTGTACTGCGCGTAGTCCATGCCCCAGTCACCCGCGCTCGCGACCATCGTGTAGTTGTTCGCGATCGCCGACCAGTTCGGACCGACCTTCCCCGGAGCCGGAGCCGGCTTGCTCAGGTACGAGGTGTCGATGAACCCGAGGTCGACCAGACCGGCGCGAAGGTCGTTGGCCTCGGCCTGGGCCGAGGTGTAGGCCTTCTCCTGGACCTCAGCGACCGAGCTCTTCACCGGGCCCGCGTACTTCGGGTTCGGGACGAACGAGGCATTGCCGAGGTTGTCGAACGACTTGAGCAGGTACGGGCCGTCCGTGCCGGACTGCCAGAACGTGTTCGTGTAGTTCGACGTCGTCTGGGCGTACTGCTGCAGGTAGGTCACGACCGCCTTGCACGCCGTGTCCGTGGACGCCGCGCCGTAGGTGCCGGTCGCGCAGGTCGACGTCGAGTTGGCGCCGCTGACGTCCCAGGCGTCCGGGAAGGGGGTGATCTCCGACAGGTAGTTGTACGTCATCCAGCCCGGGTTGACCGCGGACTTGAAGTTGATCACGACGGTCTTGGAGTTAGGCGTCGAGACCGAGCTCACCTGGTCGGGGATGCCGTAGCCCGGCACGTAGCCGCAGTAGGCCGACGGGTCGGAGTGGTACAGGTTCAAGAAGAACAGCACCGACTGGGCGTTCACGGCCTGGCCGTCGTAGAAGGTGTAGTTGCCCATGTTGATGGTCACGGTCTTGTTGCCGTTGCTGTAGACCGGGGCCGCCGCGAGCGACAGACCGTTAGGGGCCTCTGCACCCTTCTGGGGCTTGTCAACGATCGCCGCGGACGCGCCGAGACCGAACCAGTACAGCGGCCGGTACATCAGGTCCTCGAACTGGTTGATGTTGTCCACCGAGAAGTAGGTGCAACTCATATACGGGAAGATGTAGTTCGGGGCAGCACCCGGACCTTCCGCAAAAACCAACGTGCCACTCGGGGCGGAGGCCCCACTGTTGGCGACACCGGTGGCCAGCGCTCCGAGCGCCACCGCACCGGCAGCTGCACCAACGGTGACAAGCAGCCGTAACTTTCGTGTAAATCTCATTACTTCCTCCCCACGGGATCGTTGCGACCCCGCCTCGATTCACCACGTCGGTGACTGGAAGGTCACGATAGCCCAGTGCTGCGCGAGAGAATGTGGCGGGAACTGACAGCGGGTTGAGAAAAGCCCCAGCGGCCCACGGCACCGGCCAACGCCCGTCCGACGACAGATGAATAAAACTTCCTCCAATGAGGAAAGTCGCACGACGGAGGGCGACTCTAGGAGAAGTACCAGTACTCGGGCGTAAGGGCGCCGGTCGGGCAGGGCCGCAGGGGGCGCGCGCTTGCGAGGCGCGTCGACACCTCCCAGAGGGTGTCGGGCGAGGGGAGGTAGAGGACGGGCAGCGTCTGGGCCATGTAGGTCCCGTAGCCCGAGAGCTCGCCGCGGCGGATCTCGACGAGGGCCAGCCAGTGGGCGAGGACGGGGTTGGCGAAGCCCCCGAGGCTGGTCGAAGCGGAGGTCGAGTAGAACGGGTCGCCCGAGGGGTAGTAGTCGCTCAGGTACGAGAAGCCCCCGCCCGACCAGCACAGGTCGGTGGCGGAGGCCGTCGCGCAGTCCGCGGCCACGTTCGAGGCCGTGTCGAAGGTCACGCTGAGCGACACCCCGATGGCCGCCCAGGCCGACTTGACGAGGGCCAGCTCCTGGTCGAGGCCGGGATCGCCGCTCGCCACGACGAGGCTGAGGGCCAGGGTCTGGCCCTGGGCGACGCCGGCGCCGCACTGGCCCGCCCCCGAGCCCGCGTCGGTGCAGGTGGCCGTCGCTCCCGCCAGGCTCCAGCCGTGGCTCGCGAGGGTCCGCCGGGCCGCGGCCGGGTCGGCCGGGAAGGCCCCGGTGGCCTTGGCGAGGGTCGCGGGGGTCGAGGGCGGGATCGGGCTCGCCCCTCCGGCGGCCCGCCCGTGGAAGACCGCTTCGATCAGGGATTTCTGGTCGATCGCCTGTTCGAGGGCGCCCCGGAGGTAGCCCTGGGTGACGAGCGGGCCGCCGGCGTCGGTGGCCGCGAAGTTGACCTCGATCCCGTCGAAACCCCAGAAGGGGGTGGCGTAGAGGGTGTCCTTGCCCGAGAGCGCCGGCGCGTTCACCGAGCCCGCCGGGATCGCCGAGCCCGGGACCGTCCCCACGTCGAGGGTGCCCCGGGCGAGGGCGACCTCTTCGGCGGCGTAGGAGTCGAAGGCCACCAGGCGCACCACGCCGACCCGGGGTCGCACGGGGCCCGAGTAGTGGGGGTTGGCGCTGAAGGTGGCGTCGCCGGCGGCGTCGAAGGCGGTGAGGAGCCACGGGCCGTCGACGCCGCCCTGCCAGAAGCCCGAGGTGAAGCCCGTGGTCGTGGTGCCCAGGCCCTGGAGGTAGGCGAGGACCTGGCGACAGGCGGCGATCGTGCGCGCGGCGCCGTAGGCGCCGTTGGCGCAGGCCGGTACCGGACCCGTCGCCGAGCGCGACCACGCGGGGTCGAGGGGCACGACGTTCGAGAGGTCGTTGCCCATCAGCCAGTCGAGGTTGACCCGGGTCGAGAAGGTCAGGGTCACGAGGTTGCCCCGGGCCGTCACCGCCCGCAGGCCCGAGGGCACGCCTCGCGCCGCCACGGCGTTGCAGAACGCGTTGGGCTCGGCCTCCACCAGGTTCAAGAAGAAGAGGACGCTCGTGGCGTCGACCGGGCGGCCGTCGGCGAAGCGCCAGCCGCGAAGGGAGAAGCTCACCTGGGTGGTCGCCTTGTTGGTCGTGGGCGTCGTGGCGAGCGAGAGCGCGGCCTGGTAGCCCGGCGAGCCCGACAGGCCGTACCAGTAGAGCGGGCGGAAGAGGAGGTCCTGGAACTGCTGGACGTTGGCGATGGTGTCCTGGGCGCACCCCTCGAGCGGGAAGATGCTGGTCGGGGGGGCTCCGGGGACCTCGCCGACCGTGATCGCCCCGGCGGCGCCGGCGCGTGGGGCCGCGACGAGAAGGGCGGCGACCAGGGCGGCCGCGGCGAACGCTATCCGCAGGGGTTGAATGGCGGGGCCTTTCGGTCGGGTCGCCCCAACCCTACCCAGGCCCTAGTCGAGGGCGGCGCGCACGACCGCGTCGAGCGCGGGGTGCTCGAAGGCGAAGCCCGCCGCGACGAGCCGCGCGGGCACGGCCCGCTGGCTCGAGAGCAGGAGCTCGTCGGCCATCTGTCGCCCGAGGGCGAGGCGCAGGGCGAACGCCGGCGCCGTGACCAGGCCCGGACGGCCCAGGGCACGCGCCAGCGCGCGGGTCAGCTCGCCGTTGGTCGCGGGCGAGGGGGCGACCAGGTTGAGGGCGCCGGTGAGCCGGTGGTCGAGGGCGAAGAGCGTCGCGCGGACGTGGTCGCGGAGCGAGATCGGGCTCACCCACTGGGTCCCCGGCCCGAGGCGGCCGCCCAGGCCGAGGCGAAAGAGCGGGAGCTGGCGGGCCAGGGCGCCGCCGCGAGCGTCGAGGACGATCCCGGTGCGCACCACGGCGACGTCGCCGCCGGCGACCGCGTAGCCCTGGGCCGCGTCCTCCCAGGCGACGCAGACGTCGGCGAGGAAGCCCTCGCCCGGGCCGGACGCTTCGTCGAGGACCTCGTCGGCGCGCGACCCGTAGTAGCCGACCGCCGACGCGCTCACCAGGTGGGCCCGCGCTCCCTCGCGCGCGAGGAACTCGGCGAGGAGGCGCGTCGCGCTCACCCGCGAGTCGCGGATCTCGCGCCGGCGCGCGAGGCTCCAGCGCCGCTCGCCGATGCCCGCCCCGGCGAGGTTGACGACGGCGTCGAGCGCGCCCAGGCGCCGGGCCGCCTCGGGCGCGATCGCCCCTCGGGCCGGGTCCCAGTCGAGGGTCGGGTGCGCCGAGGGGGCCGAACCGGGCCGCGCGAGCACGACGACCTCGTCGCCCCGGTCCGCCAGCGCCGCGCCCAGCGCGCGCCCGAGCAGGCCGCTCGCCCCGGTCAGGCCGACGCGCACGCGTCCTCCCACGCCCCCTCGACCGCGGCGGCCAGCTGGTCGGGGCTCGACAGGTGGGCCCCGTGGACGGCCCCAGGGACCTCGACCGAGCGCACGAGGGGGTTGGCGCCCTCGAGGGCGCGGGCGAGGTCCCGGTAGTGGTCAGCGTGGCCCGCGCCGCCGAAGGCGTAGACGACCGGGACCGAGAGGTCCGACGGGTCGAAGGGGCGAGGCCCGGTGAGCGTGGCCAGGTCGGCGCGCAGGGCGGGGCCGTCGGCGCGGCGCGAGTCGCGCTGGCGCTCGCTCAGCCGCTCCCACGAGGCGTCCGAGACGACCCGGCGGAAGAACCGCTCCGCCTCGAGACGGGGGTCGTCCCCGCCGGGTGTCGGTGCCCCGGGCCGGCGCACGAGCCAGGGGAAGGGGGACTCGTAGGCGACGACGAGGGCAATCGACCCGGGCGCGCGCAGGGCGGCGCCCATCGCGACGAGGCCGCCGAAGCTGTGCCCGAGGACGACGACCGGGCGGGCGCTCGCCGAGCCCACGACCCGCACGAGGTCTTCCACGTGGTCGTCGAGCCCACCCACGCCCAGGTCGCGCGACCCCTGGTAGCCCCGCCGGTCGTAGGCGACGACCTCGAAGGCGGCGAGTCGCCGGGCGAGCCGGGCGAAGGACGCGGCGCGGTCCAGCGCGCCGTGCACGCAGACCAGCGTCGCGCTCGGGTGCGTGAGCGGGCGCCGGGCGAGGGCGAGCCCCGGGACGGGGCCGTCGGCCACGAAGTGCAGGGCGCCGGGGGCATGCGTCCGGGTCACCTCGCGAACCTAGCGGCGCGCCCGCCCACCTCGTCATTCGCGAGGCGACGGCCCTAGTCTTGGAACCGTGACTGCGCCCTCGAACCCCCCCGGTCGGCGCGCGAGCGGGTCGTTCGGTCCCAACGCCTGGCTCGTGGACGACCTCTACGACCGCTACCTCGCCGACCCCGCGTCGGTCTCGGCGAGCTGGCGGGAGTTCTTCGTCGACTACCAGCGCTCGACGGTGCCCACGGTGGCCGGGGCCCCCGTCCCCGCGATTGAGCCGACCCCGGCCGTCACCCCGGACGCCGACGGCGAGCCGGCGGCCCCGCTGCGCGGCGCGGCCGCCCGGGTCGTGGCGAACATGACCGCGAGCCTCTCGATCCCCACGGCCACGAGCGTGCGCACGGTGTCGGCGCGCCTGCTCGAGATCAACCGGGCCGCCCTGAATGAGTCGCTCGCTCGGGCGACCGGGGCGAAGGTCTCCTTCACCCACCTCATCGCCTACGCCGTGGTCAAGGGACTGCTCGCCGTGCCGTCGCTCAACGCCGCCTTCGTCGAGGCCGTCGACGCGAAGGGCACCCCGGGAGTGCGCCGCCACGAGCACGTCGGGCTCGGCCTGGCCGTCGACGTGGAGCGCAAGGACGGTTCGAGGGGACTGCTCGTGCCGGTCGTGCGCGACGCCGACACCCTCGGCTTCCGCGACTTCCTCCTGCGCTACGAGGACCTCGTGCGCAAGGTCCACGCGGGCGCCTTCGGGGCCGACGACCTCGTCGGCGCGACGGTGTCGCTCACCAACCCGGGCACCCTCGGCACGGTCCAGTCGGTGCCGCGGCTCATGCCCGGCCAGGGCGCGATCATCGGCGTGGGGGCCCTCGCCTGGCCCGCCGGTTTCGAGGCGGCCGACCCGCGCGCGCTCGCCGAGATGGGCGTCGGCAAGGTCCTGACCCTGACCTCGACCTACGACCACCGGATCATCCAGGGGGCCGAGTCGGGCCTCTTCCTCAAGTACGTGGCCGAGTGCCTGACCGGGGGCCACGGCTTCTACGACGACGTCTTCGCCTCGCTGGGCATCCCCTACGAGCCGGCCCGCTGGTCCACCGACACCAACGCCGTGGGCGCCGAGGGCGAGGCCGAACGGGTCCTGAAGCAGGTCCGGGTCCAGGAGCTGATCAACATGTACCGGGTGCGCGGCCACCTCGCCGCCCACCTCGACCCCCTGTCGAGCGAGCCGCCGCCGTTGCACCCCGAGCTCGACCTGGCGACCTACGGCCTCACGATCTGGGACCTCCAGCGCACCTTCGTCGTCGACGGCCTGGGTGGGCGCAGCGAGGCGACCCTCGAGGAGATCCTCGCCCTCTTGCGCGAGGCCTACTGCCGCACGATGGGCGTCGAGTACGGCCACATCCTCGACCCGGTCCAGAAGCGCTGGATCCAAGAGCGCGTCGAGGGGGTGAGCGCGACGACCACGCCCGAGGAGCAGCGCCGGATCCTCGCCTCGCTGACCGAGGCCGAGGTCTTCGAGCGATTCCTGCACTCGCGCTACGTGGGCCAGAAGCGCTTCGGGCTCGAGGGCGCCGAGTCGACCATCGTCGCGCTCCAGACCATCCTCGACGAGGCGGCCGACGCCGGCCTCGCCGAGGCGGTCATCGGCATGGCCCACCGAGGGCGGCTGAACGTGCTCGCGAACGTCGTGGGCAAGTCTTACAGCGACATCTTCTCGGAGTTCGAGGGAAACCTCGACCCCGAGAGCGTCCAGGGCAGCGGCGACGTGAAGTACCACAAGGGGGCCCGCGGGGTCTTCAAGAGCCCCCGGGGCGCCACGATCGACGTCTCGATGGCCTCGAACCCGAGCCACCTCGAGGCGGTGAGCCCGGTGGCCGAGGGGATCGTGCGCGCCAAGCAGGACCTGGTGCTGCGCCCGCCGGCCGTCGCCCCCAACGCGGCGGCCTATCGCTTCTACCCCTACCTGCCGATCCTCATCCACGGTGACGCGGCCTTCGCCGGCCAGGGGGTCGTGGCCGAGACGCTCAACCTCTCCCAACTCGCGGGCTACCACGTGGGCGGCGCGATCCACCTCGTGATCAACAACCAGCTCGGCTTCACCACGGCGCCCGAGTCGGCCCGCTCGAGCCAGTACACGACCGACGTCGCCAAGATGATCCAGGCGCCGATCTTCCACGTGAACGGCGACGACCCCGAGGCGTGCGCGCGGGTGGCCCGGCTCGCCTTCGAGTACCGCCAGGCCTTCCAGCGCGACGTCGTGGTCGACGTCGTGTGCTACCGGCGCCACGGCCACAACGAGGGCGACGACCCGAGCTACACCCAGCCCCTCATGTACAAGGTGATCGACCAGCTGCGCTCGGTGCGCAAGATCTACACCGAGACCCTGGTGCGACGGGGCGACATCTCGCTCGAGGACGCCGAGACGTTCCTGGACGAGTTCAACGCCCGCCTGCAGAGCGTGCTCGACGAGGTGCGCACGGTGCCCGTGCCCCAGCTGGCCGGCGTGCCGGTCGCCGAGGTCCCGGCCGACCCGCCGGCGCCCGAGACGGGCGTGGCGCGCGAGACCCTGCTCACGGTGGCCCGCACCTCGGTCTCCGGCCCGGAGGGGTTCGTCGTGCACCCCAAGCTCGAGCGCCAGTTCACCCAGCGCCTGGCCCAGCTCGACGCCGGCGAGGTCGACTGGGCCTTCGGCGAGGCGTTGGCCCTGGGCACGCTCGCGCTCGAGGGCACGAACGTGCGGCTCACCGGCCAGGACTCGCGTCGCGGGACCTTCTCGCACCGCCACGCCGCCCTGATCGACTACGAGACCGGCGAGCAGGTCGTCCCGCTCGCCGAGCTCGACGCGCCGGGGTTCATCACGGTGCGCGACTCGCTGCTCTCGGAGTACGCCGCGCTCGGCTTCGAGTACGGCTACTCGGTCGAGGCGCCGCGCTCGCTCGTCGTCTGGGAGGCCCAGTTCGGGGACTTCTTCAACGGGGCCGAGATCATCGTCGACAACTTCCTCGTCGCGGCCGAGGACAAGTGGGGCCAGCGCGCCGGGCTCGTCATGCTCCTGCCCCACGGCTACGAGGGCCAGGGCCCCGAGCACTCCAGCGGGCGCATCGAGCGGTTCCTCTCGCTCTCGGCGCGCAACAACATCCGCGTGGCCCAGCCGACCACCGCCGCCCAGTACTTCCACCTCCTGCGCAGCCAGGTCAAGCGCGAGCGGGTGACCCCCCTCGTGGTCTTCACCCCGAAGTCGATGCTGCGCGCCCCGGCGACCCGCTCGCCGCTCGACGCGCTGGTCTCGGGCTCGTTCCAGAGCGTCCTCGACGACCCCGGCGCCGAGCGCGCCAGCGTGACCCGGGTGGTCCTCGCCTCGGGCAAGGTGGCCCACGAGGCGCTGGCCCGGCGTGACGAGGTCGGCGCGCGCCACGTCGCGGTGGTGCGCGTCGAGCAGCTCTACCCCTGGCCGGCCGGGCCGATCGAGGACGTGCTGGCCGGCTACCCCGGGGTGGGCGAGGTGGTCTGGCTCCAGGAGGAGCCCGAGAACATGGGGGCCTGGCCCTTCGTGCACCACCGGCTCCACGCCCACCTGCGCGAGCGCGCGGTGGCCCACGTCGCGCGCGCCGAGTCGGCCAGCCCGGCCACCGGCAGCGGCCTTGTCCACGGCGCCGAGCAGGCCGACCTGCTGGCCCGGGCCGTCGGGTGAGCGCCGCGCGCGCCAAGGCGCGCGTCGTCGTCGACGGCTCGAACATCGCGACCGAGGGCCGCGTCACGCCGAGCCTGGCCCAGCTCGACGAGGCGGTGCGCGCCTACATCGAGGAGAACCCCGGCGCGGACGTCATCGTCGTGGTGGACGCGACCTTCGAGCACCGGGTGCCGGCCTCGGAGCGGGCGGCCTTCGGCGAGGCCATCCTGGCCGGCGAGGTCGTGACGCCCCCGGCCGGGGCGATCGGTCGCGGCGACGCCTTCATCTTGAAGATCGCCGACCGCATCGACGCCGTCGTGCTGTCGAACGACTCGTTCCAGGAGTTCCAGGAGGAGTACCCGTGGCTCTTCGACGAGGGCCGCCTCGTCGGGGGCAAGCCGGTGCGCGGCGTCGGCTGGGTCTTCACCACGCGCCTCCCGGTGCGCAGCCCGAAGGTCCTGCGCCAGGCGAAGAAGGCCGCCAAGGCGACCGTCGAGCCGGCGGCCAAGCGCGCCGCGAAGAAGGCCCCCGCGAAGGCCGCCGCAAGCCCGGCCAAGGCGCCCGCGAAGCGCGCGGCCCGCGCCGCGAAGGCCGAGCCGGTCGCCAAGCCCGCCCCCGCCGCGAAGGCCGAGCCGGTCGCCAAGGCGAAGAGGGCCGCCAAGGCCTCCGTCGAGCCGGCGGCCAAGCGCCCCGCGAAGAAGGCCCCCGCGAAGGCCGCCGCCACCCCGGCCAAGGCGCCCGCGAAGCGCGCGGCCAAGACGGCCCCGCCCCCGGTGGCGCCCGCCGGGCCGACGGCCAAGCGCGCCGCGAAGAAGTCGACGCCCCCCGCGCCCGAGGCCGCCCCCGAGCCGGCCGTGGCGCTGCGCCGCGGCCGCCACCCGGTCAACCCCGAGCCGGAGTTCACCCGCTTCCTCGCCGCCCACCGGATCGGGGCGAAGCTCACCGGCGAGGTCGTGACCTTCACCTCCCACGGCGCGGTCGTCACCGTGGAGGTGCGCGGCGGCGGCCGCGTCGAGTGCTACGCCCCGACGGCGTCGCTGGGCTCGCCGCCCCCGGCGCGGGCCCGCGACGTGCTGAGCCGCGGCGAGCGCCACGCGTTCCGGCTCGTCGCGGTCGACCCCGAGCGACGCATCGCGGAGCTGGCGCTCGCGTGAGCCCGCTCTCCCTCGACCCGCTGGACTGGCTGCCCCACCGGCCGCCGTTCCTCCTGCTCGACGAGATGACCCGCATCGAGCCGGGCGTCGCGGCCGCGGGCCGCTGGACCCTGCGCGGGGACGAGTGGTTCTTCCCGGGCCACTTCCCGGGGATGCCGGTGACCCCCGGGGTCCTGCTGCTCGAGTCGATCGCCCAGTGCGGGGCGGTGGCCGTGCTCGCCGACCCCCGCTACGCGGGCCGCCTGCCCCTCTTCGGAGGCGTCGAGCGGGCCCGGTTCCGCCGCCAGGTCGTCCCGGGCGACACCGTGGAGCTCGAGTGCACGATGTCGAGGCTGTCGGCGCGCGGGGGGCGCGGCGCGGGCCGGGCCAGCGTCGGGGGAGCGCTCGCCGCGGAGTGCGAGCTCCTCTTCGTGCTGGCCGACCGCCCGTGAGGGTCGCCACCTGGAACGTCAACTCGCTCAACGCGCGCCTCGGGCGCGTGCTCGAGTGGCTCGAGGCGAACGGCCCGGACGTGGCGCTCCTCCAAGAGACGAAGCTGCGCGACGAGGCCTTCCCCACCGAGGCGTTCGCCGCCCTCGGCTACGCGAGCGCGCACGTCGGCCAGGGCCAGTGGAACGGGGTGGCCGTGGTGTCGCGGGTGGGGCTCGCCGAGGTGGAGCGCGGCCTGAGCGACGGGGAGGCCCGCCTGGTGGGCGCGACGTGCGGGGGGCTGCGGGCCTACTCGTGCTACGTCCCCAACGGCCGGGCCCTCGACGACCCCCACTACGCCTACAAGCTGCGCTGGCTCGACGAGCTGACGGCCCGGCTCGCGGCGCGGGACCGGTCGGTGCCGGTGGTGGTCGCCGGCGACTTCAACGTCGCCCCGGCCGACCTCGACGTCTGGGACCCGGCGGCGCTCGAGGGGATGACCCACGTGAGCGGACCCGAGCGGGCGGCCCTCGACGGGCTCGTCGCGACGGGCCTCGTCGACGCGGTGCGGGCGCTGCACCCCGACGAGCCGTGCTTCACCTGGTGGGACTACCGCGGCGGAGCGTTCCATCGGGGCTGGGGGATGCGCATCGACCTCGTCTACCTCGACGCCGACCTCGCGCCGCGGGTACGCGCCGCCTACGTCGACCGCGACGCGCGCAAGGGGCCCAAGCCCTCGGACCACGCGCCGGTGGTGGTCGACCTCGACCTCTAGCGGGGGGCGAAGACCGCCTCGACGAGGTGGGGACCGGGCTCGGCGGCGCTCGCTTCGAGCCGGTCGCCGAGCTCCTCGGCCGTGGTCGCCCGGGCGGCCGGCACCCCGAAGCCGCGCGCGAGCGCGACGTAGTCGAGGTCGGGGCGCGACAGGTCCATGAGCGACGCGCTCGCCGAGCCCTCGGCCATCGCCCCGAGGCGGTGGCGCTCCCACTCGAGGATGGCGTAGCGCCGGTTCACCAGGACGACGACGGTCACGTCGAGCCCCTCGCGGGCCATCGACCACAGGGCCGGCGCGCTGTAGAGGAAGGAGCCGTCGGCGACCAGGGCGAGCACCCGGCCCGCCGAGCCCACGGCGGCCCCCAGCGCGCAGGGTAGCCCGTAGCCGAGGGCCTGGCCGGTGAGCGTGGTGATCCGGTGGGCCGGGGACGCGCTCGTCGCCTCGAAGAGGTGCAGCCCCGAGGTGATCGACTCGTCGACGACGACCGTGCCCTCGTCGAGCGTGGCGCCCACCGCCGCGCAGAGCGACGCGGGGGTCAGGGCGCCCGTCGGCCGCTCGGGCGGCCCGAGCGGGGCGGGCCTGACCGGCGGGGCCCCGAGTCGCTCGACGAGGGCCTCGAGGGCGCCGAGGGCGTCGTCGCCGGGGGCGGCGAGCGTGGAGACGCGGGTGTCGGCGCGCACGAGCCGGCCGGCCACGCCCTCGTAGTCGAAGGGCCCGACCGGCTCGCGAGATCCCACGAGGACGAGCTCGTCGACCTCGGCCAGCTGGGCCTGGGCGAACTCGGGGACGTAGTTCACCCGCTCGAGGCTCACCGTGCCCGCCCCGTGGTCGACGATCGCGGGGAAGGACTCCATGAGCAGGCGCGCCCCGCTCGTCGCCGCGACGCGGGTCGCGAGCTCGAGCCCCCGTCGCGTGAGGGCGGGCCCCCCGAGCAGGAGGGCCGCGCGCGGGCCCCGGGCGCTCGCCGCGGCCTCGACGACCGCGGCGTCGACGGGGCGCGCCGGCGGCGCGACGACCGCGGCGACGGGCTCGTCGCAGGGCTGGCCGGCGGCGTCCGAGGCGACCGCGAGCACGGCCGGGCGCCCGGGCGGGCCGTAGGCGGCGCGCAGGGCGTCGGCGGTGTCGGTGCCGAGCGTCGCGCCCGACGCGGCGCGCCGGTACCAGCCGCCGACCGAGGCGGCGAGGCCGTCGAGGTCGCTACCGAGCGGCGGGTCGAGCGCGCGGTGGCGGTCGGGGAAGTCGCCCACGACCGCCACGACCGGCGAGTGGGCGCGGCGCGCGTTGTGCAGGTTGCTCCAGCCGTTGGCGAGTCCCGGCCCCAGGTGGAGCAGGGCCGCGCCGGGCCGGCCGGTCACGCGCGCGAAGCCGTCGGCGGCGCCGGTGGCGACCGGCTCGGCGAGGACCAGCACCGGGCGCACGCCGGGGCCGTCGTCGAGCGCCGCGACGAGGTGCATCTCGGAGGTGCCGGGGTTGGCGAAGCACGCCTCGACGCCCCCGGCGCGCAGCGTCTCCCACAGTGCGTTGGCGCCTCGTCGCGTGGCCGTCTCCTCGTCCGCGGGCACTATACCCGGGGCCCGGACGCCTCCTCGGTCTCCTCCAGGCGGCGCACGGACTCCTCGAGCTCGGCGCGGATAGCGCGCAGGCGCGCCCGGCGCGCCTCACCTTCGAGGGGCGCCTCACGCGCGGCGATGTCCGCGATCGCCGCCTCGACCGGAGCGAGGAACCGGCTCGGCGAGCGGTCCGGGAAGCGCGGGTCGTTGCGCCCGCGACTCCAGGTCACCAGGAGCGACGACTCGGCCCGGCTGAGGGCGACGTAGGCGAGGCGCTGCTCCTCCTCGAGCTGGGTCGGGGTCGTCGCGCCGTAGTGGGGGAGCTGGCCCTCGGACCAGCCGACGGTGGCCACGTGGGCGAATTCGAGGCCCTTCGCGCGGTGGATCGTCGAGAGGGCCACGGCGTCGCGCTCGCCCTCGTCGGGCCGGCGCACCCCCTCGGCCCCGAGGTCCGAGGCGGGGGAGTGCTCGGGTCCACGGCGCTCGAAGGGCACCCCGGCCGCCTCGAGGGCGGCGCCGACGACCTCGAGCTGGGCGTTGGTGCGCGCGAGCACGGCCATCGAGCGCCACGGGCTCTGGGCGTGGTGGCGGGCGACGAGCCACGCCACGACGGCGCGGGCCTCCGCCTCGTCGGTGTCGAAGGCCCGCACGACGGGCACCTCGCCGTCGTCCTTGGCGGGCTCGATCGCGCGGGCCCCCGGCTCGAGCAGCGTCGAGGCGACCGCGACGATGTGCGCGGTGGAGCGGTGGTTGCGGGTGAGGTCGAGCACGACCGTGTCGGGCCAGGTCTCGACGATCTCGCGCATGAGCGAGGGGCTCGCACCGTTGAACCCGTAGATCGACTGGTTGGGGTCGCCCACACAGAACAGGTCCGGGTCGTCGCCGGCCATCTGGCGCAGGAGGGAGAACTGCAGGGGGTTCATGTCCTGGGTCTCGTCGACGAAGAGGGCCCGGTAGCGGTGGCGGAAGCCGGCGCGCACGTCGGGCTCGTCGCGCAACAAGGCGACGGCCTCGGCCAAGAGCAGGTCGAAGTCGAGCGCGCCGCGGCTCTTGCACAGCCCGACGTAGCGGTCGATGAGCTCGGCGGTGATCGCGGGCGGGAGCGGCGCCTCGCGCCGGGTACGCCGCACGGCCTTGGCGTAGCCCGCGCCCCCGAGGCCCTGGCTCAGGGCCCAGCCGATCTCGAGCTCGACCCGCGGTAGCTGCCACTCCTCGAGGTCGACCACGCCGGCCTCGCGGGCCTGGGTGGCGAGGGCGCTCACCAGGCGCCGGCGGTGGGGCTCGAGGGCGAGGGGGCGCAGGTGGTGGTCCTCGCGGTAGCGCGAGACGAGCGAGAGCGCCGCGCGGTGGAAGGTGCCCGCCGCGACGTCGCGCACCCCGGCGCGCCAGAGGCGTTTTCGCAACTCGTCGCCGGCCTTGCGGGTGAAGGTCATGGCCAGGACCTGGTCGGGGGCGAGCTCGCCCTCGAGCACGCGCCGCTCGATCCGCAGGGTCAGCACGTGGGTCTTGCCCGAGCCGGCCGTGGCGCGCACGACGAGCCGCCGCGCGCCAGAGGTCACCGCCTCGCGCTGTTCCGGGGTGAGCCCGAGCAGCCTCTCGGCCCCGAAGGTCGCCGCGTCGCTCATCGTGCCCTCGACGCTACCGGCGGGCCGTGACCCCCACCCGGGGCGCCGGCCCCCCGTCACTAACCTGAGGTTGTGCTGCGCGCCCTCGGCCCCGACCTGTTCGCCGAGACCTACGGCGAGGGGACCCTGCGGGTGGTCTGGCTCCACGGCTGGGCCCGCCGGGGCCAGGACTTCGCGGCGGCGGCGACCGAGCTGGCCCACCGGGGGGTGCGCTCGATCGCGCTCGACCTGCCGGGCTTCGGGGCCTCGGCGCCGCCGGCGCGCGCCGGGGGCGCCCGGGAGTACGCCGAGCTCGTCGGGCCCTCGCTCGAGACGGCGCTCGAGGGGCCGGTCGTCCTGGTCGGTCACTCCTTCGGGGGCACCGTCGCCACGGTGATCGCGGCACACCGGCCCGAGCTCGTGCGCGCCCTCGTCCTCACCGGCGCGCCGGTGCTGCGCACCTCGAGCGCCGCCCGCGCGCCCCTCTCGTACCGGGTGGTGCGCTGGGCGGCGCGGCGCGGGCTGGTCGGCGAGGCCCGTCTGGAGCGGGCCCGCCAGCGTCACGGCTCGACCGACTACCGCCGTGCGAGCGGGGTGATGCGCGAGGTGCTCGTCGCGGCCGTCAACGAGTCCTACGAGGACGAGCTCGCGCGCCTCAGTGTGCCGGTGCGCCTCGTGTGGGGAGCCCAGGACAGCGAGATCCCCGTGGCGGTCGCCGAGCGGGCCGCGGGGATCGTCGGCGCGGGCGCCGACCTGCGCGTCCTCGCCGGCGTCGGCCACCTCGTGCCGACCGAGGCCCCCGGGGCCCTCGTCGAGGTGGTCGAGGGGGCGCTCGGCTCGTGAGCCCGGCCCTCGCCGTCGTCACGGCGGCCGCCCTCGGCCTCGCCTGGGCCGCCCAGATGGCCCGCTGGCTGCGGGTCCTGCAGCGCGAGCACTACGACGCGCGCGCGATGAGCCGGTTCCTCGGACGATGGACCTCGCCGCCGGCGCCCTCGGCGCGCGCGCTGGGCTCGCGCGGTCCCGCGAACCGGCTGCCGCGGCGTCCCTTCACCCTGAGCCACGCGCTGATCCTCGTGGTCGCGGTGAGCCTGCTGCTGCGCGCCGACGGGCTGCTCGTCGCGGCCACCGTCGTCTACGGGGCCCTCTGCCCGGTGGGGCTCGCGCTGCGCGGGCGCACGGGCGCGCTGGTCTTCACCCCGCGGCTCACGACGACCGCGGTCGCGGCCGCGGTGGTCTCGGTGGCGGTCGCCGCGGTGAGCCTCGCCACGAGCCGCCCGTACCTGGGCGCGGTGGTGGCGGTGTGGGCGGTCCCCCCGGTCCTCGACCTCGTGACCCGCCTGCTCAAGCCGCTCGAGGAGCGTCGCGCCCGGCGCTTCGTCGAGCGCGCGGCCCGCCGGCTCGCCGCGGTGCACCCGCGCGTGGTGGGGATCACCGGCTCCTACGGCAAGACCTCGACCAAGAACCACCTCGCCCAGCTGATCCAGGGCGCGCGCGCGGTGGTGGCCACCCCGCGCAGCTACAACAACCGGGCCGGCCTCTCGCGGGCCATCAACGAGGGCCTCGTCGAGGGCACCGAGGTCTTCGTCGCCGAGATGGGCACCTACGGGCCGGGGGAGATCCGCGAGCTCTGCCGGTGGTTCCCGCCCGAGGTCTCGGTCGTCACGGCGATCGGGCCGGTGCACCTCGAGAGGATGGGCAGCCTCGACGTCATCGAGACGGCCAAGCGCGAGATCACCGAGCGGGCGACGACGGTGGTGCTCAACGTCGACGACCCGCGCCTCGCGGGGTGGGCCACGCCGCTGCGGGTGGAGGGCAAGCGGGTCGTCACCGCCGCCAGCGCCGGCCCCGCCGACGTGCGCGTCGCGCACGAGGGCGATCAGTGGCGCGTCGTGGTCGGGGGCGAGGAGGTCGCGTGCGCGCCGGCGGTGGCGGGCCTGCAGGCGACCAACGTGGCCTGCGCGATCGGCGCCGCCCTCGCGCTCGAGGTGCCGCTGGAGGCCGTGGTCGCGGGGCTCGCGCGCCTCGCGCCGGTCGAGCACCGCCAGGGGGTCGCCCAGGCGGCCTCGGGCGTGGTCGTGATCGACGACACCTTCAACGCCAACCCGGCGAGCGCGATGAGCGCCCTCGAGACGCTGCGCGAGGTCGAGGGGCCGGGTCGCCGGGTGGTCGTGACCCCGGGGCTCGTCGAGCTCGGCCGCGAGCAGCACACCGAGAACCTGCGCCTCGGGCGGCGCGTCGCCGCCCTGGGCGCGGAGCTGGTGGTCGTCCAGCGCACCAACGTGGTGGCGCTCGCCCTGGGCTACGAGGGCCCGCTGCGCCGCTTCGACCGACGGGACCAGGCGGTCGAGTGGGTGCGCGCGAACCTGGGCCAGGGCGACGCCGTCTTGTACTTGAACGACCTGCCCGACCACTACCCTTGATGACTTGATGAACTCGAGACGGGACCGGTCGTGACCATCGCGGTGCTCTTCGGGGGACCGGCCCCCGAGCACGACATCTCCATCCTGACCGGGCTGCAGGCCCTGCGCGAGCTGTCGCGCGCCGGGCGCGACCCGCTCGGGGTCTACTGGACCAAGACCGGGGCGTTCCTCGCCGTCGCGCCCGACGCCGAGGCCGAGGACTTCCTCGAGGGGGCGCCCAAGGGGTCGACCGAGCTGGCGCTGCGCGCGGGGCCCGACGGGGGACTCTTCAGCGTCGGCGGGCGGCTCAAGGGCGAGCGCCGCCTCGAGGTCGAGGCGGTCGTCGTGGCGACCCACGGCGCGCCCGGTGAGGACGGGACCCTCCAGGGGCTGCTCGACCTCGCCGGGCTGGCCTACACCGGCCCGAGCGTCGCGGGCGCGGCGATCGGCATGGACAAGTGGGTCTTCGGGTCGCTCGTCGCCGCGGCCGGCCTGCCCACGCTGCCGCGCGCGCTGCTCGGCCCCGACACCGACGTCCTCCCCTTCGACGGCCCCTACATCGTCAAGCCGCGCTTCGGCGGCTCCTCGATCGGGATCGATGTGGTGGCCGACCTCGCCACGGCCAGGGCGCGCCTGGCCACCAACACCCACCTCGCCAACGGCGCCGTCGTCGAGCCCTACCGGGAGGACCTGCGCGACGTCCAGATCGCCCTGCGCACCCACCCCCGGCTCGAGCTCTCCGCGATCGAGCGGCCGCTGCGGCGCAGCGGCGGCGCCGAGATCCTCGACTACCGCGACAAGTACGTCGGGGGCGAGGGGATGGTGAGCGCGCCGCGCGAGCTGCCGGCCGTCCTCGCGCCCGGCCAGCGCGAGGAGGTGGAGCGCTGCGCGCGCGCCATCGCCTCGGTGGCCCTGGTGCGCGGCGTCGCCCGGGTGGACTTCCTCGCCAACGACGACGAGCTCTACGTCAACGAGATCAACACCATCCCCGGCTCGCTCGCGAAGTACCTCTTCGTCGAGCCGCCCCTCGCCTTCGCCGACCTACTGGGTGACCTGGTGGCGGAGGCGCGCCAGCGCCCAACTCATCGCTACAGCGTCGCGGGGGCCGACGGCACGGTCCTGCGCTCGGCGGGCTCCATCGCGGCCAAACTCGCGTAGGCGCGGCACGGCCGCGAGCGCCTCGCGCAGCGCGTCGCTGTAGGGGTCGACGAGCAGCCCCTGCTCGAGTGCCCAGAACGCCCGCTCGTACTCGGCCCGGCCCCTCGCGTGGTGGCACAGGGCGAGGGCGGCCCACTCCCCGTCGCGGGCGAGGCGGGCCGCGTGGCCCTCGGCGAGGAACCACTCGAAGCCGCGCAGCGCGCTGGCGAGCGGCTCGCCCTGGACGAGGCGCAGCGCGCGCTGGGCCAGTGCCGCCGACTCCGCTCCGCTCGCCTCGCGGGCGCGCGCGACGAGGCCGGTGAACTCCTCGAGGTCCGAGCCGATCCCGTGGGTCACGTAGAGCCCGGCCGAGGTCACCGGGTGGAGCCGGGGGCCGCGGCCGTCGCCGCCGAGGCTGCGCCGCACCGCGCTCGCGGTGTTGGCGAGCGTGCGGGTCGAGGCGTCGGCGTCGGCGTGGCCGAGCACGCGGGTGCGCAGCCGCTCGCCGGTCACCGGCTCGTGGCGGTGCAGGGCGAGGTAGGCCGTCATCTCGACGCAGCGCCGCCGCAGCGTCTCGACGAAGGGCTCCACGAGACCGGTGACCCGCGGCTCGGCCCGCAGCAGCTCGACGCGCGGACCCGACGGGGCGCCGGAGCCCTCGAGCGCGGCCCCGACGCGGTGCTCGAGGGTGACGGCGCTCGCGAGCAGATCGTCGTCGAGGCGGGCCGCGTCGCCGAGGTAGAGGACGACGGCCCGCCGCAGGGCGCGCGTCGCCAGGGCGTGCAAGAGCTCGTCCTCTCCTCGCGCGACCACGAGCCGCTCCGGGCCGAGGCTGACGGCGTGGGCGACGGCGTCCTCGACGCCCCAGCCCGGGGCGAGAACGAGCCGTCCGCCCTCGCGCGCGAAGGCGACGCGCACGCCGTCGGGCCCCTCGGCGAGCACGCACGCCACGAGGGGGAAGAGGGGCTCGTCGGGGCCGGCGTCGAGCGGCCCGGCGGGCACGACGACCACCCCGTCGCGGTCCCGGCCGCAGCGCGCCGCCACGCGTCGGACCGTCCCGGGGTCGCGGGCGCGCAGGAGCGCGATCGATTCCTCGACGTCGAGGCCGTCGGCCCCCTCGTCGCGCAGGGTGTCGCCGCGGCGCTTGGCGGCGAGCGCGAGCGGGATTGCGCCGAGCCCGGCCGCGACCGGGACCCGGGGCGCCGGGGCCCGGGGCCCGCGCGCGGCGGCGGCGACCGCGACCGGCGGCGGGGTCGCGCTCGGGGGATGGGTGGGCGCCGCGACGAGGGCCAGCGCCCCGACCACGAGCCCGGCGAGCCAGGCGCTCGCGCCCGGCCCGACGGGGCGGCCCTGGCGCAGGCGCACCGCGTTGCGCCCGACCTGGGCGACGAAGCCGACCCACAGCCCGGCCAGGGCGACGAGCGCGACCCGCACCAGGGCCTGGTGGGCGGAGTCGGGCGCGCGCCAGCGGGCCACCACGACGTAGGGCAGGAGCGCCACGTAGAGGGTGAGCGCGCCGCGGGGGACCCACGCGGCCGCCGGGCTCAGCCGTCGGGGGTCAGCTGCCACGTCACCGCCTGGCCCGTCGGGTCGGCCAGCGCGAGCTGGCACGGGGTCGAGCCCACCGCGAAGCTGGCCGCGACCGCTGTCGCCTGTACGCCGCAGGTGAGGGTCGCCGAGAGGGGCGCGCTCGAGGCGAGGGTCCAGGTGCGCGGGCCGGCCAGCGGCACGACGACGCTGGACAGCCCCGCGCCGAGCCGCCCGGCGACGGGCCCGCTCGTCGCGGAGGCGCCGACGGAGGCGGTGGCGCTCGAGGCGGTCGAGCTCGACGAGGCGGCGGTACTCGGCGCGGGGGCCGTCCGGTCCGGCCCCGACGAGGTCGCGTTGCTCGCGGCGATCGTGGTCGTCGTCGACGCCGCCGTGTCCGCGGGGATCGGGGTCACCCGGCGTTGAGTCGACCGCCGGGGGCGTGCCGGCGGAGGCGTCGAGGACGTCGTCGCCACCGGGGGCGCGCTCGAGGACGGGCGCGCCGGCGGCGCCGCCGACGGGGAGCCGCCCCGGCCCGTCGACCCGAGGGTCAGCACCAGCACGATCAACAGCAACGGGCTCGACCACAGGACCCACGCCGACGCGGCGGGCAGGCGACGACGACGGGTCATAAGGTCCCCGCAGGGTACGTGGCTCATCACTCATTCCACTGGGTTCTCTCACAACGGCTCATAGGAGGTGGTGCTGGGCGAAGTGGCGCAGCTCGCCCTGGAGGGCCTGGGGGTGGGAGTGGTCGGCGGCCGCCAGCTCGCGCAGGCTACGCCCCTCGAAGACGCGCGCGTAGGTGAGCCGCGCGAGCCGGGCGTGCGGACCGGCGGCGAGGTCGCTCAGGCGGGCGAGCAGCGGCGAGGACTCGACGGCGGGGCGCTCGAGGTCGAGTCGGCCGACGTCGCGGGCGGCCTTCTCCTTGAGCAGCCACCGGCGAAGCCGGCCCCGCAACGCCGAGAGCAGGTCGGGCGCCGCGTAGGGGCGGGACTGGCCGGCCCAGTCGAGGACGAGCTCGCCGAGCAGCGAGACCGCGATCGCGACCGTCTCGGAGGGCTCGTCCACGATCCCCTCGCCGAAGCGGAGCTGGCGACAGACGCCGACGAGTCCGGGGAGCAGGGTCTGGACGAGCGCGCGCTGGATCGAGCGGTCTCGGGCCTCCTCGAGGAGGGCCCGCACGAGGGCGGCGCGCTCGAGGACCGAGCGCCCCGAGCGCGACTCGCACAGCGCGACGACGTCGACGAGGTCCGTGCACCCCCCCAAAGAGAGGTCGGGGTGGCCGTCGGCGAGGCGCCGGCAGGCCGCCCTTGCCGCGGGGTCGCGGCCGGTGTGGCGCCACTCGGCGCGCATCGCGGAGAGGAGGTCGTGGTGGTGGTTCATGGACCCACTCCACCGGGGGCCACGCACCACGGGGCGACCCCCATGACTCCCTCGCACGCGCCACGTCCCACGCCGACCAGGGTGACCCCACCCGTTCACAGCGCGGCGCACAGCGCTGGTCGTAGGCTGCACCCGTGGACATCGAGGCCTTCTACGAGCAGAACGAGGCGCGGCGCGAGAGCGCCGAACTGGAGTACGGCGACGAGTGGACCGACGCCACGGGCAACCGCTACGAGCTCGCGTGGGTCGAGGACACCGGCGAGCTCTACCTCATGGTCGAGCCCGAGGCCGTCGTGACCGAGGACATGTTCGGCGACTTCCTGGTGTCGGACGAGCCGGTGGGCGAGCTCCAGGTCGTGGTCGTGGCGACGGTCCGCTCCGAGAGCGACCTCGAGGACCGGCTCGCCGGGTGGGAGGACCACATGGGCGAGGCCAACTCGCTGCGCTGGCTGCACCAGCGGCTCAGCGTGAGCGGCGACGCGGACCTCGACGACGCGTAGGGCCCGCCACGGGTCGTGTGGTGGCCGGACCCTCACCCCGCGCAGCGAGCCCAGTAGCGTGTCGGGCGTCGATCGAGGGGGCGGAGAGATGATCAAGGTCCACAGGCCCGTCGGGTGGTCGCGCGTCGTGCTGGTGGCGACGGCCGTGACCGCGGTCGTGGCGTTGGGCGCGGCGCCGGCGTCGGCGCTGAAGCCCACCGGGCACGGGGGCGGTGGTGGGGGAGGCAACGGTGGCGGGGGCAGCGCGTCGGCGACCGGGAACGACGTGTCGTACCCCCAGTGCGGTACCACCCTCCCCACCGGTCAGGCATTCGGGATCGTCGGACTGACCGGGGGGCTGGCGGACACCCTGAACCCCTGCTTCGGGCCAACGAGCGCGTACCCGAGCTACTCCCAGAGCGAGCTCTACTGGGCGGTCGCGACCTCGGTGGGAGGGACCACCCAGCCGGCGGCGTCGCTCTACGTCAACACGGCGGACCCGGGAAACGTCTACAACGGCACTGTGATCACCGACTGGCCGACGTCGGGCTCCACGCCTTACGGCACCTGCGCGACCACCCAGGTGACAGTGTCGAACGGGACCGCAACCGTCGGGGCCGACTCGGACGCGTGCGCGTGGCAGTACGGATACGACAAGGCGACCCAGGACGCACAGTGGCTGGTCCAAGCGGCCGGCGCGATCGACAGCCAGGGCCCACCGGCATCGGTGCCGGGAACGCCCGACGCGTATCCGTGGTGGCTCGACGTCGAGACCGCGAATACGTGGCAGTCCGATCTGACCATGAACGTCGCAGACCTGCAGGGCATGATCGCGGGCCTCCAGTCCGCTGGGGTGACCAGCGTTGGGGTCTACTCGACGTCGACACAGTGGAACTCGATCACGGGAGGGACGAGCAGCGCGTCGGGGGCGCTCTATCAGTTGGCGAACTGGATCCCCGGGGCGCGAACGTCCGGCGAAGCGCAGAGCGCGTGTTCCCAGACCTCCTTCACTGGAGGCGCCGTGGTGCTGACCCAGTGGGCGGGCCACCCCGTCGACGGTGACGTCGCGTGCTAGGGCGAGGTCCGGAGGCGGGCCGGCGCAAGGTCTAGCGACTAGCTAGAGATAGGGCGTCGAGGAGTCGGCGATCGAGCACATGCGCGTGAGCGTCGCCACGAGGTTCGCGAGCGGCACGCGCTCGGCCTCGTTGATCGTCGTCATGAGCGGGTTCCAGCTGCCGTCCGACGACGTCGCGCGCGCGGCGGCCGGGGTGCCCTTCAACAGCACGGCCACGGCCCGCGAGCGCAGCGCGGCTCGTCGCGCTGCGGTGATGCCGGGGGCGTCCGAGCGGGCCTGCAGGGCGAGCGCCCGGTGGACGTAGGCGCAGCTCGCGCGCGCGTCGGCCACCGCGCCCCCGGTGCCACAGGCCGACAGGCCGAGCGCAGCGGCGGAGAGGGCGACGGCGACGAGGGCGGCGCGACCTAGGCGAGCCACGAGTCCGCGGACTGGAGCAGGAAGTCGCTCACGCTGCGTCCGCGCTCGAAGATGTCGCACAGCGGGTCCTCGCCCTTGGCGACCTGGCTCAGCGAGATAGCCCGCCGGGCCACGATCGAGATGCGGCGCTCGGAGCCCTCGGTGGGCGACTCGAAGGAGTCGGTGGCCGTCACCTCGAGGGGCATCTCGAGCCCGCCGATCGGCGCGAGGTCGATCGCGAGGCGCAGCAGGTCGGGCCCGTGGGGCATCGGCGGGAGGCTCCAGGTCAGCACGAGCGGGAAGTGGTACTCGTCGGGGGGGTCCACGTCGTCGGGCAGGCCCATGACGGCGTCCTCGAAGGCGAGCAGGGTGCGCGGGTCCACGTCGAGCTCGATGTGCAGGTCGACCGGCCCGCCGCACCCGTCCTCGGGGTGCAGGTCGACCTCCCAGGCCTGGCGCAGCGAGTAGGTCTCGACGAAGTGGCGCTCGTCGTGGACGTGGAAGCCGTGGGTGACCGCGTGGTCCTTGAGGTCGGCGACGAAACCGGCGACGTCGATGGCGGCCATCGACCTCAGGTTAGTCGCCGGCTGGAATAGCGTTGGCCCGTGCGCGACACGCTGCTCGACCCGTTGCGCGCGTGCGCGCGCGAGATCGCCGAGGTCGTGCGCCCGGGGGAGCGGGCCGGCTACTCGGGACTGCGCGAGACCCAGTACCACCTCGACGTCGCGGCGGACGAGGTCGCGGTGCGCGTCCTCACCGGCGCGGGCTTCCGCGTGGTGAGCGAGGAGTCCGGGGTCACCGGCGTCGGCGACTACACGGTCGTCGTCGACCCGATCGACGGCTCGACCAACTGCGACCACGGCATCCCCTTCTACGCGACCAGTCTGGCCGTGGTGGGCGCCGGCGAGGTCGTCGCGGGCCTCGTCGTCAACCAGGCCACCGGCACCACCTACGAGGCCGAGCGGGGCCAGGGCGCCACCCGCGACGGCGCGCCGATCGTCCCGAGCGCGGTCGTCGCCCTGGGGCGCGCGGTGGTGTCCTTCTCGGGCCTGCCCGCACGCCATCTCGGGTGGGCCCAGTACCGCGCGCTCGGTGCCGCCGCCCTCGAGGTCTGCCTGGTCGCCGACGGCTCACTCGACCTGTTCAGCGTCGCCCGCCGCTCGACGCTGCGCCCGTGGGACTACCTCGCAGGGCTGCTCATCGCGCGCGAGGCCGGCGCCGTCGTCGCCGAGTGGGACGCTCAGGAGCTGGTGACGACCGAGCCCGTCGCCCGCCGACCCCTGGTGGCCGCGACGGCCGCCCTCCTGGACGAGTTTCGTCAGGTGGGCGCGCCCTGAGCGACAGTTCCCGGGTCAGCCGGGCCCCCGCGGGAACCCGCGTCGGCGCCGACCCACGCGACGGCGAGGCGCCGGTCCCCGCACTGAGGTGACGGCGTCGCCGGCGAGGTGGTGGTGTGGTCCCGGGACCGGCCGGCCGGCCCCGGTGCGCTAGCCTGCTCACTCGGCCAGCGCCCCGAGCGCGGGCGTTTAGCTCAGTTGGTTAGAGCAGCTGACTTACACTCAGCAGGTCGGGGGTTCGAGTCCCTCAGCGCCCACTCGTCGCCCTCGCGGCGTCGCGGTCTTCCTCGCGTCGAGTCCCGGTCCTGGGCCGCGCCGTGCCTGAGGGTCAGCCCCCTCGCTCGCGCGCCGCCGCCCTCAGCCCTGCGCGCGGTTGAGGGCCACCGCGGCGCGCACCAGCGCCGTGAAGGCCCGGGCATCGAGTCGCCCGCCCTCGCGCAGGTCGATGGCTCGGCGCACCTTGCCCTCCAGGCTCGAGGTGAAGAGACCCGCGGGGTCGGGGAGCGACGCCCCGCGCGCGAAGGTGAGCTTCACGGCTGTCTTGTAGTTCTCGCCGGTGCAGACGACCCCGTCGTGGCTCCAGACCGGAACGTTCCACTTCCACTCCTCGACGACGTCGGGGTCCGCGCGGTGGATGAGCTCGCGCGCGTGCGCGAGCGCCTCGCCGCGCCAGTCGGCCAGCTCCGCGATGCGGGCGTCGATGCGCTCGGCGGGCGTCTCGCCGGGGGTCGGGCTCTTGTTCATCGCACCGGACTAGCACACGCCGCCGACGCGTTGCCGCCGGTTCGGGTCACGCCGACGCGCCGGCCGACGGCGACGCGAGGCGTCAGAGCTCGGCTTCGACCTCGACCTCGACCTCGAGGTCGGCCCCGGTCTCGGCGTCGATCGCGGTCCCCTCGGCCGAGCCGGCGCCCACGGCTCCGGTGAGGATCTCCATGAAGAACGTGGCGACGGCCGTGGGCGCCATGGTCCGCCGGGTCGACACCGGCAGGATGAACTGTCCCACCGACGCGGCCCAGAACATGAGGACCACCATCTCGGCCGTCGTCCCGTCGAAGGTCCAGCCGCGCTGGTGGGCGAGTTCGGCCGCCGCGAGCCACCGGTCGAACTGGGCGTCGAGCTGGCTGCGGAAGCGCGCCGACTGGCCCTTGTTGTCGAAGATGTTGATGAAGGTGCGGATCAGCGAGTAGCGCGCGTCGGCCCGCCCCGCGGACCAGGCGGCCGTCATCTGGTCGCGGACCGTGGCGTAGAAGACGTTGGGGTCGCCGATCTCGAGGGCGCGCTCGATCGCGGCGATCCGCTCCTCGAACGCGCTCACGAGGTCCTCGTAGCGCTGGCGGTCGGCCTCGGCGAGGCAGTCGGCGAAGGAGGTGAAGTAGTAGTAGAAGGTCGAGGGCGCGATGTGGGCCCGGTCGCAGAGCACCGAGACCGACAGGGCGTCCTTGTTCGTCTCGGTGAGCAGGACCTTCGCGATGTCGAGGATGTGCTGACGAGTCTTGGAGTTGGGGTTGCCCTCGGCCATGGCTCTCTCGTTCGGTCGGCGGTCTCGGAACTCTACCCAGAGTGTGGCGCACGCCCGACCGTGCGGGTTACGAAAAAATGTTTTCCGCTTAGGTGGCCTTCAGCAACGCGGTGGGGGGCGACGCGAGGCCGCGGGGTGTCCGCGCACCACGAAGCGCCACGGACGCTCGACCTCGCGGCTGATGCCCACGCGGGGGGTCGCCTCGACGCCGGCGTCCGCGAGACCTAGCGCGTCACGGGCGAAGAAGACCCGCGCGCCGCGCGCGCAGCAGTCGAGGCCCGAGTCGGCGCCGGTCACCCCCAAGGCGCGCGTAAGGATGCCGGGCCCGCGCAGCGGGCCCGGCTCGGGCGCGAGGAGTTCGGCCGCGCGCACCAAGACGGCGCTCGCCGCGCCCCGGGACCCGGTCACCACGTTCGCGCACCAGTGCACGCCGTAGCTCTTGTAGACGTAGAGCACGCCCGGCGCTCCGAACATGACCGCGCAGCGCGGCGTCGGCCCCCGGTGGGCGTGGGAGGCGGGGTCGTCCAGTCCCCCGTAGGCCTCGGTCTCCACCACGCGGGCCACCCGGCGGGTCGCGCCGTCGTCGACGACGAGGAGCGTCCCGAGCAGCGCCCGCGCCACCACCTCGGGGTCGCGGGCGAAGAAGGTGCGGCCCAGGCGGCGCACGGGACGCTCTAGCGGTAGCCGGCCACCGCGTGCGGGCGGTACGGCGCCTCCAGGGCGGCGACGTCCTCTTCGCTCAGCTCGAGCGAGAGCGCGGCGACGGCGTCGTCGAGGTGGTGGGGCTTGGTCGCCCCCACGATGGGGCTGGTGACGCCGGGCCGGGCGAGCATCCAGGCGAGGGCCACGGTGGCCGGCGCCACCGCGTGGCGCTCGGCGACCGCGAGCGTGGCCTCGACGACCGGCCGGTCGTCCTCGCCGTAGAGGGCGCGGCCGAACTCGTCGCTCTCGGTGCGGTGCGTCGACGCCCCCCAGGGCCGGGCGAGGCGGCCGCGCGCGAGCGGGCTCCAGGGGATGACCCCCACGCCCTGGTCCTCGCAGAGCGGCAGCATCTCGCGCTCCTCCTCGCGGTAGAGGAGGTTGTAGTGGTTCTGCATCGACACGAACCGCGTCCAGCCGTTCAGGTCCGCGAGGTAGAGCGCCTGGGCGAACTGCCAGGCGTGCATCGACGAGGCGCCGATGTAGCGCGCCTTGCCGGCGCGCACGACGTCGTCGAGCGCGCCGAGGGTCTCTTCGATCGGGGTGTCGTAGTCCCAGCGGTGGATCTGGTAGAGGTCGACGTAGTCGGTGCCCAACCGGCGCAGGCTGTGGTCGATCTCGGCGAGGATGGCCTTGCGCGAGAGGCCCTGGCCGTTGGGGCCCGGCCCCATGCGTCCGTTGACCTTGGTCGCGATGACCACCTCGTCACGCGGGACCATCGACAGGAGGGTGGCGCCGGTGATCTCCTCGCTCGAGCCGGCCGAGTAGACGTTGGCGGTGTCGAAGAAGTTGATGCCCAGGTCCAGCGCCTGGGCGAAGAACGGGCGGGCCTCGTCGGGCCCGAGGGACCAGGGCTGGTTGCCCCGGGTCGGCTCCCCGTAGCTCATGCAGCCCAGGCAGATCCGCGAGACCTTGAGACCGGTGTGACCGAGGGTGGCGTAGTCCATGGTCCGAACCTAGCGGCGGTCCCTACAGTGGGGGGCCAGACAGGAGGCACCGTGGAGAACCGACGCGTCGTACTGGCCGAGCGGCCGCGAGGGAGGCTCGGCGCGTCGACGACGCGCCTGGAGTCGGGCGAGCGACCGGTGTGCGGCGAGGGCGAGGCCCTCATCCGGGTGGGCATGCTCTCGATCGACCCGACCATCCGCACGTGGATGGACGACGCCCCGGGCTACCTGCCCCCCATCGAGGTGGGCGGGGTCGTGCGCGGCGCCGGCGCCGGGGTGGTCGTCGAGTCGCGCACGCCGCGCTACGCCGTGGGCGACGTGGTGGTCGGCATGACGGGCTGGCAGGAGTGGGCGCTCGCCACCGACGAGGTGCGCTTCTCGGTCGTGCCCGCCGGGCTCGGGCTCGACCTCGCGACCGTGATGAACGTGCTGGGGGTCACCGGGGTGACGGCCTGGGTCGGCGTGCACGAGGTGGGCGGGCTGCGCGAGGGCGACACCGTCGTCGTCTCGGCCGCCGCCGGGGCCACCGGCTCGGTGGCCGGCCAGCTGGCCCGCGAGGGCGGCGCGCGCACGGTGGTCGGGATCGCCGGCGGCCCCGAGAAGTGCCGGGAGGTCGTCGAGACCTACCGCTTCGACGCCTGCCTCGACTACCGCGAGGCGAACCTCGCGGCCCGCCTGCGCGAAGCCTGCCCCCAGGGCGTGGACCTCTACTTCGACAACGTCGGGGGCGCCGTCCTCGACGCCGTCTTGGCGAACCTCGCGATGCACGCGCGCGTGGCGCTGTGCGGGGCGATCGCCCAGTACGACGGGGCCGAGCGCCACGGCCTCGCGAACACGGCGGCCCTCATCACCCGGCGCGGGACGATGCGCGGCTTCATCGTGCTCGACTACCTGGAGCGCTTCGGCGCCATCCAGGGGGAGCTCGCGGCGATGGTGCGCGCGGGCCGCCTCGCCCACCGAGAGCACCTCGTCGAAGGTCTCGACCGGGCCCCCGACGCGCTCTCGATGCTCCTTCGCGGGGAGAACCACGGCAAGACCCTCGTCGTGGTCGACCCCGAGGTCACCCTGGCCTGAGGCGCCCTGGCGCGGCGGCTGCTCCCTTGTCGTTCGCCGAGCGCTACCCGTCGCCGAGGTCGTCGGGGAAGACGACCGGCGCCTCGCACCAGGCCCGCCACGCCGCCCAGGCCGGCTCCCGCTGGCCCGCGAGGACCAGCAGCTGCTGGGGCATCGCCCCGATGGCGTAGCCCATGGTGGTCGGGCTGTCGCGGCGCGCCACGACGAAGTCGAGGTCGCTCAACACCGCGGCCATGATCGCCGCCTCGCTCTCGGGGACCCGGTCGGCGAACTCCTCCCAGCCCGGGGGGACCTGAGCGCCGCGCATGACGCCTCCTCGCGCCGACTCGAGTGCACGCTAGCGGGCGCTCACCCGCGCTACCCGGACGGACCCAGGTCGACCTCGCAGACGAGGGCGAGGTGGTCGCTGCCGCCGTCGACGGTCCAGCTGCGCGTCGGGCGCCACGGCCCGCGCCCGAGCACGTGGTCGATCTGGCTGTGGGGCCGGTACGCCGGCCAGGTGCGCCCGCGCGCCAGCGTGCGCCAGTCGGGCAGCAGGGCCCGCAGCAGCGGGCGCCAGCAGTTGAAGTCGCCGGCGAGCAACACGGGCAGTTGGGGGTCGAGGCCGGCGAGCAGGGCGTTCACGCGCCGGTACAGCACGGGTGAGCCGTGCGAGAGGTGCGCGCCGTGCAGGGCGACCGCGTGGAACGGCCGGCCGCCGAGCGAGAGGCGCGCCACGATGAGGGCCCGCTCGACCTTCTCGCGCGCCATGCGCCCGAGCGGGACGACTTCGGCCGACTCGAGGGGCAGCCGGGTCACGAGCGCCAGCCCCCAGTCGCCGGGCTCGAGCCGGCCGACCCGCGCGACGTGCGCGCTCTGGGGCCGACTGAGCGTCCGGTGCTCGTCGAAGAGCAGGACCCGCTCGCCGGTGAAGTGGGCGCCGAGGGGCTGCCAGCCCCGGCCACCGGTCCCGCCGTGGGCCCGCCGGCCGTGCGCGAGGGGCGCGAAGACGCCCCGGCCCCCGGTGCGCGCGAGGAGCCTCTCGAACATGTCCTCGTCCTCGCCCCGCCAGGTCTCGGGCAGGACCATGAGGTCGGCGTCGAGCCCGACGAGCGTGTCGAGCGCGGGTGTGGGCCGCCCCCACCCGTCGACGCCCGCGTGGAGGTTGAAGGTCGCCACGCGCACCCGTTCAACCCTACCGAGGGCGCGAGGGCCTGTGGCAGGCTGGGGGACATGGAGTCGGTCGACGTCGCCTTCGGGCACCGGCTGTGGTGGGTCGACGCGTTCGTCGGCGACACCGAGCGGGGCAACCCGGCCGTCGTCGTGCTGCTCGAGCACCCCCTCGCCGACCACGCGATGCAGGCCATGGCCGCCGAACTCGGCGTCTCGGAGACGGCCTTCGTGCGCCGCGTGGGCGACCAGTGGTCCCTGCGGTGGTTCACCCCGACCGTCGAGGTCGACCTGTGCGGCCACGCCACCCTGGCCACCCTGCACGTGGTGCTGGCCGAGCTCGAGGCGCCCGGCGGGGAGCTCTACTTCGCCACCCGCTCGGGCACCCTCAGTGGGCGCCGCCTACGCGAGGGCCTGCTCGCGATCGACCTGCCGCGCAACTACCTCGAGCCGCTCGACCCCGCGGTCCTCGGCGGCGCGATCGGAGAGGTGGCCGAAGCCTTCCAGGCGGGCGCCTCGACGGTGCTCGCCGTCGTGGAGGACTACGACGCGCTATGCGCGCTCAGCGTGGACCCGATGGCCCTCTTCCTCGCGCCGGCGACCATCGTCATCGCGGCCTGCCCCGGGGGGCCCGGCGCGGACGTGTCGATCCGGGTCTTCGCCCCGCGACTGGGCATCGCCGAGGACCCCGTGACCGGCAGCGCCCTGTGCGCGGTCGCGCCGTGGTGGATGGAGCGCGTCGGCGCCCCGACGGTCACGGTGCGCCAGGTCAGCGCACGCGGCGGGGTGATGCACGCGCGCCTCTTCGAGCGCACGGTGGAGGTGGCCGGCCTCGCGCGCACCTTCTTCCACGGCGAGGTCCGCCCGTGAGAGACCCCCTCGGCCCGGGCCCGCGCACGCGGGTCCGGCGCCTCCCCGAGAAGGCCCGCTACGACGCGGCCACGGTCCACGAGGTCCTCGACGGGGCGCTCGTGGTGCACCTGGCCGCGCTCGTCGAGGGCCGGGCCGTGGCCCTGCCGACGCTGGCCGCGCGCGACGGCGACGTCCTCTACGTGCACGCGAGCCGCTCCAACGCGGTCCTGGCCGCCGTGGTGCGCGACGGCGAGGCGTGGCTCACCGCGACCCTCGTCGACGGGCTGCGCCTGGCGCGCAGCGGCTTCGAGTCCTCGATCGCCTACCGGTCGGTGGTCGTGGTGGGCGCCGCGCGCGAGGCCGAGGGCGAGGAGAAGGCCCGCGCGCTCGAGCTCGTGGTCGACCGGGTCGTCCCGGGCCGGTCTCGCGAGGTCCGCCCGACGAGCGACCGCGAGCTCGCCCTCACCCGGGTGGTGGCGATCGCCATCGACGAGGCGTCCGCGAAGGTGTCCGCGGGCCCCACCGAGGACGGGCCCGAGGACCTGGCGCTGCCGGTCTGGGCCGGCGTCGTCCCCCTGCGCACCCACTGGGGTGAGCCCGAGGCGGACCGTCGCGGCGCGCTCGCCGACGCCCGCCTCGCCGAGGACCTGCCGCCCTCGGTGCGGGCCCTCCTGGGGCGGCCGTGAGCGACGGGCTGCGCGCCGCGATCGGCGCGATCGACCCGGTCGACGAGCGCGAGGCGCTCTCGATCGAGCGGACCCTCGAGCGGCTGGGCCGGCCGCCCGACCCCTTCGACGAGACGGCCGATCCCCACCACCTCACGGCGTCGGCCTTCGTGGTGTCGACCCGCGGGGTCGTCTTGCACCTGCACCGGCGGCTGGGCCTGTGGGTCCAGCCGGGCGGCCACGTCGACCCCGGGGAGTCGCCCGAGGCGGCGTGCGTGCGCGAGGTGGGAGAGGAGACCGGGCTCGCGGTGGCCCACCTCGAGCCGCCGCTGCTCTTCCACGTCGACGTCCACCCCGGCCCCAAGGGCCACACCCACTACGACCTGCGCTACGTGCTGGTGGGCCCGCCCGAGGACCCCCGACCGCCGGCCGGCGAGAGCCCCCTCGTCTACTGGTTCGACCGGGCCGGCGCGCGCGCGCGCGCCGAGGCCGACCTCGTTCCCGCGCTCGAGAAGCTCTTCGCGTCCTTAGAGCGCCTCGTGGTGCGAGACTGAGCGCGTGTCGAGCGAGGACCTGCGCGCCCTGATGGAGGCGGACCGGTGGCTCGAGCGGCTCGCCGGTCAGCGGGCCACCCTGCTCGAGCGCGTCGAGCTCGCCCGGCTCGAGGGGGACCTGCGCGAGCGCCTCGGGGCGCTGCGCGCCGCCGAGGCGGGCCTCGAGCCCCTCTCCCGCGCCTACGACGAGGCCTCGGCGGAGTCGGCGCGCCTGCGCGAGCGCCGCGACCGCCTGGCCTCGCGACTCGAGGCGTCGCGCGACGCGCGCGAGAGCGCGGCCCTCGCCGGCGAGCTCGACCAGGTGCGCGAGGCGCTGGGCGCGGCCGAGGACCGCGAGCTCGAGGCCCTGGTCGAGGTGGAGCCCGCCGCCGAGGCGGCGGCCGCCCTGCGCCGCGAGGCCCAGCCGCTCGCCGCGCGCCGCGCCGAGCTGGTCGCCACGGTGGCCGCCCTGGAGGTGTCGCTCGACGAGGAGATCGCCGCCCAGCGCCTCGCCCGCGAGGCGGCCGCCTCGATCGTGGCGCCCGAGCTGCGCGCGCGCTACGAGGCGGCGCTCGCGCGCGCGGGCGGCGCGGGCGCGGCCCCGGTCGTGGAGGGTCGTTGCGAGGGGTGCCGGATCGCGCTCAGCCCGCTCGAGCTCGATCGGTGGCGCCACGCGCCCGAGGGGGCCTTCCCGGAGTGTCCCTCGTGCGGCCGGCTGCTCCTGCCCTAGACGCGCACCCTCTCATCAGGTAGCACACAACGGAGCCCGCCTGCCCCCGAAGGGAGCAGGCGGGCTCTCGATGTTTGGCCCCCCCAGCCAATGCCATGAAGATAGCGGGTGGTCTCCCGCTAGCGTGGGACGAAACACCGTGCAATCACTGCATTGTGCGAACATTCACGAGGAGGGCGCATGGAGCGTCGCACGCTGGGGCAGGGCCTCGAGGTGTCGGCCCAGGGGCTGGGCTGCATGGGGATGAGCGAGTTCTACGGCCCCGGCGACGAGGCCGAGTCGATCGCCACCATCCACGAGGCGATCGACCTCGGGGTCACCTTCTTCGACACCGCCGACATGTACGGGCCGTTCACCAACGAGCGCCTGGTGGGCCGCGCCCTCGCCGGCCGGCGCGACGAGGTCGTGCTCGCGACGAAGTTCGGCAACGAGCGCGCCGCCGACGGCACGTACCTGCGCGTCAACGGGACGCCCGAGTACGTGGTGGCGGCCTGCGACGCCTCGCTCGAGCGCCTCGGCGTCGAGGTCATCGACCTCTACTACCAGCACCGGGTCGACCGCACCGTGCCGATCGAGGAGACCTGGGGGGCGATGGCGTCGCTCGTCGAGGCGGGCAAGGTGCGCCACCTGGGCATCTCCGAGGCGTCGGTGGCCACGATCGAGCGGGCCCACGCCGTGCACCCGATGACCGCGGTGCAGATGGAGTACTCGCTGTGGACCCGCGACCCCGAGGACGGCGTGCTCGAGGCCTGCCGGCGCCTGGGCATCGGCTTCGTCGCCTACAGCCCCCTGGGGCGGGGGTTCCTCACCTCCGAGGAGGCCAACCGGGTCGGTGGCGAGGGGGACTTCCGCGCGAACAACCCCCGCTTCGTCGGCGCCGCGGGCGAGGCCAACCGCGTCTTCGTCGAGCGCCTCGAGCGGGTCGCGGCGCGCACCGGCGCGTCGGTGGCCCAGCTCGCGCTCGCCTGGGTCCTGGCGCGCGGACGTGACGTCGTGCCGATCCCGGGCACCAAGCGGCGCCGGTGGCTGCGCGACAACGTCGCGGCGTCGGCGCTCGAGCTCGGCGCGGACGACCTCGCCGAGATCGACGCCGCCGTGCCGCGCGAGGAGGTCGTGGGCGCGCGCTACCCCGAGCGCTCGATGGGGGCGCTCAACGGCTGAGCGGGGCGAGGCGGCCCTCGCGCAGCTCGACGACCTCGTCGCACCACCCCGCGACGGCCGGGTCGTGGGTGGCCACGACGACGCCCGCGCCCGAGCGCTCGAGCGCGCCGAGCACGAGCGCCGTCGCGTGCGGGTCGAGCCCGGCCGTGGGCTCGTCGAGGAGGACGAGGTCGGGCCCGCCCGCCAGCGCGCGCGCCAGCGCGACCCGCGCCGTCTCGCCCCGCGAGAGCCCCTCGACGCGCTCGTCGCCCGTTAGAGCGAGGCCGAGCTCGCCGCACAGGCGCAGGCCCGCCTCGGCGACGGGCCGCCCGAGGGCGACGACGTCGCGGGCGTAGCCCGTCACGAGCCCCGGCTCGCTCGGCACGTAGGCGACGCGCCGGCGCAGGTCGTCCTCGTCCAGCTCGTCGAGGTCCACCCCGCCGAGAAGGATCGTCCCGGCGTCGGGGTGGTCGAGGCGGGCGAGGAGGCGCAGGAGGGTCGACTTGCCGACCCCCGAGGGCCCCACCACCGCGACGCGCGACCCCGGGGCGACGAGCAGCGACGCCCCGGCGAGCACCGATCGGTCGGCCTCGCGGTAGTCGAGGTCGCGGGCCTCGAGCCCGGGGCGCGCGGGCACGCCGAGCCGCCCGCCCGGGTGGGGCCGGTCGAGCGACTCGAGCCGCTCGGCCGAGGCGACGACCTCGGTCGTGCCCGCCAGGGCCGCGTCGAACGCGACGAGCAGCTCGATCGCGGCCGTCGCCAGGGCGACGGCGACGACCCACCAGAGCGGGGCGCCCACCGGGTGCAGCGCGACGACGGCGAGCGCCGTCGCCCCGGCGACCCCGAGCAGGCCGTAGCGGGCGGCCAGGGGGGCGCGCCGCGCGGCCTCGGTCCGGTCGAGGGGGGCGAGGGCGCGCTCGAGCCGCACCCGGACGACCTCGGCGCGCCCAAGGGCGGCGAGGGCCGGACCCGCGGCCGCGAGCTCGACGAGGGCCGCGCGCGCCACGCTCGCGGCGTGGCGCCGGACGGCCTCGCGCCGGAGGGCCACGCGGTGGATCGCCGCCAGCCCCGCGACCCCGAGGGCCTCGACGCAGGCGAGGCCGAGCGCCGAGCCGGCCCAGGCGCCCACCGGCGGCAGCAGCGCCACCACCGCGTCGAGGGCCACCAGCGTGGTGCCCGCCGTCACGAGGGGCACCGCCCCGCGCAGCCAGAGGTCCTGGAGGCGGTCGGTGTCGACGAGGGCGCGCTCGAGGAGGTCGCCGGTCGCCACGGCGCTCAGCCGGCGGTGCTCGAGCTGTCCCACCGTGCGCACGAGCCACCGCCGCCACCGCGTCACCGCGGCGTAGCCCAGCCGGTGGGCGGCGAGGCGCTCGGCCAGGCGCAGGGGGGAGCGGGCGAAGGCGAAGACCTCGATCACCACGAGGATCACGGCGACCGCGCGCAGCCCGGGGCGCTGGGCGCTCGCGACGAGCAGCCCGACGGCCCCCGTCGTGAGCCCGACCGCGACGGCACTCGCGAGCACCCCGGTCGAGAGCGCCCGGGCGAGGTCGGCGCGCGGCGGCCGAGCGCGGCGCAGCCACCGGCGCAGGCGGGCGAGGTCGTCGCTCACGGCTCGAGCGCCAGTCGCGCCGCGTCCTCGAGGACGGCCACCCCCGAGGTGGCCTCGAGGACGGCCGGTCCCCCGGGGCGCGCCAGGACCGCGCGGGTGGCCGCGCGCGCCCGCTCGTCGAGGACGCCCCCGACGTCGTCGAGGACGACGAGTCGGGCGCCGGCGATGAGGCCGCGCGCGAGCACGACCCGCACGCGCTCGCCGGTGCTCAGCCCGCGACCGTCGGCGAGCAGCGGCGCGTCGAGGTCGCTGAAGCGCTCCCCCTCGAGCTCGAGGGCCCCGAGGAGGGCGCGCACGTCACCGTCCTCGACGGCTCGCCCGAGGGTGAGGTTCTCGCGCAGGCTCGTCGAGAGCAGGGCGGTCGTGGGCGTGACGACCGCCACCGGGCCCGCTCCGAGGTCGAGCGCCCCGGCGACGGGGGGTCGCCAGCCGAGCAGCGTCTCGAGCAGCGTGGTCTTGCCCGACCCGGAGGGCCCGGTCACGAGGAGGGTCCCGCCCTCGTCGAGCGCGAGGTCGACGGGCTCGGGACGCGCCTCGGTAACCAGGGCGCGCGCGCGCACGGCCGCGCCCACGCCCGCCGAGGTCGGGTTCGGGACCGCGAGCCCCCCGAGGCGCGCGAGGGCCGTGGTCGCGTTCTCGCGGCGGTGGAACTCGACCCCGTAGCGGCGGACCTGCACGTAGAGCTCGCCCGTGACGAGCACGGCGACGAGCGCCGCGCCGAGCGAGACGCGCCCACCGAGCAGGGCGAAGCCGACGACCATGGCGACCAGGCCGACGCTCACCCCGCTCAGGAACTCGGTGACGGCCGAGGACTCCAGCGCGACCCGGATCGCCGAGAGGGCGACCTCGTGCTCGCGGTCGCTCAGGGCGCCCAGCTCGCGGGCGCCGTAGTCGACCGCGCCGACCCCGCGCAGCTCGGGCACGTGGCGAAGCACCTCGAGCTGGCGCGCCTCGAGCCGCTCGCGGCGCTCGCGCACCGCGACCTGGGCCGCCTCGGCGCGCCGGCCGGCCCGCCGGTAGAGCGGACCGGCCGCGCCCAGCAGCACGACGGTGATGGCGAGGGCGAGCCAGCCGGCGCACCAGCCGACGACGGCGAGGCCGAGCACCGAGGTCCCGGCCGCGGCGCGCAGCCGCTCGAGCGAGGCTCCTTGGGCGGCGTCCTCGACGCTCACGAGGAGGTCGCCGGCGCCCTCGGCGCTCGCGCGGTGAGGGGCGAGCAGGTGGGCGTCGAGCGCGCGACGGGCGGCCGCCCTCGCGCGCGCCGCGCTGGCGTCGTCGAAGGCGGCCACGCCGAGCCCGAGGGCGATCCGCGCGACGAGCGCGGCCCCGACCACGAGGAGTCCCCCGGCGCGCCCGCGCGCGACCTCGGCCAGGCCGAGCGCGCTCGCGGCGCTCAGCCCGAGGGCGAGCAGGGCCCCGCCCGCACCGACGGCCGCGGCCCTCGCGCGCGAGGTGGTGCGACCGAGGGCGGCGGTGACCTCGCTCACGACCCGCCGAACGGCTCGGGCGCGGGCGGCTCGTCGCGGTGGGGGAGCTCGCGGGCCGGGCCCTCGAGCCAGTCGCGCAGCGCGCGCGTCGCGCGGCAGTCGTCCTCGTTGTACTCGAGCAGCCGGCGTCGGTGGGCCTCGGCCTCGGCCGGGTCGTCGCCCACGGCCCTCTCGTACCACGCGATCGAGGCCTCGCCGCTCGGGCTCGGGTCGCGCCAGTCGAAGCCGGCGGCGCGGGCCACGAGCTTCAGGCCCAGGGGGCCGTCGGTCTGGACCTGGCGGCTCACCACGTCGTGCAGGTCGATCCACTGGGCCGGCCGGGCGCGCCGGAAGGCGTCGACCCCCTCGCGCAGGGAGCGGGCGAGCGCCGCGTCCTCGGTGCGCGCGACCGCGCGGTCCATCGCGCCGTCCTCGGCGGTCGACCAGAAGCAGTAGGCGCAGAAGGAGGCGCCCGCGGCCTCGCAGGCGGCGCGCACCCCCTCCAGCCAGGACCAGAAGCGCGCGAAGAGGGCGGCCTCGCCCGCGGGGGTGGGCGGGTCGAAGGTGGCGACGGCGTGGTAGCCGGCCGACACGCCCGGCACCGGGCGCGCGAGGCTCACCACGGCCCCCCAGAGGTAGGTCGCGTCCTCGTAGCTCTCCATGTCGACGTCGACCTCGACGTCGGCGCGCGCGCACCCCATGGCGGCGGGCTCGACCCGCCGGCGCAGGGTGCCGTCCACGGCGACCCGGGCCCGGTAGATGAGCTGGTCGAGGTGCTCGACCTCGCGCGCCACGGCCGCCGCCGACCCGACGTCGGCGCCCTCGCGCGCCCGGCGGGCCTCGTGGGGGTCGAGCCGGGCGAGCGCGCGCCGGGTCGTGATCCCGGCCTCGCGCAGGGCCGCCTGCTGGGCGAGGGTGGTGAAGCGCACGAGCGAGACGTCGTCGCGCGAGGCGAGCTCCTCCGCGCAGTGCGGGGCGAAGGGGCAGTCGAGGCACTCGCGATGCCAGTAGGGCTCGGTGGGGAAGTCGGCGGCGCCGGCGCGCCAGCGGTCGTGGGCCTCGAGGACGGCGCGGCGCTCCTCGTAGAGACGGTCGTAGGCCGCGAGGTTGAACCGGGGGTGCTCGTCGCCGGCCAGCTCGAACCACCACAGCGCCCGGCCCCGGTCGACGACGGCGCCCGGGGCCGCGGGGTCGCCGTGGCCGAGCGCGCCGAGGACCCGCGTGGCGTGGGCGAGCGCGAGGCCGCTGCGGGTCATGGGCGCCGAGGCCCGCGCCCCGACGCCTTGGACCCGTGCGGCGTCGGCCCGGCGCGGCCGCTCGAGCCCGGCGCGCCAGAGGCTGCGGGTCGCCGCCGGCTCGGCGACCTCGTGGCTCTTCACCACGACCGGCGCGTAGGTGAAGCGGGAACCCCGTCCGGTGCGCACCAGCGCCTGCACGCTCGCCACGCGCCCCCCGGCGACATCGACCGGGAGCCGCGGCGAGAGCACGAGCTCGTCGCCGCGCGCGAGGGCCCCGAGGGTCTCGTCGGCCGTGCCGGGCCGGGTCGCCTCGGGGTGCAGGGCGGCGAGGGCCGCGAGGGTCGCGCGCCGGTGGGCCCGGGCGCGCTCGCGCCGCCGCGCGAGGTTCGCCGGCTCCTCGGCGCGCGCCGGCTCGATCGGGGCGCCCCGGGCGAGCGCGACGCGGTGCGGGCAGGCCTGGACCTCGTCGGCGCGCAGGGGCTGGGCCACCGAACGAGCCTACGAGCCCCCCGCGCGGTCGTTGCGCCAGCTGCGCCACAGCGAGGCGTACTCGCCGTCGTGGGCGACGAGCTCGTCGTGGGTGCCGATCTCGGCGATGCGCCCGTCGATCACCACGCACACCCGGTCGGCGTCGTGGGCGGTGTGGAGCCGGTGGGCGATCGCGACGACGGTGCGCCCCGTGAGCACCGCGCTCAACGAGCGCTCGAGGTGGCGCGCGGCGCGCGGGTCGAGCAGGGCGGTCGCCTCGTCGAGCACCAGGGTGTGGGGGTCGGCCAGGACGAGGCGCGCGAGCGCGAGCTGCTGGGCCTGGGCCGGGGAGACGGGGTGGCCCGCCGTGCCGAGCTCGGTGTCGAGGCCCGAGGGGGTCTCCTCGACCCACTCGAGGGCGTCGACCGCCGCCAGGGCCGCGCGGACCTCGTCGTCGCCGGCGTCGGGCCGCGCGAGCAGGAGGTTGTCGCGGACCGAGCCGATGAAGATGTGGTGCTCTTGGGTGACGAGCGCGACGTGGCGCCGGCGCTGGGCCGTCGGCATGGCGGTGAGCTCGGTCGCGCCCACCCGCACCGAGCCGCGGGACGGGGCGTCGATGCCGGCGAGGAGCCGCCCGAGGGTCGACTTGCCCGCCCCGGAGGGGCCCACGATCGCCAGGCGCTCGCCGGGGCGGATCTCGAGCGAGACGTCGCGCAGGACGTCGTGGCCGGGGCGGTAGGCGTAGCTGACGTGCTCGAGCACGAGGCGCTCGTCGGTCGGCGGGGCGACCGGCGGCGGCTCGACGGCGCGCGAGGCCGAGACGCCCACCAGGCGCGCGAGCGAGGTCTGGCCGACCTGGATCTCGTCGAGCCACGAGACGACCCGGTCGAGGGGGTCGTTGATCTGCACGACGTAGAGGGTGACGGTGGTCGCGGCGCCCACGGTGACGTGGCCGCCGATGGCCAGCCAGCCGCTCCAGCCGAGCGTCGCCGCCACCGCCAGCGCGAAGGCCCCCTCGACCGTGGGGAACCAGACCATGCGCATCAAGAGGGTGTACATCTCGGCGTAGAAGGCCTCGCGCACGTCGCCCTCGATCCGCCCCACCTGGCGCGCGCCCAGCCGGTGGGCGTCGACGGTGCGCGCGCCCTCGGCCGTCTCGGCGATCGTGCCCGAGAGCGTGGCGTAGCTCACGCGCTCGCGCCGGTAGCCCGGGGTCGCGTAGCGCAGGTAGTAGCGGGTCGAGACGACGAGGATCGGTATGGACACGAGGCTGGCGATCGAGGCGAGCGGGCTCACGAGCAGCATCGCCCCGAGGGTGAGGACGGCCTGGAGCAGCGCCACCAGCCACTCGGGCACGGCGAAGCGCACGGTGCGCGATAGCGCGTTCATGTCGTTGGTGACCCGGCTCAACAGGTCGCCGGTGCCGGCCCGCTCGACCTCGGCGAGGGGGAGGGCCAGCACGCTGTCGAGGAACTCCTCGCGCAGCTCGGCGAAGACGCTCTCGCCCAGGACGTAGGCGCGCCGACGGGCCGTGAAGGTGAGCACGCCGTAGGCGAGCGACGAGAGGGCGAGCACGGTGACGTAGCGCGCGACCGGCCCCGCGGCCAGGGCGTGGGCCGCGGCCAGGTTGGTGATCTGGCCGACGGCCCACGCCGGCACGAGCCCGGCCGTGGAGGCCAGGGCGTAGACCGCGAGCATGCGCGCGAGCGCGCTGCGGTGGCGCGTGGCCAGTACGCGCGCGTAGGTGCGGACCTGGGCGCTCGTGGCGACGGGCAGGTTCACGGGGTCTCCTCGCGCAGGACGATGCGCCGGTACAGGGAGGAGCGCTTGAGGAGCTCCTCGTGGGGTCCGCGCTCGACGACCCGTCCGCCGACGAGCAGGTTCACGACGTCGCAGCGCTCGAGCACGAGGGGGCTCGAGGTGGCCACGAGCGTCGTCGACCCGGCGCGGGCCTCGGCGAGACGCCCGGCGACCCGGCCCTCGGTGTGCGCGTCCACGGCCGAGGTGGGCTCGACGAGCAGGAGCACCTCGGCCCCGGTGAGGACGGCGCGGGCTAGGGCCAGCCGCTGGCGCTGGCCGCCCGAGAGGCCGCGGCCGCGCTCGTCCAGGGTGGCCGCGAGGCCCTCGTCGAGGGCGTCGAGGATGTCGAGCGCGCTCGCGGTCTCGAGCGCCCGCACGATCCGCTCGTCGTCGGGCGTCTCGTGGGGCATGAGCTCGTGGCGCAGCTCCCCGGCGAAGAGCCGAGGCTCGATCTCGCTCACCACCACGCGGCGACGCAGCTCGTCGAGGGCCACCGCGCCGAGGGGGACCCCGTTGACGCTCACGCCCTCGACGTCGGCGACGAAGCGGCCCAGCCGGTCGACGAGCGCCGCGGTCTCGTCGGTCGTCTCGCCGACCAGCCCGGCGAACTCGCCGCGCGCGAGCACGAGGCCGGTACGCACGTCGCGGATCTCGGCCAGCGGCTCGGGCCAGGCGAGCGGCGCCGCGACGTCGGTGACACTCGGCGACACGCGCAGCACCCGTTGGATCTTGCCGGCCGCGACGAAGGCCTGGGTCGCGTTGATGATGTACTCGATCGCCGTGCGCAGGGGCGTCGTGAGGAAGGTGGCGTAGCCGAAGAAGGCGACGAGCTGACCGGGCTGGAGTCGGCCGGCCATCACCTCGTGGGCGCCGAGGAGGGTCACCACGGTGGTGAGCACGGCCGGCAGCAGGACCTGACCCGACTCCAGGGCCGCCTGGGGGGTGGCCAGGCGCACGCCGGCCGCGCGCACCCGCTGGCTCTGGGCGACGTAGTTGGCGTGGAAGACCTCCTCGCCCCCGATCCCGCGCAGGATCCGAAGGCCGGCGACGGTGTCGGCCCCCAGGGCGGCGAGGCGCCCCGCGCTCTCTCGCTGGGCGGCCTGGTGGCGGTGGAGCGGGCGCATCAAGGGCACGCTCAGCGTGGCGAGCACCGGGACGCCCACGAGCACGACGAGGCCCAGGGTGGTTGAGGTGGCGAGCAGGATGAACGACACCACCACCCACGAGACGATGGCGCCGAGGAACCGCGCGAGGCTGTCGTAGGCGGTGCCCACCCGGATGGCGTCGGAGTTGGCGGTGTTGACGACGTCGCCGGTCGGGATCTCGGCGGTCAGGGCGGGGCCCGTGACGGCCATGTGGCGCCCGAGCACCTGGATCGACCGGTACGACGCGTGGAGCCAGTTGGTCACCGCGAGCTGGTGGCGCAGCGACCCGCAGACGGCCTGGACGAGGCCGAGCCCGAGCACCACGCCGACCCAGGCCAGCAGCGCCGCCGTGTCGTGTCGGTCGACGCCGTGGTCGATTGCCGCCCCGAGGGCGGCGAAGACGAGGGCCTGGGAGACCATCCAGCCGATGCCGAAGAGGGCGTTGAGGGCGAGCAGCCAGCGCTGGTGGCCGGCCAGCCAGACGAGGTAGCGCGCCGGGGTCGAGGTCGGGGGCGTGCCGGGGTCCGCCAGGGGCAGCTCGCGGTAGGGCAGATGCAGCACGTCGCTCTCATTCGCACGCTCGTAGGGTCAGGCGGACGGTGAGCCGACCTGTAAGCGGGGTTCTGTCCACCCCCCGAGGGGGGATGGGTGGCCATCCATCTGTGCGATCCACCTCGGGAGTGCCTCTGCGAGGCGCGCGGGCGGCCTCCCGTGTTCGATCTTGCTCCGGGTGGGGTTTACCGAGCCGCCCCGGTCGCCCGGGGCGCTGGTGCGCTCTTACCGCACCGTTTCACCCTTGCCGGCACCGGTCGCCCGGCCCCGGCGGTCTGCTTTCTGTGGCACTGTCCTTCGCGTCACCGCGACTCACTCACGTGAGCACCCTGCCCGCTGGAGCCCCGACTTTCCTCACCGCATCACTGCGGCGCGGCCACCCAGTCGACTCACCGTCCACCCCCAGTCTGACACAGCGCGCGCCGACTCGACAAGGTCGGACGTCGGTGGCGGGGGGTAGCCTCGCCGCGTGAGTGTCGAGGGGACGAGCGTCGAGGCGCCGGTCCTCGACGTCGCCGCGTTCTACGAGGTCGTCACCGCGCACCTGGAGGCGGCCTTCGGGCGCCGCCGGCCGCTGTGGGTCCGCGGCGAGGTGGCCAAGGTCTACGAGAAGGGCCACGTCTACCTCGACCTGGTGGACGCCGGCTCCGACACGGCCGACACCCGCCGGCCCGTCCTCAACGCGCACTGCTGGTCGCGCCAGTGGGCGCCCCTCAAGGCCCGCCTCGCCGCCGACGGCGTGACCCTCGCCGCGGGCATGACCGTCACCCTCTACGGCTACGTCGACGTCTACGCGCCCCAGGGCAAGATCGGCTTCAGCGTCCTCGACGTCGACGTCACCAGTCTGCTCGGGGAGCTCGCCCGCCGTCGCCTGGAGCTGATCGGCCGGCTGCGCGCCGAGGGCCTGCTCGAGGCGAACGGCCGCCACCGCGTCCCCGCGGTGCCCCTGCGCGTCGGGGTGGTGGCGAGCCCCGCCACCGAGGGGTTCCGCGACTTCGCCGGCGTGCTCGAGGGCTCGGGCTTCGCCTTCGACCTCGAGGTCGTCCCCTCGCTCGTCCAGGGGGAGGGCGCCCCGCCCCAGATCGTGGCCGCGCTCGAGCAGCTGGGCGCGCGCCGGCCCGACGTGATCTGCCTCGTGCGCGGCGGGGGCTCGCGCGGGGACCTCGCCTGCTTCGACGACGAGTCGGTGGCCCGGGCCATCGCCCGCTGCCCGGTGCCCGTCTTCACCGGGATCGGCCACACCGGCGACGAGTCGGTGGCCGACCTCGTGGCCCACACCCGGGCCATCACCCCGACCAAGCTCGCCGAGGACCTCGTCGAGAGGGTCCGCACCTGGCGCGAGGAGCGGCTGCGCCGCCCGGCGGCCCGGGTGCTCGAGCGCGCGAGCGACCTGCTCGAGGAGGCCGACGCCTACGTGGCCGAGCGCCGGCGCGCCGTCGTCTTGGGCGTGCGCGACCGGATCCGCGCCGAGGAGCGCCACCTCGCCTCGACGCGCCGGCGGCTGGTGGTCGACGCGCGGCGCACCCTCGAGGGCGCCCGGAGCCGGCTCGAGCATCACCGGGCACTGCTCGCGGCCTACGACCCGGCGCGCCGGCTGGCCCAGGGCTGGTCTATCGTGACCGACGCGAGCGGACGGGTCGTGCGCGAGGTCGAGGCGGTGTCGGTGGGCGACGAGCTCAGCGTGCGCGTGGCGACGGGCTCGTTCGGGGCTCGCGTGGAGAGCGTGGGGGAGGCGTGATGGCCGAGGGTGACGTCGGGAGCTGGGACGAGGCCGCGGCCGAGCTGGACGCCATCGTGGCCTCCTTCGACGAGGGCGAGGTCTCGGTCGACGACCTCTTCGCCCGGCTCGAGCGGGCCACCGCGATCATCGAGGCCCTCGAGGCGCGGCTCGTCGCGACCCGGGAGCGGGTCGACGAGCTCACCCCGCGGATCGCCGCGATCGCCGACGACGAGTGACGCCGCGGCTCTACCTGCGCCAGTGGCTCTCGGGCCGCGACTTCGCCCTCGGCGACCCGGTCGCGGTGGCGATGCGCAACTTCGCCTACGCCCTGGGCGACCGCGAGACCGGCGAGGCCGTCCTGGTCGACCCGGCCTACGCGCCGCGCGAACTGGTCGGGCTCGCGGCCGCCGAGTCGATGACGGTGGTCGGGGCCGTCGCGACCCACGCCCACCCCGACCACGTCGGGGGCCGGCTGCTGGGCGAGCACGTCGTCGCCGGGGTCGCCGAGCTCGTCGCCGCGACCGGGGTGGCCGTGCACGCCCAGACCGTCGAGGTCGAGGCGCTCCTCGAGCGCACGGGCGTCGACCCGGCGCGCGTCGTCGGCCACGACGACCGGGACCACCTGGTCCTCGGCGAGCTCGACGTGACCCTCGTGCGCACCCCGGGCCACACTCCGGGCAGCCAGTGCCTGTGGGTCGACGACGCCCTGCTCTCGGGCGACACCCTCTTCGTCGAGGGCTGCGGGCGCACCGACCTCCCCGGGGGGAGCAGCGACGAGATCTACGCCTCGATCCACGAGCGCCTGGCGGTCGTGCCCGACGAGACGACCCTCTACCCGGGCCACTTCTACGCCGACGACCCCCACGCGCCCCTCGGGCGCGTGCGCGCGTCCAACACGGTCTTCCTGGTGCGCTCGCTCGCCCAGTGGCGCGCGAGCTTCGGGTAGTGGACGCCCTGGGGCCGGACGACCACGTCGTGGTGGTCGGCGCCGGCCTCGCCGGCTGGCGGCTCTGCGAGGGCCTGCGCCGCCACGGCTTCGCCGGGCGCGTGACCCTGGTGGGGGCCGAGCCCCACCTCCCCTACGACCGGCCCCCCCTGTCGAAGCAGGTCCTCGCGGGCCGCTGGGACCTCGACCGGGTGGCCCTGGCCGACGAGACGAGGGCGCGCGAGATCGGGGTCGAGCTGCGCCGCGGGGTGCGCGCGGTGGCCCTCGACGCGGCCACGGGCGAGGTGACCCTGGCCGACGGAACGCGCCTCCTCCCCACCCGGGTGGCCCTCGCGGTGGGGGTCGAGGCGCGGGCCTTCGACACGCCCTCGGGCGGGCCCCTGTCGACCCTTCGCTCGCTCGACGACGCCGTGGCGCTGCGCGAGCGGGTGGCCGGCCTCGAGGCGGGGGCGACGGTCGTCGTCGTCGGCGGGGGATTCCTCGGGGCCGAGATGGCGACCTCCCTCGCCGCGCGCGGCCTCGTCCCGGTGGTGCTCGAGGCCGCGGCGCGCCCTCTCGTCGGCCCGCTCGGCGAGGAGGTCGCGGGCTGGCTCGACGGCCTGGCCGCGGACGCCTCGATCGAGCTGCGCACCGGGGTCGTGGTGCGCGACGTCGTCGCCGGACCCGGTGCGTGGCGCGTCGAGCTCGCGGACGGGGAGATCGAGGCGCGCGCGGTGGTGGCGGCCGTCGGCTCGCGCCTCGACCTCGGGTGGCTCGAGGACTCCGGCCTCGATCTCGACGACGGCGTCGTCGTCGACGCCGGGTTGCGCGCGGCGCCCCGGGTAGGGGCGCTCGGCGACGTGGCGCGGGTCGTCGAGGTCGAGGGCGAGCGGGGCGCGCGCCGGGAGCACTGGCAGGTCGCGGCCGACCACGCTGACGCGCTGGCGCGCGCGTGGGCCGGCGCCGAGCCGTCGCCGCTCGCCCCCACGCCCTACTTCTGGTCCGACCAGTACGGCAAGAAGATCCAGCTGCTCGGCCGGCCGCGCGCCGACGACGAGGTGGTGCGGGTGGTGGGCGCGGCGGGCGCCGACCGGTGGCTCGCGCTCTACGCGCGCCGCGGTGTCGTCACCGGGGCGGTGGCCCTCAGCCAACCCCGGGCCCTCATGCTCGCCAAGCCGCTCGTCGACGCCGGCGCGCGGCTCGACGAGGCGCTGGCCGCCGCGCCCTGGGAGCGCTAGAAGGCGATCGAGGAGAGCTCGGGGATCGAGCCCTGGGCCACCTCGAGCGCCCCGCGCCAGCGCGCCCGGCTCGCCTCGCGCTCGTCGTCGCTCGCGCGCGGCTCGACCACGACCTCGGGCGCGCCCGCGTCCTCCAGGTCGTCGAGCTCGAGCAGCCCGGCGCCGACGAGGGCGAGCAGCCCCACGCCCCGGGCGGTGGCCTCGCGCTCGGCGCTCACCCCGACCGGCACCCCCGTGAGGTCGGCCAGCGCGCGCACGACCGTCGCGCTCGCCGAGACGCCCCCGTCGACGCGCAGCTCGGTGAGCGAGACGCCCTCGCGGGCCAGCGCGTCCACAAGGTCGGCGCCGCGCTGGGCGACGCCCTCGAGCACCGCGCGCACGAGCTGGTCGCGCGAGGTGCCCCGGGTGAGGCCGACGAAGGCCCCCCGGGCCCCGAAGTCCCACCACGGCGTGCCGAGCCCGGCGAGCGCCGGCACGAAGCACACGCCGTCACCCGTCGCGTCCGCGGCGCGCGCGTCGGCCTCGGCCGGCGAGCCGACGAGGCCCAGGTCGACGAGCCAGTCGACGCACGACCCGGCCGAGAGCACGATCCCCTCGAGGCCCCAGGTGACCTCGCCCCCCGCGCTGAGCAGCGCCGTGGGGTAGCAGCCCGACGGGCGGCGCAGCGGGGAGTCGGGCGCCGCGCCGAGGCCGTGGGCGTCGGCGATGGCCCCGGTGCCCAGGGTGAGCTTCGCCCCGTCACGCACGCACCCCTGGCCGAAGAGCGAGGCCGGCTGGTCGCCGATCAGCGCGGTGATCGGGGGCGCCCCGGGCAGGGCGCGGGCCCGGCCCACCTCGCCGAGGGAGTCGACGAGGGTCGCGAACAGCGAGCGCTCGAGGCCGAGTCGCTCGAGCACCCCCTCGTCCCAGTCGGCGAGGTCGACCCGCGCGAGCCCGGTCACCGAGGCGTTGGTGCGGTCGGCGACGAGCACGTCGCCGCCGCCCAGGTTCCAGGCGAGCCAGGTCTCGAGAGTGGCGACGCGCCAGTCGCCGCGCGGGCCCGGGGCGTTCTCGAGGAGCCAGCGGGCCTTGGTGGCCGACTGGTTGGGGGCGAGGCGCAGTCCCTCGCCCTGCAGGACCAAACAGTCGATGACGGTGCGCAGGTCCTGCCAGCTGAGGGCCGGCCCGAGGACGGCGCCGTCGGCGGGGTCGAAGAGCAGCGTCGTGGCCCGCTGGTTCGTGACCCCCACCGCGTCGCAGCCTCCGCCCTCGGCGAGGGTCCGACGCGCGGTGGCGAGCGTGACGGTGGCCAGGGCCGCGCCGTCGAGCTCGACCTCGCCGGACTGGGGCGTGCGCACGCTGAGCGGCGCGCGCGCCACGTGGCTGAGCCGACCGCGCTCGTCGACGAGCGCGGTGCGCACCGATGTCGAGCCGACGTCGATCGCGAGGGCCCTCACCGGAGCTCCCCGCCGAGGCCGAGCACGCCCGGGTTGAGCAGGCCCTCGGGGTCGAGGAGCGCCTTGAGCTCCCGCAGGAGCTCGTAGGCCGGGCCCATCGAGCGGGCCAGGTGCTCAACGCGCTGGCGGCCCACGCCGTGGTGGTGGCTCACCGCCGCCCCCGCGGCGACGACCGCGTCGAGGGCCGCGTCCCAGGCCGCGCGGTGGAACGCGCGCGGGTCGCCCTCGGGGCGCCCGGCGAAGGTGAAGTAGAGGCAGGCGCCGTCCTCGTAGGCGTGGGACTGGTGCACCGAGGCCACGACCATCCCGGGCACCGCCTCGAGCGCGGCGCGCACGTCGCGCGCCAGCGGGCCGAGCGCGCCCCACGGGGCCACGGTCTCGACGGTGTCGACGACGACCCCGGCGGCCCATAGTGGCGCGAGGGCCGAGACGTCGTTGCGCCTCTCGAGCCAGGTCGCCACGACCGACCCGTCCAGGCGCTCGGCGCCGGCGCACTCCTCGGCGACCACCTCGAGGGTCGCCTCGACGAGGGCCTCGTCGCCCTCGTCGAGCACGACGAGCGCGCAGCCCTCGAGCCCGAAGGCCCGGCGGCTCTCGGCCTCGTCGTAGAGGCGCAGCACGGCCGGCCGCGCGCCGCGCTGGACGACGCGCCGGCACGCCTCGAGCCCCTCGTCGAAGGTGGCAAAGAGCCGCGCGGCGGACGCGTCGTGGCGCGCCCGGCGGCTGAGGGCGAGGGTCACCTCCGTGACCACCCCGAGGGTGCCCTCGGCGCCGACGAACAGGCCCACGAGGTCCGGGCCCGTGGCGGGGTGGGGCCCGTGCGCGCCGAGCTCGACGAGCCGCCCGTCGATGAGGGCGACCCGCAGCCCGCGCACCCGCTCTTCGATCTTGCCGTAGCGCGTCGAGTACTGGCCGGCCCCGCGGCAGCTCACCCACCCACCCACCGTGGAGATCTCGAAGGACTGGGGGAAGTGGCCCGCCGTGAGCCCGTGGGGCTCGAGGGCCCGCTCGAGGTCGGGGCCGAAGACGCCCGCCTCCACCCGCGCCACCTGGGAGACGGGGTCGACGGAGAGGACGTGGTCGAGCGCGGTGAGGTCGAGGGCGAGGCCCCCCGCGGGCGGCGCGGCGCCGTCGACGACGCCCGAGCGGCCGCCCTGGGCGGTGACCGGGACGCCGTGGTGCCGGCAGGCCGCGAGCACCGCGGCGACCTCCTCGCTCGTGCGCGGGCGCGCGACCACGCCGGGCCAGCGCGCGACCCGGCCGGCCGCCGCCTCGGGGATCGCCGGCGGCCACCAGTCGCGGGCGTGCTCGGCGCGCTCGCGCGCGCCGGTCTCGACCGGGATGCGGCGCTCGCCGAGCTCGGCGAGCAGGCCCGCGGGGCCGGCGACGGGTTCCGCGGCGAGGGCCTCGGGGTAGGGGACCGGGGCGACGGGCTCCATCACGGCTCGAGGCCGGCGGCGGCGAGCTCGCGCGCGACGAGGGCGCGGTACGCCTCCACCTCGCGCGCGACGCGCGCCTCGTCCCAGCCCAGTTCGCCGGCGACGAGCCGGGCCACGCGCTCGGCCCCGTCGCGCGCGGCGCGCGCGTCGTGCAGGTGGGCCCGGGTGCGCCGGCACAGGAGGTCGTCGAGGGAGGCGGCCATCTCCTCGCGGGCGCCGAAGAGGAACTCGGCGCCGAGGTAGGCGAGCCCCTCGACCGGCCGCCCCGCGAGGTCGGGGCTCGCCTCGGCCAGCGCGAGCACCCGGGGGGCGTCGGCGCCGTAGCGGTGGAAGAGTCGGGCCTCCTCGGGCGACTCGGGCCGCCAGTCGTCGACCCCGTAGAGCGCGAGGTGGCGCGTGCGCGAGCGCGGGAGGGGACCGAGCGACCCGCGCAGCGCGTCGACCGCGTCCTGGGCCATCTTGCGGTACGTGGTCCACTTGCCCCCGGTCACGTGCACGACGCCGTCGCCGGCGTCGGTGACCTGGTGGCGGCGGGAGAGGTCGGCGGTGCGCTCACTCAGGCGCCGGCCCTCGGGCGGGGAGAGGAGGGGTCGCAGGCCGGCCCAGACCCCGGTGACGTCGGCCCGGCGCAGGTCCGAGGAGGTCGAGGCGTTGACGGCGCCGAGCAGGTAGTCGACGTCCTCGGCCGTGGCAACGGGCTCGTCGAGTGGGCCGTCGTAGGCCGTGTCGGTGGTGCCGACGTAGGTGAAGGGGTCGTCCTCGAAAGGGACGACGAAGACGCTGCGCCGATCGCCGGGCACCGCGAGGACCGCGGCGATGTCGGCGGGCAGGCGGTCCCGCGGGACCGTCACGTGCACGCCCTTGGCGGGCGTGACGCGTCGCGAGGGACGGCCCTCGGTCATGGAGAACACGTCGTCGGCCCACACCCCGGTCGCGTTGACCACGCTGCGCGCGGCGATCGCGAGGGACCGACCGGTGACCTCGTCGCGCGCGGTGACCGCCTCGACCCGGCCCCGTCGGTCCTTCGTGACGCCGGTGGCCCGCACGTAGTTCGCCACCCGCGCGCCGTAGCGCTGCGCGGTGCGCGCGAGCACCAGGGCGACCCGGGCGTCGTCGCCGCGGGCGTCGTAGTAGAGGAAGCCCGCGACCAGCCGGTCCGTGCGCATGGTGGGGAAGTGGGCCAGCACGTCGTCTCTCGCCACGCGCTCGTAGCGGTGGCCGATGCGCCAGCCCCCGCTCAGGTCGTAGAGGCGAAGCGCCGAGGCGTACCCGCGCACCAGGGTCTTGCTCGCGACGCCGTTCGAGCCGAAGAGCGGGATGAGGAACGGCAGGGGGCTCACGAGGTAGGGCGCGTTCTCCAGGAGCCGCTGGCGCTCGTGAAGGTTCTCGTAGACGAGGCGGAACTCGCGCTGCTGGAGGTAGCGCAGGCCCCCGTGGACCATCTTGGAGGACTTCGAGCTGGTGCCCGATCCGAGGTCGCCCTTGTCGAGGAGGGCGACGCTGAGCCCGCGGGCCGCGGCGTCGACGGCCACCCCCGCCCCCGTCATGCCCGCCCCGATCACCACGACGTCGAAGGTCGTCGAGGCCAGCGCGTCGAGCTCCTCACCACGACGCGGGCCGGTCATCCCTGTCATGTTGGCATAGGTCCGCGCGACCCGACGCCGCCGCCGGGTCGCCGCGGGGGCGGGGGCGTCGATGAAATCTCGGCGACACGACGGCGACCGGGCCGTGAACCGGAGTAGTCGTGCGCGGGCCGTCGCCGCCCGGAAGCCTTGTGGCGCCTGGGCTCTCGGCGCGACGGTCGCCGGAGGGGACGGCCGGGGCGTGAATTGCCCCTCGCGGCGGGCCTGGTTAGTCTGACGCGGAGCCGCCAACTTGGTGGCGTCGACAGGGAGGAAGTGCGGATGGCACTGAGTAGGACGAAGGCGGTCCTCGCGGCCGGCGCGACGGTGGCGGCGCTCTCGGGCGTGGCGGTGACCGCCGGCAACGCCGTGGCGAGCGGCGCGTCGAGCGTGAACTGGGCGAAAGTCACCCATCTCACCAAGAGCGGGTCGACGTCGTTCGCCGCCCTCGTGAAGGCGGCGCAGAAGGAGGGCCACCTCAACGTGATCGCCCTGCCGAACAACTGGGCCAACTACGGCAACATCATCAAGACCTTCGAGAAGAAGTACAAGATCCGCATCAACTCGGAGAACCCCGACGGCTCGAGCGCCCAGGAGATCCAGGCGCTCAAGCAGGACAAGGGTCGCGCCAGCGCGCCCGACGTCATCGACGTGGGCACGAGCTACGCCATCACCGCCAAGCAGGGCCACCTGCTCGCCCCCTACAAGGTGCAGACCTGGTCGGCCATCCCGGCGGCCCTGAAGGACAAGGCGGGCTACTGGTTCGACGACTACGGCGGCTACGTGGCCATCGGCTGCGACACCCTGACCGTGAAGTCCTGCCCGACCTCGTTCAAGCAGATGCTCACCGAGACGGGCGCGAACGGCTACAAGATCGGCATCAACAACAACCCGACGCAGTCGAACTCCGCGCTGGCGGCGGTCCAGGCGGCCGCCATCGCCAACGGGGGGTCGCTGTCGAACGTCGGGCCCGGCGTGGACTTCTTCGCGACGCTGAACAAGAACGGCGCGTTCGTGCCTACCATCGCCGACGCGACCACGGTGCAGCAGGGCGCGACGAACATCGTGATCTGGTGGGACTACCTCCAGGCCAGCGGCATCACGATGAAGGGGTGGAAGGTCGTCCTGCCCTCGGACGCGGTGCTCGGTGAGTACTACACCCAGGCGATCAGCGCGAGCGCCCCGGACCCGGCGGCTGCCCGCCTCTGGGAGGAGTTCCTCTACTCGACCCAGGGCCAGAACCTCTGGCTGGCCGGCCTCGCCCGCCCGGCGGAGCTCGCCTACATGGAGGCGCACGGCACGGCGAGCAAGGGCTACGTCGCGAAGCTCCCCCCGATCCCCAAGGGCGTGACCCCGCAGTACCCGACGACCGCCCAGATCCTCGGAGCCGCCAACACGGTGAACTCGGAGTGGGCGACCAAGGTGGGCTCGGGCGCCTAGGCCCCGGGGCTCGATCAGCATGGAAACCCTCGAGGCGACGGCCCCGACCCCTGACGCCCCGGCGTCGGGGGTCGGGGCCGGCCCCGGGGTTCGCCGCCGGTCGTGGTGGCGCCGCCTGGGGCCCGGGGCGGCGATCGCCCCGTTCCTCCTCTACTCGGCCCTGGGCATCGGGATCCCCACGCTCGGGGTCCTCTACTACGCCTTCCGCGGCAACAACGGCGGGTGGACGACCGAGAACGTGTCGGCCGTCGTCCACGGGATCTACCTCATCGGGTTCGAGAACTCGATCAAGCTGGCCCTGCTCACCTCGATCATCCCCGGGATCCTCGGGGTGTTCGTCGCCTACGCCATCCACACCTCGCGCAGCCAGTGGCTGCGCCGCATGACCGCGACGGCCTCGGGGGTCCTCGCCAACTTCGGCGGGGTCAACCTCACCTTCATGTTCGTCGCGACGCTCGGCTCGACGGGCGTCCTGACGCTCTGGCTGGCCGCGATCCACATCAACCTCACCTCGCTGGGCTTCCACCTGTACACGTTCTCGGGCGTCGCGGTCGTCTACATGTACTTCCAGATCCCACTCATGGTCCTCGTGATCACGCCCGCGCTGGTGGGCCTGCGACCGTCGTGGCGCGAGGCGGCCGAGAACATGGGCGCGTCGAGCTGGCGCTACTGGCGCCACGTGGGGATCCCCGTCCTCATGCCCTCGGTGCTGGGCGGGATGCTCCTGCTCTTCGGGAGCGCCTTCGCGGCCTACGCGACGGCCCAGTCGCTCACGACGGGCATCATCGCCCTCTCGCCGATCCAGATCGGCAACTTCATCAACGGCAACGTCTTCTCCAACTACCAGAACATCGGCTACGCCATCGCCTTCGGGATGCTGGTGATCCTCGCGGCCGTCATGGTCCTCTACAACTACGTCCAGAAGCGGGCGAGCCGATGGCTCCACTAGACGCACCGAGCTCCGGGCTCGAGCTGCTGGCCGAGGAGACGGCACCGGTCCCGGCGTTCTCGACCGGGCGGGCGCGCCGGCGGGTCCGCTGGTGGCGCGGCATCGTGCTCGTCCTCACGGGGGCCTTCTTCCTCGTCCCGATCTACGCCGGCCTGCGCTTCAGCTTCCAGGGCGTCGACGGGCACTACTCGCTCAGCACCCTGAAGGAGCTGCCCAAGGCGCAGGGCTTCACGGCGGCCCTCTGGCTCTCCACGAAGCTGGCGATCGCCACGGTGGTCGTGGCGGTCCTGCTCATGGTGCCCACGACGGTCTACGTGCACCTGCGCCTTCCCCGGCTGCGCCGGATGATGGACGTCATCACGGTCTTGCCCATCGTGATCCCGCCGATCGTGCTCATCGCGGGGGTCCTCGCGGTGGCGCCGCTCTGGCTCAAGGCCACGCCGTACCTGCTGAGCCTGATGTACGTGATCCTCGCGATGCCCTTCATCTACCGGAGCCTCGACGCGGGGCTGCTCGCCATCGACCTGAAGACCCTCTCGGAGGCGTCGCGCTCCCTCGGGGGCCGCTGGTACTCCACGCTGCTGCGGGTGGTCCTGCCCAACATCCGCCCGGCCCTCATCTCGGCCGCCGTACTCACCCTCGCCATGGTCTTCGGGGAGTACACGATGGCGAGCCTCGACCTGTGGACGACGGTGCCGGTGTGGATCGTCCAGTTCAACGGCGCCGCCAACGGCCACATCCAGATCGCCGCGGCGATGGCCGGACTGGTCGTGACCTGGGTGGTGCTCACGGTTATTGTGTCGCTCGATCGCTCCCAGCGGCGTCGCGCGCGTGGCTAGGAGGAACCCGTGACCCAGACGGAGGACGCGCCGATGGTCGACCGCCCCGCCCCCACGACCCCCACCGGCGCGCCGGTGCTGCTCGAGGGCCTCGTGCGGACCTTCGGCAAGGTCCGCGCCCTCGACGGGCTCACGCTGTCGATCGAGCCCGGGGAGTTCATGGCCCTGCTCGGCCCGTCGGGCTGCGGCAAGACGACCGCCCTGCGAGTGCTCGCGGGCTTCGAGCGGCCCGACGCCGGCCGGGTCGTGGTGGGCGGCGTCGACCTCTCGCGGGTGAGCGCCCAGAAGCGCGACATGGGCATGGTCTTCCAGAGCTACTCGCTCTTCCCCAACATGGACGCCCTCGACAACGTGGCCTTCGGGCTGCGGATGCGCCGCCAGCCGACGGCGACCCGCCGGGCCAAGGCGGCCGAGCTGCTCGAGATGGTCGGACTCGCGGACCAGGCCGAGAAGTACCCCCACCAGATGTCGGGCGGCCAACAGCAGCGCGTCGCCCTCGCGCGGGCGCTGGCGATCGAGCCGCGGGTCCTGCTGCTCGACGAGCCGCTCTCCGCCCTCGACGCGCTGGTGCGTGCCGAGCTGCGTGAGCAGATCCGCGCCCTCCAGCAGCGCCTGTCGATCACCACCGTCTTCGTCACCCACGACCAGGAGGAGGTGCTCTCCATGGCCGACCGGATCTGCGTGATGTCCAAGGGCCGCATCGAGCAGGTGGCCTCGCCCGCCGAGATCTACGCGCGGCCGGCCACCGCCTTCGTGGCCCAGTTCGTCGGGATCTCGAGCCGCGTGCCCGCCGAGGTGCGCGGGGGCGAGGTGCTGGTCTTCGGCGAGGGCCGCCCCGTGCGCGGCGGCGCGCCGACGTCGGGCGCGACCGACGCCCTGTTGCGGCCCGAGGACGTGGCGCTCACCCCTGACCCGAACGGGGTCGGCCAGGTCATCCGCCAGAGCTTCCTCGGCGCCACGACCCGCCTGGTGGTCGCCGTGGGCGAGTCGATGCTGCGCGTCGACGTGCGCAGCGACGCCGTCGCGGAGTTTCCGGTGGGCACTCGGGTGGCCCCCCGGGTCGTCGCGCGCGACGTCCTCGTGGCCCCGCACGACACCGCCGTGGCCTCGGTCGACGACCTGTAGCCCTCGCCCCCCGGGCTAGGTTCGGGGCATGGACTTCACGCTGTCCCCCGAGCTCACCGAGCTCCAGCTCTCCGTCCGTCGCCTGGCCCAGGAGAGGATCCGCCCGCGCGCGCGCGAGATCGACCTGAGCGGGGAGTACCCCCAGGACGTCTTCGACGCGTTCAGGTCGGCCGACCTGCTCGGCCTGTGCATCCCTGAGGCCTACGGGGGATCGGGCGCGGGCATCACCGGGCTCGCCGTCGCGATCGAGGAGGTCACCAAGTACTCGAACGTCCTGGGGCTGATGCTGCTCTTGACGCGCCTGCCGACCGGACCGGTCATGATCGCCGGCACCGAGGAGCAGAAGCAGCGCTACCTGCCCGGGATCGCGCGCGGCGAGACCCGCGCGGCCTTCTGCCTGTCCGAGCCCGGCGCCGGCTCGGACGTGGCCGGCATGCGCTCGCGGGCCGTGCCCGACCCCGACGTCGAGGGCGGGTACGTCCTCAACGGCACCAAGTGCTGGATCTCGGGGGGCATGCAGGCCGACTGGTACGTGGTCTTCGCCAAGACCGGTGACCCCGCGGCCCGCGACCACCGGGCCATCGGCGCGTTCCTCGTCGACGCCCACGCGCCGGGGGTCACCCGCCCCCGGGTCGACCACAAGATGGGGGTGCGCGGCATCGACACCACCGAGATCAACTTCGCCGACGTCCGCGTGGGGCCCGAGGACGTCCTGCAGGGGGGCTTCGCCCTGGCCATGCTCTCGCTCAACGCCATGCGCCCGATCGTGGCGGCCCGCGGACTCGGCCTCGCCGAGGGGGCGCTCATGTACGCCGTCGACTACGTGAAGGCCCGTGAGGCCTTCGGCAAGACCATCGCCGACTTCCAGGGCATCCAGTGGGAGATCGCCAAGTGCGCGACCGACATCGAGGCGGCGCGCCTGCTCACCTACCGGGCGGCCGACCTGGCCGACCGGGGCCACTTCACCAAGGAGTTCGTGCCCCAGCTCTCGATGGCCAAGTACTACGCCACCGAGGTGGCCGTGCGGGCCTCCGGACTCGCGGTCCAGCTGCTGGGCGCGGCGGGCTACATGGAGGACCACCCGGTCGAGATGTACTACCGCGACGCGCGCCAGCTGACGATCGTCGAGGGCACGAGCCAGGTCCAGCTTGGCCTCATCGGGCGCGGGGTCCTCGCCCACGACCTCTGGTGGGACTAGGGGAGGCGGCGCCGGGCGGCCCCCTCGAGGGGCTGCGAGTCCTCGAGCTCGCCGGCATCGGCCCGGGGCCCTTCGCCGCGATGTGGCTCGCCGACATGGGGGCCGACGTGCTGCGCCTCGAGCGTGGCGACCCCGCCGCGCCCGCGGGGGAGCACTGGGACTTCACCGCGCGCTCGCGGCCCTCGGTGGCGCTGGACCTGAAGAGCGCGGCCGGGCGCGACCTCGTCCTCGAGCTGGCCGAGCGCGCCGACGCCCTGATCGAGGGGTTCCGCCCCGGGGTCGCCGAGCGGCTCGGCGTCGGCCCCGACGAGGTCCGGGCGCGTAACCCGCGCCTCGTCTACGCGCGCATGACCGGCTACGGCCAGGACGGCCCGTGGGCCCAGCGCGCCGGCCACGACATCAACTACATCGGCCTCTCGGGCGCCCTGTGGCCCCTCGGCCGGGCGGGGGAGCGGCCGGTGCCCCCGCTCAACCTGGTGGGGGATTTCGGTGGCGGGGCCATGTACCTCGTCGCCGGCCTGCTCGCCGCGGTGCTGCACGCGCGCGCGACCGGCGAGGGCCAGGTGGTGGACGCCTCGATGGTCGACGGGTCGGCGGCGCTCATGACCTTCACCCACGCGCTGCGCCACGCCGGGGTCTGGCGCGACGAGCGCGGGGTCAACATCCTCGACACCGGGGCGCCCTTCTACGAGGTCTACGAGGCGGCCGACGGCGGCCTGGTCGCCGTCGGGGCCATCGAGGCCCCGTTCTACCGTGAGCTGGTGGTCGGGCTCGGCCTCGACCCCGACGCGCTGCCCGCCCAGATGGACCGGTCGAGCTGGCCGGAGGTCAAGCGCCGCTTCGCCGAGGCCTTCGCGACGCGCACCCGCGAGGAGTGGGTCGCGCACTTCGCGGACCGCGACGCCTGCGTCTCGCCGGTGCTCTCCCCGGCCGAGGCGGCCGAGCATCCGCACAACGTGGCGCGCGGCACCTTCGTCGGCCCGCCGCTGCAGCCGGCCCCGGCGCCGCGATTCTCGGCGACCCCGGCGCGGGTGGCCTCGGCGCCCCAGCCCCCGGGGGCGGGCACGCGCGAGGGGCTCAGCCGCTGGGGCGTCGACGAGGCGCGCCTCGTCGCGCTGGGCGAGGCGGGGGCGTTCGGCTAGACGTTGACGACCGGGCAGGTCAGGGTCCGGGTGATCCCCGGGACCTTCTGGATGGCGCCCACGATGAACTTGCCGAGGTCGTCGACGCTCTCGGCCTCGCAGCGCACGATGACGTCGTAGGGACCGGTGACCTCGAAGGCCTCCAGGACGCCCGGCACCGCGCGCGTGGCCACGACCACGTTCTCGCTCGAGCCGATCTCGGACTGGATCAAGATGTACGCCTGGACCGCCATGGGTGACCTTTCCGTTGCGGGGTCCCTCCATACTGCCCGACGGGCCGGGCGCGACGCTACCCGTCGCGGAAGCGGCGCCCGATGTGCCACTGGTGGCAGTACTCGCAGCGGTACGCGTCGAGGTCGACCCGGTCGAAGGTCCACGCCAGCTGGGCCGCGCCCCGGGCCTCGGCCTCGGTGCGGTAGGCGTTCTTCGGCGTCCCCTCGCGCGTGAAGTGCGAGCCCGTCCAGCCCATCGGGCGGGCCGGTCGGGGCGCGCGGGCGCGGCGGCGAGGGCTCCGGGGCACCGCACCACCCTAGGGGCGTCACTACGATGGCTCGGTGACCACGGTGCCCCAGGTCCAGGTGGACGAGCGCGTCGAGAGCGTCCCGCGGACCGACGACGGCGACCACGAGCGCTTCACCCACCTGGTCCTCGAGGGCTACACGCCCAAAGACGGCGAGTTCGTGGCCGTGGGCAACTCCGTCGTCGAGGGGATGGTCAATGCCACGCCGGTGCGGGCCCTGTGCGGCAAGGTCTGGGTCCCCGGGCGGGACCCGGCGCGCTACCCGCTGTGCCCGACGTGCAAGGAGATCGCCGAGTCCCTCGGCTGGTCGGTCCCCGCGCGCTAGAGCGGTGGCGCGCGCCCTCGTCCTCCGCCACCACCTCGAGGACTCGCCGGGTCTGATCGGCGAGGCCCTCGTCGCCCGGGGGTTCGACCTCGACGTGCGCCTGCTCAACGAGGCGACGCCGACCCCGTCGCTCGAGGGCCACGAGCTGCTCGTGATCCTGGGCTCGAAGTGCGCGGTCTACGACCACGAGGTCGAGGCGGCGTGGTTCGGCCGCGAGCTCGAGCTCATGGCCGCGGCCGACCGTGCGGGGGTGGCGATCCTGGGGATCTGCTTCGGCGCCCAGGCGCTCTGCCGGCTCTTCGGCGGCGAGGTCTCGCGGGCCCCGGAGGGCGAGGTCGGGTGGTTCGACGTCGAGGTCGCCGAGGGCGTCGCGCTCTCGCCCGGCCCCTGGTTCGAGTTCCACTTCGACCAGTGCGCCCTGCCCGAGGGCGCGCGGGTGTGGGCGACCTCGTCGCGCGCCGTGCAGGCGTTCGCCCTCGGGCGCCACGTCGGGGTCCAGTTCCACCCCGAAATCGACGAGACCCAGCTGAAGGGGTGGCTCGACGCCGACCCCGACGACGCCCGCGAGCTCGGCCTCGACGTCGAGGCCCTCCTCGCCGCGACCGCCCGCGAGACCCCGGCGGCCCGCCGGCGCGCCCAGGGGCTGGTGGACCTCGTCCTCACCCACGCCGGCCTGGCGTGAGCGAGCTCGAACTCGACATCGAGCGGCCGGCGCCGGGCGGCGGCGTGGCGCACGCACCCGACGGACGGGTGGTCTTCGTGCGCCACGCCCTCGTCGGCGAGCGGGTGCGCGCGCGCGTGCTCGACGAGGCCAGCCGCTTCGTGCGCGCCGAGGCGGTGACGGTGGTGCGCTCGGTCGCCGGCCGGGTGGCGCCCCCCTGCCCCCACGCGGGCGCGGGGCGCTGCGGGGGCTGCGACCTCCAGCACGCCGACGCGCCGAGCGAGCGGGCGTGGAAGGAGGCCGTCCTCGCCGAGCAGCTGGCCCGGATTGGGGGGATCGACTGGCGCGGGGCGCTGCGGCCGGCGCCCAGCCCGGCCGAGGGCTCGCGCACGCGCCTGCGCTGCGCGGTCGACCCAACGGGGCGCCTCGGGCTGCGCCGCAGCCGCTCCCACGAGGTCGAGGTGCTCGACCGGTGCTGGCTGGCCGACCCCCGGCTGGCGCCGGCGTTCGCCCACCGGTGGCCGGGCGCCCGGGAGGTGGAGCTGCGCGCACTCGGTGAGGGCGAGCCCGTCGCCGTGGTGGACGCGGGCGACGGGGTGGTGCGACCGGTCGGACTCGACGGGCGCTCGCCGTGCGACGGCGTCGCGTACGTCCGGGTCGCGGGCTACGACTACCGCGTCTCGCCGGGGTCGTTCTGGCAGTCCCACCGCGACGCCCCCTCGATGCTCGTCGCGGCCGTCGAGGCGGCGGCCGGGGTGGCGACGGGCGAGCGCGTGGTCGACCTGTACGCCGGGGTCGGGCTCTTCAGCCGGCCCCTGGCCGACGCCGTCGGTGCCGGGGGGCGCGTCGACGCGCTCGAGGCGTCGCCGTCGGCGGTCGCCGACGCCCGCGAGAACGTCGCCGGGGTGCCGTGGGTCGAGGTCCACGAGGCCCGGGTCGACCCGGCGGGCGTGGCCCGGGTGGTCGGGGCCGGCTCGGTCGTCGTCTGCGACCCGCCGCGCACCGGGCTCGGGCGCGGGGTCGCCGACGCCCTCGCGCGGGCGCGCCCGCGCCGGGTGGTCTACGTGTCCTGCGACGCGGCGACGCTCGCGCGCGACCTTAGAAAACTCTTAGACCAGGGCTTCGCCCTGGTGAGCCTGGACGCCTTCGACCTGTTCCCCAAGACCGAGCACGTGGAACTCGTCGCGAGCCTTGACGCCGTGGCGACGAGGGTGGATAGTGCAAGTGAGGCCCGAAGGTCTCGGACCTCGTGAGGGGGTAGCCGATGACGTTCAAGCTGGACCATCACCACAAGATCACCGTCCAGAAGATCTTCAGTCATCCGCTCAACCACAACATCCACTGGCAGGACGTCAGTTGCCTGCTCGGTCGCTTCGGCGAGGTCCACCAGACCCACCGCGGCAACTGGGCGCTCACCGTCGAGGGCGAGACGTACTCCTTCGGGTCCATCCGCACGCGCGACCTCACCGAGGACCAGGTCGTCAAGGTCCGGGCCTTCCTCAAGTCCGTCGGGGTCGACGCCCAGGCCGTCGCGGCCTAGCGTCGGGCGCCGGCGGCGAGGGAGGCGACGGGCCCCGTCGCGGTGACCCGCGCCCGGACGCTCGCCCAGCGCGCCGCCGGCACGAGCCCGTGGACGGCTCCGGGGTGGCCGCTCGCGATCGTCACGACGCGGTCCGCCGGGCCCGGACCGTGGCCTCGCACCCGGGCACGACGTCGGCGCGACGCAACCGTCTCCGGTTCCTCCGCGCGGGCGGCGGGCCGCGCCGGGGACGACCGCTAGCGCAGGTCGAAGCGGTCGAGCTCCATGACCTTGACCCAGGCCGCGACGAAGTCGCGGACGAACTTCTCCGCGGCGTCGTCGCTCGCGTAGACCTCGGCGAGGGCGCGCAGCTGGGAGTGCGAGCCGAAGACCAGGTCCACCCTCGTGGCGCTCCAGCGCACCTCGCCCGTGGTCCGCTGTCGACCCTCGAAGAGGGTCTCGTCGGCCGTGGTCGGGGACCACTCCGTGCCCATGTCGAGCAGGTTCGTGAAGAAGTCCGTCGTCAGGGCGCCCTCGCGGGCCGTGAGGGCGCCGTGGGGCGAGCGGCCGTGGTTGACCCCGAGGACGCGCAGCCCCCCGACGAGCACCGTCATCTCGGGCGCGGTCAGGGTCAGCAGGTCGGAGCGCTCGAGCAGGAGCGCCTCGGCGCGCTCGGTGTGGCCGGGCGCGACGTAGTTGCGGAACCCGTCGAAGGTCGGCTCGAGGACCGCGAAGGACTCGACGTCGGTCTGGGTCTCGCTGGCGTCGGTGCGCCCCGGCCGGAAGGGGACGCTGACGCTGACCCCGGCGTCGGCCGCGGCCCGCTCCACCGCGGCGCCCCCGGCCAGGACGATGAGGTCGGCCAGGCTGATCCGGGTCGAGCCGGAGCGGGCGTGGAACTCCTCGCGGACCCGCTCGAGGCCCGAGAGGACGCGCTCGAGGGTCGCGGGCTCGTTCACCTCCCAACCCCTCTGGGGGGCCAGGCGGATCCGGGCGCCGTTCGCGCCGCCGCGCTTGTCCGTCCCGCGGAACGTCGCCGCCGACGCCCAGGCCGTCGCGACGAGGTCGCGGACGCTGAGTCCCGCGTCGAGGACCGCGCGCTTGAGCTCGGTCACCTGGGCGTCCGTGACGAGGTCGTGGTCCACGGCGGGCACGGGGTCCTGCCAGATGAGCTCCTCTCCCGGCACGAGCGGGCCGAGGTAGCGCGAGCGCGGGCCCATGTCGCGGTGGGTCAACTTGAACCAGGCCCGCGCGAAGGCGTCGGCGAACTCCTCGGGGTGCTCCAAGAAGCGCCGCGAGATCTTCTCGTAGGCGGGGTCGAAGCGCAGGGCCAGGTCCGTGGTGAGCATCGTCGGGGCGTGGCGTCGGGCCCCGTCGTGGGCGTCGGGGACCGTGTCGGCGGCCGCCCCGCCCTTGGGCTTCCACTGGTGGGCGCCGGCGGGACTGGTCGCGAGCTCCCACTCGTAGCCGAAGAGGATCTCGAAGAAGCTGTTGTCCCACGCCGTGGGCGTCGTGGTCCAGGCGCCCTCGAGCCCGCTGGTGATCGCGTCGTCGCCGACGCCCGTGCCGAAGCCGTTCTTCCAGCCGAGGCCCTGCTGGGCCAGGGGCGCGCCCTCGGGCTCGCGCCCGACGTACTCGTTGGCGTCGGCCGCGCCGTGGGTCTTGCCGAAGGTGTGGCCGCCGGCGATGAGGGCGACCGTCTCCTCGTCGTTCATGGCCATGCGCGCGAACGTCTCGCGGACGTCGCGGGCCGCGGCGACCGGGTCGGGGTTGCCGTTGGGTCCCTCGGGGTTCACGTAGATGAGGCCCATCTGGACGTTGCCGAAGGGGCGGGCCAGTTCGCGGTCGCCCGAGTAGCGCTCGTCGCCGAGCCAGGTCGACTCGTAGCCCCAGTTGACGTCGTCGGGCTCCCAGACGTCAGCGCGCCCGCCGGCGAAGCCGAAGGTGGCGAATCCCATCGACTCCAGGGCGACGTTGCCGGCGAGGATCATGAGGTCGGCCCAGGACAGCTTGCGGCCGTACTTCTGCTTGATCGGCCAGAGGAGCCGCCGCGCCTTGTCGAGGTTGGCGTTGTCGGGCCAGCTGTTGATCGGTGCGAAGCGCTGCTGGCCCCGGCCGGCCCCACCCCGACCGTCGTGGATCCGGTAGGTGCCGGCGCTGTGCCAGGCCATGCGGATGAACAAGGGCCCGTAGTGGCCGTAGTCCGCCGGCCACCACTCCTGGGACGAGGTCATGAGGGCCCGGAGGTCCTCGCGCACGGCCTCGAGGTCGAGGGTGGCGAACTCGGCGGCGTAGTCGAACCCCTCGCCCATGGGGTCCGAGAGCGGGGAGTGGCGGTGCAGGACGGACAGGTCGAGCCGCTCGGGCCACCAGTCGGCGATGGAACGCCCCGCCGTCTCGTTACCGATGGCGCTCGTCACCGGGCACGTGTTCTCACTGTCCATGTCGTCTCGTCCTTCTCGTTCCAGGGGTGTCGACGGGCCTGACGTCGCCCGGCGGCAGTCTACGGTCGGCCGTGGCGCGCGCGGCGGCCCCGCCGGGGTCGTGGGTAGCCTGGCGCCGGTGGCCCTCGCCTTCGACGACGCGCGCGCCGCGGCCCTGTCCCTGCCCGGCGCCGAGGAGCACCCCCACCACGAGATCGTGTCGTTCCGGGTGCGCGGGCGGATCTTCGCGACCGCGCCGGACGAGGCGTGCCTGCGCGTCATGGTCGACGAGGCCCGGGTGCTCGAGCTCGTCGCCCGCGAGCCGGACGTCTACCGGCCCGTCCCCTGGGGTCGCCGCGTGGCGGCCGTCGCGATCGACCTGACCCGCGCCGAGGCCGCCGAGGTGCGCGACCTGCTCGAAGAGGCGTGGCGCCGCCGCGTGCCGCCCTCGTGGGTCGCGCCCGGCCCGGGCCGCTGACCGCGCCCGCGGCGCAAAGGGGACCTTCGCCACGGGGTCGGTGACCGGACGCACGTTACGGTCCGCGATGGGCCCCTCCGGCCCTATCGAGGATGGGAGGAATGGATGACCATCGCCCCAGAGAAGAGCACGACCACGTCGACGGTGTACCCGGCGCCCGGCGAGCCCGGCAGCCCCGTCACGCTCAAGCCCCGCTACGACAACTACATCGGCGGCCACTGGGTGCCCCCGGTGCGCGGGCAGTACATGAAGGACGTCTCGCCCACGACGGCGTTGCCGTTCACCGAGGTCGCGCGCTCGACGCCCGAGGACGTGGAGCTCGCCCTCGACGCCGCCCACGCCGCCAAGGACGAGTGGGGCGCCACGTCGCTCGCCGAGCGGGCCCGGGTCCTCAACCGGATCGCCGACGCCATCGAGGCGAACCTCGAGATGCTGGCCGTCGCCGAGACCTGGGACAACGGCAAGCCGGTGCGCGAGACCCTGGCGGCGGACATCCCGCTGTCGGCCGACCACTTCCGGTACTTCGCGGCCCAGACCCGCGCCCTCGAGGGCTCGAGCACCGAGATCGACAAGGACACCGTCGCCTACCACTTCCACGAGCCCCTCGGGGTCGTGGGCCAGATCATCCCCTTCAACTTCCCGTTGCTCATGGCGGCCTGGAAGATCGCCCCGGCCCTGGCCGGCGGGAACTGCACCGTGGTGAAGCCCGCCTCGTCGACCCCGTGGTCGATCCTGAAGCTGATGGAGGTCATCGGCGACCTGATCCCGCCGGGGGTCGTCAACGTCGTCACCGGCCCCGGGGCCGAGATCGGCAAGGCGCTCGCCTCGAACAGGCGGATCAACAAGGTCGCCTTCACCGGTGAGACGGTGACCGGGCGGCTGATCATGCAGTACGCCGCGGAGAACATCATCCCCTCCACGACCGAGCTCGGGGGCAAGTCGCCCAACATCTTCTTCGCCGACGTGATGGCCGAGGACGACGAGTTCCTCGACAAGGCCGTCGAGGGCCTGGTGCTCTACGCCTTCAACAAGGGCGAGGTCTGCACCTGCCCGTCGCGGGCGCTGGTCCAAGAGTCCATCTACGACCGCTTCATGGAGCGCGCCCTCGCCCGGATCGCCCAGATCAGGCAGGGCAACCCGCTCGACGTCGCGACCCAGATGGGCCCGCAGAACTCCCAGTCCCAGCTCGACAAGATCACCAACTACATCCAGATCGGCAAGGACGAGGGCGCCGAGTGCCTCATCGGCGGGCGGCGCCCGGCCATGGGGGGCGAGCTGGCCAACGGCTACTTCGTCGAGCCGACGGTCCTGAAGGGCCACAACAAGATGCGGGTCTTCCAAGAGGAGATCTTCGGGCCGGTCCTCGCCGTGACGACCTTCACCGACGAGGCCGAGGCCATCGCGATCGCCAACGACACCCTCTACGGGCTGGGCGCGGGCGTGTGGACCCGCGACGGCAGCCGGGCCCACCGGATGGCCCGGGCCATCGAGGCCGGTCGGGTCTGGGTCAACTGCTACCACCAGTACCCGGCGGGGGTGGCCTTCGGCGGCTACAAGGTCTCGGGCGTGGGCCGGGAGCTGTACCGCTCGACGCTGACCGAGCACTACACCCAGACCAAGAGCGTGCTGGTGAGCTACTCCGAGAAGCCGATGGGCCTCTTCTAGTGGCCGCCGTGGTGCCGAGCACCGCGGCGGGCGTCGACCGCGTGACGGCGACCCCGTCCGCGGTCGACGCCATCGCGCGCCTGCGCGAGCGGCGCGGGCCCCTCGTCTTCTACCAGTCCGGTGGATGCTGCGGGGGGAGCGAGCCGATGTGCTTCGACGAGGGCGACTTCACGATCGGCGACAACGACCTCCTGCTCGGCTACGTGGGCGGGTGCCCCTTCTACATGGACCCCCGCCAGTACGAGACGTGGCGCCACACCCAGCTGATCGTCGACGTCGGCGAGGGCGACCCCGAGGGCTTCTCGCTCCAGCCCGAGGAGGGCCGTCACTTCGTCACCCGGTCCCGCCTCTTCACGGCCGAGGAGCTCGTTACACTCGCCCGTGAAGGGGCACGGTGAGTGGGGTCGTCGCAGCCAAATCGGGGATGATGCGCGCGTGGTCGTTCGCGCGCGTGGGTCCGGTGGACGACGGCGGGCTTCGTCTCGTCGAACGGCCGATCCCCGAGCCCGGCCCCGGCCAGGTCCGGATCCGGGTCAGCGTGTGCGGGGTCTGTCGGACCGACCTGCACCTCGTCGAGGGGGACCTGGCCCCGCACGTCGCGGGCACGGTGCCGGGCCACGAGGTCGTCGGCTACGTCGACCGGCTCGGCCCGGGGTGCGAGCGGGTGGAGCGGGGCGACCGCGTGGGGGCGGCGTGGCTCGCCCGGTCGTGCGGGCGGTGCCGGTTCTGTGCGAGCGGGCGGGAGAACCTCTGCCTCGAGCCCCTTTTCACGGGGTGGGACGTCGACGGCGGCTTCGCCGAGTTCATGGTGGCCGACGAGCGCTTCGTCTACCACCTCCCCGAGGCCTTCGACGACGAGTCCGTGGCTCCCCTCCTGTGCGCCGGGATCATCGGCTACCGCGCGTTGCGCCGCGCCGCGGTGCCCGAGGGCGGGCGGCTCGGCCTCTACGGGTTCGGGGCCTCGGCCCACCTCGTGGCCCAGCTCGCGCTCTCCGAGGGGGCGCGCGTCCACGTCGTCACCCGCTCGTCCGACGACCAGCGCTTCGCCCTCGAGCTCGGGGCGGCGTCGGCCTGCGGCAACGACGAGGCGCCCCCGGAGCCCCTCGACGCGGCCATCCTCTTCGCGCCGGCCGGCGAGCTCGTGCCCGACGCCCTGGCCGCGCTCGACCGAGGCGGGACCCTCGCCATCGCCGGCATCCACGTCAGCGAGATCCCCCCGCTCGACTACGACCGGCTCTTGTTCAACGAGCGCGACCTGCGCAGCGTCACGGCCAACACGCGCGCCGACGGCCGGGCCCTCCTGGCCGCGGCCGCCCGCGCGGGACTGCGCGTCGCCACCACCCCCTACCGCTTCGACGAGGTGGACCGGGCGTTGAGCGATCTCGCCCACGGCCGCTTCCGGGGCGCCGCGGTCGTGCGCGTGTCCTCGGACTAGGCGCTCCCGCGGGCCGGGCTCGCTGCAATCGATCCGGACACGACGGTCGCGCGCTCGACGCCGTGGTCCGACGGGAGGAGGGTTCCGCCCCCTCGGCGGCGACCGGGGTGCCCGTAGGGTGGGGCAGTGCGCCCGGACCTCGAGGTGATCGCGCGGGGCCGCGACGCCGACATCTACCGCGTCGACCGTCACAGGGTGCTGCGTCGCTCACGCGAAGGGCGCCGCCTCGACGAAGAGGCCGCCGTGATGGTTCACGCCCGGGCGGCCGGCTTCCCCGTGCCGAGGGTCGACGACGTGAGCGCCGATGGCACCGAGGTGCTCATGGAGTTCGTTCCCGGCCCCACGATGGCCGACGCCATGGCCGCGGACCCGGGCTCGGTCGTCGCTCGCAGCGAGAGACTGGCCGAGCTCTCGGCCGACCTCCACACGATCGCGGCGCCGGCGTGGCTCGGTCCGGGGCCGGTGGAACCCGGTCCGTGCCTGGTCCACCTCGACCTGCACCCCCTGAACGTGATCGAGTCGCCCGAGGGACCCGTGGTCATCGACTGGGCCAACGCCGCGAGGGGCAGCGCCCGGGTGGACGCGGCCGTGAGCTGGCTCCTGCTCGCCACCGGTGGTGACGGGGGCCGGGGACTGGGCGTCATCGTCGACGACGACGTGCGCGACGCGGCGGTGGACCGCTTCGCCCACGTGATGGGCGAGCGGGACGTGCGCCACGTCCTCGCGGCGGTCGTGGCGTGGCGGGTCCTCGATCGCAACGTCCGGTCCGAGGAGTCCGCCGCGGCCCGCCGCTTCAGCGAGGAGCGCCTCGGAGCGGGAGGCGGCGAGGGCGCCTGAGCGCCCGGCGATGAGTGGAGCGGGCTCGGCTCTGGAGCCGGACGCGGATGCACAACCACCGCGGTGGTTCGCCTCGAGCACCAGGGACGACCAGCAGAGAGTCACGCACCAGGCGTCCGGCTTTAGAGCCGAACCCCTGAGTGGAGGTGCGGGGATTCGAACCCCGGTCCGTCAGTGCCTTGATCTGCATTCTCCGAGCGCAGCCGATGGAAGGTTGTCGGGAGGCCCCTGGCACCGGCACCGAAGGCACTCCGTAGTCAGCGAAGGTGTCCCGCCCGAGCCACTGACGAACTCGGGCGGTGAGCCCTACTTCTATGACACCCGTGAACTGAGCCGTAGGGCTGGGCCCAGGCGGATGTTGCTACCTAAGCAGCAAACGCAAGCTGAGGCTTGGCGTTTATTTGTGTTTTCCGGCTCTTTAACGTGGCTCCGGAGACCACGGCTCGCTTCTCAGACCTCAACGACCAACGTCGAGAACCATTCACCCCCTCGTCCGGTCGACTTGACCGGAAAGCCAGTCTACCGGGGGAGGCCGTCGGACGCCCTAGGCGTAGCGCTCCGAGCGCCGCGCGGCGCGGGCCATCTCGCGCTCGGCGTCGCGCTTGGCGATGGCCTGACGGATGTCCTGGTGGCGGCGCCCCCGGGCGAGGGCGAGCTCCACCTTGGCCCGGCCGCTCGAGAAGTACACCCGCAGCGGGACCAGGGTGAGCGACTGGGTCTCCACCAGGTGGCGCCACCGGTCGATCTCGTGGCCGTGGGCGAGCAGCTTGCGCTTGCGGTCCGGGTCGTGGCTGCCGAAGCCCGTGGCGTAACTCCAGGGCGGGATGTGGCTCTGGTACAGCCAGAGCTCGCCGCCGTCGACGCGGGCGAAGGCCTCGGCGATTTGCGCCTTGCCCTCGCGCAGGGACTTGACCTCGGATCCGGTGAGCACGATCCCGCATTCGAGCGTGTCGAGGATCTCGTAGTCGTGTCGGGCGCGCCGGTTGGTGGCGACGACGCGGTCGCCGGCCATCGCCGTGCGCGCCTCGGCGCGGCGCTTCTGGATCTGCTTCGCCCGGGCCACGGCTTCAGCGTAGAGGCATCGCCCGCCCGTCCTAGGGTGACGGGATGCTGAGGCTCCGGGGCGCACACCGTGAGGCGATGGTCGCCACGGCGATCCGCGCGTTGCCCAACGAGGGCTGCGGCCTGCTCGTCGGGCGCGCCGACGAGGTGGTCGAGGTCGTGGCGAGCCCCAACGTCGCCGACTCCGCGCGCGTCTACGAGGTCGATCCCCGCGTGCTGTTGCGAACCTTTCGCGACGCCGAGGCCCGGGGCCTCGAGGTCATCGGCGTCTTCCACAGCCACACCCACAGCGCCGCCTACCCCAGCCCGACCGACGTCGCCCAGGCGCCCGACCCGTCCTGGCACTACGTCCTCGTCTCGCTCGCGGACGAGACGAGTGACGTGCGCAGCTACCGGATCGTCGAGGGGGCGATCAGCGAAGAGGAGCTCGCGCTCGAGGGCGGCGAGGGGCACGACCGGCCACGCCACCGGTAATCTCGACCGCGCAGGTCAGGATTCCGGTGCAGCGAGAAGAAGAAGAGGTGTCATGGCGGCCGTCCTCCGAGTCCCCACCGTCCTTCGCCCGGCCATGGGCAACAACAGCGTCCTCGAGGTCGAGGGCTCGACCATCGGCGAGGTGCTGACCCGGCTCACCGAGGCCTACCCCACGGCGCGCGCGCAGCTGCTGGGCGAGGACGGGTCCCTGCACCGCTTCTTGAACGTGTACGTGAACGACGACGACGTGCGATACCTCGGTGGCCTGGACGCTCCCGTGTCCGACCGCGACGAGATCACCCTGCTGCCGGCGGTCGCGGGCGGGTCCCACTAAGTGGCCCGCGTCGCGTCGGTCCTGGAGCTCATCGGCTCGACGCCGGTCGTCGACGTGAGCGCCCTGTCGCCGTCGCCCACCGTCACCCTGCTCGCCAAGCTCGAGGGGCGCAATCCCGCCGGTTCGATCAAGGACCGGGTGGCGCTCTCGCTCGTCGAGGCCGCCGAGGCCGAGGGGCGCCTCGTGCCGGGGCGGCCCGGCCAGGTGCTGATCGAGCCCTCGTCGGGCAACACCGGGATAGCGCTCGCCATGATCTGCCGGCTGCGCGGCTACCACCTCAAGGTCGTCCTGCCGGCGAACGTCTCGCCCGAGCGCCGCCAGCTCCTCGTGGCCTGGGGCGCGGAGATCGTCGAGTCCCCGGGGGCCGAGGGGTCGAACGGGGCGGTGCGGCGCGCCCAGGCGCTCGCCGCCGACCACCCCGACTGGGTCTTCCTCTACCAGTACGCGAACCCCGCCAACCCCCGGGCCCACTACACGACGACCGGTCCCGAGATCCTCGCCGACGTGCCCGAGATCACCCACTTCGTCGCGGGCCTCGGGACCTCGGGGACGCTGATGGGCGTGGGGCGATACCTGAAGGAGCGCCGTCCCGACGTGCAGGTCTGGGCCGTCGAGCCGCCGAGCGGCGAGGTGGTCGACGGGCTGCGCAGCCTGGAGGACGGCTACGTGCCCCCGGTCTTCACCGACAACGGGGGAGCCGACCTCTTGGACCGGAAGGTCATCGTGCGGCTGCGCGAGTCGGTGGAGTGGACGCGTCGTCTCACCGAGGTCGGGCTTTTCGCCGGCCTCTCCTCGGGGGCGATCATGGCCGGCGCCGTCAAGTGCGCCCGCTCGCTCGGCGACACGCCCGCCACCATCGTGACCGTCGTCTGCGACGACGGCTGGAAGTACCTATCGACGGGCGCGTGGAGCGACGACGTGGACGACGTCGTGGAGCGGGCCCGCACGACCATCTACTTCTAGGGCCGGCCCCGACTACGGTGGTTGCCGACCCCAGGAGGACCATGGACACCACCCGAGCCGACGGCCGCGCGCCCGACGAGTCCCGCCCGATCGCCTTCGAGCGGGACTTCACCGACGCGGCCCTCGGGTCGGTGCTCGTGCGCGTGGGGCGCACCCGCGTGCTGTGCACGGCCTCGGTGGACCTCGACGTCCCGCGGTGGCTCCGGGGCCAGGGGCGCGGCTGGGTGAGCGCGGAGTACTCCATGCTGCCGGGGGCCTCGGTCGAGCGCATCGCGCGCGAGGCGGCCCGGGGCAAGCAGTCGGGGCGGACCCACGAGATCCAGCGGCTCATCGGCCGCTCGCTGCGCGCCGTGACCGACCTCACCCGGATGCCCGACGTGCAGGTGCTCGTGGACTGCGACGTCCTCCAGGCCGACGGGGGGACCCGCACCGCGTCGATCTGCGGGGGGTACGTGGCGCTGCACGACGCCCTCACGCGCCTGGTCGCCTCGGGGATCCTCAGCGAGCACCCCCTGGTCGACTCGGTGGCCGCGGTGTCGGTGGGCATCGTCGACGGCACGCCGGTGCTCGACCTGCCCTACGCCGAGGACTCCCGGGCCGAGACCGACATGAACGTCGTGATGACCGGCTCGGGCCGCTTCGTCGAGGTCCAGGGGACGGCCGAGGGCGCGCCCTTCGACCGCTCCGAGCTCGACGCGCTGCTCGAGCTCGCCGAGGGCGGGCTCGCGCGCATCGCGGCGGCCCAGCGCGACGTCCTGGCCGTGGCGCCCGGACCGCGCGCGTGAGCCGCCTGGTCCTCGCGACCGCCAACCCCCACAAGGCGGCCGAGATGCGCGCCGTGCTGTCCGGGCTCGGCTTCGAGATCGAGCCGCGCCCCGAGGGACTGGGCGAGGTCGACGAGGTCGAAGAGACCCTCGAGGGCAACGCCGTCTTGAAGGCGCGCGCCGTCGCCGCCGCAGCCGGGGCGACGGCGGTCGCCGACGACACCGGGCTGTTCGTCGACGCGCTCGGCGGGCGTCCGGGGGTCTACAGCGCTCGCTACGCCGGCCCCGGGGCGAGCGACGCTCAGAACGTCGCGCGCGTGCTCGCCGAGCTCGAGGGCGTGGCGTCGGCCTCGCGCGGCGCCCACTTCCGCACGGTCGTCGCGATCGCCGAGCCCGACGGGGGTGCCCGCTGGGTCGACGGCGTGCTCGAGGGCCGCATCGCCCCGGCGCCGCGCGGTGAGAACGGCTTCGGCTACGACGTCGTCTTCATCCCCTCTGACCTGGGAGGGGAGACCCTCGCCGAGCTGTCCGCGGAGGAGAAGAACGCGATCTCGCACCGGGGTCGCGCCCTGCGCGCCCTGGCTGAGTTGCTGAGAAGATAAGGGGCCCTTCACGGGCCGTTCACCCGTAGGGTGGGCCCGTGAGCCCGAAGTCCCTGGCGATGTTCCCGTTGGGGATGGTGGTCTTCCCGCACCAGACGATCGGCCTGTGCGTCTTCGAGCCCCGCTACCACCGCCTCCTCGAGGACGTCGCCGCCGACGGCCGCTTCGGGACGTGCCTCATCGAGCGCGGCTCCGAGGTCGGAGGGCGCGACGAGCGGACCTCGGTGGGCACGGTGGTCGAGATCATGGGCTCCCACGAGCTCCCCGACGGCCAGACGCTGCTCATGGTCGAGGCGGTCGAGTGCGTCGAGGTCGCTCGGTGGCTCGAGGACGACCCCTACCCCCGGGCCGAGGTGCGCGCGCGCTGCTGCGACGACGTGGCGGTCGAGCCGATGCTGCTCGCCTCCACCGAGTCCGCGGTGCGCGCCCTGCGCGCCCTGCAGAGCGAGGTGGTGGCCGACCAGTGCCTGCGTCGGGACGTCCCGATGGACGACGACCCCCGAATCCGCGCGTGGCAGCTGTGCGCGCTGACCCCGATGTCGGTGCTCGACCAGTTCAAGGTGCTCAGCCTGTCGAACCCGAACGACCGGCTCCGCCTCGTGGCCGAGATCTGCTGCGAGCGCTACGGCGACTTCCAGCGCCAGCTGGCCCTCGACAGCCAGCCGTCGCTCAACTGATCAGCGGATCGCGACGAGGTCGACCACAAAGAGCAGGGTCTCGCCCGGCGCGATGACCCCGCCGGCGCCGCGCTCGCCGTAGCCGAGGTGCGACGGGATCACGAGCCGGCGCCGTCCGCCGACGCGCATCCCGGCCACGCCCTGGTCCCACCCGGCGATCACCCAGCCCGCACCGACGGGGAACTCGAAGGTCTCGCCGCGGTCCCACGACGAGTCGAACTCGGCGCCGGTGGAGTGGGCCACGCCCACGTAGTGCACGACGGCGGTCTGGCCGGCCCGGAGGGGCTCGCCCTCGCCGAGGACGAGGTCCTCGACGAGCAGGTCGCTCGGGGCGGGGCCGGGGTGGGGGTCGACGAAGGGCTTGTCGGTCATCGGAGGGACCCTAGCGGGGATCGGTGCGGGCGGCGGGACTCGAACCCACACTCCGAAGAACTGGTACCTAAAACCAGCGCGTCTGCCAATTCCGCCACGCCCGCGGCCCCTCCCACTCTAGGACCGTCCGGGGACCGGGCCGGGACCGCACGGTAGATTGGGCCCATGATTAGTGCCCGAATCGACGCCGGCTCGACCAACGACCTCAACCAGCGACTGCTGCGCGAGCGCATCGTCTTCCTCGGCTCGGTGGTGGACCAGGAGACGGCGAACCGCATCTGCGCCGAGCTGCTCCTGCTCGAGGCCGAGGACCGCGACCGCGACATCAGCCTCTACATCAACTCCCCGGGCGGGTCGGTGACCGACGGCCTGGCCATCTACGACACCATGCAGTACGTCAACTGCGACGTGCGGACCATCTGCATCGGGATGGCCGCGTCGATGGGCCAGTTCCTGCTCTGCGCGGGCGCGCCGGGCAAGCGCTTCAGCCTGCCCCACAGCCGCATCCTCATGCACCAGCCCTCCATGGGCGGCATGCAGGGCCAGGCGTCGGACATCGCGATCCAGGCCGAGCAGATCGTCTACCTCAAGCGGATGCTCGCCGAGCGGATCGCGCACCACACCGGCCAGTCGGTCGAGCAGATCGAGGCGGACTCGGACCGCGACCGCTGGTTCACGGCCCAAGAGGCCCTCGAGTACGGCTTCATCGACGCCGTCATCGAGCGCTCGGCGCTGCGCCAAGGGGCCTAGTGGACGAGGCCTCGCTGGCCGGCCCGCGCGAACGGGCCCTGGCCGAGGCACCCGTGCGGGTCGTGAGCGCCCGGGTCGGCCTCGGCCGTCGCCTGGCCAACCTGTGGTCGCGGCGCGAGCTGCTGTGGGGGCTGGTCTTCTCGGACATCCGGATCAAGTACAAGAACTCGGCCCTGGGCATCTTCTGGTCGATGCTGTCCCCGGCGTTCACCCTCGCCGTGTACTACATGGTCTTCTCGCTCTTCTTGAAGAACGGCATCCCCAACTTCGTCGTGTACCTCTTCGCCGGGCTCGTCGTGTGGAACATGTTCCTCACCGCGGTGAGTACCGCGACCGGGGTCATCGTGGACCGCGCCGCGCTGGTGAAGAAGGTCTCGTTCCCGCGCGAGATCCTGGCGCTGTCGAACGTGGGCGCGGCGATCGTCTACTTCGTCGTCCAGGTCGTGGTGCTCGTGGTGTTCCTGCTGGTCCTGCGCCACGCGCCGGCCTGGGGCTACCTCTGGCTGCTGCCGGTCTCGTTCCTGGCGCTCGCCGCCTTCTCGGCGGCGCTCTCGGTCGTGATGTCGGCGGTGAACGTCTACTTCCGGGACATGAAGCACCTCATCGAGGTGGTCCTGCAGCTGTGGTTCTGGCTGACCCCGGTGGTCTACTCCTACGAGAACTCGATCGCGCCCCACCTGGCCGCCCACGGACTCTCGGTCCTCTACTTCTTGAACCCGGTGACCCTCATCGTGGTGACCTTCCAGCGGGTCTTCTACGTCACGCCGGTCGTCCACTCGACGGTGACCGGCCAGGTCCTCAACATCCTGCCCACGTGGTCCTTCGACCGGTTCCTTCTGCTCAACCTGGCCCTCCTCGCGCTCTCGCTCGTGGCCTTCTTGGTGGCCGAGGCCGTCTTCGGGCGGCTCGAGGGCAACTTCGAGTCGGAGCTCTAGTGACGACGGTCATCGAGGTCCACGGGGTCTCCAAGCAGTTCAAGATCCACCACGAGCGTCACCAGTCGCTCAAGGAGCGGCTGCTGCACCCGCGCGCGGGCTCGACGGAGCTCTTCAACGCCCTGCGCGAGGTCTCCTTCGACGTGGGCGCCGGCGAGACGGTGGGGATCGTCGGGCACAACGGGTCCGGCAAGTCCACGCTGCTCAAGTGCATCTGCGGCGTGCTCAAGCCGTCGGCCGGCCAGATCCGCCTGCGCGGGTCGCTGGCCGCGCTCTTGGAGCTCGGGGCCGGCTTCCAGCCCGAGCTCTCCGGGCGCGACAACGTCTACCTCTACGGCGCGATGCTGGGGCTGTCGCGGCGCACCGTGGACGCCGTCTTCGACGAGATCGTCGAGTTCAGCGAGATCGCGCCGTTCATCGACACCCAGGTGAAGTTCTACTCGAGCGGTATGTACGTCCGGCTGGCCTTCGCCGTGGCGGTCAACGTCGACCCCGACATACTCGTCGTCGACGAGGTCCTCGCCGTGGGCGACGAGCGGTTCCAGGCCAAGTGCGTGGATCGGATCCAGCGCTTCCAGCGCGAGGGCCGGACCATCCTGCTCGTCACCCACAACGCCGACCAGGTCCGCGCGCTGTGCGACCGGGCCATCGTCCTCGACGGGGGGGACCTGGTGGCCGACGGCCCGACGAATGAGTCGTTGCGCGTGTTCCGCGAGCGGCTCCTCGACGAGGCGGCCGAGCACGACCCCGAGAGGCTCCTCGGGACGATCCAGATCGAGTCGGTCACCACGCCCTCGGGCTCGTTCGAGGTGCGCAACGGCGCCGGGATCCACCTCGACGTCATGGTCAGCTCCCAGGGCGCCTTCAGCGGCAACTTCGTCGTGGAGGTCTTCACGCGCGGCGGGCTGCTCGTGAGCCGCAGCGACGCCCAGGGCGCGCCGGTCAACCTGGCGCCCGGGGCGAACCGGGTGGCCGTCGACCTGCCCGCCCTGCCGCTGCTCGACGGGGTGTACGACGTGAACCTCGGGGTCGTCGACGCCCTCGGCCACACGGTCGTCGCCTGGCGCGAGGGGGCGGCCTCGCTCCAGGTGATCTACGACGGGCGCGAGGGCGGCATCGTCGCCCTCGGGGCCGCCGTCACCCAGCTCTAGGCCCCGGCGGGCGCGGGTAGCGCCGGAGCCGGCCGAGGCGCCCGAGGCGGCCCACGTTGAAGGGGTAGTCCGCCCGCTCGAGCATCCGGCGGTCCCCTCGGGAGTTCCCGTAGGCGTAGAGCACGGGGTCGCCGCCGCGCGCGACCAGCCACTCCTCCAGGCGCCGCGCCTTCTCGGTGCCCCGACAGTTGCGCCCCTCGTAGCGGCCGGTCAGCCGCCCGGCGGGGTCGACGGCGAGCCGTGTCCCGATCGCCCCGTCGACCCCGAGGTGCTGGGCGACGACGGTGACGTAGAGCTCTGGGGAGGCCGACACGATCACGGTGGGGTGACCCTGGCGCTGGTGCCAGCGCAGGCGCGCCACCACCTCGGGTCGGGCGTGGTGCTCGAGGTGCTCGAGGATGAAGTCCCGCGAGGTCGCGGCGACCGCCTCGGCGTCACGTCCCTCGAGCAGCCGGGCGAACAGCCGCTCCTTGGACCGGTCGGCCGCCGGGCCCGAGCGCAGCGCCCCGAGGGCGAGGGGCGCTACCAGCTCGGCCGCCGCCCGGTAGGCGCGGGCGGTCCCCGCGACCCGGCCCAACCACCGAAAGACGCTGCCGCCGTCGGTGAGGGTCCCGTCGAGGTCGAAGGCGGCGACGACCTGGCGCGCGGGCTCTGGCACCCGCCCAGTCTCACACCCGCGGCCCCGGGGGAATCTCCATAATTCCGGTAGACAATTATGAGAATTTCCCCCTGACCGCTAAGGTGTCGCGGTGCCGCCGACCGGCGGCGACGCGGACAAGGAGCAGACATGGCGATCCGACTGGGCGACGAGGCACCGAACTTCACGGCGGACACGACCGAGGGCCCGATCGACTTCCACCAGTGGCTGGGCGACAGCTGGGGGATCCTCTTCTCCCACCCGGCCGACTTCACGCCCGTGTGCACGACCGAGCTGGGCGGGTTCGCCAAGCGCAAGGCCGAGTTCGACCAGCGCAACACCAAGCTCATCGCCGTGTCGGTCGACTCGGTGGAGTCGCACGACCGCTGGAAGGGCGACATCGCCGACGTGTCCGGGAGCGCCCTCAACTTCCCGATCATCGGCGACGAGAGCCGCACCGTGGCCGGCCTCTACGACATGATCCACCCGAACGCCTCGGACACGATGACGGTGCGCAGCGTCTTCATCATCGGGCCCGACAAGAAGGTGAAGCTCACCCTGACCTACCCGGCGTCGACCGGGCGCAACGTCGACGAGATCCTGCGCGTGCTCGACTCCCTGCAGCTCTCGGCGGCCTTCCCGGTGGCGACGCCGCTCGACTGGCGCTCCGGCGAGGACGTGATCGTCGGCGCGAAGCTGACCGACGCCGAGGCGACCGAGAAGTTCCCCAAGGGCTTCACGACCGTGAAGCCGTACCTGCGCTACACGCCTCAGCCCAACAAGTAGGTCGCCGCGCCCGGTGGCGGCTCGGCCCCGGGGCCGAGCCGCCACCGGCTAGGCCGGCTCGGGGTGGGCGAGCCACTCGCGCAGCTCGCGCTTGAGGACCTTGCCCTGGGGGTTGCGCGGCAGGGCGGTCGAGCGCACCACGATGCGCGAGGGGACCTCGAAGTGGGCGAGGCGCGCCGACGCGTGACGGGCGAGCTCCTCGGGGGTCACCTCGCTGCCCGGGCGCGCCACCACCACCGCGACGACCTCCTCGCCCAGCGTCGGGTGGGGGACACCGACCACGGCGCAGTCGGCGACCGCGGGGTGCTCGTAGAGGGCGGCCTCGACGATCACCGAGTAGACGTTCTCCCCGCCGCGGATGATCATGTCCTTCGCGCGGTCGACGATGTAGACGTAGCCCTCCTCGTCGACGCGCGCGACGTCGCCGGTGTGCAGCCACCCGTGGGTGAAGGACTCCGCGGTCGCCTCGGGCTTGTTCCAGTAGCCGCTCACCACGCTCGGGCCCTTGATCCAGAGCTCGCCCACGACGTCGGGGCCCTGGGGGCGGTCGGGGTCGGGCTCGGCGCCGGCGAAGCCCTCGGGCACCACGGCGGCCTCGCAGACCGGCACGATCGGGCCGCAACTGTCGGGCTTGGCGACGTAGTCGGGACCGAGGTTGAAGCAGACCCCGGCCGAGGTCTCGGTGAGCCCGTACCCGTTGCCGGGCTGGCCGGTGGGGAAGGCCTCGCGGATCCGGCGCACGAGGTCGGGCGGGGCCGGGGCGCCGCCGTAGGAGACGCTCGTGACGCTAGAGGTGTCGAACCGGTCGAAGTCGGGGTGGTCGATGACCTGCATGGCGATGGTGGGCACCCCGCCGAAGGACGTGATCCGCTCGGACTCGATGAGCTTCAGCGCCCGGCGGGCGTCGAAGTGGTGCATCATCACGATCTTCGAGCCGGTCAGCAGGCTCGACATCATCGTCACCAGGCACCCGGTCGCGTGGAAGAGGGGCACGTTGAGCAGGTTCGCGCTCGGGTACGGGGAGGGCGTCGCCGGGGTGGGGGTGCGGGCCGCGACGACCTGGGCCCGGAAGAAGAGGTTCATGAGGTTGGTGGCGGCGTTGCGATGGGTCCCGACCGCCCCCTTGGGCCGACCGGTCGTGCCCGAGGTGTAGAACATCGTCACGGGGTCGTCGGGCTCGAACTCGACCGAGGGCGGGGTCGCGTCGGGCGCGACCGGACCGAGAAAGTCGCGATAGTCGCGTACCGACACCGCACCGGCCACCTCACCCAGGCGGGCGGGGCGACCGGGCTCCTCGCTCACCACGACGACGGTCTCGAGCGAGGAGCCGGGGCCGAGGTGGGGACGGAGGCGCTCGAGGCGCTCCTCGTCGACGACCGCCACGCGGGCCCCCGAGTCCTCCAGGCCGTAGAGGAGCTCGTCACCGGTCCACCAGGCGTTGAGCGGCACCGCGACCGCCCCCGCCGCCACGATCCCCCAGAACGCCACGACCCACTCGGGGAGGTTGCGCGCCGCGATGACCACGCGGTCCCCGGGGCCGAGCCCGCCGGCGACGAGGCGGTGGGCGAAGGTGGCGGCGGCCCGGTAGTGCTGGTCGAAGGTGAGCCGGTGGTCCTCGTAGACCAGGAAGTCGCGCTCGGCGTGGGCGAGCGACGCGTCGAGGACCCGCCGCAGGTCGTGCGGGGCGTTCCTCCAGACCCGCATCTCGACCCCGTTGACGACGGCCGGCTCCATCTCGAACGGCTGGCCCGGTGCGGTGAGCCGGGCCGTGACCTCGGCGACGGAGGGGACCTCGTCGCTCACGGGGCGTCGGGCGGTGCCAGCTGGAACAGGACGTCTCGGTAGTGGGCCAGCTCGCGCACGGACTCGCGGATGTCGTCCAGCGCCCGATGCGTCGTCTCCTTCTCCCCGAGGCTCGCGAGGACCTCGGGGCGCCACCGCTTGGCGAGCTCCTTGATGGTCGAGACGTCGACGTTGCGGTAGTGGAAGTGGCTCTCGAGGGTCGGCATGTACTCCTGGAGGAAACGACGGTCGGTCCCGATCGAGTTGCCGCACAGCGGCACCGCCCCGGCGTCGGGGACGTGCGCCCTGATGAACTCCAGGGTCCGCCGCTCGGCCTCGGCCACGTCGACGCTCGACTCGGCGATGGCCGCGAGCAGCCCGGAGCGCTCGTGCATCTCGCGCACCACCGGGGGCATCGCGGCGAGCTGCTCGGGCGTGGCGTGGATCACGAGGTCCGGCCCCTCGGCGACGACCGTGAGGTAGTCGTCGGTGACGAGGGTGGCGATCTCGACGATGACGTGGCGCTCGGGCTCGAGGCCGGTCATCTCGAGGTCCATCCACACGAGCACGAGTGCGACACTACCGAAACGCTGCGGGCGGCTGGGTAGTCTCCGGGGGTGGAGATACCCGTGCGCGTCCTGCGCCCCGATGCGGTGGTGCCCCGGGTCGCCCACCCCGGCGACGCGGGGGCCGACCTCGTGGCCGTGGAGGGGAGGCGCCTGGCGCGCGCGGGCGGGCGCGCCCTGGTGCCCACGGGCATCGCCCTGGCGATCCCCGAGGGGTACGGGGGGCTGGTCCTGCCCCGCAGCGGGCTCGCCGCGCGCCACGGGGTGACCTGTGCCAACGCCCCCGGCCTGATCGACGCCGGCTACCGGGGCGAGGTCCAGGTCGCGCTCGTCAACCTCGACCCCGAGCAGGACTACGAGGTCCACGCGGGGGACCGCATCGCCCAGTTGGTGGTGGTGGCCTGCGCGATGCTCGACCTCGTGGTGTGCGACGAGCTTCCCACCTCGACCCGCGGCGCGGCGGGCTTCGGCAGCACGGGTCGCTAGCGGGCTGGCGGCCCCGGAGCGGTCGGCTACACTGGGGTCACCTCGCGGACGTAGCTCAGTTGGTAGAGCGCGACCTTGCCAAGGTCGAGGTCGCCGGTTCGAGCCCGGTCGTCCGCTCCAGATGCCCCGCCGCCACTCGCGGCGGCCGCGGCCGTCGTCCCCCGGTTCTCAGTCGTCCGGGCCGAGGTCGCCGTTCTCGGCCTCGTGGTCCCGGAGCGTCTCGACGAGCCCGCTGATCCGTGACTCGGCGTCATCGCCGGCCCGACCCACCCTCTGGAGGTAGACGACCAGGCCGAGCTCGCGCAGGGTCGCGTCCGCGGCCCGCTTGGCCTGGATCTCCTCGACCTTGGCCTGGCCCTTGGAGGCCGCCTCCTTCGCGCCCTTGGCCGCCGCCGCGGCCTGCTCTTTCACCTTGTCGACCAGTCGCATCGCGCACCTCCTCGCTGGATACGGCCGAAGGGTACCCCCGGGCGGGCCGGGGCGCACCGGGAGGGCGGTCCCATCCCGGAACCCCGGGCCCCACCAGGGCCGAGGGGTAGGCGCCCACGGGCATCTGGTATCAATGAGGACCAGGCGCCGGGGGGCGCCGGACGCTTGTGAGGAGAGTCATGCAGCGAAAGTCACTATTCCGTCACGTGGCGGTGGTCGTCGGCGCCGGAGCGCTGGTGCTGTCCACCGGCGTCGTGGCGGGCGCGTCAACCTTCGGGGCGAAGTACAACGCGGCCGCCGCCAAGCTGGTCCCCGCGCCCTACAAGAAGGCGGTCCTGCAGGTCGCCACGGACGCGACGTACCCGCCGGACGAGTCGATGCAGGGCACGACGATGATCGGCTTCGACGTGGACCTCATGAACGCCATCGCCACGACCCTCGGCGTGAAGATCAAGGAGAACAACGTCACCTTCGACAGCATCCTCGCGGGCATCAAGGGCGGGCGCTACCAGATCGGCAACTCCTCGTTCACCGACAACACCACGCGCGAGAAGCAGGTCTACTTCGTCGACTACTTCCAGGCCGGTGAGGGCGTCTACGCGAAGAAGGGCGAGAAGGTCAGCTTCACGGGGCTCAAGAGCTTCTGCGGGCTGAAGATCGCCGTGGAGACGGGCACCGTCGAGCAGACCGACGCGCAGACGGCCGCGAAGTCGTGCCCCGCCTCGAAGAAGGCGGTCGTGCTCACCTTCCCGACCCAGACCGGCGCCAACCTGGCCGTCCTGTCGGGCCAGGCGAACGTGGGCTTCGCCGACAGCCAGATCGCGACCTACATCGTCGCGACCAACAAGGGCAAGTTCGAGAACGTGGGTAGCGCCATCAACGTCGCCCCCTACGGCATCGCCTTCCCCAAGACCGCGACCGGACACAAGATGGCCCTGGCGACCCAGGCCGCCATCAAGGCCCTGATCGCCAGCGGGGTGTACCACGCGATCCTGGCCCACTGGGGCGTCACTCAGGGCGGCCTGCCCGCGAGCAAGGTCGTCATCAACGGCGCGGCGGGCTGAGTCGCACTGAACTGAACAACCGACGACAGACGTGAGCACGGACGGGGACGGCTCGATAAAGGTCGTCCCCGTCCGTCACGTCGGGCGGTGGGTCGGGGTCGCGGCGGCGCTGGTCGTCGTCGCGATGATCGTCCACACCCTCCTGTCGCGCCTGCCCACGGGCCAGCGGTCGTGCCAGGGGGTGGGGGCGTCGCGGGTCTGCCACGCCGTCACCGAGTGGCGCTTCTCGTGGGACATCGTCTTCCGCTACTTCACGACCAGCGAGATCCTCCACGGCCTGCTCATCACCCTCGAGCTCACGGTCATCGCGATGGCGGTGGGGATCGTGCTCGGCATGGTCCTGGCCGTTATGCGGCTCTCGCCGAACCGGGTCCTGTCGGGCTCGGCGTGGACCTACACCTGGTTCTTCCGGGGGACCCCGGTGCTGGTCCAGCTGCTCGTCTGGTACAACATCGCGATCCTCTACCCCCGGGTCAGCCTGGGTATCCCCTTCACCCACGTCTCCTTCCTCGCCCTGCACACGAGCACGACCTTCACGGCCCTGGAGGCGGCGTGCATCGCCCTCGGGCTGAACGAGGCGGCCTACATGTCCGAGATCGCCCGCGCCGGGCTGCTCTCGGTGGACGAGGGCCAGGTCGAGGCGGCGACCTCGATCGGGATGGTGCGTCGTCAGACCCTGCGCTACGTGGTCATGCCCCAGGCCATGCGGGTGATCATCCCGCCCACGGGCAACGAGGTGATCTCGATGCTGAAGACGTCGTCGCTGGCCAGCGTGATCAGCGTCATCGAGCTCCTGGGGGCGGCGACCAACATCTACTCGGCCAACTACGAGATCATGCCCCTGCTGCTGACGGCGAGCCTCTGGTACCTCCTGGTGACGACCGTCCTCTCGATCGGCCAGTTCTACCTGGAGCGCTACTTCGCCCGCGGGGCGCTGCGCACGCCGCCCCCGACGCCGCTGCAGCGGATGCGCCACGACCTCGCGGGCATCGTCGCGAGGTTCCCCACCCGCCGGGGCGTGGCCGGCGCGCTGGAGCGATGACCGAGACCCCGGCGCTCATGGTCGAGGCCATCGGCGTGCGCAAGCACTTCGCCGGGGTCGAGGTCCTCAAGGGCGTCGACCTCAAGGTCGGCCGCGCCGAGGTGGCCTGCCTCATCGGCCCCTCGGGGTCGGGCAAGAGCACGTTCCTGCGCTGCATCAACCACCTCGAGAAGCACGACGCGGGCGAGCTGCTCGTCGACGGCCAGCTGGTCGGCTACGAGTTGCGCAACGGCAAGCTCTACGAGCGCAACGACAAGCAGATCTGCGCCGAGCGCGCGCGCATCGGCATGGTCTTCCAGCGCTTCAACCTCTTCCAGCACCTGACAGTCCTCGAGAACATCACCATCGGCCAGGTGAGGGTCCTCAAGGTGAAGGAGGACGCCGCGCGGGCTCGGGCCCGGGAACTGCTGGAGCGGGTCGGCCTCGCCGGACGCGACGGCTACTACCCGGCTCAGCTCTCGGGCGGCCAGCAGCAACGGGTCGCGATCGCCCGGGCCCTGGCCATGGACCCCAAGCTCATGCTCTTCGACGAGCCCACCAGCGCCCTCGACCCCGAGCTGGTCGGCGAGGTGCTCGACGTGATGCGCGACCTCGCGCGCTCGGGCATGACGATGATCGTGGTCACCCACGAGATGGGCTTCGCGCGCGAAGTCGCCAACACCGTCTACTTCCTCGACGCCGGGGTCATCGAGGAGTGGGGGGACCCGCGCGAGGTGCTGACCCACCCGACGTCCCCCCGTCTCCAGAACTTCCTCTCCAAGGTCCTCTAGCCCCGGCGCGGCGCCGGGCGTCGGTACCATGACCCGATGGAGTTCGCCGACGTCGTGCGCCGACGGCGCATGGTGCGCGAGTACGAGGACCGTCCCCTCCCCCCTGTGGTCGCCGAGCGCGTGGTGGCGAGCGCCCTGCGGGCGCCCTCGGCCGGCTTCTCCCAGGGGTGGGCGTTCCTGATGCTCACCGACGCCGACGACCGGCGCCGGTTCTGGCGCCACGTGCCGGCGAGGGTGCAGGCCACGCCACGGATCCAGAACGCGCCGCTCGTCGTGGTGCCCCTGTCGCACCGCGACGCCTACCTCGAGCGCTACGCCCGGCCCGACAAGGGCTGGACGGACCGGGACGAGGCCCGCTGGCCCGTGCCGTACTGGCACCTCGATGCGGCCATGGCCACCCTCTTGATGCTGCTCAGCGCGGTCGACGAGGGGCTGGGGGCGTGCTTCTTCGGCGTCGCCCCGGAGAACCTGGCGCCCCTGCGCGCCGACTTCGGCGTGCCCGACGCCTACACGCCGATCGGCGCGGTCACGGTCGGCTACCGCGCGGTCGACCTGGGCCCCCAGGACCCGTCGGTGGCGGCGCGCCGTCGGCCGGCCCGCGAGGTGATCCATCGAGGGCGCTTCGGACGCCACGAGGAGGAGACGTGACCTACCCCTACGCCGATCGATTCGAGGTCCACCGCCGGCTGCCCGAGCAGGGCGTCGAGCGCGACGCCGTGCTGGGCGAGCTCGCGGCGATGGCCGCCGCCGAGGACCCCACCTGGGAGTCGGGCCAGTGCTCGGGCACCATGTACTGCGGGGACCACGACCACTACGACTTCTTGAACCGGGCCTTCGCCCACTTCAGCCACGTCAACGTCCTCCAGCGCGACATGTGCCCGAGCGCGACCAAGTTCGAGGCGGAGGTCATCGCGATGACACTGGACCTGCTGGGGGGCGGCTCGCTCCCGGGGCGGCCCGGCGGGCTGGTGACCTCGGGGGGGAGCGGGTCGATCGCCCACGCCGTGCTGGCCTACCGGGACGCCAACGCCGCCCGCACGCGCCGGCCCAACCTCATCAAGCCCGAGACGGCCCACCCGGCCTTCACCAAGGCCGGCCACCTCTTCGGCGTCGAGGTCCGCGTGGCGCCCGTCGACCCGGTGACCACGCGCGTCGACCTCGACTGGGTGGCCGAGCACATCGACGGCGACACCGTCGCGCTCGTCGGCTCGGCGACCAACTACGGCTACGGCACCATCGACCCCATCCCCGAGCTCGGTGCCCTGGCGCTCGAGCACGGGGTCGGCCTGCACGTGGACGGCTGCCTGGGTGGCTTCATCCTCCCGTTCGGGCGCGAGCTGGGTGAGCCCGTCGCGCCGTTCGACTTCGCGGTCCCCGGGGTCACCACGGTCTCGGCCGATACCCACAAGTACGGCTACGCGCTCAAGGGGACGAGCGTGCTCTGCTTCGCCGACACGGCGCTGCGCGACAGCCAGTACTTCTACCAGACCGACTGGTCCGGGGGGAAGTACTGCTCGCCGGGCGTGGAGGGGTCGCGCTCGGGCGGCCTGCTCGCCGCGACCTGGGCGGCCATGGTCCACCTCGGCCGCTCGGGGTACCGGCGCTACGCCCGCGCGATCTTCGACACGGCGCGCGCCATGCGCGCGGCCGTCGAGTCCCACCCGTCGCTGCGGGTGATGGGCGAGCCGACCTTCCTCTTCTCGTTCACTTCTGAGGAGTTCGACGTGTACCACGTCAACGACTTCCTGCGCACCCGGGGGTGGCGGCTCAACGGGCAGCAGTACCCCAACGCGCTGCACATGGCGGTCACCCGCCCCCAGACCCAGCCCGGGGTCGTCGAGCGCTGGCGCGAGGACCTGGCCGACGCCGTCGCCTACGCCCAGGCCCACCGCGACGAGCCGGCCCGCTCGGGGGCGATCTACGGTGGGGTGGCCGGCGGGTGGTCGGACGAGGCCGACGAGTTCATCCGGGCCGTCATGGCCGAGATGATGGACGAGCAGCTCGCGGTGCCCCCGGGCCCGTGAGCGACCTCTGCCTCGCGGTCGACCTCGGCACGGGCGGGCCGAAGGTCGCCCTGGTGACCCTCGAGGGCGAGATCGTGGGCGTCGAGATCCACGCGGTGGCGACCCACGTGGACGCGACGGGGGCCGCGACCCAGGACCCCGAGGAGTGGTGGCGGCTCATCGGGGCGGCATCGCGTCGGCTGGTGGCGGCCGTCGGCGCCGCGCGGGTGGTCGCGGTCGGGGTGACCGGCCAGTACGGCTCCACGGTGCCGGTCGACGAGCGCGCCACGCCGGTCGGGGAGTGCCTGACCTGGCTCGACACCCGCGGCGTGGCCCACGCGCGCTCGGTCCTGGGTGGGCCGGTGATGGGCTACGCGCCGCTCAAGGTGGCGGCCTTCGTTCGGCGCAGCGCCGGGGCCCCGTCGGTCTCGGCGGGCGACCCCCTCGGCCAGATCCTCTACCTCGAGCGCGAGCGGCCCGAGGTCGCGGCGAGGACCCGCTGGTACATGGAGCCGATCGACTACCTGACGGCCCGCATGACCGGGGTGGCCACCGGGTCGCCGGCGTCGCGCCTGGCGCTGTGGCTGACCGACAACCGGGACCTCGCGAGGGTCGGCTACGACGCGCGACTCGTGCGCCTGTCGGGCCTGCCCGGTGAGAGGCTCCCACCGCTCGTGGCCACCGGCTCGATCGTCGGGGGACTGAGCGCCCCCGCGGCCGACGCGCTCGGCCTGCGCGAGGGGACCCCGGTCGTGGGCGCCGTGCCCGACCTGCACGCCGCCGCCCTCGGCGCGCGCGCGGTCGGCCCGTACCAGGCGCACGCGGCGCTCTCGACGACCGCCTGGGTGAGCTGCCCGGTCCCGAGGAAGAAGACCGACGTCGTGCACTCCATCGCCACCGTCCCGGGCCTGGGCGACGGGCGCTACCTCGTGATCGACAACCAAGAGACCGGGGCCCGCGCGCTCGAGTGGTGCCGCGACCTGCTCTGGCCCGGGGCGTCCTACGAGGAGCTGACGGCGCTGGCGGCGAGCGCGCCGCCCGGCGCGAACGGCGTGCGCGTGGGGCCCTGGCTGGCCGGGGAGCGCTCGCCGGTCGAGGACAAGGGGCTGCGGGCCCTCATCACGGGGCTCGGGGTGGCCACCGGCCGCGCCGACCTCGTGCGCGCGGTCATGGAGGGGGTGGCGGCCAACGTGGCGTGGCTCTTCTCCCACGTCGAGCGCTTCGTGGGCCGCCGGCTCGAGCCGGTGACCCTCGTCGGGGGCGGGGCCGAGTCGGCGCTGTGGTGCCAGATGGTGGCCGACGCGACGGGGCGCGAGGTCGTGCGCCCTCCCGAGCCCCGGGTGGCCCCGCTGCGCGGGGTGGGCCACCTGTGCGCCCTCGCCCTGGGGCGCGCAACGCTCGACGAGCTCGCCGCGCGCCCCGGCGAGGGCCAGCGGTTCGAGCCCGCGGACCGCCCCGGCGGCGGCGACCTCGCCGCGCTCTACCGGCTCGAGCGCGCGTGGCGGCGCGCGGGGCGCGCGCGCCGCGCCCGTCTAGGCTGACCCGACGTGGGGCTGGACCCGGCGATCGAGCGGCTCCTCGCCGAGGCGCGCGCCGCGTCGGCGCCCGACCCCGAGGCCCTGACCCTCGAGGAGCGGCGCCACCAGTTCCGCGCCGACCTGGTGGACCTCGGTCGGGACCCCGCGCCGATGGCGCTGGTCGAAGAGCGCAGCCTCGACCTGGTCGACCGCCGCCTGGGGGCCCGACTCTACGTGCCCGTCGACGAGGCTCCCGGGGCCGTCGTGCTCTACGCCCACGGGGGCTCGTTCGTGGTGGGCGACCTCGACTCGCACGACTGGCTCTGCCGGCGCCTGTCGAGCGACCTGCGCCGGCGCATCCTGGCCCTCGACTACCGCCTCGCCCCCGAGCACCCCTTCCCGGCGGCGCTCGAGGACGTCGTGGACGCCGTCGCCCACGTCGCGGCCCACCGCGACGAGGTGGGCCGGCCCGACGACCGGATCCTGCTCATGGGCGACTCGGCCGGCGCCAACCTCATCACGGTGGCGAGCCGGCTCGTGCGCGACGACGTCGAGCTCGCCGGGCAGGTCCTCTTGTACCCGACGCTCGGCCCCGAGGTGATGACCGAGTCGGCGCACCGCTACGGCTCGGGCTACCTCCTCGAGCTCGACCAGCTCGCGCGCGACTACCGCCGCTACCTCGGGGGCGCCGACCCCACCGACTGGCGGGTCAGCCCCCTGCTCTGCGGCGACCTGGCCGGCGTGGCGCCGGCGATCCTCGTGGTGGCCGAGTGCGACCCGCTGCGCGACGAGGCGGTGGCCTACGCCGGACTCCTCGAGCACTTCGGGGTGCCCGTCGAGCTGCTCGAGGCCAAGGGCATGGTCCACGGCTTCATCCGCTACGGCGGGGTCGTCCCGAGCGCCCTGGCGATCATCGACGACCTGGCCGCCCACGTGGGCCGACTCGTGCGGACCCCCTCGTGAACGTCCTGTTCGTCACGCTCGACCAGTTCCGGGCCGACAGCTACGGCGCCGCGGGCCATCCCCTCGTCACCACCCCGACCCTCGACCGACTCGCCCGCGAGGGCGCGCGCCTCACCCGTCACTACTCCCAGGCGGCCCCGTGCTCGCCCGGCCGGGCGGCGCTCTACACCGGCACGTACCAGATGAACAACCGGGTCGTCGCCAACGGCACGCCGCTGGACCGACGCCTCGACAACCTCGCGCGCGTGGCCCGGCGCGCCGGCTACGATCCGACCCTCTTCGGCTACACCGACCAGGGGGTCGACCCCGTCGAGGCGATCGGGCCGGACGACCCGCGCCTCGACGACTACGACGGGGTGCTCCCGGGCTTCTCGGTCGGGCTCTACCTGCCGAACTCCCAGGCCGGCTACATCCAGCACCTGCGCGCCCTCGGCTACGACGTGGCGAGCGGCTGGGAGGAGTCGGTCCTCGACGAGCCCTCCCGGCCGGCCGAGCACTCCCTCAGCGCCTTTCTCACCGACCGCTTCCTCGGGTGGCTCGACCGCCAGGAGCCCGGCTGGTTCGCCCACCTGAGCTACCTGCGGCCCCACCCGCCCTACGCCGCGGCGGGCGAGTACTCGCGCCTCTACGACCCCCGTGACGTCCCCCCGGCGATCGCCCCGGTGGCGGCCGGCGCCCAGCACCCGCTGCACCGGGCGGCCCTCACCTGGCCGCTGGTCGCGGCCACCGACCCGGGCGCCGTCGCGCGCCTGCGGGCCCAGTACTACGGCATGGTGAGCGAGGTGGACGCCCAGCTGGGCCGGGTGGTCGAGGCGATCGAGGCCCGGGGCGAGTGGGGCGAGACGCTCGTGGTGGTGACCTCGGACCACGGCGACCAGCTGGGCGACCACGGCCTCAAGGAGAAGCTCGGCTTCTTCCCCGAGAGCTACCACATCATCGGGCTGTGGCGGGACCCGCGCCTCGTCCCCCGGGTGGTCGAGCGCTTCACCGAGAACGTCGACCTGCTCGCCACCCTGGCCGAGAGCCTCGGCCTCGAGGCGCCGGCCCAGTGCGACGGTCGCTCTCTCGCCCCGCTGCTCGAGGGGCGCGAGGTCGAGTGGCGCGGCGCCGCCCACTACGAGTGGGACAGCCGGTACCTGCTGCTCCTGGGGGGCCACGCGCCGCCGGCCGAGGTCCTCGCCCAGCGCAACCTCGCGGTGACCCTCACCGAGGACCTCGCCTACGTGCAGTTCGGGGACGGGTCGTACCGCTGCTTCGACCTGGCGGCGGACCCGAGCTGGCGCACCGAGTGCGACGACGTGGATCGGGTCCTCGCCGCCGCGCAGACCCAGCTGGTCTGGCGCCAGCGCCACCTGCGTCGCGAGGGGACCGACCTGCTGCTCTCGCCCGAGCGGCTCGGCAACTGGCCGAGCGACCTGCGCCCCGCGCTGGTCTAGGGCCGCTCAGCCCGGCCCCGCCGAGAGGGCGGGGCCGTCGAAGTGGTCCACGGTGGCGAACTCCTCGACGCGGTGGCGGCTCAGCCGGGTGTGACGGTGCTCGGGGTAGCCGAGCACCACGACGGCCGCCACCGCCATCGTCGCGGGCAGGTGCAGGATCGCCCGCAGGGTCGGCTCGTTGCGGGTGCCCACCGTCGTGATGACCCCGCCGAGGTCGCGCTCGCGCGCCGCGAGCAGCAGACTCCACACGAAGGGGTAGACCGAGGCGCCGCCGACCAGGCCGTAGCGCTCGAGGTCGCGGTCGGTGGCGGCCAGGCACGTGAGGTCGGCGGCGACCACCAGCATCGCCGGGGCGCGCCCCAGGGTCTCGGCGAAGCCGTCGGGCTTGGAGGCGGCCTCGGCGTGGGCGCGCTGGGTCGCCGCGGCGTGGCGGTCGGCGTCGCTCGCGAGCGGGGAGAAGGGGATGAGCCCGGCCAGCACGTGGGCGACGTAGTCGTGCCACGCGTCGAGGTACGCCTCGCCGACGGCCGCCTTCAGCGCCGGGTCCCGCACGACGACGACGCGCCACGCCTGGCGGTTGCCGCCCGAGGGCGCGAAGCGCGCGTCGTCGAGGATTTCGTGCACGATCGCGTCGTCGACGGGGCGCTCGGCGAAGCGGCGGATCGACCCGGTCGTCCGCAACGCCTCGCGAAGGTCCATCGCCTCACCCTAGGACCGTGCCGGCCCCGTGTCTAGGCGTCGCGGCGGGTGAGGACGGTCGCGGCGGCCACCATCAGCACGACCGCGTAGAGGGTCAAGACGACCAGGGCGCCGCCCGCGCCGAAGGCGTGGGCCGGGGGCGAGACCGACTCCATGGACTGGCCGAGCGTCGAGGGCTCGAAGCGGCCGATGGCGTTCTGCCAGCTCGAGGGGAGGAGGAACGTCACGATCGGCAGCACCAGGATCAGCGAGGTGAAGACGCTGATGCACGCGGCGCTCTGTCGCAGCAGCCAGCCGAGCGCCATCCCCACGACCCCGAGCAGGGTGAGGTAGAGGCCGCCGAAGAGCACGGCCCGCAGGACCGTGGGGTTCGACAGCGACGCCGTGGGCACGACCCCGGAGTAGATGGCCTGGCCCATGAGGAACGTGACGAGGACCGCCACCTCGCTCACGAGCAGGAGCGACACCACGAGCACGACCAGCTTGGCGGTGGCGACCTCGACCCGTCGCGGGGTGGCGGCCAGGGTGGCGCGGATCGAGCCCGAGGAGTACTCCGAGGTGACAAAGAGCGCGCCGATGACCCCGACGGCGAACTGGGCGAAGAGCGTGCCGCCGAGGCTCGTCGTGACCGGGTCGAAGCCGAGGTGGGCCTCGGGGTGCGAGGTCCAGTGGGTGCGGATCGACGCGGTGATGAGGGCGCCGATGCCGATGGTGAGCACGAAGGTGATCGCCACGCCCATGATCGTCGAGCGCACCGAGCGGAACTTGATCCACTCCGATCGGACCACCGAGGCCAGGGTGGGGTGCGCGCTCACGACGCCCCCGATCCGTACTCGACCGCGCCGGCCGTGAGCGCCATGTAGACCTCCTCGAGCGACGCCCGCTCCGGGGTCAGCTCGAAGAGCACCACCCCGTGGTCGAAGGCGAGCTGGCCCACCGCCTCGGCGGAGAGCCCGCCCACGCGCAGGGCCTCGTCGTTGGCCACCTCCACGGTGGCGCCCGCGGCGCGCAGGGCCCGTTCGAGGCGCTCGCGGTCGTTGCCGCGCACCACGACCGAGCCCTTCGCCGCGGCGGTGAGGTCGCCCACCGAGCCCTGGGTGATGAGGTGGCCCTTGCCGATCACGATTATCTGGTCGGCGGTGACGGCCATCTCGCTCATGAGGTGGCTGGAGACGAAGACGGTGCGGCCCTCGGCGGCGAGGGAGCGGAAGAGGTCGCGGATCCAGCGGATGCCCTCGGGGTCGAGCCCGTTCACCGGCTCGTCGAAGAGCAGGACCCCCGGGTCGCCGAGCAGGGCGGCGGCGATCCCGAGCCGCTGGCCCATGCCGAGGGAGAAGTCGCCGACCCGCTTGGTGGCGACGCTCGCCAGGCCCACGAACTCGAGGACCTCGTCCACGCGCGAGAAGGGGATCTTGTTGGAGGCGGCCAGCGCCCGCAGGTGGTTGCGCGCGCTGCGCCCGGGGTTCACGGCCTTGGCCTCGAGCAGCGCCCCGACCTCGCGCAGCGGGTCGCGCAGGTCGTGGTAGGGCCGGCCGTTCACGGTGGCGCGCCCCCGGGTCGGCCGGTCGAGGCCCATGATGACCCTCATGGTGGTGGACTTGCCCGAGCCGTTGGGGCCGAGGAAGCCGGTGACGACCCCGGGCTGGATGACGAGGTCGAGGTCGTCCACCGCCACCGTCTTGCGATACCGCTTGGTGAGGTGCTCGATCGCGATCATGACGGGAGCCTTGAGCCTAGCCAGGGGCCCCGGCGCGTGGCGCGCCGGCTCCCCTAGGGTGGGCGCATGTTCAAGCGAGCCGTGATGATCGGGCCGGACGAGGCCCTCCCCGGTCGCGACGACGCCCTCGTCGTCGCGCGCCCCCACCTGGTGCTCGGGACCTCGCTGACCGAGGTCCCCGACGGAGCCGAGGTCGCCTACGTGGCGATGGGCTGCTTCTGGGGCGCCGAGCGGCTCTTCTACCGGCTCGACGGCGTGCTCGCCACGGCCGTGGGCTACCAGGGCGGCTACACCCCGAACCCGACGTACCGCGAGGTCTGCACCGGTGAGACCGGCCACGCCGAGGTCGTGCGCGTCGTCTTCGACCCGGCGCGGCTGAGCTACCGCGACGTCGTGCGCACGTTCTTCGAGAACCACGACCCCACCCAGGGCTATCGCCAGGGCAACGACGTGGGCACCCAGTACCGCAGCGCGCTCTTCGTCCTCGACGCCGCCCAGGAGGCGGTCGCGCGCGAGATGGCCGCCGCCTACGGCGAGCGCCTGGCCGGCGCCGGCTACGGGGCGCTCACGACCGAGATCGCCCCGGCCGGTCCGTTCTACCTGGCCGAGGAGTACCACCAGCAGTACCTCGAGGCGAACCCCGACGGCTACTGCGGGATCGCCGGCACCGGCGTGAGCTGCCCCGTCGGCCTCGGTGCCCTCTAGGCGCCGAGGCGCGCGAGGATCTCCTCGGCCTCTTCCACCATGTCGGTGACGATGCGCGCCGCCGGCACCACCTCGTCGATCGCGCCGACCACCTGGCCGGCCGGGTAGCCCTCGCGCTCCGGGTCGACCCCGGGCGTGGTCTCGTCGCCCCCGAGGTGGAACGTCCCCTCGCCCAGGGCGACCCCGAGCTGCTCGGGGAAGGGGCGCAGCGAGGCGGGGTCCCTCTCGTAGCGCTCGGTCGTGGCGTTGCGCAGCACCCGCATGGTCTTGCCCGTGAAGGCGCGCGAGACGACGGTCGCGTCCTCGGCCGCCGCCAGGATCCGGTCGTGGTAGCCGGGCAGGGCGCGCGCCTCGGGCGTGGCGATGAAGCGGGTGCCGACCCACACACCGTCGGCGCCCAGGGCCAGCGCCGCGGCGAGCCCGCGGCCGTCGGCCACCCCACCGGCCGCGACGACCGGGACGCGCCCGTCGACGGCGTCGACGACGAGGGGCACGAGCACCATGGTCGCGACCGCCCCGGTGTGGCCGCCGGCCTCGGTGCCCTGGGCCACGACGAGGTCGCACCCGGCGTCGATCGCCCGGCGCGCGTGCTCGACCTTGCCGCAGAGCGAGACGACCAGGACGTCGTGGCGGTGGCACAGGTCGACCACGCGCGAGGGCACGCCGAGGCCGGCGACGAGGGCGCGGGCCCCGCCCTCGAGGGCGACCTCGGTCTGGGCGACGAGGGTGTCGGCGAAGGCGGTGAGCAGGTCCACCCCGAAGGGCCGGGCCGTCGCGGCGCGCGTCAGGGCGATCTCGTCGCGCAGCTGGCCCGTCGACATCGTCGAGGCCCCGAGGCAGCCGAAGCCCCCGGCCTCGGAGACGGCGGCGGTGAGGGCGCTGTAGGCGACCCCGCCCATGCCGGCGAGCATCACGGGGTGCTCGACGCCCAGCAGGTCGGTCAGACGTGTGCGCACGGACTCAACCTAGCGAGCGGGCGGACCGGCGCAGGAGCCACGCCCCGAGCAGCGCCGCCACCACCGAGCTCGCGAGCAGGCCGAGGTCCAACGCGGCGTAGGTGGGGCTCGCCGAGCCGAAGAGGGTCCCGGCGAAGAGCAGTGGCACCGTGAAGCCGATCGCGCAGACCACGGCCACCTCGACGACGAGGCGCGTCGAGAGCGAGGGGTGGGGGAGGTAGCCGGCGAGTCGGGCGAGGCCCACCCCGCCGGTGATGCCCACCACCTTGCCCACCAGCCGGATCGCGACCGTCGCGAGCACGAGCGAGAGCGTCGTGGCCCCGGAGAGGTCTCGCCAGGCGACCCCTCCGGCGACGAAGGCGAACAGGGGCAGGACGAACGTCGCCGAGAGGAGGGTGGTGCGCTGCTCCAGCCGGTCGCACCACAGCGAGCCGGTGTTGATGAGGCCCCCCGCGAGCACGCCGGCGAGGGCGGGGTCGACGTTGGCCCAGGCGAAGCCGAGCCAGGTCGCCCCGAGGAGGGCGGCCGCCGGCCCCGGGCGGTCGAGCCGACGCACGAGGGGCGTGCCGGCGACGACGACGACGGCGAGCACCGCGAGCCCGGCCGGGCGCGGGTGGGTGGTCCCGGTCACGGTGAGCACCACGACGCTCGCCACGTCGTCGGCGATGGCGAGGGTGAGGAGGAAGGTCCGCAGGGCCGGGGGGAGGCGCCGGCCGACGAGGGCGACCACGCCGAGGGAGAAGGCGACGTCGGTCGCCATCGGCACGCCCCAGCCCCGCACCAGCGCACCGCGCCCGAGCAGGTGGCCCAGGGCGACTGAGGAGAGGGCGGTCGCGGCCATCCCGCCGAGGGCGCCGACGACCGGCGACACGGCGTGGGCGCGCGTGGTGAGCACGCCGCGGGTCAGCTCCCGGGAGAGCTCGAGCCCCACGGCCGCGAAGAACACGACCATCAGGCCGTTGACGACGAGGTCGTGCGCGGTCCCGACGTCCAAGAAGTCGGCGAGGCGCCAGGCGACGTGGTCGGAGTCGAGGGCGAAGTAGGTCGAGGGCGAGACGGCCGACCACACCAGGGCGGCCGCGACGCCCACGGTGAGGGTGAGCGCGGAGGCGTACTCGCGACGCGCCGCGCGCGACAGACGGCGCGCGAGCGAGGCCATGGACTCGAGGCTACCGACGCGCCGGTGCGCGCGTGGGCCCGATAGCGTTGGCCCACCCGCCCCCCGGGGCCGACACGACGAGGAGACCATGTCCAGCGGGCCGAGCGCCAGCCGAGCGGTGAGCAAGCGCGAGCTGTACGTGATCTTTGGCGCGCTGATGCTGGGGATGCTGCTCTCGGCGCTCGACTCGACGATCGTCTCGACGGCGCTGCCCACGATCGTCGGCGACCTCCACGGGGCCAGCCGGATCAGCTGGGTGGTCACGGGGTACCTGCTCGCCACGACGGTGAGCACACCGCTGTGGGGCAAGCTCGGCGACCTCTACGGCCGCAAGAACTTTTTCCAGTACTCGATCGTCATCTTCGTCGTCGGCTCGATGCTCTGCGGGCTGGCCCACTCGATGGTCGAGTTGATCGTCTTCCGCTCGCTGCAGGGGCTCGGGGGCGGTGGGCTCATGATCGAGGCGCAGGCGATCATCGCCGACGTGGTGTCGCCCCGCGAGCGGGGCCGCTACGCGGGGTTCTTCGGGGCCGTCTTCGGGGCCGCGACGGTCTTCGGGCCGCTGCTCGGCGGGGTCATCGTCGAGTACTGGTCGTGGCGGTGGATCTTCTTCGTCAACCTGCCGGTGGGCATCCTCGCCCTCGTGGTGACCGCCGCGGTCCTGCCCAAGACGACGACGCGGGTGAGCCACGACATCGACTACGGCGGCTTCTTCGCCCTCGCGGTCTCGAGCTCGGCGCTGATCCTGTTCACCTCGCTCGGGGGCACCTCGCTCGCCTGGCTGGGCACGCCGTCGATGGCCCTGGTGGCCGTGGGGGTCGTCGCGGCCGCGGTCTTCGTCTGGCTCGAGCGCCGCGCGATCGAGCCGATCCTGCCCCTCAAGCTCTTCGCGAACCGCGTCTTCTCGTCGTCCTCGGCCATCGGCTTCGTCGTCGGCTTCTCGATGTTCGGGGCGCTCACGTACCTCCCCGTCTTCCTCCAGCTCGTCCGGGGCGTCTCGCCGACGGCCTCGGGGGTCCGGCTGCTGCCGCTCATGGTCGGGCTCTTCGGCGCGTCCATCGCCTCGGGCGCGCTGGTCTCGAAGGGCTGGCGCTACCGCCCGTTTCCCATCGTGGGCACCGCGGTCATGACCGTCGGGCTCGGACTGCTCGGCGTCGTCACGGAGGCGACCTCCAACGTGATGCTGAGCCTCTACATGGTGGTCCTCGGGATCGGGCTCGGTCTGGTGATGCAGCTGCTCGTCACCGTCGTCCAGAACGCCGTGCACCCCTCCGACATCGGGGCGGCGACGGCGGGGGCCAACTTCTTCCGCTCGATCGGCGGCTCGTTCGGGACGGCCGTCTTCGGCGCGCTCTACGCCAACGAGCTGCCCCGCCACGTCGTGGCCGACCTCGGCCCGAGCGGCCTGGCCCAGCTCCCGGCGAAGGCCTCGTCGTGGACCCCGGCGGTCATCGGCCGGCTGCCGGCGCTCGTGCGCAACGAGGTGGTCCACGCCATCGCCCAGACCATCCAGGACGTCTACCGGTGGTCGGCGCCGATCGGCGTGCTGGCCGTGGCCCTGTCGTTCACGCTCCCGGAGGTCGCCCTGCGGACCACGCTGCACCCCGTCGCCGACGAAGTTCCGCTGTCACTGCCGGACCCGTTGAACGGAGCAGCGCCAGGCACGCCGTGAAGTCCTCGTCGTCCCCGTAGTAGGGGTCGGGGACCTCGAGGCCCGAGCCCGGCGCGTCCAGTTCCCGCCACAGGGCCACGTCGGTGGCGCCGCCGTCGAGGCGCGCGCGCACCTCGTGAACGTGCTCGCGAGTCATCACCACGACCAGGTCCTGGGCCGAGAGGTACTCGGGGCTGGCGTACGCGGCCGGGCTGCCCGGGCCCGTGAGGCCGGCCCGGTCGAGCGCCCGACGGGCGCGGGGGTCCATCGCGGCGCCCTCGTGCCAGCGCGCCGTCCCGGCGCTCGACACCTCGACCGCCCCCACCAGGAGCGGGTCGGCGGCGACGAGGTGGCGCAACAGCACCTCGGCCATGGGCGAGCGGCAGATGTTGCCGGTGCACACGGCCGCGACGCGCAGGGGTTGGGCCAGGGCGGTGATGGACCATCTTTACCCGCACGGCGCCTCCGCGCGGTCGTTGCGACGTGCGCCTGAGAACGGGGCGGCGGTAGAGTACCCACGAAGGGGGAGGGAAGAGGAGTCCTGATGCCACTCTCGGAGCACGAGCAGCGCATCTTGGCTGAGCTGGAGGAGTCCCTCACCAAGCACGACCCCTCGTTCGTCAAGAGCGTGCGGGAGACCTCGGTCGTCACCCACGCCGGGCGGCGGATCCGCTGGGGCGTGGCGGGCTTCCTCGGCGGCCTGCTGGTCCTCGTCCTGTTCTTCTCCCACTCGGTGGTGGTGGGCCTGCTCGGCGTGGCCCTCATGTTCGTGTCGGCCGTCGTCGTGGAGCGCAACGCCCGCCGCCTGGGGCGATCGCCGTGGGGAGAACCCGTCGCCGGCGCGGACCCGGGCGCGCGCGCCTGGCGCGAGTGGCTCTCGCGCCGACGGCGCACCGAGTGACCCCCGGCGAGGGGGCGGGCGAGCGGCCCGCGTGCCTCGCCATCGACATCGGGGCCTCGAAGGTCGCGGTCGCGGTCGTCACGCGACAGGGCGAGCTCGGCGACGTCGGGCGCCTCGAGGTCGCCGCGCACCCCCGGGACCTCTTCGCCGCCGTGTGCGGCCTCGCCACGGCGCACCTCGAGCGCTCGCGCGTCGACCGGGTCGGGGTGGGCTGCGCGGGACCGATGACGGCCGGGGGCGAGGCGGTGTCTCCCCTCAACATCCCGGCCTGGCGCGACTTCCCTCTGCGCGACGCGCTCGCGCGCGAGCTCGGCCTGCCGGTCGCGGTCGAGGGCGACGCCCGGGCCCTCGCCCTGGGCGAGGGACGCTTCGGCGCCGCCCAGGGCGTGAGCGACTACCTATCGATGGTGGTCTCGACCGGCGTCGGCGGCGGCCTCGTCCTCGACGGGCGCCTCGTGGGCGGGCGCACGGGCAACGCCGGCCACCTCGGCCACCTCGTCGTCGTGGAGGGCGGCGCACCGTGTCGCTGCGGGGGGCGGGGCTGCCTGGAGGCGGAGGCCTCCGGGGGGGCGATCGAGCGGCGCACCGGCCGACCGGCGCGCGAGGCCGACGACGGGGAGCGTGCGCGGGCCGCCGAGCTCGTCGGGCGGGCCGTGGGAGCCCTCGCGGCGACCCTCGACTTCGTGCGCTGCTTCGTGGCGGGCTCGGTCGCGCTCGGCTACGGCGCGGCGTTCTTCGAGCGCGCCACCGCGAGCGCCCGCGAGGTCGCGCGCCTGGGCTACGCGCGCGACGTCGCCCTCGAGCCGTCGCCCCTCGGCGCCGCGGGCCCACTGCTCGGCGCGGCGGCCGTCGCGTGGCGGGGCCGGCCGTGAGGGGTCTGCCCGTAGGCGGGCTCGCCGAGCACCTTCGGCGACACCCCGGGGACGCGGTCGTCCTGGCGCGCGCCGGATGGCGGCTGCGCCGACGGGGGTGGTGGTGGCACTGGCCCTTCCTCCCCGTCCCCGGGCGCGCCTACTGGCGCTTCCGCGTCGCGACGGCCACCGGCCGCGAGGACGGGCGCCTCGGCGTCGAGGAGGTCGTGCGCGCGGCGCGGTGGTCCGTGAGCCAGAAGGGGCGACGGTAAGTTCTACCCATGGGCCGGGTCCTCTTGCTCAACGCGACCTACGAGCCCCTGCAGTTGGTGTCGGACCGCCGCGCCGTGGTGCTGGTGCTGGGGGGCCGGGCCGAGGCCGTGGCCGTGCCCGAGGCCCCGCAGGTGTGGCGCTCGGCCTCGGTGAGCGTGGAGATCCCGGCGATCGTGCGCCTGTGCGAGATGGTCCGGCTGCCCTCACGGGTGCGGACCCCGCCGCTGACCCGTCGGGCCCTGCTGCTGCGCGACAGCTACCGCTGCGCGTACTGCCTCGAGCACGCCGACACGGTCGACCACGTCGTGCCCCGCTCGCGCGGCGGGCGCCACGACTGGCTCAACGTCGTGGCCGCCTGCAAACACCACAACCTGGAAAAGGGCGATCGACTGATCGAGGAGATCGGCTGGCGGATGCACTTCGAGCCACGGGTCCCCGAGGGTCCCTGGTGGCGCTGGCGTCACGTGCCTGATCCCGATCCGCTGTGGGCGCCGTACCTGCCCAGGGCGTCGTGAGCCTCGCCGTCGACGAGCTGCTCGACTACGACCGGCTGCGTGCGACAGGGGTCGCGACCGTCTTCGTGCGCACGACGACGGCCCGCCTGGTCGTGCTGGGGAGCGCGCAGGCGACCGGCGCCCTCGACCTCGCCGCGCTCGGAGGGGTCGTCGTGCGTCGCCGGCGCGGCGGCGGGGGGTTGGTCCTGCTCGACCGCGGCGACCTGTGGGTCGACTGGTGGGTGCCCGCGGACGATCCCCGCTGGTCCCCCGACGTCCACGCGACCGCCGCGGCGGCCGGGGACCGGTGGGCCGGGGTCCTCGCGGCGCGCCTGGGCGCGCCGGTCGAGGTCCATCGGGGCCGGCTCGTGGGGGACCCGACCCGACCCGGCGTCTGCTTCGCCGGGCGCGGACCCGGCGAGGTGTTCGTCGGGGGCCTCAAGGCCGTGGGGGTGACCCAGTGGCGGGTCCGTGAGGGCGCCTTCGCCTCGACCGTGCTGCCGGCCTCGCCCCAGTCCCGTCTCGCCCCGGTGCTCGCGGGCGTCGAGGGGGAGTTCGCCTCCCTCGAGCACGCCACGGTCTCGACGCTCGGCCTCTCGGCCGGCGTCGAGGAGGTGCTCGAGGCGCTGACGCGCGTCGACGGCCCCTGGCGGGTCGAGCGCTCCGACCCGCTCGCCTGAGCCCGCCTCGCACTCACACCCCGATCCCCACCCGGCTCTGCGCATCCGCCCACCCTCGCGGGGGCTCAACACGCCCACAATTTGGGGGGTGGTGGAGGGAAGTGGTGTATGGTGGCACGAAGTGGGGGCCAGTGGAGGGCCCGTGGGAGGAGAGCGATGCTCGGCTTCGTGGGCCAGTTCCAGCACTCGCTGGACGCCAAGGGCCGTCTCATCCTGCCCGCGCGGTTCCGCGCGGCCTTCGAGCGCGGCGGGAGCCTCAGCCCGAACACCGAGGGGTGCGTCGCCCTGTGGACCCCGAGCGAGTTCGCCCGCCAGATGGACGAGCGCCTCGCGCGCGCCCGCGAGGGGGGGCCCGACGAGCGGCGCGTGATGAGGTTCTGGTCGGCCAACTCCTCCGAGGTCGAGTTCGACAAGCAGGGCCGTTTCGCCCTGCCCCCCGCAATCCGCGACTACGCCGAGCTGTCGGGCGAGGTGCTCGTCGTGGGGGCGATCGACCACATCGAGCTGTGGAACCCGCCGACCTACGCCGAGATGGTCGACGCCGCCGAGGCGACGTTCAAGCGGGGACTCGGGTGAGAGGAGGCGTGGGAGTTCAGTACCGACCGCGGACCACGCGCAGCCTGGCAGTCGCGGCGACGAGGCGGGAACCCTCCTCCGCCCTCTCGTCTCTCGCCGCGACTGAAAGGCTGCGGATGGCCCAGGTCAACTATCACGAACCGGTCCTCGCGCGCGAGGTCGTCGACCTGCTGGCGGAGGTCCCCGCCGGCGTGGTGGTCGACGCCACCCTCGGCGGGGGCGGCCACGCGCTGGCGATCCTCGAGCGGCGCGGGGACCTGCGCGTCCTGGGGATCGACCGCGACCCCGACGCGCGCGCCGCCGCCGCGCGCCGGTTGGCCGGCGTCGCCGACCGGGTGCGGATAGCCGGGGCGACCTTCGACGACCTCGGGGCGGTCCTCGCGGCCCATCGTGACTTCATCGGCGAGGCCCCGATCGTCGGGGTCCTGATGGACCTCGGGGTCTCGTCGCACCAGTTCGACGAGGGGGGCCGGGGGTTCTCCTTCCGCTCCGACGCCCCCCTCGACATGCGGATGGACCCGTCGCGCGGGGTGACGGCCGCCGCGTACCTCGCGAACGTCGACGTCCACGACCTGGCCCGGCTGCTGCGCGAGCACGGGGAGTCTCGCTTCGCCGGGGCGATCGCGCGCGCCGTGGTGTCGGCGCGTCCCTCGACCACCTTCGAGCTCGTCGCGGCCGTGGAGCGCGCGGTCCCGCCCGCGGCGCGCCGGCGCGGCCACGTGGCCACGCGGGTCTTCCAGGCGCTGCGCGTCGAGGTCAACGACGAGGAGGGCCAGCTCGCCCGGGGTCTGGTCGCGGCGCTCGAGGCCCTCGCCGTCGGTGGGACGCTGGTCGTGATCTCGTACCACTCGGGCGAGGACCGGGCCGTCAAGACCTTCTTCGACGAGGCGGCTACCGGCGGGTGCACGTGCCCACCCGGGCTGCCCTGCGTGTGCGGGGCGGTGGCGCGGGTCGAGGTCGCCCGTCGCGGCGCGCGCCTCGCGACACCCGAGGAGGTCGCGCGCAACCCCCGGGCCCGCTCAGCCCGGCTCCGCTCCGCGCGCAAGGTGGCGCCGTGAGCGTCATCACCCTTCCGCGTCGCTCCGAGCGCCGACGCGCGAGCGTGCGCTCGCCCCGGCGCGCGCCGGCCCGGGCGGCTGCCGCCCCACGCCGTCGCGCGCTCGCCGTGCGGCTGGGTCGGGGCTCGGCGGTCACGCGCTCGGCCGTGATCGTCCTCCTGGGACTGTCGGTCTCCATCGTCGGCACGATGCTCGAGGCCAACCGCCAGGTCGAGATACACACCCTGCAGAGCGACCTGCTCCAGGCCCAGTCGACCTACGCCGAGCAGGTCGGCTCGCTCACGAACCAGTCGGGCCCCGGACAGGTGCTCGCCCACGCCGGGGCGCTCCACCTCGTCTACCCGACCACGATCACCCAGGTCTCCTCTACGTCACTTGATGCGCCACTGCCTCTGCCGCGGTTCTCCGGATACGCACCGGTCACATCTCGGACGCAGCGGTGACCGCCTACTACCCCTCCACCCACTCCCGACCACGCGCACGTGGGGCGTCGCCGACCCCGCCCGGGGGGCGCCGCCTGGTCATGCTGCGCACGGTCCTCGCCGGCGCCTTCGTCGCCCTCGGCGTGCGGCTGGTCTTCCTCCAGGTCGTCGACCACGCGCACTACGCCCGGCTCTCGCTCGCCCAGGTGCGCGTCGACGTCACGACCCCGGCGCTGCGCGGGGGCATCTTCGACCGCAACGGCCAGACGCTGGCCATCTCCAAGCCGACCTCGCTCGTGATCGCCGACGACTTCCAGATCGCGCACCCGGCGAAGGAGGCGGCCGCGCTGAGCCCGCTCGTGCACGTGCCCGTCGCCGCGCTGACCGCGAAGCTCTCGGAGAAGAACGGCTACGTCGTGCTGAGCAACGCGCTCGACCTCGCCGACGGCCACCGCATCGCTGGCCTGGCGTTCCCGGGGATCGTCGTGCAGGACTCCTCGGTGCGCGCCTACCCCGACCCGACCCTGGCCACCGCGGTCATCGGCGGGGTCAACGCGAGCGGGGCGGGCACGGCGGGCCTGGAGTACAAGTACCAGTCCCTCCTGGCCGGCCAGACCGGCATCACCCGGGAGTTCATGTCGGCCTCGGGGGTCGCGCTGCCGGCGACGACCGCGACGGTCATCAAGCGCTCGACGCCGGGGGTGGGCCTCGAGCTGACCCTCGACTCGTCGCTGCAGTACGTCGCCGAGCGTGACATGGCGCTCGACCTCAAGAAGTTCGACGGCCTCGCGGGCGAGGCGGTCGTCATGGACGTGCACACCGGCCAGGTCCTGGCGGACGTCTCCTTGGTCAACACCAAGACCCGCGCGGGGATCCTGGGGCCAATGCCGGCCTGGGGCCGGAGCGTGGGGGTCCCGGGGATCGAGCAGACCCTCAACAACCTCCCCTTCACCCAGGCCTACGAGCCCGGCTCGATGTTCAAGGTGGTGACCTTCTCGGCCGCCCTCTCCGAGGGCAAGATCACCCCGAGGACCGTCTTCACCATCCCCAACTCGGTGATCGTCGGCGGCCGGGTCTTCCACGACGCGGAGAACCACGGGCTCATCCACCTCACGGCGACCCAGGTGCTGGCGCAGTCCTCGAACATCGGCACCTACAAGATCGGGCTGCGCGTGGGCGAGGCCGGCCTCCTCGCCCAGGTCCAGCGGCTCGGCTTCGGCCAGACGACGGCCGTCGGCTTCCCGGGCGAGACGCCCGGGCTGCTCGTCGACGCCGCCCACTGGTACACGAGCGACGAGGTGGCCCTGCCCATCGGCCAGGTCGACGCGGTGCCGGCGATCCAGGTGCTCGATGCCTTCAACACGGTGGCCAACGACGGGGTCTTCGTCGAGCCCAAGCTCGTGCGGGGCTTCGTCGAGCCCAACGGGAGCGTCCGTCCGACCGCCCCGAGCGCGACTCGCCCGGTGCTCACGCCGGGGGTCGACCAGACGCTCGTGAACATGCTCAAGCAAGTGGTATTGGCCGGCACCGGCACCTACGCCGTCATCCCGGGCTACGAGGTCGCCGGCAAGACCGGCACCGCGACGATCCCCACGCCGGGCAAGGACACCCTCACCAACGACTACTACGCGAGCTTCGTGGGCTTCGCCCCGGCCAACCACCCGGTGCTGTCGATGATCGTGGTCGTGGAGCGACCGCTGACCAACATCTACGGCGGCACCGTCGCGGCCCCGGTCTTCCAGCAGGTCATGTCCTACGCCCTGCACCACTACGGGATCCCCTCCAGCGGGGTGTTCCAGCACCCCCTGCCGGCCACGGCGGCCACGATGTCCTCGGACGTGACCTGATGCAGCTGGGCGACGTCCTCGACGACCTCACCCTCGACGTGGCGACGGCCGCCCTCGAGGTGACCCGGGTCGAGATCGACTCGCGGGCCTGCGAGCCCGGCACGCTCTTCTTCGCCCTCCAGGGCACCCAGGCCCACGGGGCCGAGCACGCCGCCGACGCCGTGGCCCGTGGCGCGGTCGCGGTCGTGAGCGACCGGCCGGTCCCGGTGGCGGTGCCGGTCCTCATCGTGCCGGCGAGCCAGATCGGTGCCCTGGTCGCCCACGCCAGCGCGGTCGTGGTCGGCGAGCCCCAGACGCGCTCGAAGCTGGTCGCGGTCACCGGCACCAACGGCAAGACGACCGTGACGACGCTCGTGGCCGACCTGGCCCGGCGCCTCGGGTGGAACGCGGGCGCGATCGGGACCCTCACCGGCGCGCGCACCACGCCGGCGGCCCCCGATCTCTACCGGGCCCTCGCCCGCGAGGTCGACGGCTTCGACCCCGCCGTCGCCGACGGGGTGGTGGCCCTCGAGGTGTCGAGCCACGCTCTCGACCAGCGTCGGGTCGAGGGTCTGTTCTTCTGCGTAGCCGCCTTCACCAACCTCGGCCACGAGCACCTCGACTACCACGGGACGATGGAGGCGTACTTCGAGGCCAAGGCCTCCCTCTTCACCCCGGAGCGGGCGCGCCGCGCGGTCGTCTGGACCGACGACCCCTACGGGGCCCGACTGGCCGAGCGGACCGTCCTACCGGTGACCCCGGTCGGGCGCGCCGACGCCGAGGAGGTGGTCAGCTCGCTGTCGGGCTCCACCTTCTTCTGGCGGGGTCACCTGGTGAACTCGCCGCTCGTGGGCGACTACAACGTCGACAACGTGCTCGTCGCCCTGGCGGTCGCGGCCGCGCTCGGCCTGGACGAGGCGGACCTCGCGCGGGCCGTTTCCGAGGTGGCGCCAGTGCCCGGGCGCTTCGAGGTCGTCCACGGCCACGAGGTGACCGTCGTCGTCGACTACGCCCACACCCCCGAGGGGCTAGCGCGCCTGCTCGACGACGTGCGGGCGCTCGAGCCGACGGCGAGGGTCGTCACGGTCTTTGGCGCCGGGGGCGACCGCGACCGCACCAAGCGGCCCGAGATGGGCGCCGCGGTGGCCGCTCGGTCCGACGTGGTCGTCCTGACCTCGGACAACCCCCGCTCGGAGCCGCCGGATGCCATCATGGACGACGTGGCGGCGGGGATCGGTTCCGACGCCGCGCTCGTGCGCGAGGTGGACCGCCGTCGGGCCATCGCCGCGGCGATCGAGGCCGCCGGACCGGGCGACGTCGTCGTCGTGGCCGGCAAGGGGCACGAGACGACCCAGACCCTGGGTGACACGGTGGTGCCCTTCGACGACCGCGAGGTCGCCCGGGAGTACGTGAGGTGAGTGGATGCTGAGCTTGATGGAGGCCGGGGGAGTGGGCTTCCTCCTCGCGCTGTTCCTCACGCCCCTGTGGATCCGCTTCTTGCGCGCGCGCTCGATCGGCCAGCGCATCCTGGAGGACCTGGCCACCCACCAGCACAAGGCGGGCACGCCCACCATGGGAGGCGTGGTGATCGTCGGCGCGACGGCCGTCGGCTACGCCATGGGCCACGTCGGCACGGCCATCACCTTCACGAGGGCCGGCGTCCTGGCGCTCGCGGTCACCGTGGCCTCGGGCGCCCTGGGGTTCCTCGACGACCTCATCGGGGTGCGCAACGCGCGCAACCTGGGCCTCAACAAGCGCGGCAAGTTCGCCGGCCAGCTCGTCATTGCCGGTGCGTTCGCCGTACTGGCGCTGGCCTGGGTGCACACCTCGACGGACCTCTCCTTCACGCGCTTCTCCCTGCCGGGGTGGGGGCTCAGCGCGGTGGGGTGGTTCGTGCTCGCGGTCTTGGTCGTGGTCGGGACGTCGAACGCGGTGAACCTGACCGACGGGCTCGACGGCCTCGCGGCCGGGTCGGCGACGTTCTGCTTCGGGGTCCTCGCGATCATCGGCTACTGGCAGTTCCGTCACTACAGCATCTACCGGCTCCACGCCGCGCTCGACCTGGGCCTGGTGGCCGTGGCCCTCGTGGGCGCGTGCCTGGGCTTCCTGTGGTGGAACGCGGCGCCGGCGAGGATCATCATGGGCGACACGGGGTCGCTCGCCATCGGGACCGGGCTCGGCGCGCTCTGCCTGCTCATGAACCTCGACCTGCTGCTCATCGTCATCGGGGGGCTCTTCGTCGCCGAGACGCTGTCGGTCATCTTGCAGGTGGTGAGCTTTCGCGTCTTCGGTCGGCGCATCTTCAAGATCGCCCCCTTCCACCACCACTTCGAGATGAAGGGCTGGCCCGAGACGACGGTGATCATCCGCTTCTGGATCCTGGCCGGACTGCTCGCCATGCTCGGGCTCGGGATCTTCTACGGCGACTTCCTCAAGATCGCCCGGGTGGTCTGATGTCCGAGGGCCGCCTGCTCAAGCCCTTCGAGCGCGGCGGCGCGCTCGGGCGCGCGCTGCTCGGGATCACGGCGGCCATGGTCACCTTGGGCACGATCTTCGTGGCGTCGGCCAGCGAGGGCGAGGCCGCCGCCGCGGGGACGTCGGTGTTCGCCATCATGGTGCGCGACGTCGCCTACCTGGCCCTCGGCGGGGTCGCGTTCTACCTCGCGGCGCGCGTGCGACTCGACCGGCTGGTCAAGAGCGCGCCGGCCCTCACCTACGTCGGGGTCGGGCTGCTCGTGGCGGTGCGCCTGGTCGGCACGTCGTCCAACGGCGGCACCCGGTGGCTCAACCTCAAGGTGATCCAGCTCCAGCCCTCGGAGCTCTTCAAGCTCTTCACGATCCTGTTCGTCGCGTGGCTGATCGAGCGCCACCACCGCGAGTTGGGCGACTGGCGACGGGTGCTGGCGCTCAGCTGGCCCATCCTGGTCGGAGGCCTGCTCGTGGTCGCCGAGCCGGACCTCGGGACGGCGTCGGTGGTGTTCTGCCTCGCGCTGGTGATGCTGTGGATCGTCGGCCTGCCGCGACGGTTCTTCGTCGCCGTGGGCATCGTCGCGGTCGCGGGCTTCGTCGCCTTCATGAAGGTCAAGCCCTACTCGGCCCAGCGCCTCACCGCCTTCTTGCACCCCAACGCCAACCTGCTCACCAGCGGCTACCAGCTCTTCCAGTCGAAGATCGGCCTCGGCGCCGGGGGCCTCACGGGCCTGGGGCTCGGGCACAGCCGCGAGAAGTACGGGCTCTTGCCCAACGCGCACACCGACTTCATCTTCACGGTCATCGGCGAGGAGCTCGGGCTGGTGGGCACCCTGTGCGTCCTCGCCCTCTTCGTGGCCTTCCTCGTGACCGCGGTGCGCATCGCCCAGCGCAGCGCGCACGGGACCCACCGGCTGATCGTCGTGGGCATCACCACCTGGATCATGGTCGAGGCCGTGATCAACGTCGCCTCGGTGGTCGGGTGGTGGGCGGTCACCGGCGTCCCGCTGCCGTTCTTCTCCTACGGCGGCACGGCGCTCATCGTCGAGCTCTTCGCGGTCGGCCTGCTCTACAACGTGGCCCACGACCGCGCGCGCGCCCCCGACCTGGCGGTGGCCGACCCGACGGGCCCCCGGGGTCGCGCGCACCGGCCGCCCCGCCCCCGGGTGGCCCCGGCCGCCCGGCGCAGCGCCCCCGCG
>JAKAEP010000018.1 GCA_021818265.1 Actinomycetes bacterium
CTACGACCGGCCACGGGCCCGCCCGGCCGACCTCGACGCGCGCCTCGGGGACGACCCCGGCGACGAGCCGGCCGGCGACGTCGCGGCGGAGGTCCTCGCCTCGCTCGTCGACCCCGCCTGGGTGTACCGCCAGTACGACAGCCAGCTCTTCTTGAACACCGTGGTCGGCCCGGGCCGCGACGCCGCCCTGCTGCGCCTCGCGGGGCCGGGGCTGCCCAGAAGCGAGCGGGGCTTCGCCCTCACCACCGACTCCAACCCCCGCTGGTGCGCGCTCGACCCGCGCGCCGGCACGGCCCTCACCCTCCTCGAGGGGATCGCCAACCTGGCCTGCGTGGGCGCGGCGCCCGCCGCCGTCGTGAACTGCCTCAACTTCGGCAACCCCGAGCACCCCGAGGTGATGTGGCAGCTCAGCGAGGCCATCGACGGCCTGGCGGAGGCCTGCGCCGCGACGGGGCTGCCGGTGATCGGGGGCAACGTCTCTCTCTACAACGAGTCGGGCGGTCGCGACATCGACCCCACCCCGGTGCTCGGGGTGCTCGGGCTCGTCGAGCGCCTGGTCGCGCCGCCTCCGGGCTGGACCTGGCGCGAGGGGGACACCGTCGTGCTCGTCGGCCCGCGCGAGGCGCGGCCCGACCCCTTCCCCCTGGCGGGCTCGCTCTTCGCGCGTCGCCGGGGTCGGACCGGGGGACGCCTGCCCTCGTTCGACGAGCGCGCCCTCGAGGCCTGCCGGCTCGTCGCGGGCGAGGTCGCGCGCGCCTGCGCCGGGGAGGCGACGAGCGTCGCGGCCGTCCACGACGTGGGCGCCGGGGGGCTCGCCACCGCGCTCGCCGAGATGGCCGCCGCCTCGGGGGTCGGCCTCGACTGGCGCGACCCGCGCGGGCACGCCGAGCTCTTCACCGAGGCACCGGGCCGCTTCGTCGTGGCGACGCGCGAGCCGGCGGCGCTGCTCGCCGCGGCGGCGTCGGCGGGCGTCGAGACGACCGTCCTCGGGGTGGCGGCGGGGAGTCGGCTGGCGCTCGGGGCGTTGTGCGACCTCGCCGTCGCCGGCCTGGCCGAGCGGCGCGCGAGCGCCCTGCCGGCGGCGCTCGGGCTCTAGCGGGCCGCCTTCAGCTCGGCCAGCACCTCGTCGGGGACCTCGAGGTCGCCCGTGAGGCCCCGGCCGAGGGCCACGCCCACCTTGTAGGTGCCGTGGTAGTCCGAGCCGCCCGTCGGGATCATCCCGGCCGCGCGGGTGAGCCGGACCATGGCCTCGCGCGTGGGGGCCGGACTCGAGCCGTAGTAGGCCTCGACGCCGACGACGCCGCGCTCGCGCAACGAGGCGAGCACGCGCGGCATCGTGCGCACGAGGTCGCCGGGCTCGTCGAGGTAGTTGTCGAGGGGGTGGGCGATCGCGAAGACCGCCCCCGACCCGCGGCCGGCCTCGACGAAGCGCTCGATGGGGATCGACGTCTTGGGGATGTAGGCCCGTCCCGACGCGCCGAGCCACTCGGTGAAGACCCGCTGGGTCGTGTCGTCGCTCGGGGCGCCGACGATCTCGGGGTGCAGCTCGGCCATGGCGCGCGCGAAGTGGGGGCGGCCGATCGACTCGAGCCGCCCCGAGAGCTCGACGAGGTAGTCGAGGGTGAGCCGGGTGAAGCCGTTCGCGCGCAGCAGCGTGACGAGCTCGGCGTTGCGGGTCTCGCGATCCTCGCGCAGCGCCGCGAGCTCGCGCTGGAGGGGGTGGCCGGGCTCGAGGGGCGGGAAGTAGGCGAGGAGATGGACGTTGCGGGCGCCGAGATGCCCGCCGCGGTCCTTGGGGAACTCGTTGTCGCGCAGGGACACCTCGAGGCCACCCACGTGCTCGACGCCCACGCGCGCGCAGGCCGCGCGCATCGCCTCGTGGCTGGCCGTGGTGTCGTGGTCGGTCAGGGCGATCGCGCTGAGCCCGACCGCGGCCGCCCGGGCGGCCAGCTCGTCGGGCGTGTCGGAGCCGTCCGAGTAGGTCGAGTGGGTGTGCAGGTCCAGCATTGCCGTACGATAGCCAGCCCCGCCGAGAGCCCTGTGCTTGACTGGGGAATCGCGGGTCGACGAGCCCGTAGGCTGGGGGGCGCATGAAGGAAGCCTGCGGCGTCGTCGCCATCGTGGCCCCGGGCCGGGCGGCGGCCCCGCTGTGCTACGACGCCCTCTACGCCCTGCAGCACCGCGGCCAGGAGTCGGCCGGGATGGCCTGCTTCGCCGACCACCAGATAACGGTCGTGAAGGACAACGGTCTGGTGAGCCACGTGTTCACCGAGTCGACGCTGCGCGCGCTCACCGGGTCGATCGTCATCGGCCACACCCGCTACTCCACCTCGGGCTCGGCCAACTGGACGGCCGCCCAGCCCGTCTACCGCTCGGCCGGCCCGTCGGGCTTCGCCCTGGCGCACAACGGCAACCTCACCAACACGGCCGCGCTCGCCGAGGGGGCCGGGGTGCTCGTCGCCTCGATGCTCTCGGACTCGGACCTCGTCGCCGAGCTGCTCGCGCGCGAGGTCGACGCCGGCGTGCCCCTCGACGAGGCCCTCGGGGTCGTGCTCGCCAAGGCCGAGGGGGCCTTCTCGCTCGTGGTGCTCGAGGCCGGGCGGGTGCACGCGGTGCGCGACCCCTACGGCTTCCGCCCGCTGTGCCTGGGCCGGCTCGGCCCGGCCGAGGCGCCCGAGGGCTGGGTCGTCGCCTCCGAGACGCCGGCCCTCGACACCGTGGGGGCGACCTTCGTGCGCGAGGTGCGCCCGGGGGAGATGGTCTCGCTCGACCCGTCCGGCGTCGAGGCCCGCCAGCTCCTCGAGCCCGCCGACGGCCCCGAGCGGCTCTGCGTCTTCGAGTTCGTCTACTTCGCCCGGCCCGACGCCTACCTCCTCGGCCACGAGGTCCACACCGCCCGCCGGCGCATGGGCGAGCGCCTGGCCCACCAGGCCCCGGTCGAGGCCGACCTCGTGATGGGCGTGCCCGACTCGGGCGTGCCGGCGGCCGAGGGCTACGCCGCGGCCTCGGGGACGCCGTTCGCCCACGGGCTGGTGAAGAACCGCTACATCGGGCGCACCTTCATCGCCCCGGGCCAGGACGCGCGCGCCGAGGGCGTGCGCCGCAAGCTCAACCCCCTGCGCGAGACGATCCGCGGCCAGCGCCTCGTCGTGGTCGACGACTCGATCGTGCGCGGCACCACGACCCGCGCCCTCGTGCGCATGCTGCGCGAGGCCGGCGCGCGCGAGGTCCACCTGCGGGTCAGCTCGCCGCCGTTCCTCTGGCCCTGCTACTACGGCATCGACACCCCGACGCGCGAGGAGCTGCTGGCGAGCCACCACAGCGTCGCCGAGATGAACGACTACCTGGGCTCGGACAGCCTCGAGTTCATCACCCTGGCGAACCTGCGCGCCGCGATCGGGGTGGGCGAGGAGTGCTGCGACGCGTGCCTGACCGGGCGCTACCCCGCGCCGATCCCCGTGGCCCTCGGCGTGGCGCGCGCGTGAGCCGGTTGCTCGAGGTCGAGGGTCGACGGACCTACGCCGGGGCCGGCGTGTCGATCGCGGCCGGCGACGAGGCCGTCGCGCGCTACGCGCCCTCGGCCGCCGCCGCGACCCGCCCCGAGGTCCTCGAGGGGCTCGGGGGCTTCGCCGGGCTGTTCGCCCTGCCGGCCCGCTACCGCGACCCGGTGCTCGTGGCGTCGGCCGACGGGGTCGGCACCAAGCTCGAGGTCGCCCGGCTCGCCGGGCGCTTCGACACGGTGGGGATCGACCTCGTCGCGATGCTCGTCGACGACCTCGTCTGCACCGGGGCCGAGCCGCTCTTCGTCCTCGACTACGTGGCCGTGGGCGCGCTGGACCCGGCCCGGGTCGCCGAGGTCGTCGCCGGCGTCGCCGCGGGCTGCCGGCTGGCCGGGGCGGCGCTGCTCGGCGGCGAGACGGCCGAGCACGGCGGGGTCATGAAGCCCGACGACCTCGACCTCGCGGGCTTCGCCGTCGGGGTGGTCGAGCGCGACGGTCGCCTCGGGGCCCACCGGGTCGAGGTCGGCGACGCCCTCGTCGGGCTGCACTCGCCCAACCTGCGCTCCAACGGCTACACCCTCGTGCGCGAGGTCCTCCTCTCCGAGCCCGGCTCGCTCGAGCACCCGGCCTACGAGGGCACCGCCGAGACCCTGGCCGAGGTCCTGCTCGCGCCCTCGGTCATCTACGCCCCCGGCGTGCTCGCCCTGCGCGAGGGGCTCGGTCCGGCCCTGCACGCGGCGGCCCACGTCACCGGCGGGGGCATCGTGGGCAACGTCGTGCGCCTCTTGCCCGAGGGGCGCCGCGCCCTCGTCGACCTCGCGGCCTTCCCGACCCCGGAGGTCTTCTTCGAGATCCAGCGGCGTGGCCCGGTCGGACCCGAGGAGATGGTGCGCGTCTTCAACTGCGGGCTCGGGATGGTGCTCGCCCTCGCGCCGGCCGCCGCCGACGCGGCCGTCGCCGCGCTCGGCGACGCCGGCTACCCGGCGTCGGTCGTGGGCGAGGTCGTGGCGGGTGAGCGGGGGGTGAGCGTCCGGTGAGCGACGCCCGCGAACGCGTCCTCGAGCACCTCCTCGCCCACTCGGTGCGCCGCGGCGACTTCGTCTTGAAGTCGGGCCGGCGCTCGGGCTGGTTCATCGACTCCAAGCAGACGATCTGCGCGGGCGAGTCGATGATGGACGTGGCCCTGCTCGTGCTCGGCACGATGCCGGCGGACGCGACGGCGATCGGCGGGCTCACCATGGGCGCCGACGGGCTCAGCTTCATCACCGCGGGCGTGGCCGCGACGATGGGGCGCGACCTGCGGGCCTTCAGCGTGCGCAAGGAGGTGAAGGACCACGGCGCCGGCGGGAGGATCGCCGGCTGCCTCGCGCCCGGGGACCTCGTCGTCGTCACCGAGGACACCGTCACCCGGGGCACCAGCCTGCTCGAGGCCGTGCGCGTGGTGCGCGACGCCGGCGCCGAGGTGGCCATGGTCATCGCCCTCGTCGACCGGGGCGGGACGGCCGGGGCGCTGTGCGCCGCCGAGGGGGTCGAGTTCCGCGCGCTCTTCAGCGCCCCCGACCTCGGCTTCGACTACGAGGGCGCCTAGCCGCAGAGGGCGTCGAGGACCCGGGCCCGCCACGCGGCGAGCGCCGGGTAGGCCTCCTCGGGGGTGTGGCCGAAGCGCAGCACCAGCGCGTCGAGCGCCGGGGCGACCACGATCATCTGGCCCTCGTAGCCGGAGGCGAAGTACGACCCGTGGGCGTCGCCGGTGACCCACCAGTGCCACGCGTAGTACTCACCCGACTCCTCGTCGCGCGCGGTGGGCCGCTGGGCGGTGGCGACCCACTCCTCGCTGAGCACCCGACGCCCGTCGACCACCCCGCCGCGCAGGTAGAGCAGGCCGAAGCGCGCGAAGTCGAGCGCGGTCGCGTGCAGGAAGCTCGAGGCGACGAAGACGCCGCGCCCGTCGAACTCGGGGCGCGCGCGCATCGCGAGGGGCTCGAGGAGCCGTTCGTCGATGAAGCGCCGGTAGGGCTCGCCGGGGCCGACGACGTCGGCGACGATCCGGCTCACGATGTTCGAGGTGCCCGAGGAGTAGGCGAAGACCGCGCCGGGCGCCGCGGCGAGCGGCTTGGCGGCGGCGAAGCCGGCGGTGTCGGCCTTGGCCTCGCCGAAGAGCATCTCCACCACGTCGCTCGCGCCGTCGATCGCGTAGACCTCGCTGAAGGCGAGGCCGCTGCGCATGGCGAGCAGGTCCGCGAGGGAGATCGCGTGGCGCGGGTCGGCCGGGTTGGCCCACTCGGGCACCGGGGCGCGCGCCGCGGGGTCGAGGCGGCCCTCGTCGACGAGGATCCCCACGAGGGCGTGCAGGAACGACTTGGCCATCGACCAGCTGAGGAGCTCGGTCGCGGGCCCGACCGGCTCGGCCGGGCGGTCGAAGTGGGGGCGCAGCCCCCCGTAGCGCTCGGCGACGACGGCGCCGTCGCGCACGACCACCACCGCGTTGGTCTCGCCGTAGGCGGGGTCGCTGAAGGCCTCCTCCAGGAGGGCGCCGAGCGCCGGCGGGGCCACGGCCCGGGGCCAGGCCCCCGTCGGCCAGGGGGCCCCGGAGGCGACGACCGCCGGGGTCACGCGGGGCAGGTCCGAGGGCACGGGCCATTGTGGCACTGCGGTGGTCGAGACCGGCGTCGATCCGGTGACCTCACGCTTTTCAGGCGTGCGCTCTACCAACTGAGCTACTCGACCTCGTCACCCGAGGGTGCCGAGCGGACCTGACGGGATTTGAACCCGCGACCTCCGCCTTGACAGGGCGGCGTGCACTCCGAGCTGCACCACAGGTCCACGCGCGTCCGGGCGAGCCCGTGGCGCGAGGGGCCAGTCTATCGCCTGGCCCGACGGCCTCTTGGGGGTCAGTCGCCCGAGGCGCCGGCGAGCACCAGGCAGAACGGGTGGCCGATGGGGTCGTAGAAGACCCGGAAGGTCGTCCCCGGCTGGTGCTCGGCCCTCGTCGCGCCGAGCGCGAGCGCCGCGGCCTCGCCCGCGTCGAGGTCCTCGACCGCGAGGTCGAGGTGGAGGCGCTGGGGCTGGGGCCCCTCGGGCCACGTGGGCGCCGGGAGCGCCGCGACGCGCTGGAAGGCGAGGGTGGGCGCCCCGTGGTTGTCGAGCTCGACCCACTCGACCGTGTCGGCCGGCCCCTCGAGGGGCGCCAGCGCGAGCCCCGTGAGGGCGCCGTAGAAGCGGGCGAGGGCGACCGGGTCGGGGCAGTCGATGGCCACGAGGCTGAAGCGGGCGGTCATGGCCGAAGCGTAGCCACGGCCCCGGGTTCGGAGGGTCGTTACGAACATCGAGCGCGCCGCCTCACGGCCCGGCCCCCGGGCCCGTCGGGGGTCCGGCGGCCCGGGCGAAATACCCCGAAACGCCCAACCGCTTCACTACTGTCGAGTGCGTCGGCCGCGCGATCCCTCGCGCCCCCCTCGCGGCCGGGAAGGAGTCTCGTGGCGAGCACGCTCGGGCGGCGATACCAGTACGGCGCCAGCTTCGTCGACCAGTCCTCCGGCATCCGCTTCGAGGGCCACCACCCCTTCGAGCGCCCCGACCTGTGGCGGGTGTACCTGAACGAGGCCGAGGGCGCCTACAAGAGCTACGGCGTCGAGCAGTCGCTCAGCCGTCGCGACCTCGAGGACGGCGTCGGGGTGCCCCTCTTCTTCCTCGGGTTCAACGCCGAGGGCGAGGCCGTGGCCGGGGTGCGGTTCCACGGGCCCCTCGAGAGCCGCCACCAGGCCGCCATCGTCGACGAGATGGGCGGGTCGAGCGAGCTCGAGGAGATCGGCGCGCTGATCGACGCCGAGGTGCGCCTGGGGGCGATCGAGGTCAAGGGCGCCTGGTCCAAGGGCGAGCAGGTGGTGGGCACCCGCCTCGTCCAGACCATCTCGCGCTCGGTCACCCACGCGATGACCTGGCTCGGGGCCGAGTTCGCCGTCGCGGCCATCCGCGAGCAGCTCCTTCCGATCGGGGTGCCCACGGGGGCCCGACAGGTCGGCACCGAGGCCGTACCCTACCCCGACGAGCGCTACCGCACGATCGCGGTGTGCTGGCGCCGGGCCCGGACCCCCGAGCTCTCGACGCCCGAGCACCAGCTGGCCCTGCGCCGCGAGTCCGAGGAGCTGGCCCGTGGCGCGGGGGCCGGCGCCCTCTCGCCGATCGACCCCGCCCACACCCGCACCCACTCGTGGCGGCCCCTCGTGATGGACGGGGCGAGCCGCACCGAGCGCGAGGTCCTGCGCATCCTGCGGGCCGACCCGTCGCTGCAGATCATCGACCGCTACGCCGAGCAGCGCGAGCAGCTGGCCGTGCTCGCGCCCCGACCGAGCGACTCGGTCCTCGACGAGGGCGGCCGGTGGGTCTACTACCCGTGGCGTCGGGCCATCGTGCGCCTGCTGGCGCCGCGGGCCTTCAACACGCTGCGCCTGGACCGCAACCACAACAAGGTCACTGCCGAAGAGCAGGGCCGGCTGCGGCGGCTGCGCGTGGGGGTGATCGGGGTGAGCGCCGGCCACGCGATCGCCCACGGACTCGCCCTGGAGGGCGTCGTGGGCGAGTTGCGACTGGCCGACTTCGACACCCTGGAGCTCTCCAACCTCAACCGGATCCCGGCGAGCGTCATCGACCTGGGCGTCAACAAGGCCGTGGTCGCCGCCCGGCGCATCGCCGAGGTCGACCCCTATCTCAGCGTGCGCGTCGAGACCGAGGGCATCACCCGCGAGAACCTGCCGGGGTTCCTCGACGACCTCGACCTCGTCGTCGAGGAGTGCGACTCACTCGACGTCAAGTTCCTGGTGCGCGAGCTGGCCCGCGAGCGGCGCATCCCGGTCGTGATGGAGACGAGCGACCGCGGCGTGCTCGACGTGGAGCGCTTCGACCTCGAGCCGGACCGACCGCTCTTCCACGGTCTGATCGGCGACATGGACTACGCGACGCTCGCGGACCTGCCCCTGCCGGAGAAGTCGGCCATCGTGCTGCGCATGCTCGGCGCCCGCGAGGTCTCGAGCCGCAGCGCCGCCTCCTTCGTCGAGCTCGGCCAGACGGTCACCGGGTGGCCCCAGCTCGCGAGCGAGGTCACCCTCGGCGCGGTCTCGGTCGCCGCGGCGGTGCGCCGCCTGGGCCTGAAGGGGGAGCTGCCCTCGGGACGGGTGCGCGTCGACGTCGACGAGCTCCTCGACGGCCTCGCCCCGGTCGAGCTGGCCGAGGGGCCCGACCTCGACGCGCCCGCGCCCGAGGAGCCGCCGCTCGAGAGCGACGACCCGATCACCCTCATCGTCGACGCCGCGCGGCGCGCGCCCTCGGGCGGCAACATCCAGCCGTGGCGCTTCGAGGCCGACGAGGGCGAGGTGCGCTTCTACCTCACCCCGGAGCGCACGACGCGCATGGACGTCGAGCACCGCGCGGGCTACCTCTCGCTCGGGGCGGCGCTCATGAACGCGCGGATCGCCGCCGCCTCGGTCGGCCGGTTGGGCGCCGTGCGACTCTTCCCCTCGGGCACGAGGTCCAACCACGTGGCCACCCTGGAGCTGGGCGCCGAGCGCGACTACCAGCTCGCGCCGCTGCTCGGCGCGGTCGCCACCCGCACGGCCAACCGCCGTCCGGGGTCGCCCCAGCCGATCGAGCCCGAGACGCTGGCCGCCCTCGCCCGGGGCGTCGAGCGCGAGGGGGCCCGGCTGCGGATCGTGACCGAGCGCGACCCGCTCACCGAGGCCGGGCGGATCCTCGCCGAGTCCGACCGCCTGCGCTTCTTGCTGCCCGAGCTCCACGGCGAGATGGTGAGCGAGCTGCGCTGGCCCGGCCTCGACTCGCTCGAGGAGGGCCTCGACGTGCGGACCCTGGAGATGGACGCGATGTCGACCGCCCTGCTCGAGGTGCTGAGCCGGCCCGAGGTCCTCGACCACGTGGCCCGCTGGCGCGGGGGGCGCAACCTCGGCCTGCGGACCCAGGCGATCATCGCCTCGAGCTCGGCGGTGGCCGCCATCACGGTGCCCCGCCCGGACCCCGCGTGGTTCGTGCGCGGTGGCGGGGCCCTCGAGCGCTTCTGGCTCGAGACCGAACTCGCCGGCCTCGCCGTCCAGCCCGTGTCGCCCGTCTTCCTCTTCGCCCAGGACGAGGAGGAGCTCCTGGCCCTGGCGGGGGAGCGCCACGTCGAGGAGATGGCCAATCTGCACTGGCAGTTCCGTCGGTTCTGGGAGCTCGAGGACACCGAGGCCCTCGCGATGGTGGTCCGGGTCTCGCACGCCCCGCGCCCCAGCGTGCGCAGCGTGCGGATCCCCCTCGCCGAGGTGCTCAGCCGGGGGGAGCCCCCGGCGACGGGCCCCGCGACGCGGGCCTTCGACGCCCCCCCGTTCGACGCGTACTCGACGACCTGGAAGAACTAGCCGGCGCCGGGCGGGCCAAATCACAACGCAATCACAACGGATTCGCCCCCTCGGCCACAATTCCGGGCCCGGTGCCCAGATAGGGCCCCAGCGCCCCTTGTGGCGGCGGGACCAGCCCAATTACTGTGGGGAGCGGACTTCGTGTGCTGAGACTCACCCGACATCCGCTGACCGATCCGAACGTGGGGCACGGGTATGACGACCGACATCTCGACTACCGCTGAGGCCACCGCGGCCGAGACGCGTCTCGTGGTCGAGACGCTCCTGCGGGTCATCTCAGGCACCGAGATCGTGGCCGTCGTCACCTCCGAGGGCGCGGCCGTGCCGGGGATCACGATGGAGCCGCTGGTCGGCAAGGCCGCGGGCGACGCGTTCACCCGGATCGTCGAGCGGGTCCGCACCGAGCTCGTGGGCGACGCGAGCGGGGTCGGCTCGTTCTCCCTTCTCGTCTCGAGGGTCGAGTGGGGCGTGCTCGTCGACCCGATCGTGGTGGACGAGCGGGTCGTGGGGGCCCTCGTGATCGCGCGCCACGGGCGCAGCTGGTCCCGGCGCGAGAGTTCGCTCAGCCGCGCCTTCGCCCGCATGCTCAGCCGGGTGGCCGTCCTCGCCGGGCGCGAGAGCAGCCTCCTTCGCCAGCGGAGCCTCGACACCCTCGTGCGACAGGTGGCCGAGATCCTCATGGCCGGCAACGCCTCGAACCTGCAGCAGACCCTCGACACCACGGTGCGCCTGCTCGGCGAGTACCTCGAGAGCGACGCGGCCTTCCTGCGGCGCAACGACCACGAGCGGGACCTGTCGATCCTCGTCGCGGAGTGGCCGCGGCGCGAGAACGTGCCCGACCCGGACCCGCTCGGCGAGGTCCCCTTCGACGTCGACCCCGTGTTCGCCGCGATGAGGGACCTGAAGACGCCCTACATGCCCGAGCAGTCCGAGACGCCCGAGGAGTACCTCGAGCGCGTGGAGAAGGGCTCGGGCGTGTCCGAGGTGGGCGGGGGCGCGGTGCCGCTGCTCATCGGCGACACGACCTGGGGGATCCTCGGCTTCTTGCACTTCGGCCTGCACCGGTGGGTGCCCGAGGAGATCAACGCCCTCCAGGCCGTCGCCTCGATGCTGGCCCAGCTCCAGGCCCGCCTCGACGCCGAGGCCCGCACCCTCTACAGCGCGAACCACGACTACCTCACGGGCCTGCCCAACCGGCCGGCCCTCGTCGCCGAGCTCGAGCGGCGCATCGCCACGGGGCGCTCGACGGCGGTCATGATCATCGACCTCGACCGGTTCAAGATCATGAACGACTACCTCGGCCACGCCAACGGCGACGAGCTGCTGCGGGTCATCGCCGATCGGCTGCGCACGAGCGTGCGCCAGAACGACTTCGTCGCCCGCCTGGGCGGCGACGAGTTCGTCTTCCTGCTCGACAAGTGCCGCAGCGAGCTCGACGCGGTCGCCTCGGCCTACCGGATCCTCGAGGTCATCGGCCGCCCGGTCGAGATCATGGGCCAGGTGATGAACCACACGGCGTCGATCGGCGTGGCCCTGCCGCCCGCCGAGCCGCTCGCGGCCCTGGAGCTGGTCTCGCGCGCCGACGTGGCGATGTTCGAGGCGAAGTCGATGGGGCGCGGCCACGTGGTGGTCTTCGACGGCACCCTCGCGAAGAAGGTCGACGACCGCAGCCAGCTCGAGATCCAGCTGCGCCAGGCGATCGAGTTCGACGGACTGCGCCTGCACTTCCAGCCCGAGGTCGACCTCAACACGGGCAAGCTGCTCGCCGTGGAGTCCCTGGTGCGCTGGGAGCACCCGACGAGGGGGCTCCTCACCGCCTCGGAGTTCATCAAGGTGGCCGAGGAGACCGGGCTCGTCACGAAGATGGGCCGCTGGGTCTTCGCCGAGGCCTGCCGCCAGCTGGGCGTGTGGCGCCACCGCTACCCCGAGCTCGACTTCACGGTGCGGGTCAACATGTCCCCGGCCGACTTCAAGATGGGCGACCTGGTGGGCTTCGTCGAGCGGTGCCTGCGCGAGAACGACGTCCCGGGCCACGCCCTGTGCATCGAGGTGACCGAGCACGCCGTCGTCGACGAGCCGGCCGAGACGGCGGCGCTGCTGCGCGAGCTCCAGGGGCTCGGGGTGAAGATCGCCCTCGACGACTTCGGGACGGGCTTCGCCTCGATGACCGAGCTCAAGAACCTGCCGATCGAGATCTTGAAGCTCGACATGACCTTCGTGCGCGGGATCGTGCGCGACAACTTCGACAAGGCGATCGTCGAGTCGATCATCCACCTCTCCAAGGCCCTCAACCTCGAGGTGGTCGCCGAGGGGATCGAGTCGAGCACGATCGTCGACAAGCTCCGCGAGCTGGGCTGCCACCGCGGCCAGGGCTACCTCATCTCCATGCCGATGGCGGCGAGCGAGCTCGAGACGCTGCTCGAGGCCGGCTCGGTCCTCGAGTCCCTCCTGCACAGCGGTGACGTCGGTACGCTCGACGCCTCCGATGCTTGACGCCGACCCCCGCCCGAACGCTGCCGGGGTCGACCTCGACGAGGTGGACCGCCACGGCTACGAGCCGTGGGTCTTCCGGACCCTGCTCGGCGAGCTCGCCGTGGGCGAGCTCGGCATCAACTTCGTCTACACCCTGCTCGAGCGCCTGGCTGAGCGCCACGACCTCGAGGACGCCGTCGTGGTGCTCTCCGACGACGCCTTCGGCACCCAGACCTTCCGGCTGGGCGCGCGGGTCGAGCCGGTGGACATGATGACCCAGCTGGGGACCGACCCGGGCCTGTACTGCACGCCCGACGTCGTGCCCGAGTCGGAGGCCGAGGCGGTGCGCGCGGCCTGCCAGCTGGCGCTCTCCCTGCAGTTGGCTCGCTTCCGGGCCGGTCAGGACCCGCTCACCAACATCGCGAACCGGCGCAACTTCGACCAGTCGCTCTCGGTCGCCGCCGGCCGAGCCGCGCGCTACGGCTGGCCCTTCACGCTGGTGCTCATCGACCTCGACGGCTTCAAGCTCATCAACGACGAGAGCGGCCACGAGTTCGGCGACTACCTCCTGCGCCAGTTCGGCTTCGCCCTGCGACGCGCCATGCGCGCCGGGGACACCCCGGCGCGCGTCGGCGGGGACGAGTTCGCGGTCATCTTGAACAACGCCGAGGGCAACGAGGCGCTCGGCTTCACCGACCGCCTGCGCCAGCAGCTCAAGGCGGGCGGGGTCCCGATCGACTTCACGGTGGGCACCTCCTCGTCGCCCCGGGAGTCGACCGACCCGGGCGAGCTGTTCCGGCTGGCCGACGCGCGGCTCTACCAGAGGAAGGGCGGGCGGGACTGATGCTGCGGATCGAGGAGGACTTCGAGCTCGAGCTGCGCTCGCTGCCGGGCGTGCTCAACGTCGGGTTCGAGCGCGACGAGGACGGCGGGGTCACCACCGTGACCCTCGTGACCAACGCCCCGAACCGCGACGAGATCACGACCGTGGCCCAGCAGATCTCGGCCCTCTACTACCCCGAGGCCCGGGTGGTCGTCGACGACGTCAACCGGCTCACCGAGGCGACCCTGGGGGGCCGCGGCGCGGCGCGCGCGGCCCTCGTGCGCGCCGAGTGCGACGCCGAAGGGGTCTGCGAGGTCGTCCTCAACTACGCCGGGCGCCTGGCCACCGGCAAGGCCCCCAGCGGCCCGCTGATCGGCGGGGTCGAGGCGACGCTCGGCGCGCTGCGCCAGCTCGGCTTCGACATCCCCTTCACGCTGCTCTCGGTCTCGCACATGATCGCGGTGCGCAACTGGCCGGTCGTGGTCGTGTTGCGCTCGACCCAGGGCGGGGCCGACCGCTTCGGCATCGCCCAGTCCGACAACGACGTGCTGGCCGCGTCGCGCGCGACCCTCTCGGCGCTGAATCGCCTGCCGATGACCGCGCGCACCAACGGCGTGAACCACTGAGGTCGGGGCCCATCGGGGCCGGCCCACGCGCGAGAGCGTGAGCGCTGCGCCCCGCGTGAGCGCCCGCCACGCGGATCGAGCCGCCGGGCGCCTTCTCCCGAGCAGGACCGACCCGCCCGTCGCGTCGACGCCGGCGAAGGTGCCGGTCCGCCCGAGCCCCTCCGGCGCCCGTCGGTCGGCCGGCGGGGCCATCCGCCCCCCACCGCGAGCACCTCGGTAGGGGTCGTGGCCCCGATGGGCGAGGGCCGCGGAGAGGGCCCTCGGCGTCGCCCGTGGCGACGTGGGTGGTGAGGGCCCCGGGGGGGCCTTCGGTGCCACCGTGAGCCCGAGGACGGCGCGGCCGTCGCGGGGGGCCACGGCGTGGTGGCTCGGGGCGCCCGCGCCGCGCGGGCCGTAGGATGCACGAAACGACAAGGGGGACCCATGCCCACGCGCAGCGCACGCACCGTCTGGACCGGGGGACTGCAGGACGGCTCGGGCCAAACCGAGCTCGTCTCCAGCGGCCTCGGCACCTACGACGTCTCCTTCCCCCGGCGCAGCGCCGAGGCGGCCGAGGGCTACACCAGCCCCGAGGAGCTGATCGCCGCGGCCCACGCCTCCTGCTACGCCATGGCCCTCTCGGGCGGGCTGGGGCGGGCCGGGGCGACCTCGATCGGGCTCACCGTCGAGGCCGACGTGACCCTGGGGCCCGACCCGGCCGGGGGCTTTCGCATCAGCGGGGTGCACCTGCGCGTGCGCGGTCGCGTCGAGGGCCTCGACGAGGTGGCCTTCGTGGCGGCCGCCGAGGCGGCCAAGGCGGGCTGCCCCGTCTCCAAGGCCCTGACCGGCACCGAGATCACCCTCGACGCCGCGCTCGACTAGGCCTCGAGCAGCCTCTCGAGCGCCGGCAGGGCGGCCTCGATGGCGCGCACGTCGCGCGCGTCGAGCCGCTCGAGGCGGGTGGCGAGGGTCGCCGCCCGCTCCACCCAGAGCCGCTCGAGGGTCTTGCGGCCCTTCGCGGTGAGGGCCACCACGCAGGCCCGGCGGTCGTCGGGGTCGTCACGGCGCTCCACGAAGCGACGCTCCTCGAGGGCGGCGACGAGCCGGGTGGCCACCGAGGGGTCGACCGACTCGGCGGCGGCCAGCGCCGAGATCCGCAGGGCCCCGTGGTCCTCGAGGGTGGCGAGGGCCGAGAGCAGCGACGGGCTGAGCCCGGCGTCGGCGTCGCGACGCATGATCTTGACGAGCCGGGTCACGACGAAGCGCAGCCGCGCCGCGGTGGGGGCCTCGGTGAGGGCCGGGCTCACCGGACCACCCCGCTCTCGAGGGCCGGCTCGCCGGGCACGCCCGAGGTGACCTCGGCCAGCTCCCCGACGAGGGTCTCGGCCGCGGGCTCGGCGCCGTGGACGTAGCGCTTGCCGCGCAGGGCGGAGAAGGCGGCGCCGATGAGCGCCAGCACGACCGCGGTCACAAAGACGATGACCAGGCCGTGGTGGAAGGGGTTCTGGATGAGGCCGGGGAAGAACCGCTTGCCGGTGAGGACCGCCCACTGGGCGGCGTTGACGTGGGCCGTCGCCGGGCTGACGAGGAGGGTCTTGAGCGGGTTGTAGCCGAGGAACGAGGAGAAGAGGCTGCCCACGGCCGGCAGGTGCGCCACGGCCGCCGCCTGGGCGGTCGGCACCCCGTGGGCGGTCAGACCCTTCAGCATCGCCGGGGGCAGGGCGTTGGTGAGCCCGACGATCATGAGCGAGAAGAAGATGCCCATCGACAGGACCATGCCGGTGTTCATGAAGGCGGCCTGGATGCCCGCCGCGCCGCCGCGCTGGTCGGCCGGCACCGAGTTCATGACGGCGGCCTGGTTGGGCGCCGAGAACATCCCGCCGCCGACGCCGTTGAGGGCGATCAGCAGCGCGAAGACGGGGTAGCCGAAGTCGGTGGGCACGAGGAGCAGGCCGACGAAGCTCAGGGCGAAGACCACGAGGCCCGTCGTCGACAGTGTGCGGGCGCCGTGACGGTCGCTGAGCCACCCCGAGACCGGCCCGGCGATGAGGAAGCCGATGGTGAGCGGCAGCAGGAAGATACCGGCCCACAGCGGGGTCGAGGCGAAGCTGTAGCCGTGCAGGGGCAGCCAGATGCCCTGGAGCCAGATGATGAGCATGAACTGGAGGCCACCCCGGGCGATGGCCGCGATCAGCCCGGCGAAGCTGCCCATGAAGAAGGCCCTCATCCTAAAGAGGCGCAGGTTGAACATCGGTGCCTCGACGCGCAGCTCGATCCAGAAGAAGGCGGCGAGGGTGACCACGGCGATGGCCAGCGAGCTCAGCACGAGCGGCGAGGTCCAGCCCATCGAGTGGCTCCCGTAGGGCTCGATGCCGTAGACGATCGCCACGAGCAGCGCCGTGAGTCCCACCGCGAAGGTCGCGTTGCCCCACCAGTCGATCCGCGAGGGCGTGCGCACGCCGTTGTCTCGGAGGCTGACGTAGCTCCAGACGGTGCCGAGGATCCCGAAGGGCACCGAGACCCAGAAGACGAGGCGCCAGTCGATGGCCGAGAGCAGGCCGCCGGCGATGAGCCCGACGAAGGAGCCGCCGATGGCGGCGACCTGGTTCACGCCCATGGCCATGCCGCGCTGCTCGGTGGGGAAGGCGTCCACGAGGATCGCCGCGGAGTTCGCGAAGAGCATCGAGCCGCCGATGCCCTGGACGATCCGCCAGGCGACGAGCCAGATGGCCCCGGTCCCCCCGTGGAAGGGGTCGAGGGCGAGCAGGACCGAGGCCACCGAGAAGACGAGGAACCCGAGGTTGAAGATGCGCACGCGCCCGACGATGTCGCCGAGGCGCCCGAGGCTGATCACGAGCACCGCCGTGACGAGCAGGTAGCCCATCATGAGCCAGAGGAGGTAGCCGACGTTGGAGGGCGTGAGCGGGTTCAGGTGGATCCCGCGGAAGATCGCCGGCAGCGAGATCAGGATGATCGAGGAGTTCACCACCGCCATGAACACCCCGAGCGTGGTGTTGGTGAGGGCGATCCACTTGTAGCGCTCGGGGTGGGCGTGCTTGACGCCGAGTCGGGGCATGGGTCCTCCGGGGGGATAATTGCTTGACCTCATGCAAGTATATCCCCGCGGGCGGGGCCCGTCACGCCAGGCGCAGCGTCCCGTCCTCGAGGAGGGGCCAGTGGGGGTTGTGGGCGACCTCCCAGCGGTGGCCGTCGGGGTCGAGGAAGGAGCCGGAGTATCCGCCCCACGCGGTCGCGCCCCCGGGGCGGTCGAGCGTCGCCCCGGCGCGCTCGGCCCCGGCGAGCACCCGGTCGACCTCGGCGGGCGAGCGCACGTTGTGGGCGAGGGTGATCCCGTCCCCGCCGGTCCCGTCGGGCCGGCCGGGGTCCTCATCCATCGCCGAGCGCTCCCACAGCGCGAACACCATCCCCCCGAGCTGGAAGAAGGCGATGCCCTCGCCGGGGCCCGTCGGGCTGGTCCAGCCGAGCGCCTCGTAGAAGGCCCGGGCGCGCGCGAGGTCGTCCACCGCGAGGGTCACCAGCGACAGGCGGGGCTCCACGGGGCCATCATCGCACGCGGGTGCCACCCGGGGCCCCAATGCCCGAGGGCCGCCCTCGGGGCCCCGGTGGCGCGGGGCTTTGACACCCTTCGGCGCGCGCCGTTAGCCTCGCCCTGCGCCACCCGGGCGCGGAGGAGGTCCCGTGGCGAGCGCGCACACCGCCACCGTCGACAGGTACCTCGAGGCCATCTACTGCATCGCGGCCGAGGGCGAGGTCGTCCGGCCCGGCCGGCTGGCCTACTGGCTCTCGGTGGCGCCCCCCACGGTCACGAACGCCCTGGCGCGGCTGCGCCGCGACGGCTGGGTCGAGCTCGGCGAGGACCGCAGCGTGTCGCTGACCGACGCGGGCCGGGTGACGGCCACGGCCCTGGTGCGCCGCCACCGGATCCTCGAGCGCTGGCTGACCGACGTCCTCGGCCTGGACTGGGCGAGCGCCGACCTCGAGGCGGAGCGGCTCTCCTCGTCGATCTCCGAGGAGGTCGTCGACCGGATCGACCTCTCGATGGGGTCGCCGTCGACGTGCCCGCACGGCAACGTGATCCCGGGACGGGACGCGCCCTACGGGGCCCTGGTGGCCCTCGCCGAGCTCGCCCCGGGGACGGCGGCGGTGGTGCGGCGGATCTCGGAGGTGGCCGAGCACGAGGCGCCGAGCCTGCTCACCACCCTGGCGGGCCACGCGATCGCCGAGGGTACGCCCGTCACCCTCGTGGAGGGCGGTGAGGACGTGTCACTCACCGTGCGCGTCGGGGGTCGCGCCTTCGAGCTCGCGCGGGCGGCCGCGGCGAGCATCTGGGTCGAGGTCGCCTGAGCCCGCCGCCGCGGCCCGACCAGACACCGGCGCGTCCCGGCGCTAGGGTCCTGCTCAATCGGCACCGCAGCGAGAGGAGGCGTCATGTCCGCTCGGTCCACCCTCAGAAGGCTCGCCCTCGTCTCCGCCCTCGTGGCCGGCGGGGCCGCCGTCGCCACCGTCCCGCTCGGCGCGGCCCAGCCCACCCTCCAGGCGGCGACGATCGCCCGGCACCCCCACGTCCTCATCGACGCGGCCGGCCACCCGCTCTACATCCTCACCTCGGAGGCGGGCGGCAAGATCAAGTGCGTGACGTCGTGCACGCACGTCTGGCCGCCCGTGATGCTCCCGGTCAACGTGGGCACGTTCAGCCGCTCGGCGGCGGTAAAGGGGTCGCTCGCGTGGGTGAAGCGCGGCAAGTTCCGCCAGGCCACCTTCAACGGCTACCCCCTCTACACCTTCGCCGGCGACACCAAGCCCCACGAGGCCAAGGGCGTCGGGCTCAAGCTGGGTGCCGGCACCTGGGTCCTCGTCAACGCGTGGGCGAAGACCGCCGCCGCGACCCCGGAGAAGGTGGGCAAGACCACCACCACCTCGTCCTCGTCCTCGGGCGGGGGCTGGTAGGCGACCGGGCCCCGTGCCCGTCGCCTGAGAGGGCTCTCCGCCCCGCGCCCGCGGGGCTGTGGTAACCAGGGGGGACGAGCAGAGTCCTGGCGCGCCCCTCCGCGGCCGAGCCCGAGAGGGTGGCCGACGTCCGCGACGAGGTGGGGACCATCCTCGCCCGGCACGGTCGAGAGGCGGGCCACTACACGGTCCTCGGCCCCGACCCCTGGCTCGTCTTCTTCGACGAGGACCGCGAGGGCTTCGTCGGGTTCCTCGAGGGGCGCCGGGTCGTCGCGGCCTGGCGCTCGCCGGTGTGCGCGCCGGGGGTCGAGGGCGAGCTGGTGGCCCGGCTCGCGCAGTACGCGTCGAGCCGGCGCAAGTACCTCCTCGCGCTCGAGGTGAACGAGGCGACCATGCGCGCCGGCGAGGCGCTGGGCCTGCCGGTCCTGTGGACCGGGGTCGAGAGCTACGTGGACCTCGCCCGCTGGTCCCTGGCCGGCGGACGGCGCCAGAAGCTGCGCTGGGCCCGCAACCACGCCGCGGGCCTCGGGGTCACCTGGCGCGAGGCCCACCCCCTCGAGCGGACCGAGGACCGAGCGGCCCTGGCGTGGGTGGAGTCGGCCTGGAAGGCGGCGCGCCCCGAGCGGCGCACCGACTCGTTCTTGCGCACCGACTACCTCGAGATCGCCGCGCACCGGCGCTACTTCGTCTCCGAGCTCGACGGGACGGTGACCTCCTTCGTCGTCTGCACGCCGATCAACGCCGCGGGCTGGTACCTCCAGGACCTGGTGCGCCTGGCCGACGCGGCGCGCGGCTCGCTCGAGGGTGCGCTCACCCTCGCCCTCGACACCCTGCGCGACGAGGGCTTCGAGACGGTCTCCAACGGGCCCCTGCCGTTCTGGCGGCCCGACGAGGGCTGGCAGGACCCCCACGACCTGGGGGTGCTGGGCCGGCGGGTCCTGGCCTTCTTCGACCGCCAGTATCGCTTCAGCGGGATCAACCGGTTCCGCTCCAAGCTCGAGCCCGACCGCACCGAGCCGCTCTACGTGCTGCGCAGCCGGGGCCTCATCACCCCGGGGGTGGCGCGCTCGATCCAGCGCCTGCTGAACCGGTCGTCCTAGGTCGCGCTCAGCGGGACCCGCCAGATGAGCCGGGTCCCGTGGGGCTCGACCGGCTCGACCGAGAAGGCGCCGCCGAGGATCGTCGCGCGCTGGGAGAGGTTCGCGAGGCCGAGGCCGGCGCTCGGGCGCGCCGACCCCACGCCGACGCCGTCGTCGCTCACCCGCAGGGTGATCTCGTCGCCGGCGAGGTCGAACTCGACCGAACAGCTCTGGGCCCGTGCGTGCTTGGCCACGTTGGTCAGCGCCTCGCGCAAGACGGCGAGCAGGTGGTCGGCGACCCGCGCGGGGATCGTCGTGTCGAACGGGCCGGTGAAGGCGAGCGTCGGGCGCGGGCCGAGGATCGGCGCGAGCTCGTCGATGAGCTCGGCCGCGTGGCGCCGCAGGCCCCCGGGCAGCGGGTCGATGTCGAGTTGGTGGATGGTCGCGCG
>JAKAEP010000092.1 GCA_021818265.1 Actinomycetes bacterium
AGAGCCTCGGCCTCGGCATCAAGATGCCCGAGCGGGTCGCCCAGTACGGCTTCTTGCTCTCGGTCGGCGCGTTCTTGGTGCTCACCTGGATCGAGGAGTTCTTCAACATCGCCGGGCCGGGCAACCCCATGGCCACGAGCTTCATGGTGCTCGGCATCGTCGGCACGGCGGTCGTCTTCTTCCTCACCTTCGAGCGGCGCACGTTCTGCCGCTACGTCTGCCCGCTCTCGGCGCTCATCGGCACCGTCGGCTCGATGGGCTCGGTGGCGGGGTTCCGCACCCGGGACCGGGCGGTCTGCCTCAGCTGTGAGACCAAGGACTGCATGCGCGGCGACGCCGAGGGGTACGGCTGCCCGTGGTACACCTGGCCGGGCAGCGCCGACTCCAACGCGACCTGCGGGCTGTGCACCGAGTGCTACAAGGCCTGCCCCTCGGACAACATCGGCCTCTACCTCCAGCCGCCGCTCACCTCGGTGGTCGCGCCCACCCGCCGCCGGGCCGACGTGGCCTGGTCGGTGGCGCTGCTCTTCGGCCTGGTGGTCTTCCAGCAGGTGAACGCGCTCGCGGTCGTCGTGAACCTCGACAACTGGCTCAACGCCCACCTCCACTTCCCCCAGTACCCCAACCCCGTCGACTACGTCGGGATCATCGTCGCGGTGGCCCTCGTCCTCGCGGTCGTCGGACGGCTCTTCAGCGCGGCCTTCGCCCGGCCCGACTTCGTCCCGGCGCCCGGGGGCAGCTCCTTCGTCGAGCGCACCAGCCGCTTCCGCAGCTACTTCGTGCCCCTCATGTACGGGATCATCCCCGTGGTGGGCGCCGACTACTTCGCCCGACAGCTGCCGAAGTTCCTGCGCTACGTCCCGCGCGTGCCGGTCTCCATCGGTCACCTGTTCGGGGTGGGCTCCACCTCGTCGCGCCTCTACCACGCGTCGCTCATCGCCTCGAACGCCGGGATCATCGCCGTCCAGGACCTGGTGGTCGCCCTGGGCACGGCGGCGGCGATGTGGGCGAGCTGGCGCATCGCCGGACGCGACCTCGCGCCGCTGAGCCGCCGGCCCCTCGCCGTGCGGGTCGCCGCTACGGCCCTGGCGGGCGCGCTGGGCGTCGTGGTCGCCGTGCTGTACGTGTACATGAACGCCGCGAACTAGGAGGCGAGATGGCCATCATCGAGAGCGAGCGCACCGAGACCGGCCGCCACGTCACCGTCCTCGTCGACCGGTGCGCGGGGTGCCAGGAGTGCGTGATCCGCTGCCCGGTCGGCGCCCTGTCCATGGAGCCCGCGAGCTGGACGGCCCAGGCGGACGACGCACTGTGCGTGGGCTGTCGCCAGTGCGAGCGCACCTGCCCGTTCAGCGCGATCGTGGTCGAGGGACCGCTCGCCCTGGCCACGCGGGTCGACCCGCCGGTGCGCCACCCGGTCGAGCTCCACGGGAACGTGGCCGAGACCCGCCAGGGCTACGCCAGCTGGGACGAGGCGATCGCCGAGGCCAACCGGTGCCTGGCCTGTCCCGACCCCACCTGCGTGCGGGGCTGCCCGGCCCACAACGACATCCCCGCCTTCGTCGCGGCCGTGCGGGCCCACGACCTCGAGGGCGCCCACGCCATCTTGCGGCGCACCACGGTCCTGCCCGACGTGTGCTCGCGGGTCTGCAACCAGGCCGCCCAGTGCGAGGGCTCGTGCACGTGGTCCCTCGCCGGCGCGGAGCCGGTGGCCATCGGCCGGCTCGAGCGCTTCATCGCCGACCAGGCGGCCGTCCCGGCGCCGGCCGTCGCCGAGCCGGCCGCGACCGCCCTCTCGGTCGGCATCGTCGGCTCGGGCCCGGCGGCCATCGGCGCCGCCTACGAGCTCCTCGCCGGGGGCGCGCGGGTCACCGTCTACGAGCGCGACGACCGACCCGGGGGGCTGCTGGTGTGGGGGATCCCCGACTTCACCCTGCCCGACGACGTTGCCCGCCGGCCGTGGGACGACCTGGTCGCGGCGGGGGTCGACCTGCGCCTGGCGACGAGCGTCGAGCCCGGCGATCTCGACCAGCTGCTCGAGGCGCACGACGCCCTCGTGATGGCCCACGGCGCCGGCCAGGCGATGCGCCTCTCGGTGCCCGGTGCGGACCTCGCCGGGGTGGGCACGGCGACGGCGTTCCTCCAGGGGGCCAAGGCCGCCCTGGACCCGGGTGGGGACCCCGCGGCCTTCCGCGCGTCGCTCGGCATCGCACCGGGGCGGGGTCGGCGGGTCCTCGTGCTCGGCGCCGGCAACACCGCGATGGACGTCGCCCGCCTGGCCCGGCGCCTCGGGCTCGAGGCGACGTGCGTCGACTGGCTGGACGAGCGCTTCGCCCTGGCGCGCCCCGACGAGCTGGCCGAGGCCCGCTCCGAGGGCGTCGACGTGCGCTTCGCGCGCACGCTCACCAGCCTGGAGGGCTTCGACGGCCGGGTCGTGCGCGCCGTCTTGTCCCACACGACCCAGCGGGACCGCACGAGCACGCCGGTGGTGTCGGCCGACTCCCTCGACGTCCTGGCGGTCGACCTCGTGGTGATGGCCATGGGGTACCGCATCGACGAGGGGCTGCGCGCCCGCGTGCCCCAGACGCCGATCGCCAAGCGCCACCGGGGCTTCGCCCCCGGCCGCTGGCGCGCCAGCGGGATCCTCGCCAACCCCGCGAGCCCGGCGTGCTTCGCCCAGCCCGTCGGCGCCCTCGCGCTTGACCGTGAGGTCGGCCTCTGGGAGGCGGCGATGCCCCGCCGCGAGCGCCTCTGGGCGGCGGGCGACGCTCTCACCGGCCCCTCCACGGTTGTCGAGGCGATGGCCCAGGGCCGCCGGGCGGCGCGGGCCGTCCTCGACGCGCGGCCCTCGCGCGACGGGCGTGCCCTCGACGCCGAGCCGTCGGCGCCCCGCGTGCTCGTCGCCTACGCCAGCGCGGGCGGCACGACGGCGCGCCTCGCCGAGGTCGTCGGCGACGAGCTGCGCCGTTCGGGCGCGACGGTGTCGGTGCTGCCGGTCGAGCGGGTCGACGCGCTGGCAGTGGCCCAGGCCGACGCCCTGGTGCTCGGGAGCTGGGTCGAGGGACTCGTCCTCGCGCGCGTGCGCGCGGCGCGCGCGATGCGCGACTTCGTCGACGGGCTGCCGTGGCTCGGGGGACGACCGGTCGCCCTCTTCTGCACCTACGGGGTCAATCCCCGCACCGCCCCGGCCGAGCTGGCCCACCAGGTCGAGGCCCGCGGGGGCTCGGTCGTGGTGAGCACGGCCTTCGGGCCGGGGGACCGTGCGCAGGACACGCGCATCCGCCCCTCCAAGGCCGAGGCGTTCGCCCACCGGGTGGCGGCTCAGGTCCTGGCGCCGACGGCGCGGGCGCCGATCGGCTAGACGGTCTCGCGGGCCCTGCCGAGCACCTCGTCGAGGACCCGCTCGAGGTCGGCGCGACGGCGCCGGTCCTCACGGCTGAGGCGCGTGACGGCGAGGGCCGACGCCGCCCCGGCGACGAAGAGCCCCGCGAGGGCGGCGAGCGAGGCCGTGGCCGCCGTCGCGACGAGCAGTTCGAGGACGATCACGCCCCCATGGTGACCCGTCGGGCCGGCGGCGACCACCCCGATTCCGCGGCCCTCGCCCCCCGATTTCCACGCACCCGGAGTTCGCGCACCCCCGCGCGCGGCTAGAGCCCGGCGAGGACGGCGGCGGCGGCCCGGCGCCCCGAGACCAGGGCGCCCTGGATGGACGAGGTGGTCAGGTGGTCGCCCGCGAGGACGACCCCGCCGACCACGTTGGGCCGCACCGCTCGAAGTGGCGGGCTCACGAGGGGCAGGGCGCGCGCCACATCGGTCACGGTGACGAGCTCGACGTCGCCGGTCGCGAGGCCGTAGAGGCGTGCGACACGGTCCCGGACCCGCCCGGCGTCGCCGGGTGCGCCGTCGATCGAGGGCGTGGCGATGAGGGACCGGCCCCGGGGTGCGCGCTCGGGGGCCACCGCGGCGAGGTCGAGGGCGCACGTGGTGAGCGGGTCGTCGTCGAGGCGCAGACGCCCCGGGGCGTCGACCCGGGGGGTCGACCACCACCACGTGATCTGGCGCCGCCACGTCGCGTCGCGCGTGCCCACCAGCCCGGCCGCGTCGTGGGCGTCGGTGGCGACGACGACCGCGCGCGCCGCCAGGGTCCCCCCCTCGCTCGACACGCTCGTCGGGGAGACGGCGGTCACGCGGGTCCCGAGATGCACGACCGCGCCCGA
>JAKAEP010000004.1 GCA_021818265.1 Actinomycetes bacterium
GCCGCCCGAGCCTGCGGGGGCGCGCCCGGCGCGTCGGCGGCCGCGGATGCGCCGCTCGACGCTCGTGGTGCTCGTCCTGGCCCTCGTCGTGACCGGCGTCGTCCTGGGCGGGCGCTGGCTGCTCCACCGGCCGATCTTCGAGGTCCGCCACGTGACGATCACCGGGCTGCGCCACGAGACGACCGCCCAGGTCCTCGCCGCGACGGGCCTGGGCGCGCACCCCGCGATGATCGACGTGAGCCCCGGGGCGATCGAGCGCGACCTCGCGGCCTTCCCCTGGATCGCCCGGTCGCGCGTGGTGCGCCGCTGGCCCGACACGGTCGTGGTGAGCGTCACCGAGGCCACGGCGGTCGCCGTGGCCTACGGCCCGGGACATCACCTCGACTACGTGAGCGCCGCCGGGCGCGACCTCGGGCCCGCGCCCCTGCGGGCGGACCTGCCCACGCTCTCGGTGACCGGGACCCGGGGGGCGTGGCCCTTCGCGACCCGGGGCCGCGCCGCCGCCTACGTCGCCAGCCGCCTCCCGCGGGCCTTCGCCTACCAGGTGCGCACGATCACCGAGGACCGACTGGGCCACGTGGACCTCGTCCTCACGACGCCGGTGCGCTTCGAGCTGGGCCGGGCGACCAACCTCCACGCGAAGTTCGTCGCCGTGGCGTCGGTCATCGCGCACAGTACGCTGGTGCCGGGCGACGTGATCGACGTGACCGTCCCGGGGGAACTCGCCGTGACGCCACCGAAGGGGTAGTCATTTGACCCCTTTGGGGGGGCTGAGTAGCCTTCGGGGACTGCCCCTCGCCCTGGGGGCTGACCGAACGCACAGACAAGGGGATCCGATGAGCCTGACCCAGAGCAACTACAACGCCGTGATCAAGGTCATCGGCGTGGGGGGCGGGGGCGCCAACGCGGTCAACCGGATGATCTCGGCCGGGCTCAAGAACATCGAGTTCATCGCGGCCAACACCGACGCCCAGGCCCTGTTGCTCAGCGAGGCCGACCTCAAGATCGACATCGGCCGCCAGCTCACCCGCGGCCTCGGGGCCGGCAGCGACCCCGACGTGGGCCGGCAGGCCGCCGAGGACCACCGGGCCGAGATCGAAGACGCCCTGAAGGACACCGACATGGTGTTCATCACCGCCGGCGAGGGCGGCGGCACCGGGACCGGGGCGGCCCCGGTGGTCGCCGAGATCGCGCGCTCCCTGGGGATCTTGACCATCGGCGTGGTCACCCGGCCCTTCTCCTTCGAGGGCAAGCGTCGCGCCACCCAGGCCGAGAAGGGGATCCAGAACCTGCGCGACAAGGTCGACACCCTGATCGTCATCCCCAACGACCGGCTGCTCTCGGTGACCGCGCCCGATACCTCGATGCTTGACGCCTTCAAGATCGCCGACGACGTCCTCTTGTCAGCGGTGCGCGGCGTGACCGACCTCATCACGGTGCCGGGGCTGATCAACACCGACTTCGCCGACGTCAACACCGTGATGCGCAACGCCGGCACCGCCATCATGGGCGTGGGCATGTCGACGGGGGAGGGCCGCGCGGTCAACGCGGCGCGCGCCGCGATCACCTCGCCGCTGCTCGAGGCCTCGATCGACGGGGCGCGCGGCATCCTCATGAACATTGTCGGCGGCCCCGACATCACGCTCAACGAGGTGACCCAGGCGGCCGAGATCGTCCACTCGGTGGCCCACCCCGAGGCCAACATCATCTTCGGCAGCGTGATCGACGAGTCGGTGGGCGACGCCGTGCGGGTCACGGTCATCGCGGCCGGCTTCGACCAGGTCTCGCCCAAGGCCCCCACCACCGTCGCCCAGCCGGTCATGACCGAGGGGCCCCGCAGCGACATCTTCACCTCCACCTCCGACGACGACTTCTTCGACGTGGGTGGCGATGACGACATCCCCAGCTTCCTCCGCTGAGGAGCTGGGCGCGCGGGTGCGCGCGCGCCTCGAGGCGGTGCGCGCGCGCATGGCCGAGTGGGGCAGCGACCCCGAACGGGTGCGCGTCGTCGCGGTGACCAAGACCTTCGGTCCGCCGGCCGTGCGCGCCGCCGTCGCGGCCGGGCTCGGCCACTGCGGCGAGAACTACGTCGAGGAGCTGTGCGCGACCCGCGCGGCGACGTCGGACCTCGCGGTCACCTGGCACTACCTGGGGGCGCTCCAGACGAACAAGATCGCCCGCGTCGCGGCCTGCGCCGACCTGGTCGCCTCGCTCTCGCGCGACCGCGAGGTCGAGCGCCTCGCCCGGGTCCGGCCCGGCGCGCCCGTGTACGTCCAGCTCGACGTGACGGGGCGGCCCGAGCGCCACGGGGCGCCCGAGGCCGAGGTGCCCGACCTCGTCGCCCGGGCCCGTGACGCCGGGCTCGAGGTGCGCGGGCTGATGGTGGTGGCCCCGGCCGACCCGGCGGGGGCCCGGGCGGCCTTCGCCACCACGGCGCGCCTGGCCGACGCCCTGGGGCTCGCGGAGCGCTCCATGGGCATGAGCGAGGACCTGGAGTGGGCCTGCCGGGCCGGCACCACCGAGGTCCGCCTGGGGCGGGCCCTCTTCGGGCCCCGGGGCGGCGCCGGCGGGCTCGCCTAACATTGACCTACCGAGGCCCACGGGGCCCAAGGAGGGGAAGATGAACGAGAGACTTCGGGGGTTCCTGGGCTTCCTCGGCCTGGTCGAGGACGACTACGGCGACCTCCCGGGCCCGGCGCCCCGACCCTTCTCCGAGCCCTACGAGCCCGAGTGGGAGCCCGAGCCCGCGCCGCGCCCGAGCCGGCCCTCCCCGGGACCGCGCCCGGCCGCGCCGGAGCGGGTCGCGCGCCCGCGCTCGGGCGGGGCCGTGTCGGTGATCGACGGCGGCGGCGGGACGCCCCGGGTGCGCCCGATCCCGAACCCCAACCCGCCCCGGCGGGTCGCGGCCGCCGAGAGCGACGTCGCGGTGGTCGCGCCCGAGACCTACGACGATTCGCGGCGCATCACCGAGCAGCTGCGCACCGGCCGGCCCGTCGTGCTCGCCACCCCCGACGCCGACCCGTCGCTCGCGCGCCGGCTCATCGACTTCGCCAACGGGACGGCCTACGCGCTGGGCGCGCGCATCGAGATCCTGGCGCGCGGGGTCTTCCTCGTGGTGCCCAACGGGGTCCACGTGGCGGCCGAGACCAAGGAGCGCCTGCGCACGACGAACTTCCGAAGCGGGACGCCGTGGCCCTCGTCCACGAACTGATCTACCTCTACATCTGGGTCCTCTTCTTGACGGCCCTGCTCAGCTGGGTCCCGACCCACTCCTCGGACGGCTTCATCGCCGGGCTGAAGCGGCTCCTCGCGCGCCTCACCGAGCCGGTGCTGCGACCCCTGCGCGCCGTGCTGCCGCGCCCGCGCCTGGGCGGGGTCGGCATCGACGTCTCGGTGCTGGTGGCGATGGTCGCGCTCGAGATCATCAACGTCCTCATCTAGCGGTGACGGCGCCGGCGGCCTCGGGCGGGCGGGCCGCGGCGCACCTGGCGGACCTCGCGCGGCTGCGCCGGGCGCGCGACCGGATGGACCGGGAGTACGCCCGGCCGCTGCGCGTCGGCGACCTCGCGCGCGAGGCCGCCATGTCGACGGGCCACGTCGCGCGCTCGTTCACCCGCGCCTACGCCGAGTCGCCCTACCAGTACCTCATGACCCGCCGGGTAGAGCGGGCGATGGCGCTGCTGCGCGCGGGCGTCCCGGTCACCGAGGCGGCCTTCGCCGTTGGCTACGGGTCGCTCGGCACCTTCGCCACGCGCTTTGGCGAGCTGGTCGGCGAGCCGCCGGGCGCCTACGCGCGTCGCTGGCGCGGCGCCACCCTCGAGCTCGACCCGTGCGTGGCGCGCCTCGTGACCCGGCCGGTCAGGAATCGAGGGGCGCGCGCGGGCGGGCGTGCCTAGCCTCGGGCCATGGACCTCACCATCCACTCGAGCTTCCTGCCCCAGTCCGACCCGCAGGCCGCGATCGCCTTCTACCGCGACCTGCTCGGCTTCGAGGTGCGCCTCGACGTCGGCTACGGCGACCTGCACTGGATCACCGTCGGCCCGCCATCCCAGCCCTCGACGGCGATCGTCCTGTACCCGCCCGAGGCGACGCCCAACCTCACCGACGACGAGCGGCGCACCGTCGCCGAGATGATGGCCAAGGGCACCTACGGCCACGTCGTGCTCGAGAGCGAGGACCTCGAGGCGACCGTCGCGGCCCTCGCGGCGGCCGGGGTCGAGGTCGTCCACGAGCCGACCGACCAGCCCTACGGGATCCGCGACGCCGCCGTGCGCGACCCGTCGGGCAACCTCGTGCGGATCAACCAGCGGCCCTGACTCGCCCGGCCCGGCCGCGGGCCCGGCGGTAGGGTGGCGAGATGGACACCACGGACAACGCCCCCTCGGCCCTCGAGGCCATCGACACGGTGACCTTCAAGGTCGGGCTCAAGGGCTACAGCGTCGACGAGGTCGACGAGTTCCTCGAGCGGCTCTCGGGCGAGGTCCGCCAGATGAAGGACCTGGTCCACCAGCAGCGCCAGCAGCTGCGCCAGGCGGCCGAGCGCATCGCCCAGCTCGAGGGCGCCCGCCCGGCCCCGGCCCCGTCGGCCGCCCCGGCCCCGGCGCCCGCCCCGGTGCGCGCGAGCGCGGCGGTCGCCCCCGAGGAGGTGGCCTCGATGATCGCCCTGGCCCAGCGCTTCATCGAGCAGGCCCAGGCCGAGGCCGAGGAGAAGGCGCGCGAGCTCACGGCCCAGGCCCAAGAGCGCGCCCGCGAGATCGTCGGCGAGGCCCGCAGCCGGGCCGAGGACGAGGTCAACCGGCTCAACGGGCTCAAGCAGCGCCTCGGCGAGGACGTCGAGCGGCTGCGCCGCCAGCTCGACGAGCAGCGCACGCGCATCTCGGGGGTCCTGAGCGAGTTCACCCACTGGGTGGAGGCGACCTTCAGCGACGACGGCGCCCCGGCGGCCGCCCCCGCCCCGGCGCGCCCGGCCCCGGCGCCGGCCCCCGCGCCGGCCCCCGCGCGCGAGTCGGCCGTCGCGCCGGTGACCGAGGCCGTCCCCTCCGTGCCGGCGCGCGCGGTGCCCCCGCGCCCCAGCCAGACGCCCCCGCCGGCCCCCGCGCCGTCGGGTCACACCCCGACCATCGGCCAGATGCTGCGCATGGACCAGGGGCGCGACGAGGCGTAGCCCTCGCCCCCGGCTGGTAGGGTCTCCGCTCACCCGTCACGGCAGAGGAGTGGAGATGGCCGCCAGCTCGAAGACCACGTCCAAGGCAGCGTCGAAGAAGGTCCCGGCGAAGAAGTCGGCCAAGGCCCCCGCCAAGGCGCCGGCGAAGAAGGCGGCCAAGGCCCCCGCCAAAGCCGCCAAGGCCCCGGCGGCGAAGGCGACCGCCCAGAAGGAGCGCGAGGCCAAGGCCAAGGCCGCGGCCGCCGCCAAGGCCAAGGCCGCCAAGGAGCGCGAGGCGAAGGCCAAGGCCGCGGCCGCCGCCAAGGCCAAGGCCGCCAAGGAGCGCGAGGCCAAGGCCCGCGCGGCCCAGAAGGAGCGCGAGGCCAAGGCCAAGGCCGCCGCCGCCGCCAAGGCCAAGGCCGCCAAGGAGCGCGAGGCCAAGGCCCGCGCGGCCCAGAAGGAGCGCGAGGCCAAGGCCAAGGCCGCGGCCCGGGCCCGCGAGGTCGAGCGCAAGGCCCGCGAGAAGGCGGCCGTCGAGGCCAAGCGCCAGCGCGAGATCGAGGCGAAGAAGAAGGCCGTCGAGGCCGAGCGCCTGCGCAAGCTGCGTGAGATCGAGCGCCGCGAGGCCGAGGAGCGCAAGCGCCAGGAGCGCCGCGAGGCCGAGGAGCGCAAGCGCCAGGAGGCCCTCGAGCGCAAGATGCACTCCAAGCCCTACGCCGAGGACGCCCCCTTCCTCGAGGAGCTACGCGCCCTGCTCGACGAGACGCGGGCCTCGACCATGCACCAGATCGACGTCGCCGAGAGCGAGGCCAACGAGATGCTGGTCGACCGCGAGCGCCTCGAGTACGACGACGAGGACGGCACCGGGGCGGCGTCGGACATCCAGCGCGACCAGCTCAAGGAGTTCGCGGCGACCCTGCGCACCAAGGTCGACGAGATCGACGTGGCCCTCGCCCGCGTGGCCGACGGCAGCTACGGGCGCTGCGACGGCTGCTACGAGCCGATCAGTCAGGCCCGCCTGCGCGCGCAGCTGCCGGTGTTCACCTGCGTCTCGTGCCGCGCCGCCGTCTAGGGGCCCGCGGCAGGATCAACCTCGGGGTCGTCGCGGTGGCGCTCGGCGTGACCGCGCTCGACGCGCTCACCAAGGCCTGGGCCCGCCACGCGCTGGCGCACCACGCGCTGCACGTCGCCGGCCCGCTCTGGCTCCGCCTGCACTACAACACGGGGGCCTCGTTCTCGGTGGCGAGCTCCGGGCCCCTCCTCGTGACCGTGGCCACCGCGGTCGTCGCCCTGGCCGTGGTGGTGGTGGGCCTGCGCGCGCGACGGGGGTGGCCCACCGCGGGCTTCGGGCTGCTCATCGGCGGCGGGGTGGCCAACCTGCTCGACCGGCTCGCCGCGACGCCGCACGCCGTGACCGACTTCGTCGCCGTCTCGAGCTTCCCGGTCTTCAACCTGGCCGACGCGGCGATCACCGTCGGTTTCGGCGTGCTCGCGGTGGTGGCCCTGCGCGGCGGGACCCTGGCGGCCCGATGACCGAGCGGCTCGACCTTCGCGTCCCCGAGGCGCTGGCCGGCGAGCGGGTCGACCGCGTCGTGGCGACCCTGACCGAGCGCTCCCGGGCCGAGGTGCGCGCCGCGCTCGAGGCGGGGGGCGTGCGCCTGGACGGCGCCGCGGTGACCCGCGGCGCGACGCCGGTCGCCGCCGGCCAGCGCCTGGAGGTGGACCTGCCGGCGCGCGACGACGGGACGGTCGCCCCCGAGCCCGCGGTCGCCGTCACCGTCGTGCTCGAGGACGAGGACTTCGTCGTGGTCGACAAGGCGCCCGAGCTCGTGGTGCACCCGGGCGCCGGCCAGCGCGAGGGCACCCTGGTCGCGGGGCTGCTCGCGCGCTACCCCGAGATCGCGGCGCTCGCCCCGCTGGGCGAGCCGGAGCGCCCGGGCATCGTCCACCGCCTCGACAAGGGCACCTCGGGGCTGCTGGTCGTGGCGCGCAGCGCCACCGGGTTGGCGTCGCTGCGCGAGCAGATGGCGACACGGGCCGTCTCGCGCACCTACACCGCCTTCGTCCAGGGGCACGTGGCCGAGGACCGCGGGGTGGTGGACGCGCCGATCGGGCGCTCGGCCCGCCAGCCGACGGCGATGGCCGTGCGCGGGGACGGCCGCCCCGCGCGCACGCGCTACCGGGTGCGCGCGCGCTACGACGCGCCCTACCCGGTGACCGAGCTGGAGGTGGAGCTCGAGACCGGGCGGACCCACCAGATCCGGGTGCACCTCGCCTCGATCGGACACCCCGTCGTGAACGACGCGCGCTACGGCCACCGGCGAGACGCGCGGCTCGCCGAGGGGCGCGTCGCCCTGCACGCGAGCGCGCTGGCCTTCTCCCACCCGCGCACCGGCGAGACGGTGCGGGTCACCCGTGAGCTCCCCGGCGACCTCGCGGCGCTGCGCGAGGGGGCTTCGGCCTAGGCGACCTCGTGGGCCGCCACGACCGAGGCGTCCTGTCGCAGCACGGCCAGGGCCTCGTCCTCGGCGCGGCGGACCCGGCGCACGCCGATGTCCATCTTGGCCGCGGTCGCCTGCAGCGACAGCGGCGTGGCGCCGTTGAGGCCGAAGCGCAGCGTGAGCACCTCGCGCTGGAGGTCGCTCAGCTGGTCGAGGGCCCCGTGGATCTGGTCGTTGATCATCGAGGTCTCGATGCCGCCGACCCAGTCGTCCTGGCTCGGGGCGACGAGGTCGCCGAGGGTCGTGGCCGAGTCGGCCGAGGCCGGCTGGTCGAGGCTGGCCGTCACCCCGGCGAGGCCCTTGAGGTTGTCGCGCTCGGCCTTGGCCATGCCGGTGGCCTCGGTGAGCTCGTCGTCGGTGGGCGGGCGGCCGAAGGTCGAGGTGAGCTCGGCCGTCGTCGCCTCGAGCCGCTGGAGCTGCTCACCGACCTCGAGGGGGATGCGGATGGTGCGCCCGTGCTGCTGGACCGCGCGCTGGAGGGCCTGGCGGATCCACCAGGTCGCGTAGGTGGAGAACTTGAAGCCGCGCTCCCAGTCGAACTTCTCGACCGCCCGCAGCAGGCCGAAGACGCCCTCTTGGACGAGGTCGACCATCTCGACGCCCCGGTCCTGGTAGCGGCGGGCCCAGTGCAGGACGAGGCGGAGGTTGGCCGCCACCATCTGCTTCTTGGCCTCCTCGTCGCCGGCGGTGACCCGCTTGGCCAGCTCGACCTGCTCGTCGTAGTTGGGCATGGGGTAGCGGTCGAGGTCGCGCATCAAGAGTCCGAGCATGTCGGTGGTGTTGACGGCCGACCGGCGGGGGGTGGTGGTCACGGCGACTCCTTGTCTAAGGGGGGCCAATAGTCTCGCGTCTCACGGATTGATTTCTCCTATGAGCGCCTTAATAATTTACCACGGGCCCGGCCCCGGGCGCAAGGATCAGGCGCTGTGGGTGCGCGCCACGGGCCGTCCGCCCCGGGCCTGGTCGGCCATGTCGGCCAGGCTGAAGCTGGCCAGGTGCTCGCGCATGTGGTTGCCCACGTCGGCCCAGACCTCCAGCAGCACGCACTGGCCCTCGTGGTCGCAGGCCCCGTTGCGGTGGGGCTCGCCGAAGTCGCCGGCGTTGATCGGTCCGTCGACGGCCGCGACGATCTCGGCCAGGGTGATCGCGTGCGCCGGGCGCGCGAGCACGTAGCCCCCGCCCACGCCGCGTTTGGAGCGCACCAGCCCGGCGCCCTTGAGGCTGAGGAGGATCTGCTCGAGGTAGGGCTGGGGCAGTCCGGTGCGCTCGGCCAGGTCCCGGACCGAGGTGGGCGACCCGTCGTCGCGCAGGGCCAGGCTCAATAGGGCCCGACTGGCGTAGTCGCCGCGGGTGGAGACCCTCACGGGCCCATGCTACCGGGGCCCCGGAGCCCCTCGGGGGTGTCCGAAGGTCCCGAAACTCTGGCACACTGGCCCGGTGAGCGACGCCGACACCCCCCAGACCCCGACGAGCGAGGCGGTCGGACCCGACGCGGTCCTGCCCCCGGGCGAGGAACCCGAGAACCCCGAGGAGGGGGAGGCCACCGACTACATCAGCCAGCCGGCCAAGGTGATGCGCATCGGCTCGATGGTCAAGACCCTCCTCGACGAGGCGCGCACCGCCCCCCTCGACGAGGCCGGAAGGACCCGGCTGCGCGAGATCTACCGGACCTCGGTCGAGGAGCTCTCCGGGGCGCTCTCGCCCGACCTGCGCACCGAGCTCGCGCGCATGACCCTGCCCTTCGCCGCCGAGGTCCCCTCGGAGTCCGAGCTGCGCGTGGCCCAGGCCCAGCTGGTCGGGTGGCTCGAGGGTCTCTTCCACGGGATCCAGGCCTCCCTCTTCGCCCAGCAGGCGGCCGCCGCGGCCCAGCTGGAGAAGATGCGCGACCGGTCCCTGCCGCCCGGGTCCGACACCCGGGCGGGGACGTACCTCTAGGGGGCTAACCTTCGAAATCCCATCGGTGTAGTTTGCGCAGGAGAGGAGGTCGCCGGTGCCCGACGGGTTCGTCCACCTGCACAACCACACCGAGTACTCGATGCTCGACGGCGCGGCGCGCATCGAAGAGCTCGTGCTCGCGGCCAAGGCCGACGGCCAGCGCGCCCTCGCGATCACCGACCACGGCAACCTCTACGGCGTCATCGACTTCTACCAGACGTGCCGCAAGCACGGGGTCACGCCGGTGCTCGGCCTCGAGGCCTACATGTCGGCCACGAGCCGGTTCGACCGGCCGGCGCGACGCGGCCGCATCGACGACACCGGGGGCGAGACCGAGGGGGGGCAGAAGCTCTACCACCACCTGACGCTGCTCGCGATGACCAACGAGGGCTACCGCAACCTGCGCGAGCTCTCGTCGCTGGCCTTCCTCGAGGGCTACTACTACAAGCCCCGCGTCGACTGGGAGCTGCTCGAGCGCCACGCCGGGGGGCTGGTGGCGACCTCGGGCTGCCTGGGCGGAGTCGTCCTGCAGGCCCTGCTCCAGGACGAGTACGGGCGGGCCCGCGAGCTCGGGGGGCGCCTCCAGGAGATCTTCGGCCGCGAGAGCTTCTTCATCGAGCTCCAGGACCACGGCCAGCCCGAGCAGCGCCGGACCAACCCGCGGCTCGTCGAGCTCGCCCGCGACCTCGGGGCGCCGCTGCTCGCCACCAACGACCTGCACTACGTGCGCCCGGGCGACGCCGAGATGCACGACGCGCTCTTGTGCATCGGCACCGGCGCCCGGGTCTCGGACCCGGACCGGTTCCGGTTCCACAGCGACCAGCACTACCTCAAGACCGCGGCCGAGATGCGCGAGCTCTTCGCCGACCTGCCCGAGGCGTGCGACAACACGCTGCTCGTCGCCGAGCGCGCCGAGGTGACGATCGACTTCGACAACGACGCGCTGCCGGAGTTCCCGCTGCCCATGGGCTACCTCGACCTCTCGCACAAGGACGGCGCCGCGCGCTACCTGCGCGACCTCGCCTACCAGGGGGCCCGGGAGCGCTACGGCCACGACCTGTCCGACGCGGTGCGCGAGCGCCTGGACTACGAGCTCTCGGTGATCGGCGATATGGGCTTCGCCGACTACTTCCTCGTCGTGTGGGACCTGATCCGCCACGCCCGCGAGAGCCGGATCCGCGTCGGCCCCGGCCGGGGCTCGGCCGCGGGGTGCTGCGTCGCGTACTGCCTGCGCATCGTCGACATCGACCCCATCGCCAACGGGCTCATCTTCGAGCGGTTCTTGAACCCCGGGCGCAAGCAGATGCCCGACATCGACATGGACTTCGACGAGCGCTTCCGCGGGGACATGATCCGCTACGCCGGCGAGCGCTACGGCACCGACCACGTCGCCCAGATCATCACCTTCTCCACGATCAAGGCGCGCGCCGCGGTGCGCGACGCCGCCCGCGTGCTCGGCTACCCGCCCCAGCTCGGCGACAAGATCGCCAAGGCCATGCCCCCGCTCGTCATGGGCCAGGACCTCCCCCTCGAGGCGTGCTTCACCCCGACGCCGGGCTACGAGGGCCGCTTCGCCGAGGCGGCCGAGCTGCGGTCCCTCTACGGGAGCGACCCCGAAGTCCGCCACGTGGTCGACGTCGCCAAGGGATTCGTGGACAAGCGACGCCAGGACGGGATCCACGCGGCGGCGGTCGTGATCACGAAGGACCCCGTCCTCGCCTACGTCCCCGTCCAGCGCAAGAGCGGCCCCAACGCCGCGGGCGACGACGCCCCGATCGTCACCCAGTACGAGGCGACCGCCATCGAGAAGCTCGGCCTGTTGAAGATGGACTTCCTCGGGCTGCGCAACCTCGCGATCATCGAGCGCACGCTCGACCACATCGAGCGACGCCACGGCGAGCGCGTGGACATCGACCGGGTGCCCCTCGACGACCCGGCCGTCTTCGAGATGCTGCGCCAGGGCAACTCGATCGGCATCTTCCAGCTCGAGGGCGACAAGATGCGCCAGCTCATGCGCCGGCTCGCGCCGACGTCGTTCGACGACATCGCCGCCCTGAACGCGCTCTACCGGCCGGGGCCCCTCAGCGAGAACGTCCACAACGACTACGCCGACCGCAAGAACGGCCGCCAGAGGGTCACCTACGACCACCCGGACCTCGAGGCGATTCTCTCCGAGACCTACGGGCTGATGATCTACCAAGAGGACATCATGCGCGTCGCCACCACGGTGGCCGGGTTCTCGATGACCGAGGCCGACGACCTGCGCAAGGCCTGCTCGAAGAAGATCAAGGAGATGATCCAGGCCCAGCGGGCCAAGTTCGAAGAGGGCGCCGAGCGCCAGGGCTACGGCCAGGCGCTGGGCAAGGCCATCTTCGACAAGATCGAGCCCTTCGCCGACTACGCGTTCAACAAGAGCCACGCCTACGGCTACGCGCTGGTGGGCTACCAGAACGCCTGGCTCAAGGCCCACTACCCGGTCGAGTACATGGCCGCGCTGCTGACCTCGTTCCGCGAGGACAAGGACAAGTCCGCGCTCTACCTCAACGAGGCCCGCCAGATGGGGATCACGGTCGGCGTGCCCGACGTCAACGCCTCCTTCGCCGACTACACGCCCTCGCCGAGCGAGGAGCGGACGATCCTGTTCGGGATGGCCGCGGTGCGCAACGTCGGCGAGGGCCTGGTGGAGCGGATCGTCCACGAGCGCGAGGCCCACGGACCCTTCGCCTCGGTCTACGACTTCGTGCGCCGCGTCGACCCGGTGGTGCTGAACCGGCGCACCCTGGAGTCGCTCGTCAAGGCCGGCGCGTTCGACTCCTTCGGGGTGAGCCGACGGGGCCTGCTGCTCGCCGTCGACGAGATCGTGGAGCTGACGCTCGCGCGGCGCAAGGACCTGTCGCTCGGCATCTCCACCCTCTTCGCCGCGCTCGGCGGCGAGGGCGGCGACGACTGGGAGGGGACCGAGGTGCCGATCCCGGCCGAGGAGTTCGACACCCCCGTCAAGCTCGACTTCGAGCGCGAGATGCTCGGCACCTACGTCTCGGACCACCCGCTCTACGGGGTCCAGGCGGCGCTCGCCCAGCGCACCGACGGCTCGCTGGGCGAGATCCGCGAGCGGGCCGAGGAGATCGCTCGCACCGGCCGGCCCGTCACCGTCGGGGGGCTCCTGAGCGAGGTCCAGCTCCGCCAGACCAAGGCGGGGCGCACCTACGCGCGGGTGGTGGTCGAGGACCTCGGGGGCTCGCTCGAGGTGAACTTCTCGGCGGCGAGCTTCGAGCGCTTCAGCGGCTTCCTCGTGAAGGACAACGTCGTGCTGATGCGGGTGCGGCCCAACGAGGGCGACGAGGACCTGCGCTTCAGCGCCATCGACGTGGAGTCCTTCGCCCGGCCGTCGGGGACCGACGAGCTGCGCCTCTCGCTGCGGCCCGAGGACCTCACGGCCCGCTCCATCGCGACGCTGCGCGAGATCCTGGCGCGCTACCCGGGCCCGAGCCCGGTCGTGGTCGACACCGGCGCCGCCGGCAAGGTCTTCCGGCTCGGTCCCGACTACACCGTCGACATCGCCGGGGTGGTGGCCGAGCTGCGCAGCGAGTTCGGACGGCGGGTCATCTCGGCCTAGTCAGGGCCGCGCCCCGGCCGCCAGGGCCTCGCGCCACGTGTAGAAGAGGGCCGGCCGGGCGCCGGCGACCTGGACGATGAGCTCGCTGAACGAGCCGTAGCCGCCGCCGGCGCCGCGCGCGACGTAGCCCGCGCCCATCACGTAGGCGCAACCGCCCGAGGGGCAGGGCTCACGCGCCGCGTCTACCAGGATGTTGTCGCGATGGCCCCAGCAGCCCGGGGCGCCCGCCGAGGTGCAGTCCGCGTTGCGGGTAGCCGCCCCGGCCCAGCCGTCGAGGTACATCCAGCTGTAGTTGGCGTCGAGCGCGTTGTCCGCGCCGGCCCAGTTCGAGGCGTAGGCACCGGTGGCCCCGGCGACCGGGGCGCTCATCAGGGGGTCGGCGTCGTGGACCGCCCCGACCTGGGCCTGGGCGTCGAGCGCGCGGCTCAGCCCGAGGATCGGCGCCTCGCCGCGGCTCACCCGCTCGACGTCGCAGAGCACGAAGAGCTGCTCGGCGACGCTGAGCCGGGCCCAGTCCCGCGGCAGGCGCACCGGTGCCAGGTGCTCGAGGGCGTGGGCGTGGTCGGTCGCGGCGACCTCGGCGGCCACGCAGCCGCTCGCGGTGGCGGCCAGGGCGAAGCCCGTCCCCCGCCAGCTCCAGCACGGCGGCAGGGGCTGGCCCACCGTGTAGGAGACGCCGGGGGCGAGGGAGTACGCCGGGTCGGCGGGCACGTCGCGGGCCGGGTTGCGCGGGGGCACGAGGCCCGCGCCGCCGGCGGCGGCCGCACCGAGGGCCCCCGCGAGGACCGCGGCGAGGGCCGTCGTCACGAGCCGCACGCGCACGTCCCACCCCCTCTAGCGCTCGGTCGAAGCGTACCGGGCGAGGGCGCCGCACGCGGGTCCGGCCCGACGAATCCCCAACGCGCGCCCGGCTGAGCGTCCGCCCGGGACCCGGGTCACGGGCCTCCCGTAGAATGGAGCACATGGCGATGACGGTGACGACCAAGGACACCACGGCCCTGAGCGACGCCGAGTTGGCCGAGATGGCCGACCTCTGCGTCGATCGGGAGCCCAACTTCGACATCGGGTTCCTCTCCAAGCAGCGCGAGGAGTGGGTGCTCGTGACCTACGCCAAGGAGGGGGCGCGGCTGCGGGGGTACTCCTTCTGCTCCCTCGAGCGCATCGGCGGCACGCCGTCGCTCCTGGTGGGGCTGCTGCTCGTGGACCGCAACGCCAAGTCCGACCAGACCCTGCGCGCGATCTTGCACGACCAGTTCCGACGGGCCCTGCTGGCCTTCCCCGACGAGGACGTCCTGCTCGGGACCCGGCTCACCTCGCCCGACGGGTACCGCGCGTTCTTGGGCCTCGAGGACGTGGTGCCGCGCGTCGGCTACCGGCCGACCGGCGAGGACCGGGCCTGGGGGCGTCGCCTGGCCAAGCGCTTCGGGGCGGAGAAGGCCATCGACGACAAGACCTTCGTCATGACGACGGCGCCCGGCCCCGTCGGCGGGCTCGACTACGTGGCGGCCAAGGGGGCGGTGCCCGACGGCGTCGATGGCCTCTTCTCGGAGGTCGACCCCGCCTCGGGCCAGCGGCTCGTGGTCTTCGGCTGGGCCATGGCCGAGGCGCTCGCCTCGGGCAAGCTGCCCCGCTAGCTCACCCTCGGGGCAGTAGCCCCGTACAGCTCTTGTAGCAGTGGCCCTCGACCGGGGCCGACAGCGTCGTGAGCACGTAGGTCGGGCGAAAGCCGAGGGCCGTCGCGAGCTCCTTGCCCGAGAGGGTGGTCCGCCGGGTGGACTCGATGGTGCGGATCGCGTGGGCGTCCTCGCACAGCAGCCAGATGTCGTCGCCGAACCACCCGAAGCGCACCCAGGTCGAACCGTCGTCGGGGCGGCGCAGCAACTGGGGCCCGCGGTCGGGGGCGACCAGGGCGACGCTCGGCCGCTCGCCGCGGAACTCCCAGTAGGGGGCGCTCGGTCCCCGGAAGCCGAAGAGCGGGCCGTCGGCGGGGGTGACCAGCCGCTCGAGCCACACGCGCACCCGGCGGCCCCGGTACGTGCCCAGGCGTCGGGGGAGCTCGGCCAGCGTGACGCTCTCGGGCTGGGCGAGGTCGTCGCGCTCGAGGTCCTCGGCGAGGACCGCCTCGACCACGTCGAACAGGGCCAGGTCGGTCTCCTCGCCCGGTGGCCACGGGACGCGCCAGCGCACCAGGGCTCGGCTCGAGAGGTCGATGACCGTGGTGGACTCGTTGGTCGAGCCGAGGACCAGGCCGTAGACGGTCGAGCCCCCCACCAGGGTCACCGCGTCGCGCTGGGGCATGTGGGTGATCAGGTGGCGCGTCGCGCGCACCGCGGGGTCCCGAGTGATCAGCGCCACGCCAGCGCCTCGGCCAGGGCCGCGTCGAGGGCCACGGGGTCGTCGACGGGGGCGGTGCACACCCCGGCCCGACAGACGTAGGCCCGTCCGGCACTGCGCCCGGCGAGCAGCGGCGACCGGCCCTCACCGGTGATGACGACGGTGCGCGGCACGACCACCGATCGTAGGTGACGGGCGAGGGGGCCCTCGGCGCCGGGCACGGCGACCTCGACGCCCTGGAGGGCGAAGCCGGCCGCCTCGACGAGGTCGGGCACGGCCAGGGGGTGCTCGAGGAGCGTGGACGCCAGCGCCACCAGGCGCTGGGCGACGCAGAGTCGGTCGAGGTCGGCGTCGACGAGGGCCAGGCGGGCCAGGGCGCGGGTCGCGAGCGCGTGGGCCGAGGGGGTGGCGCCGTCGAGGACGTCCTTGGGCCGGGTCACCAGGTCGAGGGTCTCGCGGTCCGGGGTGGCGACGCCCGCGCCCACGTCGGGCGCGGGCGCACTCGGGCGCGGCCCCTCCCAGTGGCGCTCGATAAGCGCGTCGGCGAGCGCGCCCCCCCGGTCGCGCCACCGGTCGTCCCCGGTCGCGACGAAGGCGTCAACGTGTGCGTCGCAGAGCGCGGCGAGGTCACCGGCCGTCGCCGCGACTCGCCGGTGTTGGGTGCGCCACCACCGGGACCCGGACCGGTGGGTGCTCCAGAGGCCCTCGAGGAGATCGAGCGCGCGCGACAAGTAGGGCTCGGATCCGGCCGCGAGGAGGGCCTGGGCGAGGTAGGCGTTCCACTCGAGCACGACCTTGTCGTCGCGCGCGGGCTGGGCTCGGCGTGCGCGGGCCCCGGCGAGGCGCCGGGCCGCCCCCTCGAGGTCGGGCGGGGTCGCGAAGGGCTCCCCGTCGGCCAGGCGGGGCACGCTGCGCCCCTCGAGGTCGCCGAGTTCGGTGATCGTCCAGCGCGCGAGCGCCGCGTCGACGACGGGGTCGGGCTCGCCCGCGAGGGCCTCGCGCACCTCCTCGGGGGTCCAGGTCACGTGGGCCCCCTCCGTACCGCCGGCGTCGGCGTCGAGCGCGGCGGCGTAACCCGAGGGCGTGCGCAGGGCCCGCTCGACGAAGTCGAGGGTCGCGAGCCCCACCTCGCGCCACTGCGGGCGTGCGGCGACGCGGGCGGCCTCGAGGTAGCAGCGCGCGAGGAGCGCCTGGTCGCTCAGCATCTTCTCGAAGTGGGGCACGCGCCAGTGGGCGTCGACGCTGTAGCGCGCGAAGCCCCCGTCGAGGTGGTCGTAGAGGCCCCCTCGAGCCATCGCCTCCAGGGCGTTCGCGAGGGCGGCGCGCGACTGCGCGTCGTCGAACTCGAAGAGGGCGCGCAGGTAGCTCGGCCGGGGGAAGCGCGGCGCCGGGCCGAAGCCGCCGTCCGCGTCGGCGCGCTCGACCAGTGCGTCGCGCAGGCCCCTGCGCACCCGGGCGAGGTCGACCGGGCCCACGGCGGGACTCAGGTGGTCGGTCAGGCGCACCTCGCGCTCGAGCGCGTCGGCGAGCTCGCCGGCCTGGGCCTCGACGAGGTGGCGCTGGGAGCCCCACGCGTCGTCCACGGCCGCGAGCAGGCGGGCGAAGCCGACCAGGCCCCCGCGGTCGCGGGGCGGGTAGTAGGTACCGGCGAGGAAGGGCCGCCCGTCGGGCAGGGTGAAGACCGACATGGGCCAGCCCCCGTGGCCGCTCGAGAGCTGGACCGCGGCCATGTAGAGGGCGTCGACGTCGGGCCTCTCCTCCCGGTCGACCTTGATCGGGACGAAGCGCTCGTTGAGCACGCGCGCCACCTCGGGGTCCTCGAAGGACTCGTGGGCCATCACGTGGCACCAGTGGCAGGCCGCGTAGCCCACCGAGAGGAAGACGGGCCGGTCGAGGCGACGCGCCTCGGCCAGGGCGTCCTCGCCCCAGGCCCACCACGCGACCGGGTTGTCGAGGTGCTGGCGCAGGTAGAGCGACCCCAGCGCGGCCGGGTCGTCGCGCAGCCGCGGGCTCACCGGGCGGCCCGCCAGGGCTCGGCGCGCTGGGCGAGGACGACCTCGCTCGTCCACTCGCCCTTGACGAACTCGTTCTCGACGAAGTGGGCCTCGCGGCGCAGGCCGGCGCGCTCGAGGGAGCGGATCGACGGCCCGTTGCGCGCGTCGCAGCGCCCGACCACCCGGTGCAGGCCGAGCTCGTCGAAGGCGACCCCGAGCAGGACGCCGTACACCTCGCTGGCGTAGCCCCGGCCCTGGTGCGCGGGCCGCAGGCTGCCGCCCATCTCGCCCTGGCGGTGCGTCGGGTCCCACCACAGGACGAAGTCGCCGACCATCTCGTCGCCCTCGCGCAGGGCGACGCACACGTCCATCCGCGGCTCGTCGGGGTCCCGCGCGAGCCGGTCGTCGAGGAGGGCGCGGGCCTCGTCGGCCGTGCGGGGCTCGCTGTAGAGGTACCGGTTCACCGACGGGTCGGCCACGAGCTCGGCGAGACGGTCGAAGTCGCGCTCGGCGAAGGGGCGCAGGCGCAGCCGCGCGGTCTCGCGCGCGGGGTCGAGGCGGGCCACCGCACCGTTCTAGCGCCGGGGCGTCGGCGCAATAGCGTGGGTCCCGACCAGGAGGCCGGATGACCACAGCCGTTCGCTGGGGCGTCGTGGGGACCGGGCGCATCGCCCAGACCTTCGCGAGCGACCTCGCCCCCCTCGCCGAGGGCGAGGTCGTCGCGGTGGGCTCGCGCTCGGCCGAGGCGGCCGAGGCCTTCGCCCGCCGCTTCGGGGTGGCCCGTCACCACGCCAGCTACGAGGCGCTCTGCGAGGACCCGGGGGTCGACTGCGTGTACGTGGCCACGCCGCACCCCTTCCACCACGCCAACGCCCTGCTCGCCCTCTCGCGGGGTAAGCCCGTCCTCGTCGAGAAGGCCTTCACGATGACCGCCGGCGAGGCTCGCGACGTGGTCGAGGCGGCTCGCCGTGCCGGGCTGTTCGCGATGGAGGCGATGTGGACGAGGTTCCTGCCCCACGTGGTGGCGTTGCGCGAGCGCGTCGCGGCGGGGGCGCTCGGCGAGGTCGTCCTCGTCATCGCCGAGCACGGCAAGTGGTTCGCCCGGGACCCGGCCTCACGCCTCTTCGCGCCCGAGCTCGGCGGGGGAGCGCTGCTCGACCTCGGGGTCTACCCCGTCTCGTTCGCCTCGATGCTCCTCGGGGCGCCCTCGAGCGTGCGCTCGATGGTGACCCCGGCCTTCACCGGGGTCGACGCCACCACCTCGATCCTGCTCGGCCACCCGTCGGGGGCGCAGGCCGTGCTCGCCTGCACCTCGTCGGCGCGTAGCGCGACGCGCGCGAGCGTGGTCGGCACCGAGGCCCGCCTCGAGGTCGAGGGGGACTTCTACGCTCCGAGCGCCTTCTCGATCCTGGCGCGCGACGGAACGCTGCTCGAGCGGGTCGAGGGCCCCGTGGCCGGCCGGGGCCTGCAGTTCCAGGCGATCGAGGTGGCCCGCTGCCTCGCGGCCGGTCTCACCGAGAGCCCCGTCATGCCCCTCGACGAGACGGTGTCGATCATGGCGACCATGGAGCGGGTCCTCACGGGCGCGGCGTCGGGCTGAGCCCGTCCTGACGACCCGCACCGGGCCGGTCGTCTGCTACGGTTCCGACCGACCGCCTCCGGGCGTTCACGCGGTAGACACAAAATCGGCACCAACGGCGGTGCCATCCAAATGGTTGGGGAGATTATGAAATTCACAAAGGGTAGGGCCCTTGCGGCCGTCACTCTGGCGGGCACGTTCGTTGCCCTGGCTATCCCGAGCGTGGGGTCGGCCGGGGGGACCGTGTCCGCCTCGTCGTTCAACTCGAACTACACGACGATGGCGAACCTCAAGGCGATCGCCGCCGCGGGTTCGGGCGGCATCGGCGTCATCCTGCCGGACGAGGTCTCGTCGAACCGGTACGTCGACTTCGACGCGCCGAACCTGACGACGGCCCTGACCGACGCGGGCCTGCCGGCGAGCGACCTCAACGTGCAGAACGCGCTGGGCGTCGACGCCAACGAGATCAGCATCGCCCAGGGCGACATCGCCGCGGGCGACAAGGTGCTCATCATGGACCCGCTGGACTCGACGACCGGTGTGACGATCGAGAAGGACGCGGCCAAGGCCGGGGTCCAGGTCATCGACTACGACCGCCTCACGGTGGGCGGGTCGGCCCCGTACTACGTCAGCTTCAACAACGTCGCGGTGGGTCAGCTCATCGGGCGCGGCGAGCTCGCGTGCATCAAGGCCTACAAGATCAAGAAGCCCCTCGTCTACGTCATGAACGGCAGCACCACGACCGACAACAACGCGGTGCTCTTCGCCCAGGGCTACGACGGCGTGCTGAACAAGGCCGGCTTCAAGGCGAGCGTGGGCGGCGCGGGCAACGCCAAGACGATCAACGAGACGGGAACGGGCACCTGGACGCCCTCCCAGGCGCTGACCGACTTCCAGGGCGCCTACTCGCAGAACCCGAAGATCAACGCGGTCGTGACGCCCAACGACGAGAACGCCGCGCCGATCATCGCCTTCTTGCAGAAGAAGGGCCTCAAGCCGTACACGATGCCCTTCACCGGCCAGGACGCGACGCTCACGGGCTTCCAGAACATCATCTCGGGCTACCAGTGCGGCACGGTGTACAAGCCGATCTGGAAGGAGGCCCAGGCGGCTGCGGCCATCGCGCTGTACCTGCGCGCGGGCAAGACCCCGCCGAGCTCGCTGGTGAACGGCTCGACCAAGGACCCGAGCACGGGCCGCGCGGTCCCGTCGGTCCTCCTGCAGGCCACGTGGGTCACGCCGAAGCTCGTCGAGTCCACGGTGATCCACGACGGGGTCATCAACCCGGTGGCCCTGTGCACCAAGGTCCGTCCGGCGGTCGCGGGTGACAAGAAGATCCCGACGTACGCCCAGGACTGCAAGAAGTACAAGATCCACTAGGTCCCGCTAGCTACGACCGTGTCCGAGCCCGTGACGAACGAGAGCGCCGCTCCGTCCGTCACGGGCTCGGCCGTGTCGGGTGACCCGGCGCCGCTGCTGAGCCTGCGCGCGATCACCAAGAGCTTCGGCGCCGTCCAGGCCCTGCGCCACGTGGACCTGGACATCCCCGCGGGCCAGGTGACCGCGCTCATCGGCGACAACGGCGCCGGCAAGTCGACGCTCATCAAGGTCATCGCCGGCATCCACGAGCCCACCTCGGGCGAGAAGTTCTGGCTCGGCCGCAAGGTCGACGCCCACACGCCGCGTGCGGCCGCCGAGCTCGGCATCGCCACGGTGTACCAGGACCTCGCGCTGTGCGACAACCTCGACATCGTCGCCAACATGTACCTCGGCTACGAGGAGACCCGCCGCGCGATCCTCGACGAGGTGGCGATGGAGGTGCGCACCCGTCAGACGCTCGCCGACCTCTCGGTCTCGACCATCCAGTCGGTGCGACAACTCGTCGGCTCCCTCTCGGGCGGCCAGCGCCAGGCGATCGCCGTGGCGCGCGCGGTGATGCGCGACGCCAAGCTCGTGATCATGGACGAGCCGACCGCCGCCCTGGGCGTCACCCAGACCAAGAACGTCCTCGACCTCATCACGACGCTCGCCTCGCGCGGCATCGCGGTGCTGGTCATCTCACACAACCTCAACGACGTGTTCGCCGTCGCCGACCGGATCGCCGTGATGCACCTCGGCACCCTGGTGAGCAGCGGACCCGTCGCCAACTACGACACCGCTAGCGCCGTCGAGCTGATCACGACGGGCACGACCTCTCGCGCCGCCTAGCCGCGGCGAAGGACCCCCCTATGTCCCTCGACACCAGCGCCCTCGAGTCCGGGGGCACGCCCTCCTCGCGCCAACGGCTGCGCGCCCTCGTGGGCGGCGACCTCGGCCTCGTCCCGGTCCTCATCGCCCTCGTCGCCCTGGTCGTCTACTTCCAGGTGCGCAACTCGGTCTTCCTCTCGGCGGCCAACGTCACCAACCTCTTCATCCAGGCCGTCATCTACGTCTTCCTCGGCATGGCCGAGGTCTGGCTCCTCCTCCTGGGCGAGATCGACCTCTCGCTCGGCTGGGTCGCGGGGATGGCCGGGTCGATCGCCGCCATCGTCACCAACGTCCAGTACGCGTGGCCGTGGTGGGCGGCCTTCCTCGTCGCCCTGGCGGTCTCGGCCGCCATCGGGGCGCTGTGGGGGCTGTTCGTGGTCCGCCTGCGGCTGCCCTCGTTCATCGTCACCCTGGCCGGCAACTTCATCGTCGAGGGCGTGCTGCTCTACATCCTCGACCACGTCTTCCAGGGCGGCGGCGCCCCGGTCCAGGAGAAGGTCCTGAGCGACCTCACGAACGGGAACCTCACCCCGACCTGGACGTGGGTCTTCGTCGTGGCGACCGTGGTGGTGTCGGCCGTGGTCGCCCTGTCGCGCGAGCGGGCACGCCGGCGCGCGGGGCTCGTGAACGCGCCCCTCTACCGGCTCGTCGTCAAGCTCGTCGCCCTCACGGTCTTCGGCGTGCTGCTCGCCCTGGTCTTCAACGCCGACCGCGGCTCGTTCATCCCGATCCGGGGGATGCCCTTCGCCGTGCCCCTCGTGTTCGGGGTGATGGTGCTGTACTCGTTCGTGCTCGCGCGCACCAAGTTCGGACGGTACCTCTACGCCATCGGCGGGAATCCGGAGGCGGCCCGCCGGGCCGGGATCCCGGTGGACCGCTACCGGGTCTACGCCTTCCTCCTCGGCGGGCTGACCGCCGGTATCGGCGGCCTCTTCTACGTCTCGCGCCTGGGCGGCTACTCCTCGAGCTCGACCGACTCGACCGTCGTCCTCTACGCGGTCGCCGCGGCGGTCATCGGCGGGACGAGCCTCTACGGCGGACGGGGCAAGATGACCTACCCGGTGGTGGGCGGCATCATCCTCGCGGTGATCATCAACGGCCTCGTCTTGATCCAGGTATCGGCGACGATGGAGTTCGTCGTCACCGGCGTCGTCCTGCTGGCGGCGGTGACCGTCGACTCGCTGGCCCGGCGGAGCCAGACCCTGCTCAAATAGCTCAGTGCACGTGGGCGAGGTCGCCCCGGCGCACCTTGCCGCTCGTCGTGCGCGGGATGGCCGTCACGTAGCGGATCTCCTTGGGCTTCGCCCACGGGCCGATCGCCTCCTCGGCGGCCGCCCGCAGGGCCCCGTCGAGGTCGCGGGCCTCAGCGACCACGAGCGCGACCACCCGCTCGCCCCACTCGTCGTCGGCCAGCCCCGTCACGGCGACGTCGGTGACGCCCGCGACCCGCGCGAGGACGGCCTCCAGGTCCTCGGGCCAGACCTTCTCGCCGCCGGTGTTGATGACGTAGCCCAGCCGGCCGAAGACGGTGAGCCGCCCGTCGTCGAGGCGCCCGGCGTCGCCGGTGGGGAACCAGTCGTCGCGGCCGTCGGGCCCCACGGCCGTGGGCCGGGCCCGGTCCCGGTAGCGGGCGAAGAGGGTCGGGCTGCGCACGCAGAGCTCCCCGTCGACGACGGCGAGCTCGACGCCCGGCAGCGCCACGCGGTCGTAGACGACGCCCGAGCCGGTCTCGGTCATGCCCCAGGTCGTGACCACGTTGTCGGCGAGGGCGTGGGGCGGTCGCGCCCCCCCGAGCAGGACGGTGCGGTAACGGGCGGGGTCGAGGCGGGCGAGCTGGGCGCGCACGACCGCGACGTGGCTCGCCCCGAGGTCGGGCCCGGTATCGGGCCGCTCGGGGTCGCCCCAGACGAGGGTCGCGTCCGAGAGCACGCCGCGCAGCACCACGGCGAGCCCCCCAATGTGGCAGGCCGGCAGGCAGGGGAACCAGGCCGGCGGCGCGTCGTCGCGCAGCGTCGCCTGGGTGATCCGCGCGCTCGCCTCGAGCGCCGCCCAGGACAGTTCGGCGGCCTTGGGCGTCCCGCTCGAGCCCGACGTGAGCATCACCAGGCCCACGCCGTCGTCGACGCCGCGCCCCTCGCGCCGCGCGCGGCGCCCGGCCGCGTCGAGGACGTGGGTCGGGGCGAGCCGCTCGAGCTCGAGCGCGCGCGCCCGGGGCGAGAGCCGCCGGTCGAGGACGCAGAAGGCGTCGCCGGCGTCGGCCACCTCGCGCACGGCCCGCTCGAGGTCGGGTCCGAGCGCGAGGTCGAGGGCGACGAGGTCACGCACCCCGCGAGCCTACGGGGCGCGTGCTAGTAAGGCGCATGGCCTCGGTCCGCTTCGAACGCCGGATCGCTGCGCCGGCCGATCGGGTGTGGTCGCTCGTGGGCGACCCGGCCCGGATCGTCGAGTGGTTCCCCGGTGTCCTCGAGGCGCGGGTCGTGGGCGACCGGCGCACCCTGCGGCTGGCCACGGGCGTCGAGATGCCCGAGCGGATCCTCGCCGCCGACGCGCGCACGCGCCACTTCGCCTACCGCCTCGCGACCGACCTCGTGCGCTTCCACCTGGGGACGATCGACGTGTTCGAGCTCGGCCCGAGCGACACGCTGGTGGCGTACGCCACGACGGCCGAGCCCGACACCATGGCGCTCGTCATCGGCGGCGCCACCGACGAGGCGCTCGACGCGATCGTGCGCCTGAGCGAGGGGGCGGGGGGCTAGGGGTGGGGCGCAAGATCCTCTTCATCACGACCGACCAGCAGCGCTACGACACGCTCGGGGTCAACGGGGGCGTCGTGGCCTCGACCCCGGTGGTCGACGCGCTCGCGCGCGAGGGGGTGCGCTACACGCGCTGCCAGCCGACGTCGGTCGTCTGCATGCCCTCGCGCGCCTCCATGCTGACCGGCCAGTACCCCTCGACCCACGGGGCCTGGATGAACGGCGTCGCGCTGCGCGTGGACGCCCCCTCGGTGGCGGCGGCCCTGCACGACCGGGGCTACGCGACGGCCCTGGTGGGCAAGGCCCACTTCGAGCCGTTCCTCGACCCCTTCGGGCGCTACGCCGAGAACGCGCTCTCGAACCTGGGCGTGCCGACCGTGGAGCAGCCGTGGTTCGACGGGCGCCTCGGGGTGCACCGCGGCTTCGACTCGATGGAGCTCGCGACCCACGGCGTCCTCGGCCCGCTCCACTACGCCCGGTGGTTCCGCCGCGCCCACCCCGAGGCCGTCGAGGGCTTCTACCCGGTGCTCGACGCCGACCTCAACGTGAACGCGGCCGGGGGCGGCGACACCGGCGCGCCCCAGGTGCGCTACAACGACGTGCCGCGCGAGTGGTACCACACCGACTGGGTCGCCGACCGCACGATCGCCTGGCTCGAGGGGCTCGACCCGGCCCAGGACTGGTTCTGCTGGATGAGCTTCCCCGACCCCCACCACCCCTGGGACCCGCCGGCCGAGGCCGCCCGGCGCGTCGACTGGCGCGAGGTGCCCCTGCCCGAGAACTACCCCGAGCGCCGCGAGGAGCGCGAGCGCCTGCTCGACGCCAAGGCGCGCCACTGGCGGCTCTGGTACGACGGGCGCGTGGTGTCGAACTACGAGGCCCCGGCCCACTGGGTGCCGGCTACGCTCACCGCCGACCAGGTCCGCGAGGTCAACGCCCTCAACGCCGTCGAGGTCGAGCTCATCGACGAGGCGATCGGCCGGGTGCTCGCCGTCGTGGAGGCTCGTGGGTGGGGGGAGGAGACCGACGTGGTCTTCACCTCCGACCACGGCGAGCTCCAGGGCGACTTCGGGCTGCTCTTCAAGGGCCCCTACCACGTCGACGGGCTCTTGCGCCTGCCGCTGGTGTGGCGCCCGGCCCGCTCGGCGGGCGTGGCGCCCGCGGTCGTCACCGCCCCGGTGAGCCTCGTCTCGCTCGCCGCGACCTTCCTCGGCATCGCCGGGGGCGAGCGACCGGCGTGGGCCGAGGGCGAGTCGCTGCCCCTGGAGGACGCGGCCGCGCCGAGCGACGCGGCCACCGTGACCGAGTGGGACTCGGCGCTCTTCGGGGTGGACGTCCACGTGCGCACGATCCTGACCCGCTCGCACCTGTACACCGAGTACGCAAAGGGCGCGATGCACGACGGCACCGAGGCCGAGCTCTACGACCTCTACGACGACCCGCTGCAGCGGGTGAACCTCGCCGACGACGACGGCGCCCGGGCCGTGCGGGCCGAGCTGAGCGAGCGGCTCGCCGAGCACGAGGCGCGCCCCGTGGAGCGGGCGGCCCCGGGCCGACTGGTCGCGCCGGTCTAGCTCTTCGGTAGCGTGGACGCCATGACGACCGTGATCCAGGGCCCCCCGACCGACCCGCTCGACGCCTTCCGGGCCCAAGCGCTGCCCCACTGGGAGCGCTCGGGCGAGTACGGCGACATCGTCTACGAGACGGCCGAGGGCATCGCGCGCATCACCATCAACCGGCCCGAGGTGCGCAACGCCTTCCGCCCCCAGACCCTCTTCGAGCTCGAGGACGCCTTCGAGCGGGCCCGCGACGACGTGTCGGTGGGCGTGGTGATCCTCACCGGGGCCGGGCCCGACGCCTTCTGCTCCGGCGGCGACCAGCGGATCCGCGGGACCGACGGCTACCTGGGCGACGACGAGGTCGCCCAGCACGGGGTGGGCCGGCTCAACGTGCTCGACCTCCAGGTCCAGATACGGCGGCTGCCCAAGCCGGTCATCGCCCAGGTGGCGGGGTACGCCATCGGCGGGGGCCACGTCTTGCACCTGGTGTGCGACCTCACGATCGCCGCGGACAACGCGCGCTTCGGCCAGACGGGCCCGCGGGTGGGCTCCTTCGACGGCGGCTACGGCGCCTCACTGCTCGCGCGCACGATCGGGCTCAAGCGGGCCAAGGAGGTCTGGTTCCTCTGCCGCCAGTACGACGCCGAGACGGCGTACGCCTGGGGCCTCGCGAACACCGTCGTGCCCCTCGCCGACCTCGAGCGCGAGACGGTGGCCTGGTGCCGCCAGATCCTGACCCTGTCGCCGATCGCGCTGCGCATGCTCAAGGGCGGCTTCAACGCGGCCGACGACGGGCTCGCCGGCATCCAGCAGTTGGCCGGCGACGCGACGATGCTCTTCTACATGTCCGAGGAGGGCCAGGAGGGCCGCAACGCCTACGTCGAGCGCCGCCGACCCGACTTCTCGAAGTACCCCAAGCGACCATGACCCCGGCCCCCGGGCCGGTCCGTCGCTGGGTGCTGGCGGCGCGCCCGCGCACGCTGCCCGCCGCCGCCGTGCCGGTGGTGCTCGGGGTCGCCCTGGTGCGGCCCGCGCCGGTCGAGTGGACCAACAGCGCGCTCTGCCTGGTGGTCGCCCTCGCCCTGCAGGTGGGGACCAACTACGCCAACGACTACTCCGACGGCGTGCGCGGCACCGACGCGACGCGCGTGGGGCCGTTCCGGCTCACCGCGTCGGGCCTGGTGGCCGCGGCGCGGGTGCGCGACGCGGCCTGGCTCACCTTCGCGCTGGCCGCGGCGTCGGGGCTGGTGCTCGCCTCGCGCACGTCGTGGTGGCTGGTGGCGATCGGGGCGAGCGCGGTCGCGGCCGGGTGGCTCTACACCGGCGGCCCGCGGCCCTACGGCTACCTGGGCCTGGGCGAGCTGTTCGTCTTCGTCTACTTCGGCCTCGTCGCCACGGTGGGCACCGCCTACGTCCAGCACCAGTCGATCCCGGGGCGCGCGTGGTGGCTCGGCGCCGCGGCCGGGGCGATGGCCTGCGCGCTGCTCGAGGCGAACAACCTGCGCGACGTCGAGGGCGACCGCGCGGCGCGCAAGCACACGCTGGCCGCGCGCCTGGGTCGCGAGCGCGGCGCGTGGCTCTACGGGCTCTGGGTGGCGGTCGTCGCCGGCGCCCTCGTGGGGGCGGGCGAGCTGGCGGCGGCGCTGGTCGCCCTCGTGGTGTACGCCCCGGCGCTGCGCCTGGCCTTCTCGCCGCGCCACGGGCGCGAGCTGCTCGCCCTCCTGCGCGACTCGGCGCGCGCCCAGCTGGCCCTCGGGGGAGTGGTCGCGGTGCTGCTCGCGACGGCCACCTACTGGGGCTAGCCGAGGAAGTCGCGCACCACCCCCGCCACCCTCGCGGGGTCCTCGAGGTGGGCCGCGTGGCCGAGGCCCCCGAGCACGACGAGCCGGGCCCCCGCGATGGCGCCGGCGAGGCGAGTCCCGGCCTCGACGAACTTGGGGTCGCGCTCCCCGGCGAGCACGAGCGTGGGCACCTCGATCCCGGCGAGCGCCCCGAGCAGCCACGCCTGGGTCCCGGTCCCGGCGCGGCGCAGCGAGTCGGCGAGCCCGGCGGCGTCGGTGCTGCGCGTCGCGCGCTCGGCGTCGTCGCGCGCGAGGGAGGAGAAGAGGGGCTGGGCCAACCACTCCTCGAGGAAGGCCGGGGCGCCGACACGTTCGATCCGGCTCGCCAGCGCCTCGTCGCGTGCCCGGCGCGCGGCTCGCTCGGACTCGTCCTCGATGCCCGCGCTCGCGCTCAGCAGGACCAGCCGCGAGACCAGAGCGGGATGGCGCAGGGCCACGTGCAGGGCCACCCGCCCGCCCATCGAGTACCCGCCCAGCGCGACCGGCCCGGCGCCGGCCGCCGCCGCCACGAGGTCGGCCGCCTCCTCGAGCGAGGCCCTGAGCCCGGCGCTCGAGCCGTGGCCGGGCAGGTCGGGGCTGAGGACCTCGTAGTCTGTGGCCAGAATGGTCCGGTAGCGACGGGCCGAGTCCCGGGTCTGGGTGAAGCCGTGGAGCCACACCAGCACCGGGCCCGAGCCCTCGCGCGCCACCCCGAGGAGCCCCATTGACCCGTAGCGTACCGAGCCCGAGCGAGGTGCAGGCCACCTTCGCCGCGACCCTCTTCGACGAGTGGCGCCGGGCCGGGCTCACCGACGTCGTACTCGCCCCGGGGTCGCGCTCGACGCCGCTGGCCCTCGCGGCGGCGGCGACCGAGGGGCTGACGCTCCACGTGCGACTCGACGAGCGCTCGGCCGCGTTCTTCGCGATCGGCCGGGCCCTCGCGAGCGCCCGCCCGGTCGCGGTGGTGGTGACCTCGGGCACGGCCGCGGCCGAGCTGCACGCCGCCGTCGCCGAGGCCGACCTCGCCCGGGTGCCGCTGCTCGTGGTGACGGCCGACCGGCCGCCGGAGCTGCGGGGGGTCGGCGCCCCCCAGACGATCCTCCAGAGCCACCTCTACGGACCGATGGTCCGGCTCTTCGAGGAGCCCGGCGTCGCCCGGGCCGAGGCCGCGCCGACGTGGCGGCCGCTCGCGGCGCGCCTCTACGCCACCGCGCGGGGCCGCCGGGGCGAGCCGGGCCCGGTGCACCTGAACGCCGCCTTCGTCGAGCCCCTCGTGGGCGCGCCCTACGAGCTGCCCGCGGCGCGCACCGAGCCCGACGGGCCGACCCCCGAGGTCGGTCCGGCCGCCGGCTTGGACGTGGCCGGCCGGGCCGTGCTGTGCGTGGTGGGCCTCGGGGTCTCGCCCGAGACCGTCGAGCGGGCCCGCGCGGCCGACTGGGCCGTGGTGGGCGACGCCACGGTGGCGGGCACGCTGGCCCACGCCGACGTCGTGCTGCGCGACGACGCCCTGGCCGCGTGGCTCGCGCCCGAGGTCGTCGTGCGCCTCGGTGGGGCGCCGGCCTCGAAGTCACTGGCCGCCCGCCTCGCGGGCTGGGGCGCACCCGTCGTCGCCCTCGACGATGAGGGCCCGGTCGCCGACCCCGACGGCGTCGTGACCCGCCGGGTCGGCGGCCGTCCCGACCCCGCCGAGGCGAGCCACCGGGGCGACCCCCGCTACGTGGCCCGCTGGGCCGCGTCGAGCGAGGCCGTCGAGTCGTACCTGGCCGAGCGGCGCGACGAGGTGCTCGACGAGCCGGCGGTCGCCCGGACCGTCGTCGCGGCGGCCAACGAGGCCGGGGTCGACCTCGTGGTCGGCTCGTCGATGCCCGTGCGCGACGTGGAGTGGTGGGCGCCACCGCGCCGGGTCCGGGTCTTCTCGAACCGCGGCGCCAACGGCATCGACGGGGTCGTCTCGACGGCGCTCGGGGTGGCCGCCGGGTCGCGGGCCGTCGCCCTGGTGGGCGACCTCACCTTCCTGCACGACGTCTCGGGCCTCGTGAGCGGTCTCGGCCCGGTGGGCGGGTCGCTCGTGCTCGTCGTCGCCGACAACCGGGGCGGGGGGATCTTCTCCTTCCTCGCCCAGCGCGCGCTGCTCGAGCCCGAGCGGTTCGAGGCGCTCTTCGGCACCCCCCACGACCACGACCTCGTCGCGGTGGCGCGCGCCTTCGGGGCGTGCGCCACGCGCGTCGGTGACGCCGCGGCCCTCGCGGCCGAGGTCGCCGCGGGCCTGGCGGCCGGAGGACTCCGGGTGGTGGTGGCGACCGTGCCCGAGCGCGACGAGAACGTGGGGCGCCACGAGCGGCTCGTCGAGGGCGCCTGCCGCGCGGCGGGGGTGCTGCGATGATCGCGACGGTCACCACCTCGTCGCTCCTCGCGGCCGTCCCCCTCGCGCTCGCGGCGGGGCTCGTCTCGTTCGTCTCGCCCTGCGTGCTGCCGCTGCTGCCGGGCTACCTCGCCTTCCTCTCGGGCTCGGCCGGGAGCCTCGAGGGCTCCCGGGGCCGGGGACGGGCCGTCGTGGGCTCGATCGCCTTCATCGTCGGCTTCGCCCTGGTCTTCGTGAGCCTCGGGGCGATCTTCGGCCAGATGGGTCGCGAGGTCCGCCTCCACCAGCGCGGCCTCGAGGAGGTCTTCGGGCTGGTCACGATCGCGCTGGGCTTCTTCTTCGCGGGGTGGTGGCCGTCGCGCTGGCTCCAGCGCGAGCGTCGGATCCACAAGGTGCCCCGGGCCTCGGTCCTCGGCGCGGGGGCCCTCGGCTTCACCTTCGGGCTGGGCTGGACCCCCTGCATCGGACCGACGCTCGCGGCGATCCTCGGGCTCGCGGCCTCCTCCTCGGGGGCGACGGCGTTGCGCGGCTCGGTGCTCGCCTTCGTCTACTGCCTGGGCTTGGGCATCCCCTTCGTGGTGGCGGCCCTCGCGACCGAGTGGATGGCGACGGCGTCGTCGTGGCTGCGCCGCCACGCCCGCCCGATCGGGACCGCGGGCGGGCTGCTGCTCATCGTCATCGGCGTCTCGGAGGTGACCGGCCTCTGGCACGCCTTCGTGGTGTGGCTGCAGGTGCACGTGCCGAACACCTCAACGGCCCTGTGAGGGGCGCTCGTAGACTGAGCCCATGAAACTGAGCGAGGACTGGCGCCGGAGGGGCCTGATCTACCAGGTCACCGACGAGGCCGTGCTCGACCAGCTCGACGCCGGCTCGGTCACCGCCTACATCGGCTTCGACCCGACCGCGTCCTCGCTCCACCTGGGCAGCCTCATGCAGATCTGCTCGCTGCGCCGCCTCCAGCTGGCCGGTAACGCGCCCATCGCCCTGGCCGGGGGCGGGACCGGACTGATCGGGGACCCCAGCTTCAAAGACGCCGAGCGGCCCCTGCTCGACGCCGACACCATCGGGGCCAACGTCGAGGCCATCGGTCGCCAGCTGGCCCGCTTCCTCGACTTCACCCCCGGGGCCGGGCCGGCGCGCGCCCAGCTGCTCGACAACGCCGAGTGGCTCACCCGGATCCCGCTCACCGACTTCTTGCGCGACGTGGGCAAGCACGTGACGGTCAACCAGATGGTGGCCAAGGAGTCGGTGCGCGTGCGCCTGGAGCGCGAGGACGTCGGCCTGTCGTTCACGGAGTTCACGTACATGCTCTTGCAGGGCTACGACTTCGTGCGGCTCAACCTCGACCACGGCTGCACCCTCCAGCTCGGGGGGTCGGACCAGTGGGGCAACATCACCCTCGGCGCCGAGATCGTGCGCAAGATGACGGGCCACGCGGCCTACGGGCTCACCTCGCCGCTCATCCTGCGCGCCGACGGCACCAAGTTCGGCAAGACCGCCTCGGGGGACAACGTCTGGCTCGACGCGGCGCGCACCTCGCCGTTCGCGATGCACCAGTTCTTCCTCAACTGCGACGACGTCGTGACCGGGACCCTGCTGCGCTTCGTCACCTTCGTCGACCACGACACCCTGGCCGAGCTCGACGAGGCCACCGAGAGCCACCCCGAGCGGCGCACGGCCCAGCGTCGGCTGGCCGACGAGGTCGTGACCCTCGTCCACGGCGCCGACGCCGCCGCCCGGGCCCGGCGCGCCGGCGAGGCGCTCTTCTCCGAGGCGATCGCCGAGCTCGACGAGTCCACCCTGCTCGAGGCGGTCGCCGACGCGCCGTCGTCGACCTGGTCGCGCGCCGAGGTCGCGGCCGGCGTCGACCCGGTCGAGCTGCTCGTGCGCACGGGCCTCGCCAGCTCCAAGGGGGAGGCGCGCCGCTTCCTCGACCAGGGGGGCGTCTACGTCAACAACGCGCGTGTCGAGCCCACCGACCTCGTCGGGGCGGCCCACGCCCTGCACGACCGCTACCTCGTGGTGCGCCGGGGTCGACGCCTGCTCCACCTCGTGGTGCTGGGGTGAGGGCGCGCGCCGCGCTCGCACTGGCGGCGAGCGGCCTGGTGCTGGCCGCCTGCGGGGGATCGCTCTCGGGCGCGGCGGCGGTGGCGAGCTGGGCGAAGGACGCGAACTTCACCGCCAACACCCGCACGCTCCTCGACGACGCCCGCCACGCCGTGACGGCCCTCGCGGACCCCTCGAGCACCGCCAACGACCTGCACACCGTCTGCGGGGTGCTCCAGACCGACGACGAGGCGGCCTACAACAGCCTGCCCACGCCCGACGCCGCCGCCACCCGGCTGCTCAACCGCGCCTACAACCAGCTCGGCACCGGCGCCAGCCACTGCTACGACGCGGGCGCCTCGGTGAGCGCCCGGGCGCGGGCGCTGCGCGAGGTCACCGCCGGCAGCGCCGACCTCGCCGAGGGGGCCGCGCGGGTCGCGAGCGCCCTCGTCCCCTAGGCTTCGCGCGCCTCGGGCGGTCGCAGGTCGATCTCGAGGCGCAAGACGCCGTCCTCGAGCCGGGCCGTGGCGTCGCCGACCATGGCGAAGTCCTGGAAGTCGATACGGGCCTGCTCGAGGAAGCGCTGGCGCTCGGGCCCCTCCACGGGGGGCAGGCCGCGTCGGCGCACCGCCTCGGCCCGGTCCCGGAAGCGCTGGATCATGTCCTGGGGGTCGAATCCGTCCACGGACCGATGCTAGGGGCCGGGCCGGTCTCGGGGAGGGGCCGGGTAGTATCGGGTATCGACTCGCCGAGCGAGAGTCGCGGCCGCCGCCCCCTGAGGGCCCGCGGTCAGTGAGGAGTTGACGTGAAAAAAGGTCGCCACCGTCGCTTTGTCGAGGCTCGCGAGCTCAAGCGCTCCACCGGGCCCCGAGCCACCACCTGCGCGGAGTGCGGTGCCGCCCCCGACGACGTCCACGCCGAGTGGTGTCGCGCCGAGGAGGACCGCTTCGACGAGATCCTCGGCTCGCTGCCGAGCGCGAACCTCGCGGACGAGGACCCGCTCGCGGCGGAGAGCTAGCCCCGACGGCGCACCACGGGGTGCGCCAGCCGGGTCCCGCGGGGCTGGGTCGCGCGCCGGTCGAGGTGGGCCATGAGCATCGCGTACACCGCGTCGCCGACCATGGCGACGAGCTCGTCGCGCATCGAGTCCGCCACCCGGGTCTTGCCGACGAAGGCCTCGGGCGCCTCGGTGCACCACCAGTGGAAGTCGTCGCCGCCGCCGCCCCAGTGGCGCCGGTCCCACTGGGTGATCCGGGTGATCACGTGGCCGTCGTCGAGGACCTCGTCCTCGCGGCGCAGCGGCAGCTGCCAGCAGACCTCCGGCTTGAGCCCGACGTAGCTCTCCCCGGTGTCGAGCGCCATCACGTGGAAGGCGCAGCCCGCCCCGCGGTGGAAGTCCGGCCGGTTCAAGAAGATGCACGCGTCTTGGACCAGGCGGGTCGTCATCTCGCCCGAGCGCGACACCTTGGTGGTGCCCTTGGCCCCCTTGGCCTTGAACTGCCACTGGTCGGCGCTGAGGCGCTTCGCCGCGCGCTCGACCCGGTCGCGGTCGGCTTCGTCGGAGAGGTGGGCGCCGTAGCTGCAGCAGCCCTGGACGAGCTCGGGGGCCGGGCCCGTGAGCACGCCCTGGCAGCCGTGGCCGAAGATGCAGGTCCAGTTGCTCTCGAGGAAGGTCACGTCGAACATCCAGGTCCGCTCGAGCTCGGGGTCCTCGAAGCTCACCCACTCGTGGGCGTCGGACGGCAGTCGGGTCACCGCAAGAAACTAGCCTCCGTCCGCTCGGGCCCGATCCACCCGTAGACTCGCGCCGTGAGCACGCTCGAGACCTTCGACGTCCTCTCCCTCACCGACGAGGCCCGCTCGGTGGTGCGAGAGGCCCTGGCCGCCGAGGCCAACCACGAGGGCCTCGCCCTCTGGGTCGAGGTCACCGGCACGCGGGGCCCGGGCTACGCCTACGACCTCTACTTCTCGGAGCTCTCGCTCGCGCCCGGCGACGCGGCGGTCGGGCGCGACGGCGACCTGCACATCGTCGTGCCCGCGGCGAGCGTCGAGCGCCTGCGCGGCAGCCGGCTGGAGTTCTCCGACGAGGGCGGGGGCGGGCTGGTCCTCGTGAACCCCAACGCGCCCACCCGCGAAGAGATGAACCCGGGGATCCCCGAGGAGATCCTCGCCCACGGCGTCGAGGGCCCGCTCGGGCAGGTCGCGACCCGCGTGCTCGACGAGCAGGTGAACCCGGCCATCGCCAGCCACGGCGGGCGCTGCGACCTCGTCGCCCTCGACGAGGGGGCCCGGGTGGCCTACGTGCGCCTCGGGGGCGGCTGCCAGGGGTGCGCGCTGAGCCGCATGACGCTGAGCCAGGGGATCGAGTCGATGCTGCGCGAGGCCATCCCGGAGCTGGAGGGCGTGGTCGACGTGACCGACCACGCCTCGGGGGCCAACCCCTTCTACACCCACGAGTAGCCGCGGGCGCCTCCGTAGACTGAGGCGATGCTGCGCTTCTTGACCGCGGGCGAGAGCCACGGCCCGTCGCTCGTCGTCGTGGTCGAGGGCCTGCCGTCGGGGCTCGCCGTCGACGCCGACGAGCTCGGCGCCGAGCTGGCCCGGCGCCGCCTCGGCTTCGGGCGCGGCCCGCGCATGCGCTTCGAGCGCGACCAGGTCCGACTCCTCGGGGGGGTGCGCCACGGGCGGACCCTCGGCTCGCCGGTCGCCGTCGAGATCGCCAACACCGAGTGGCCCAAGTGGGAAGAGGAGATGTCCGCCGCCCCGGGCACCCCGGGCAAGCGGCTCACCGCGCCCCGGCCCGGCCACGCCGACCTCGCCGGGATGCTCAAGTACTCCTTCGACGACGCGCGCGACGTCCTCGAGCGCGCGAGCGCGCGCGAGACGGCGGCCCGGGTCGCCGCGGGCTACCTCGCCAAAGCCCTCCTCGCGACGATGGGGGTCGCGGTCGTGAGCCACGTCGTGCGCATCGGCGGGGCCGTGTCCTCGGGGGCCCGCCCGGGACCGGCCGACCTGGCCGTCGTCGACGCGAGCGAGGTGCGCTGCCTCGACGCCGGGGCGGCCGAGGCGATGGTCGCCGAGATCCGGGCCGCGGCGAAGGTGGGCGACTCGCTCGGGGGCGTGGCCGAGGTCATCGCCTACGGGGTGCCGGTCGGACTGGGCAGCTACGTCCACTGGGACCGCAAGCTCGACGGGCTGCTGGCCGGGGCGCTCATGAGCATCCAGGCCGTCAAGGCCGTCGAGATCGGTGACGGCGCGGCCCAGTCGGCCCAGCGCGGCAGCGTCGCCCACGACGCGATCGCCGCCGCCCCCGGCCACGCGCGCGGGGGCGGGTTCGAGCGGCGCAGCGACCACGCGGGGGGCCTCGAGGGCGGGGTGAGCTCGGGCGCGCCGATCGTCGCACGGGTCTCGATGAAGCCGCTCGCCACCTTGAACCGCCCCGTGCTCGAGACGGTCGACCTCGCCACCGGCGAGTCCACGGTGTCGTTCAAGGAGCGCACCGACGTCACCGCGGTGCCGGCCCTCGGCGTGGTCGCCGAGGCCATGACCGCGCTCGTGCTCGCGCGCGAGGCGCAGCGCAAGTTCGGCGGCGACACGGTCGAAGAGCTCACCCGCAACCTCGAGGGCTACCTCGCGGGACTGGGCTCGCACGCCTCGGCCGCGCGGCCGGCCTAGCCGTGGCGCGGGTGGTGCTGGTGGGCCTGCCCGGCGCGGGCAAGTCGACCCTGGCCCGGGCCCTGGCCGACCGGTGGGGCTGCGCGGCGCTCGACACCGACGACGTGCTGGCCCGCCGCGTCGCGACCCCGACGGCCGCCTACCTGCGCGACGCGGGCGAGGACCGGTTCCGTGCGGCCGAGCTCGACGCCCTCGTCGAGGCGCTCGGCGCCGACGCGGTGGTCGCGACCGGGGCGGGGGTCGTCACGCGCGCCGACGCGCGCGCGCGGTTGCGCGCCGAGCGCACGCTCTGGCTCGACGCCCCCGACGCGACGCTGCTCGAGCGCGTCGGCGACGGCGACCGCCCGCTCCTGGGCGACCGCCCGGCCGAGGCGCTGGCGCGCCTGCGCGACGAGCGCAGCCCCCTGTACCAGGAGGTCGCCTCGGCGACCGTGGACACCTCGGGGAGCCTCGAGGAGGCGCTCGAGCGGCTCGCCGAGGCGGCCTCGTGAGGATCCCGGTCGAGCTCGGCGAGCGGGCCTACGAGGTCGTGGTGGCCGGCGGGGCCCGCCACGAGCTCGCCGGGCTGCTCGCCGCGCGCGCGCCGCGGGCCCGGGTGGCGGCCCTCGTGACGACCGAGCCGCTGCGCGCCGAGACCTGGTTCGACCTCGAGACCGGCCTCGAGCAGGTCGTGCTCAGCGTCCCCGACGGCGAGGCGGCCAAGTCGCTCGCCCAGCTCGAGTCCCTGGTGGAGCGCCTGGCGCTGGCGAATCTCTCGCGCGACGACGTGGTCGTCGCGGTCGGCGGTGGGGCGGTCTGCGACCTCGCGGGCTTCGCCGCGTCGGTGTATCGCCGGGGCGTGGGCGTGGTGCACGTCGCGACGTCGCTCGTTGCCCAGGTCGACGCCGCCGTCGGGGGCAAGACGGGGGTGAACCTGCGCGCGGGCAAGAACCTGGCCGGGACGTTCCACCAGCCCTGGGGCGTGCTGTGCGACACCGACGTGCTCGCGACGCTGCCCGAGCGCGAGGTCCGCAACGGCCTGGCCGAGGTCGCCAAGTGCTGGCTGATCGAGGGCCGTCGCGCCGAAGACGTCGCCGGGACCCCGCTCGCCACGTTGGTGGAGGTGGCCGTCGGGCTGAAGGCCCGGGTCGTCGCGAGCGACGAGCGCGAGGGCGGGCCCCGCGCCGTGCTCAACTACGGTCACACCCTGGCCCACGCCCTCGAGGCGCTGGCGCTCGCGCGCGGGGACGACGTGCGTCACGGCGAGGCCGTCGCCACCGGGCTCGCCGTGGCGGCCCGGCTGGCCCGGGCCCTCGGGCGCATCGACGGAGGGGGCGTCGCCCACCACGACGCGGTGCTCGCCGCCTTCGGCCTGACCCCGTGGGCGACGCCGGCCTACGAGCCCGGGGCGCTGATCGAGGTGATGGCCCGGGACAAGAAGGCCCACCACGACCTCACCTTCGTCCTCGACGGCCCGCGCGGGATCGAGACGGTGCCGGGGGTCGACGCGGGACTCGTGCACGACGTGCTGGAGCGGTTCGAGGAGGAGAGATGAGCGGCGTGATCCTGTTGTTGTCGGGGCCCAACCTCGACCAGCTGGGCCGGCGGGACCCGGCGCTCTACGGCACGGCCACGCTCGAGGAGCACGTGGCGCGCCTCAGCGAGGCGGCCCGGGCGCGCGGCTACGCGCTGCGCCACGTGCAGTCGAACTTCGAGGGCGACCTCATCGAGGCGGTGCGCGACGCCACCGACTGCGCCGCGGTGATCGTGAACGCCGGGGCGCTCACCCACACCTCCTGGGCGCTCGCCGACGCCCTGGCGACCTTCGCCGGGCCCCGGGTCGAGGTCCACCTGTCCAACCCGGCGGCCCGCGAGCCGTTCCGCCACGTCACGACCCTCGCGGGCGTGGTGGAGGGCTCGATCGCCGGCTTCGGCGCCCTGAGCTACGACCTCGCCCTCGAGGCGGTCTGTCGGCGGCTCGGGGACGGGCCCGGCGCCGCCGGCTCCTAGACTCGTCCCCGCACGCTTTCGCGAAAGGGAAACGGGCCCATGGCCGCCATCACGACCTCCGACATCAAGAACGGCATCACGATCAAGCTCGACGAGGGCCTCTACACGATCATCGAGTTCCAGCACGTCAAGCCGGGCAAGGGCGGGGCCTTCGTGCGCACGAAGCTGCGCAACCTGCGCACCGGCGCCGTCATCGAGCGGACCTTTCGGGCCGAGGAGCGCCTCGAGCAGGCGATCATCGACAAGCGCGACACCCAGTTCCTCTACCGCGACGGCGAGGACTACATCTTCATGGACCAGACGACCTTCGACCAGGTGCCGGTGCGCGCCGCGACCCTCGGGGAGGCCGCGAACTTCCTCGTCGAGACGGGCCGGGCCATGCTCGTCTCCTACCAAGACGAGGTCATCGGGGTCGAGCTGCCGGCGTCGGTCGAGCTCACCGTCACCGACACCGAGCCCGGAGTCCAGGGCGACCGGGTCTCGGGGGCCCGCAAGCCGGCCACCCTCCAGACCGGCTTCGTCGTCCAGGTGCCGCTCTTCGTCGGGCCGGGCGAGACCATCAAGGTCGACACCCGCACCGGCGAGTACATGACCCGGGCCTAGGGTGCGCCCGGGCCCCGAGCGCCACCGGGCGCGCGAGCGGGCCCTCGAGATCCTCTACGAGGCGCAGATCAAGGGCCGCCGCGCGCCGGAAGTGCTCGCGTCGCTCGCGGTGGCGCCCGACCCCTACGCGGTGCGCCTCCTCGAGTCGGCCGAGACCCACCGCGAGCGCGCCGAGCGCCTGATCGAGGCGTGCGCGATCGACTGGCCCCTCGAGCGCATCGCCCTCGTGGACCGGCTGGTGATGACCCTCGCGGTGGGCGAGATGCTGCTCGATGACCCGCCGCCCCTCGCCGTTATCCTGGACGAGGCTGTGGAGCTGGCCAAGGTGTTCTCGACCGAGGGGTCGCCGTCGTTCGTGAACGGCGTGCTGGCCGAGGTCGCGCGGCGCCTCAGGGACTGACGAGAGGGGTCGCCGCGTGCCGGGGATGGGTCAGAAGGGCGTCTCGCTCACCAACGCCCTCACCGTCGCGGCCTTCCACCACAGCGCCTACCAGGTCGCCCTCTACTGGATCATCGCCGTCGCCGTGGTCGTCCTCGCGGTCGCGGCCCTCACCGGACGGCTCGGCTCGTTCAACCTGTCGGCGGCGGGCCTCGCCGAGCCGCGCGCGCGCACCGTGCTGCGGGTGGGCTTCGGCGTGCTCTGGCTCATCGACGGGCTCTTGCAGTTCCAGCCCGGGATGCCCCTCGGGCTCGCCAACGACGTCGTCCGGCCCGCGCTCGCGGGCACGCCCGCCTTCTTCAAGCCCGTCGTGCGTCACGCGATCACCCTGTGGAACCTGCACCCCGTCGCCCTGGCGACGGGCGTCGCCTGGCTCCAGGTCGGCCTGGCCCTGGCCCTGCTCAGCTCGAACGGCCGGCTCGGCCGGGTGGCCGGGGCCGTGTCGGCCGGGTGGGCGCTGGGCGTCTTCGCGGTGGGCAACGGGCTCGGCGGGGTCTTCGCCCCGGGGGCGTCGATCCTCTTCGGCTGGCCCAGTGCCGCCTTCTTCTACCTGGTCGCGGGGGTGTGGCTGGCCCTCAGCCCGGACTACTTCGCCCGGCGCTTCTCGGTCGTGACGACCCGACTGGTGGCGGTCGTGCTCGCCCTCGGGGCACTGCTACAGGTCCTGCCCTCGACGGGCTTCTGGCGCGGCGGCGACGCCAACGCCCTCACCCGGATGAGCCGCTCGATGACCTCGATGGCCCAGCCCCACCCCCTCGCGTGGGTGGTGCGCCACGTCGGGGACCTCGCCGGGACGATGGGCGGGGGCTTCAACGTGATCGTCCTCTTGTGGCTGCTCGGCACGGCCGCGGGCCTGTGGTGGGCGACGCGGCGCCCGGTCACCTGGCCCTACCTCGCGCTCGCCGTGGGCGCCGTCGTCGTCTGGGTGGTGGGCGAGGACCTGGCGGTCTTCGGGGGTGTGGGCACCGACATCAACTCGATGGTCCCGATGGCCCTCCTCGCCTGGTGCGCCCGCCCGGCCCTCGCGGCGCGCGAGCCCTACCCCCGGCGCTGGCCGCGCGAGCTGCGCTCGAACTCGGGCTCCGTGGTGGCCGCCTTCGCCGCGGCCATGGTGCTCTTCTCGGCGGTGTCGATGGGCGTGGCGGCGGCCTCCCCGGCCGAGTCGACCCTGTTCCTCGCCGCGAACGGCTCGGTGGGCACCGAGCACGCGCGCGAGACGCCCTTCACCCTCACCGACCAGCACGGTCAGCCCTACACCCTCGGCGAGCACCCGGGCCGCTACACGATCCTCGCGTTCCTCGACCCGGTCTGCTGGACCGACTGCCCGATCATCGCGAACCAGCTCGCGCAGGTGCGCGCGGCCCTCGGCCCGACGGCCCCCGTCGACGTCGTCGCGGTGGCGGCCAACCCCGAGCACCAGACGCTCGCGAACGTGCGCCACTTCATCGCCATCCACCACCTGGGCTCGATGCCCGACTTCTACTTCGTGACCGGGCCGGTCGCCGAGACCCGAAAGGTCTGGAACGCCTACGGCATCGGGGTCTCGAACGAGAAGGGCTTCGCGATGAGCGTGCACGCCGACTACCTCTTCTTGATCGACCCCCACGGCTACATCCGTTGGCTCGTGCCCGACGACCCCGGGACCGGGGGAGCCCAGACGACCTCGACGGTGACCGAGCTGCTCGGGCTGCTCGCCCAGATCGGCCTGCGCTAGCCGGTCGGGGAGCCCTCGTCGCGGTGGACGCGACGCAGGTACTCGTTGTACTCCTCGCGGGCGGCGTCCTCGACGGGGTCGGCCGGCGGCGGCTGAGGGGCGAAGCGCTCCTCTCTCAGCATCCTGCGGGTCATGTAGAGGGCGTAGAGCGCGAAGAGGGGCCACTCGAAGACGTAGGCCCAGGACAGGGCGTTGCCCCTGAGGGCCCGGTCGAGCTCGACGGCGAACGCCCCCCAGCAGATGATCTCGGCCAGGGCGAAGCCGAAGTATACGAGAAGAATGTTCTTAGTTTTCCCCGACATAGGTCCCAAACTCTCACGGCGACCTGAGTACTCTTCCTCCGGAGCCGAAAGCACCCTTCGCTAAGGAGCATAGGTATGACGATGAGTGGAAGATTGGGAGCAGTCCTAGGACTCTTCGTGATCGCCGTGGGGCTGATCATCTGGGTCTTGATGGGCCTCCTGACGCCCGGGACACCGGAGGGCGTCGTCAACTACGTGGGCTCGTCGGCCCCGGGACAGCCGGTCAACCTGACGATCCAGACGGTGGGCTCGATGGGCGTGGGCGACCGCCCGACCTGGGTGAGCTACCTGGCGCGGACCCCCCAGGGCCAGTGGGTCCACGACACCACCTGGCAGCTGCCGGCCAACACCCTCATCAACGTGACCGTCTACCAGTACGACTCGGGCAGCCCCTTGCGCAACCAGCAGTACGGCCAGGTCACCGGCACGATCGGCAACAGCGAGACCGTGAACGGCAAGACGATCCACGCCTTCAACTCCTACGACGGGGCGGGCGTCGGCCACACGTTCACCGTCCCGGCCCTCGGGATCAGCGTCCCGCTGCTCGGCAGCCCCGCCGCCAACCTCTGCGGCGTGGCCCCGTGCCAGCCCAAGTGGCCGCACAACCTCATCCACTTCAGCTTCAAGACGCCCGCCAAGACCGGCGAGTACCACTGGCAGTGCTTCGTGCCCTGCGCGGCGGGCTGGCTCTACGGCAACGGCGGTCCGATGTCGACCCAGGGCTTCATGGGCGGCTTCTTGGACGTGGTCCAGCAGTAACCGGATTCGAGCGACGACGACGGAGATATTGCAATGAACAACGAACCTCGCCACATGCGCCGAATCGTGACCGCCTGGGTCATCGCGTCGGTCATCGGTGACCTGCTCTGGTGGTTCCTGGTCGGTCCGCACATCCCCCCGGGGAACATGACCGAGTCGGCCCACTGGAACCAGTTCGACTTCAACATCCTCGCCATCACGGCCCTGCCGGTCGTCTTCATGGTGTGGATCTGGATGGGCTACGCGCTGGTCAACTGGCGCGACAAGCCGGGCGTTCCCGACCCGGTCGGCGGCGAGGCGGCCAAGGCCCCCTACAAGGTGCAGGCCGCCTGGATCTCGATCACCTCGATCGTGGTCATCTCGGCGGCCATCTACGGCACCATCGCCCTGATCGGGGACCACGGCTCCGGCGGCGGCGAGGGACCGAACCCGGTCTGGGCCCCCGCGGGCACGATCGCGGCCAACACCGCGGCCATCCAGGGCAAGGCGACCTGGTCGCCCACGGGTGACCAGCCGCTCGTCGTCCAGGTCATCGCCCAGCAGTGGAAGTTCAACTACCGCTACCCGGCCTTCGGCGGCATGGAGACGAACCGGCTCATCCTGCCGGTGAACACCGACGTGGTCTTCGACGTCACCTCGCTCGACGTCATCCACGACTTCTGGGCCTACCAGCTGAGCGTGAAGGCCGACGCGAACCCCGGAGTGAACAACGTCGCCTTCGCCGAGACCCGTCAGACCGGACAGTTCATGGTCCGCTGCGACGAGCTGTGCGGGATCTGGCACGGGGCGATGTACAACAGCGGCCGGATCCTCTCGAAGACGGCCTTCATGGCCTGGGCGACCAAGACCGAGGCCCAGAACGCCTCGAACACCAAGTACCTCCCGCCCTTCGCGTGGACCTACACCCCGGACGCCAACGGCGCCAACGGCGGCCTCTACCCCGACGGCAACGTGACGCCCTACAGCCCGTACGACACCTACGGCGCCAAGCAGCCCGCCTCGTGAGCGTCGAACCCGTTCTAGTAATGCGTGATCACTGTCAAGAAATGGAGATGGTGCGATGACAATTAGCGCCGAGCGACCCACCGAGACGGCGGCCGGCACTACGGCGCCCACGGGACCTCGAGGGGTCTCGTGGACCAACCGTCCCGGCTGGATGAGCCAGCACCTGGGCACAGCGTTGGTGCTGGCGTTCCTGGGCTACCTGCTGGGCCACTGGTGGGGCAACCACATCGCCGGGAACTACGCGTACATCAACGGCGCGAGCGGCCAGAACAGCGTCGCCGACTTCCTCGCCCTGCTGCTCATGGTGGTGGGCTGGCTCGTCGGCATCGGTGCGCTGAACTACCCGATCGCCAAGCTCTTCGGCCGCGAGGCGGTAGAGGAGGAGCCGGCCAAGGGGCTGAGCCGGTACTTCCGCTACACCCTCGACCACAAGGTCGTGGGCATGCAGTACGTGGTGGGCGTCCTGCTCTTCATGTTCACCGGCGGACTGCTCGCCATGGCCATCCGCACCGAGCTGCTCAACCCGACGGTCCACATCTTCAACCCCGGGACCTACATCGAAATCGTGTCCGAGCACGGGACGATCATGATGATGATGGCGACCTCGATCATCGTCGGGCCGCTGGGCAACTACCTGGTGCCCCTGATGATCGGCTCTCGCCGCATGGCCTTCCCGCGCATCGAGGCGTTCAGCTTCTGGATCTTCTCGGCCGGCTACATGGTCATCTTCTCGGCCCTCTTCTTCGGCGGGTTCCCGACCGGGTGGACGGGTTACGCCCCGCTGCAGAACCAGGCGGGCCCGGGCATGATCTCCTACCTGTTCGGCTTCGCCGTGATCGGCATGGGCATGATCGCGGCCGGCTTCAACATCGCGGTCACGATCGTCAACTACCGCGCGCCGGGGATGACCTGGAGCCGGGTGCCGATGTTCGTGTGGTCGATCCTCGCGACGGCCTCGCTGCTCACCCTGGCCACGCCGGTGCTGTTCTCGGCCGGCCTCTTCGGCATCCTGGACCACGTGGTGCTCACGAGCCTCTACGTGAACGAGCACGGCGGGAGCTCGTACCTTTGGGAGAACCTCTTCTGGTTCTTCGGCCACCCGGAGGTGTACATCATGGCCCTGCCGGGCTTCGGCATCGTGGCCGAGATCGTCCCGGTGTTCACCCGCAAGCCGCTGTTCGCCTACAAGGTCGCGGCGGCGGGCATGATGGGCGTGGCGTTGCTGTCGTTCTTCGTGTGGCAGCACCACCTCTTCCAGAGCGGCATCAACCCCGACATGCGGCCCCTGTTCATGCTCACGACCGAGCTGATCTCCATCCCCACGGGCTTCATCTACCTGGTGGGCATGGGCTCGCTGTACAAGTCGAAGATGCGCCTCGAGATCCCGATGCTCTTCTCGCTCGCGCTCTACTTCAACTTCCTGATCGGTGGCATCACCGGCGTCTTCCTCTCGGACGTGCCGGTGAACGTGACGGTGCACGGCAGCTTCTTCGTGCTGTCGCACTTCCACTACACGATCATGGGCGGGCTGCTCTTCGCCTTCATGGCCGGCCTGTACTACTGGCTGCCCAAGATGACGGGCTACATGATGAACAAGAAGCTCGGCCTGTGGCACTTCTGGACGATGTTCATCTTCTTCAACCTGACCTTCTTCCCGATGTTCATCATCGGCCTGCTCGGTCAGCCCCGCCGTGTCTTCGAGTACGCCCACAACCTGCAGGGCCTGAACGACTTCTCGTCGATCAGCGCGTTCTGCCTCGGGGCATCGTTCCTGCTGTTCTTCTGGAACCTCATGTACTCGATGATCATTAACCCGCAGAAGGCGCCGGCGAACCCGTGGGACTCGCTGGGCCTCGAGTGGCAGACGGCGAACCCGGTCCCGCTCTACAACTTCGAGCGGATCCCGGTCATCGTGACCGAGCCCTACCGCTACAGCGAGCCGGGCGCCCCGGCGTACGCGGACTTCGGCGGCGGGGGATCGGGCAGCGGTTCGTCGAGTTCGGTCAGCAGTTCGGTCGAAGAGTGAGTGGAGAGATCCAAGATGACTGACACCTACAAGGACTCGCTGGCGCCCAACGCCACGCCCGAGGAGCGGGAGTTCGAGTTCCGCTCGCACATCGGGTCTATCTGGACCGGGGGACGGCTCGCCATCGGCGTGGCGACGTTCATGTACGCGTCGCTGGCGTTCGCGTACTTCTACCTGCGCTCCAGCAACAACTCCCACCTGTGGCGGATCCCGGGGCAGCTCGCCCCCCTCTACTACGGCTGGACGATCCTGATCTGCATGCTGCTCATGGCGGGTCTGGGGATGTACGGCCACAGCCGGCTGCGCAAGGGGTTCACCAACGACTTCCAGGTGGCCGGCTGGACCGGGGTGGCGTTGGGCGTCATCGCCCTGATCTTCCAGGTCTGGGAGCTCGTGGTCCTGCCCTTCTACCCGGGTTCGAGCGGCTACGCGTCGACGTTCGTGGCCTTCGTGGTCATGAATATCATGACGATCGTCTTCGCGACGTACTGGCTGGAGACGGCGGTGGCTCGGTCCCTGCGCATGCGTAAGGAGCTGGGCGGGACCAAGCCCGAGCTCTCGTCGGCCCACACGGCGCGCTCGTTCCGGGCCAACGTGTCCTCGATGTCGTACTACCTGGGATACGTCGGTATCATCAGCATCGGGTTCTTCCTGATGTTCTACGTGCAGTAGCCGCCGGGTTGGATCTGAGTTAAGGAGAGTTGGCTGTGGACATCTACATCGGCCCCCAGGTCCAGACCATGGTCTTCCTGCTGGGCGTGCTCGGAGCTGTGATCATCTGGGGAGCCTTCCAGCACCGGAATCACACCGAGAAGTAGGCGGTCGCGAGCCGCATGTCGTATCGGGTGCGGCGGCTCCGTGACGCATCACTGATCGCAGGGGTGGTCGCGTGGGCGTTGTTCCTCGCGCCACCCCTCGATTCGTGGGCGGGGCGCTACGAGTTCGTGAACGCGCTGCAGTTCGGGGTGTTCGCCTTCTGGGTCCCGGCGGCCCTGTCCGTGGGCGCGCCCTGGCGGCTGACGCGCGCGGGTCGCGCTCTCGCGGCGGGTGACACGAAGGCGACCTGGCTCACGCGCTGGATGGCCCGGCGAGAGGCGTTCTCGCGCGAGGCGCGGGCGGTGATCGCGACCGTGGCGTTCATCCTTCTCGAGGTGTTCTGGCGCCTCGCGCCGGTCGTCGACGATATCGCCGTGCATCGGTGGGGCCGGGCGCTCGAGTCGCTGACCCTGGTGGGCGCGGGCGTGGCCCTCTTCTTGTCGCTGGTGGAGTCGCCGCCGCTGACGCCCCTGCCCAAGCGCGTCTTTCGGATCTTCATGGCCGCCCCGGCCATGTGGACGATCTGGATCATCGGCTACATGGACGGCATGACCGGCGCCGGGTGGTACCGGGTCTTCCACCACGTGGCCGGGACCGGGGTGTCCCTCGTCGCCGACAAGGAGATCGCCACGGGCATCCTCTGGGCGACGTCGGCGGTGATCTTCATCCCGATCGTGTTCTGGAACATGATCCACTGGCTGCAGGCCGAGTCGACCCCGGACGAGGAGATGTACGACCTGGTGCGCGAGGAGCGCACCCGCGGCTTCTTCGGACCGCGGGCTGAGCGCTTCTAGCCTCGGCTAGCCGGCCGGGGGCGGGCTCACCACCGGCAGGCGCGGCGTGATGAGCGGGGCGCCAAGGGTCCGGCTCGCCAGGGAGATGTCGCCGAGGACGTGGTCGCGCTCCCGGTTGAGTTCGGACGCCTGGTAGGCGAGGTTGGCCTTCAGGGACGCGTTGGTCGGGTCGTCGAGCAGCTGGCGGATGTCCTGGATGGCCTTGAGGGCGGTGCCGCTGATCCAGTGGTCGAGGGCCGTGTGGGCGGCGTCGACGTGCTTGCCCGCGGCGGTCAGGGTGATCTGGATGTTGTTCGTGAGGTCGTAGACGGGCTGGCCGGCGAAGGAGCAGGGGACCTCGTCCTCGGCGATGTAGGTCTTGGTGGTCGCGAGGTCGGCGGGCGTCAGAGCGCCCCCGACGAACTTGGCGTACAGCGAGAAGCTCTCCTTGACGCCGTAGGCGCACTCGCGGGCGTCGCTGCGCATCTGGGTGAGGACGGCGTTCTGGGCGGCGATGTCCTGGGAGACGGTGATCGGGTGGGGCAGGTCGGTCACCACCGAGACCGCGATAATGACCGCGGCGATCGACGACACGAGGAACCACGGCCGCCGGAACCAGGGCACGCGCCGGTTCGTCAGCGACGAGATGGCCATCGTCGAAGGGTCGTACTCCTCCTCGGAGAGGTCCAGGTGGTCGGTCACGGGACGAGACTACCGGCGGTCTGGGCGATGCCCTCTGCCCAGCGCGCCACCTGGGTGGCGCCCAGGGTGTAGGTGCCCGATCGGCTCTCGTTCGCGAACGGGGTGGCGAGGTCGGCGAGGCCGCCGTGTTGGCCGATGAAGTACATGACCTCGTTGTGGGCCATCTGGGTCGAGCGGCGGCCCACGGTGATGGTGACGCCGTAGTTCGACCACACCGGGTCGATCTGGGACAGGCTCCCGGTCAGGAAGTACACGTCCCCCAGGCGGTCGAGCCCGGTGCGCGACAGGGCCGGGGGATCGGCGCTCACCTTGAGGTCGCGCGGGTCGGTGTTCACCACCACGAAGTCCACCCCGTGGGCCCGGGGCCCGAGGAGCGACTCCGCACGGCGGATCTCCTCGCCGACGACCGGACAGATGTCGGTGCAGGTGCTGTTGTAGAACGTGAGGACCACGGCGTGGCCCCGGGCGCCTCGGAGGGTCCAGGAGGCCCCGTGCTGGTCGGTCAGGGTGAAGCCCGGCGCCACCTTGGAGCTGATGGGCTTGAGCCCCATGAGGGCGTCGAGGCTGGAGGCGAGCGGCCGGGTGGACCCGGCGGGAGCCGCCGTCGTGGCGTGGGGCGCCGGGGTCGAGCCGACGCGACCGAGGTAGTAGTCGGCCACGAGACCGATGACCCCGAGGAGCACCAGGATCGTGACGAAGCGGCCGACGTAGCGGCTCGACGCCTTCGGCGTCCCCTCGGCCAGGGCCCGCCGTCGCTGCTCCTCGGAGAGCCCGCGGGGTGCGTCGGCGCGTTGCTCTTCGGACAGATCGGAGATGAGGGCCTCCCGGGTGGTGAAGTCGCCGCGACGGTGGACTCACGCTACCACCGGCCGGATTCCTCGGCCCGGGCGTTGAGCGGGCGGGGAGCGCGAAGTAGCCTCGCGACGTGAGCGAATCGCCTCGTGAGGCGTCACCCGATGCGCCCCCCGAACGGCTCCGCGGGGCTGCGGCGCTGCGACTCCACCTGACCCTCGCCGCCGGGCTCGCGCTGTGCGCGGTCGCGTTCTGGTTCGAGCTGCGCCGGGCCGAGGGCGGCAACGGCCTCAGCTGGGCGTACGTCTTCGAGTGGCCGCTTCTCGGGATCTTCGCCGTCTACATGTGGTGGAAGTTCCTGCACCCGGGCCGCGACGCCGCGCGCGAGAGAGCCCGGGCCCGGCGCCGCCCGCCCGCCCCGGTCGTCGAGGCGCAGTACCAGGGGATGCTCGAGGCGTGGCAGGCCCATCAGCGCGAGCTCACCGAGCGCCAGGCGGTCGAGGACACTCAGAGGTCCCGCCCGCCCTGGACCCCGTCGTGAGGGCCCTCACCCAGGGCTGGTCCTGGGACCCCACGGTCTACGCGCTCGCGCTCACGGTCGCGGCCCACGAGCTCGGGCTGCGCCGTCTCGCCCGGCGCTCCTCGGCGAGGAACCAGCGCGCCCGGCGCCGTCGCGCCGGGGCCTTCTACGCCGGGCTCGCCCTGTTGCTTCTCACGATCGACTCGCCCCTCGACTACTGGTCGAGCAGCTACTTCTACGTCCACATGATCGAGCACATCGTCCTGATGTTCTTCGTGCCGATCCTCGTGGTGTGGGGCGCGCCGTGGAACCCGCTGCTCTTCGCCCTGCCGGTGCGCTGGCGGCGCGCCACCGGGCGGTTCTTCTACCTGAGCCCCCGGGCCCGGCCGTACCGGGCGGTCGGCCGCCTGGTGCGCAACCCCTGGTTCGCCCTCGTCGTGATGAACGTGGTGATGCTCGCCTGGCACGTCCCACGGCTCTTCGACCTCGCCGAGACCAACGCGTTCGTCCACATCGTCCTCATGCACGGCAGCTACGTCGTGGCCGGGATCCTCTTCTGGCTCCAGATCGTGCCCTCGTTCCCGATGACGCCGCGCAAGGGCTACGTCTGGCAGGGGAGCGCGATCCTCTTCACGAACCTCGTGATGACCATGCTCGCGATCTCCATGAGCATCCTCACCTCGACGAGCTGGTACAGCGTCTACGACCACGTACCGGGCGTCACCCTCTCGCCCTTCGCCGACCAGCAGATCGGCGCGGCGATCCTGTGGATCTGCGGCGACTTCTGGGCCCTACCGGGGATCAGCTACGTCATCCGCAAGGCCATCCGCACCGAGGGCTCGGCCGGCGCGGTGCTCGACCGGCTGACCGGGCGCGCGTCCCACTTCGGCACCGAGGTGCCCCACTGGCCCGCCTCGAACGTGGAGGCGGCGATCAACGCCAAGTACGAGTCGGAGTAGCGCGGCGCCCTGCTACCATGGCCCGCGACGTCGTGAAGCGGGTCCCGTGAGGCCCGTACGACCGGAGGCGATGTGACCGAGAGCACCGATGGCCCGCGCACCCCGAGCGGGGCCGCCCGACCCCTCCTGTCGTCGTCCGACGTCACCCGGGCGCTGCGCCGGATGGCCCACGAGATCCTCGAGCGCAACCACGAGGCGCCCGTCTGCGTGGTCGGCCTCCAGCGCGGCGGGGTGGCCCTGGCCGAGCGGCTCGCCCGCGACCTCGAGGAGGTCGGTGCGAGCGGGGTGGAGCTCGGCCGGCTCGACGTCGCCTTCTTCCGCGACGACCTGGCGGCGCGGCCCGTCACCGGCGCCGGCGCCACGGCGCTGCCGGCGCTCGAGGACCGCGTGGTCGTGCTCGTCGACGACGTCCTCTACACCGGGCGCACCGTGCGCGCCGCGCTGAACGCCCTCGTCGAGTGGGGCCGGCCCCGGGCGGTGCAGCTCGCGGTCCTCGTCGACCGCGGCCACCGGGAGCTGCCCATCCGCGCCGACTTCGTGGGCAAGAACGTCCCCACCTCCCGCGAGGAGTCGGTGCGCGCCACCCTCGAGGGCGTCTGGCTGGAGCGGCCGTGAGCGTCGCGTCGATCCGGGGCCGGAGCCTGCTCGGGCTCGAGGACCTCTCGCGCGAGGGCGTGCTCGAGGTCCTCGACACCGCCGAGACCTTCGTCGAGGTCCACAGCCGCGAGGTGAAGAAGGTGCCCGCGCTGCGCGGGCGGGTCGTGGCCTCGCTCTTCTACGAGGAGTCGACCCGCACCCGGCTCAGCTTCGAGACGGCGGCCAAGCGCCTCTCGGCCGACGTGCTTTCGCTCGCGGTGGCCTCCTCGAGCGTGAAGAAGGGGGAGTCCCTGCGCGACACGATCGCCACGATCGACGCGCTGGGCATCGACGCCGTCGTGATGCGCCACGCCGCCTCGGGCGCCGCCGAGGCCGTCGCGCGCTACGTGCCCCACGTGCGGGTCATCAACGCCGGCGACGGCCTCCACCAGCATCCGACCCAGGGCCTGCTCGACGCCTTCACCCTGCGCCAGGCGCTCGCCGAGCGGGCTGGCGTGTCCGGCCCCGACTCGGGCGCCTCGCTCTTCGAGGGGCTGAACGTCCTCATCGTCGGCGACATCCGCCACAGCCGCGTCGCGCGCAGCGACGTGGCCGTCTACACGACCCTGGGCGCGCGCGTGCGCCTGGCCGCGCCCGGCACGCTCCTGCCCCCGGGGGTGGCGAGCTGGCCGGTCGAGGTCGTCGACGACCTCGACGCAGCGCTCACCGAGGCCGACGTCGTCTGCCTGCTTCGCCTGCAGCGCGAGCGCGGCAGCGGGACCTTCGTGCCGGGGCTCGCCGAGTTCACCCGCACCCACGGGCTCACCGTCGAGCGCCACGCGCGCCTCAGGCCCACCGCGTTCGTGATGCACCCCGGGCCGATGATCCGCGGGGTCGAGATCGACTCGGCCGTGGCCGACGCCCCGAACGCGCTCGTCGAGCGCCAGGTGGCCAACGGCGTGCCGGTGCGCATGGCCGTGCTGTACCTCACGATCGCCGGGCTCGGGCGGGAGGCGGCGTGAGGCTCGTCGTGCGCGGGGGCGAGGTCGTCGGGCCCGACGGGCCGGTGCGCGCCGACGTCGGGGTCGAGGACGGCCGGATCGTCGTCGTGGGTCCCGACCTCGAGGCGCCCGGGGACGCGCGGGTCCTCGACGCGACGGGCTGCTGGGTGGGTCCGGGCCTGGTCGACCTGCACACCCACCTGCGCGAGCCGGGACACGAGGAGGCCGAGACGATCGAGAGCGGGGCCCGGGCCGCGGCCCGGGGCGGCTACAGCGCGGTGGTGGCCATGCCCAACACCGAGCCGGCGCTCGACACCGCGGCGATGGTGGCCTTCGTCCAGGCGCGCGGTCGCGAGGCCTGCGTCGAGGTCGCCGTGGCCGGGGCCATCACCCAGGGTCGGCGCGGCGAGCTGCTCGCCCCGATGGCCGAGATGGCCGCGCTCGGGGTGCGCCTGTTCACCGACGACGGTCGGGGCGTCGAGGACCCCCTGGTGCTCCGTCGGGCGATGGAGTACGCGAGGGGCCTGGGCGCGCGCATCGCCGAGCACTGCGAGGACGAGCGCCTGGCCGCGGGCGGCGTGATGCACGAGGGCGCCCTCTCGGGGCGGCTGGGACTCGTCGGTCGACCGGCCCTCGCCGAGGAGCTGATGGTGGCCCGCGACGTCGAGCTGGCGCGCCTGACGGGCTGCTCCCTGCACGTGATGCACCTATCGAGCGCACGGGCCCTCGCCCTCGTCGCCGCGGCCCGCGCCGAGGGCCTGCCGGTGACCTGCGAGGTGACCCCCCACCACCTCGCCCTCGACGAGACCGCGGTCGAGGGCTACGACCCGCTGTTCAAGGTCCACCCGCCGCTGCGCCCCCGCGCCGACGTGGCGGCGCTCGTGGCGGGACTCGCCGGCGGCGCGATCGACGCGGTGGCGACCGACCACGCCCCCCACGCGCCCGAGACCAAGGACCGGACCTTCGACGAGGCGCCCCCCGGGATGCTCGGGCTGGAGCACGCCGCCGCCTTGACCCTGGAGGCCCTCGGGGGCGCCGAGGCGTCCGCGGCGGCCTTCTTCGCGCTGCTCAGCCGGCGCCCGGCGCGCATCGCCGGACTCGACGCCGCCGACCCCCGCTCGGGGCTGGGCGCCCACGGCGGGCTGGTCGCCGCGGGCGAGGACGCCAACCTGGTGGTCTTCGACCCGCGGCGGCGCTGGCGCGCGAGTCGCGAGGACCTCGCCAGCCGGGCGCGCAACACCCCCTACCACGGGCGCGAGCTCACCGGCCGGGCGCGGGCCCTGCTCGTGGCCGGCCGCGTGGTGCTCGAGGGAGAGGAGCTCGCGTGAGAGAGCCGGCCCACCTCGTGCTCGCCGACGGCGCGGTCTTTTCCGGCGAGGCCGCCGGCTTCGCGCCGCGCGACGGGATCACGACGGGTGAGTTCGTCTTCAACACCGCCCTCTCGGGCTACCAGGAGGTCATCACCGACCCGAGCTACGCCGGCCAGGTCATCGCCTTCACCTACCCCCACGTGGGCAACTACGGGGTCACCCCCCTCGACGACGAGTCGGTGCGCCCCTGGTGCCGCGGGGTGGTGGTGCGCGAGCTCAACCCCGTCGGCTCGAACTGGCGCGCGCGCGAGGAGCTCGAGGCGTTCCTCGTGCGCCACCGCGTGCCCGCGCTCGTCGGGGTCGACACCCGCCGGCTCACCCGCCACCTGCGCGCCCACGGCGCCCTGCCCGGCGCGTTCGGCACGGCGCCCCTGGCGACGCTCGAGGCGGCCGCGCGCGAGGCCCGCGGCACCGACGACACCGACTTCGTGACGACGGTCACGACCTCCGAGCCCTACCGACGCGGGGACGCGGGGCGCCACGTGGTCGCCTTCGACTACGGCGTCAAGCGCACGATGGTCGACCAGCTGGCCCGGCGCTTCTCGGTGAGCGTGGTGCCCGCGACCACGACGGCCGACGAGGTGCTCGCGCTCGCGCCCGACGGCGTCTTCCTCTCCAACGGCCCCGGCGACCCGGCGGCCCTCGACGGGCTCGCGGCCGAGCTCGCCCGCCTGCTCGGCCGGGTGCCGGTCTTCGGGATCTGCCTCGGCCACCAGCTGCTCGCCCGGGCCCTCGGCGGGCGCACCTACAAGCTGCCCTTCGGCCACCACGGCTCGAACCACCCGGTGAAGGACCTCGCCACCGGGCGGATCGAGATCACGGCCCAGAACCACAACTACGCGGTCGACCCCGACTCGCTCGCGCGCGCCGCCGTGAGCCACGTCGACCTCAACGACGGCGTCGTCGAGGGCCTGGCGCTGCGCGAGGAGCGGTGCTTCTCGGTCCAGTACCACCCCGAGGCCGGGCCCGGGCCCCACGACGCGCGCTACCTGTTCGAGCGCTTCGCGCGCCTCGTCGAGTCCGCCGAGTGGTGGGAGGGCTGATGCCGCGCCGCGACGACCTCACGACGATCCTCGTCATCGGGTCGGGGCCGATCGTGATCGGCCAGGCCTGCGAGTTCGACTACTCGGGCACCCAGGCCTGCCAGGTGCTGCGCGAGGAGGGCTACCGGGTGGTCCTCGTGAACTCGAACCCCGCGACGATCATGACCGACCCGCGCACCGCCGACGTCACCTACGTCGAGCCGCTCGACGCCGACGTGCTGGTCGCGATCATCGAGCGCGAGCGGCCCGACGCCCTCCTGCCGACCCTCGGCGGCCAGACGGCGCTGAACCTCACCATGGAGCTGGTGCGCCGCGGCGAGCTCGAGCGCCTCGGGGTCGAGGTGATCGGCGCGCGGCCCGAGGCCATCGAGACGGCCGAGGACCGCGAGCGGTTCAAAGAGGCGATGGCCGACATCGGCCTCGCCGTGCCCGAGTCGGACTTCGCCCACGCGGTGGACGAGGCCGTGGCGATCGCGCGGCGCATCGGCTGGCCGATCATCGTGCGCCCGAGCTACATCCTGGGCGGCGCGGGCACCGGCATCGCCGAGGACGAGGCCACCTTCCGGCGCATCGCCGCCGAGGGCATCGCGGCCTCGCCCATCGGCGAGATCCTGGTCGAGCGCTCGATCGCCGGCTGGAAGGAGTACGAGCTCGAGGTGATGCGCGACGCGCACGACAACTGCGTGGTCGTCTGCTCGATCGAGAACCTCGACCCGATGGGGGTGCACACGGGCGACTCGATCACCGTCGCGCCCCAGCAGACGCTCTCGGACGTCGAGTACCAGGCGATGCGCGACGACGCCTTCGCGGTGCTGCGCCGGGTGGGGGTGGAGACCGGGGGCTCCAACGTCCAGTTCGCGGTGAACCCCGCGAACGGCGACCGGCTGGTGATCGAGATGAACCCCCGGGTCAGCCGCTCCAGCGCGCTGGCCTCCAAGGCCACGGGGTTCCCGATCGCCAAGATCGCGGCCCGCCTCGCCGTGGGCTACAGCCTCGACGAGATCACCAACGACATCACCCGGCTGACCCCGGCCAGCTTCGAGCCGACCATCGACTACGTCGTGACCAAGTTCCCGCGGTGGGCCTTCGAGAAGCTGCCCGGCTCGACGCCGAACCTGGGCACGCGCATGCAGTCGGTGGGCGAGGTCATGGCCATCGGGCGCACCTTCGCCGAGAGCCTCCAGAAGGCGGTGCGCTCGCTCGAGCAGGGACGCCTCGGCTTCGCCCTCGGTCCCGACAGCGAGTTCGCCGTGCTCGACGGGGCGGCCCTCGCCGAGCGCTGCCGCGTGGCCACCCCCGAGCGGCTCTTCGCGCTGCACGAGGCCCTCTGGCGGGGCACCCCCGTCGAGGACCTCGCGGCCCTGACCGGCATCGACCGGTGGTTCCTCGACCGCATGGCCGAGATCGTCGAGCTCGAGCGCTCGGCTCTCGGCGCCGACCTCGCCGCGCTCGAGGCGCCGGCGTGGCGGCGCCTGAAGCGCGCCGGCTTCGCCGACGCCCAGCTCGCCGCGCTCGCCGGGGCCGACCCGGACGAGGTGCGCGCCTGGCGCGAGGCGGCCGGGGTCGGGGTCACCTACAAGACCGTGGACACCTGCGCGGCCGAGTTCGCCGCCACGACGCCCTACCACTACAGCACCTACGAGGACGAGTCCGAGGTCTCGCCCTCGGCGAGGGACCGCGTCATCATCCTCGGCTCGGGCCCCAACCGGATCGGCCAGGGGATCGAGTTCGACTACTGCTGCGTGCACGCGGCGCTCACGCTGCGCGAGCTCGGCTACGAGACGGTGATGGTCAACTGCAACCCCGAGACCGTCTCGACCGACTACTCGACCTCGGACCGGCTCTACTTCGAGCCCCTCACCGCCGAGGACGTCGCCAACGTCATCGCGGCCGAGCGGGCGGCCTGCGCGGACGGGGCGCGTGTCGCCGGGGTCGTCGTCTCCCTGGGCGGCCAGACGCCGCTCAAGCTCGCCCCGACCCTGGAGGAGGGGCTGGTGCTCGGCACGCCGGTCGCCTCGATCGACGCGGCCGAGGACCGCGAGCGCTGGGCCGCGATCTGCGCGCGCCTCGGCCTGCGCCAGCCGCCGGGCGACGTCGCGACGACCCTCGCCGAGGCCCGCGCCGTCGCCAAGCGCGTGGGCTACCCCGTCCTGGTGCGGCCGAGCTACGTGCTCGGGGGCCGGGCGATGGAGATCGTCTACGACGACGACGCCCTCGCCCGGGTGATGGGCGACCTCACGAGCGCCCACGGGGCCCTCGCGCGCGAGGGCGGGGTGACCCGCGAGCGGCCCATCCTGATCGACCGGTTCTTGGAGGACGCCACCGAGGTCGACGTCGACGCGGTGCGCGACGGGGCCGGCGAGGTCTTCGTCGCCGGGATCATGGAGCACGTCGAAGAGGCCGGGGTCCACTCGGGCGACTCGGCCTGCGCGCTGCCCCCGGTGAGCCTCGCCCCCGCCACGCTCGCCACCCTCGACGGCCACACCCGCGCGCTCGCCGAGGCGCTCGGGGTCGTCGGTCTGATCAACGTGCAGTACGCCGTCAAGGGCGAGGAGGTCTACGTGCTCGAGGCCAACCCCCGGGCCTCGCGCACGGTGCCCTTCGTCGCCAAGGCGACCGGCGTGCCCCTGGCGGCGGTCGCGGTGCGGGTGATGGTGGGCGAGCGCCTGGCCGACCTGCGCGCCGCGGGCCTCGTGCCCGCGGCCACCCCGGTGCCCGAGCACGTCTCGGTCAAAGAGGCGGTCCTGCCCTTCAGCCGGTTCCCGGGGGTCGACACCGTCCTCGGGCCCGAGATGCGCTCGACGGGCGAGGTGATGGGCGTGGGCGAGACCTTCGGCATCGCCTTCGCCAAGTCCCAGCTCGCGGCCGGCTCGCGCCTGCCCGACGCGGGGCGGGTCTTCTTCTCCCTGGCCGACGCCGACAAGGTCGAGGGACTCGCGCTCGCGCGCCGGCTCTTCGAGCTCGGCTTCGAGCTGGCGGCGACGGTCGGGACGGCCGGCTTCCTGCGCAGCCACGGGGTCGAGGTCGCGACCCTCGTCTCCAAGGTCGGCCAGGGCGACCTCGGGGTCGACGCCGTCGAGCTGATCGCCTCGGGCGGGGTCCAGCTCGTGGTGAACACCCCGACCGGCTCGACCGCCCACAGCGACGGGGCGGCCATCCGCACGGCGTGCGTCGGCCACGGGGTGCCCTGCCTGACCACCCTGTCGGCCGGCTTCGCCGCGGCGCGGGGGATCGAGGAGACCCGCCGCCACGGCTGGCGCGTGCGCCCGCTCCAGGAGCTCCACGGTGGCTGACCTCTCGACCCGGGTCGGCTCGCTCGAGCTCGCCTGCGCGGTCCTCACCGCCTCGGGCACGGCCGGGGTCGGCGACGAGCTCGCGGCCTACGGGGAGCTCGACGGGCTCGGGGCCGTCGTCGTGAAGTCCCTCGCGGCCTTCGCCTGGCCGGGCAACCCGGCGCCGCGCCTGGCGACCTGGGGGGCTTCGATGGTGAACGCCGTCGGGCTCTCGGGGCCGGGGGTGGCCGCCTGGCGGGCCGACGGGCTTGCCCGGCTGCGCCGGCGCGGCGCGACGGTGGTCGCCTCGATCTGGGGGCGCAGCGTCGGGGAGTTCGAGGCGGCGGCGGCCGCGCTCGCCGGAGCCGAGGTCGCCGCCGTCGAGGTGAACGCGAGCTGCCCCAACCTCGAGGGGCGCCGGGGTATCTTCGCCCACTCGCCCGAGGCGACCGCCGCCGTGGTCGAGGCGGCCGGCGCCGCGGGCCTGCCGCGGTGGGCGAAGCTGAGCCCCAACACGCCCGAGCTGGTCGAGGTGGCCGGGGCGGCGCTCGCCGCCGGCGCCGAGGCCCTGGTGCTCGTGAACACCGTGCTCGGGATGGTCATCGACGTCGAGGCCCGGCGCCCGGCCCTCGGCCACGGCGGCGGCGGGCTGAGCGGCAGCGCGATCGCCCCCATCGCGCTGCGCGCGGTCTACGAGTGCCGCGAGGCCTTCCCGGAGGCGCCGATCGTCGGGGTGGGCGGGATCGCCACCGGCGAGGACGCGGTGGCGATGGCGATGGCCGGCGCCGACGCGCTCGAGGTGGGCACCGCGACCTTCGCCGACCCGCGCGCGCCCTTCCGGGTGCGCGACGAGCTCGGTCGCTGGCTCGACGACCACGGCGTCGCCTCGCTCGGCGAGATCGTGGGGGTGGCCCATGGCGACGCGTGAGACCTTCGGGGTGCGCCTGGCCCGCGCGATCGAGGCGCGGGGCCCCCTGTGCGTCGGGCTCGACCCGAGCGCCGCGGTGCTGGCCGACTGGGGCCAGCCCGACACGGCCGAGGGGGCGCGCTACCTCGCCCTCACCACGATCGAGGCCGTCGCCGAGACGGCGGCCGCCGTCAAGGCCCAGGTCGCCTTCTTCGAGCGCTTCGCCTCGGCGGGCTACGCGGCCCTCGAGCGGGTCGTCGAGGTGGCCCGCGAGGCGGGGGTGCTCTTCATCGCCGACGCCAAGCGCGGCGACATCGGCTCGACCAACGAGGGCTACGCCCAGGCCTGGGCGGGGGAGGGCTCGCCACTGCGCGCCGACGCGGTGACCCTGCACCCCTACCTCGGGGTCGCCTCGCTCGCCCCGCTGCTCGCGGTGGCGCGGGCCAGCGGCACCGGGGCGCTGGTGCTCGCGGCCACCTCGAACCCCGAGGGCCGGCGGGTCCAGGAGGCCCTCTACGAGGGCCGCAGCGTCGAGGCCGGGGTGTGCGCGGCCGTCGCGGGCCTGAACGCGGTGGAGGGGTGGGGGTCGGTCGGGGTCGTGATCGGCGCGACGCGGGCCCCCCTCGGCGTCGACCTCGCCGGCCTGGGCGGGCCCGTCCTCGTCCCCGGGGTCGGGGCCCAGGGGGCGGGGCCCCGCGAGGTGGCCGCGGTGACGGCCGGCTGCGCGCGCGCCAGCGTCCTGGCGAGCGTCTCGCGCGCGCTGCTCGCGGCCGGCCCGTCGCGCCGGGCCCTGCGCCAGGCGGCCGAGCGCTGGCGCGACGACCTCACCGAAGTCCTCTAGCCTGATCACCCGGCGCCGGGTAGTCTGAGCCCGTGGTCCCAACTCCACCGTCCCTGACCCAGCAGCAGCGCGTCGAGGCCTCCCGGCTCGCGGTCGCCAACCGCCGACGCCGCGCCGAGGTCAAGCGCCTCGTCAAGACCGGCCAGCTCTCCTTGGAGGAGCTGTTCGAGCTCGCCGCGCGCGAGGACTGCATCGCCCAGATGCGCGCCTACGACCTCATCAGCGCCCTGCCGGCCATCGGCGAGGTGAAGGCCGAGCGCATCATGAAGGCCGCCCAGATCGCCAAGACCCGGCGCATCCGGGGGCTGGGGCCCAAGCAGCGCGCCGAGCTGTTCCGGGCCCTTGTCCGGTGAGCCCCTCGTCGTCGTCCTGATCGGCCCGGGCGGCGTCGGCAAGGGCACGCTCGCGCGCCGGCTCGTCGAGCGCGACGGCCACCTCTGGCTCTCGCGCAGTTGGACGACCCGCCCGCCCCGGCCCCACGAGACCGACGCCGACTACGTCTTCGTCCCTCGCGAGGAGTTCGCCCGCGCGGCCGACGAGGGCCGCTTCCTCGAGTGGGCCGAGTTCCACGGCCAGCTCTACGGCACGCCCCGGCCGACGCCACCGGCGGGTGACGACGTGCTGCTCGAGATCGACGTCCAGGGGGCCGAGCAGGTCCGCCGCCTCGTCCCCGACGCCCTGGTGGTCCTGGTGACCGCGCCCGACGACTCCTCGCTCGAGGCGCGCCTGCGCGGGCGTGGCGACGACGAGGCCCACGTGCGCGCGCGCCTGGCGAGCGCCCCCGGGGAGGTCGCCCGGGGCCGGGCACTGGCGGACCGGGTGGTCGTCAACGACGACCCGGACCGGGCGGCCGGGGAGATCGTCTCTATACTGGAGGGGCTGCGTCGAGCCCGGCGCACCCCCGCCTGAGAAGGACGCCCCATGGCCGAACGCCCCACCCTCGTCGACCCGCCCATCGAGGACCTCCTCGCCAAGGTCGACGCGAGCCGCTTCACCCTGGTCGCCGTGTCCTCGATCCGGGCCCGCCAGATAAACGAGTACTACAACGGGCTCGGCGCCGGCCACGGCGGGGTCATCCCGCCCCAGGTGACCAGCCTGTCGAACAAGTCGCTGTCGATCGCCATGGAGGAGCTCTTCGAGGGCAAGCTCGAGTACCACCGCCCGACCCCCGAGGAGATCGAGGCCGAGCGCGAGGCCGCCGAGGCGGCCGCCGAGGCCCGGGCGGACGCGGGCCTCGACCTCGACGCGTTCACCGATGCCCTCCGCGACGCCTGAGCCAGGGCCCTACCGCATCGTCCTAGGCGTCGCCGGTGGCGTCGCCGCCTACAAGTCGGCCGAGCTGACCCGTCTCCTTCGTGCGCGCGGCTACGAGGTCGAGCCCGTCATGACCCGCGAGGCCGCACGCTTCGTCGGCCCGACGACCCTCGCGGCGCTGGCCGGCCGGCCCGTGCGCACCGAGCTCTTCGACGACCCCACGACGCCGATCCCGCACACCCGGCTCGGCCAGGGCGCCGACTGCGTCGTGGTGGCCCCGGCGACGGCCCACCTGATCGCCCGCTACGCGCTGGGCCTCGCCGACGACCTGCTCACCGCGACCCTCCTCGCGACCCGGGCGCCCGTGGTGCTCTGCCCGGCCATGCACACCGAGATGTGGGAGAGCCCGTCGGTCCAAGAGAACCTCGCCACCCTGGGCCGCCGCGGGGTGCTGGTCCTGGGCCCGGACGACGGGGCCCTGGCCGGGGGCGACGAGGGCCCCGGACGCCTGGTCGAGCCCGAGGCGATCGCCGAGTTCGTGACGCGCGTGCTCGAGGGCTACCGCGGCGTCCTCACGGGCCGACGGGTGGTGGTGAGCGCGGGGGGCACCCGCGAGCCCCTCGACCCCGTCCGGGTGCTCACCAACCGCTCCTCGGGCCGCCAGGGGGCGGCCCTGGCCGAGGTGGCGGCGCGGCTCGGGGCCCGGGTCACCCTGGTGACGACCTCGGACCGCCCCCTCGCCCCGGACGTGGCCGGCGCCGTGGCGGTGGTGCGCGTCGAGACCGCGGCCGAGATGGCCGCGGCCCTCGAGGCCGCCTTCGACAAGGCCGACGCGCTGGTGATGGCGGCGGCCGTCTCGGACTTCACCCTCGAGGCGCGCCCCGAGAAGATCAAGCGCCGCGACGGCGCGCCGAACCTCGCCCTGCTCCCCGTTCCCGACGTCCTCGCGGGGCTCGCGGCGCGGCGCCGGCCGGGCCAGGTGCTCGTCGGCTTCGCCGCCGAGACGACCGACGTCGAGGCCAACGCCCAGCGCAAGCTCGAGGAGAAGGACGTCGACCTGCTGGTGGTCAACGACGTCACGGCCCCGGGCGCGGGCTTCGACCACGAGACCAACGCGGTCACCCTCCTCGAGCGCGGGGGGAGGGTCGAACGAGTCTCGCTGCGCTCGAAAGCGGCCGTCGCGCACGCGGTGTTGGGTAGGGTGGCCTGGTTGCTGGACCGAGGAGCCCGATGAGCGACCGCACGCTGTTCACCTCCGAGTCGGTGACCGAGGGCCACCCCGACAAGATCGCCGACCAGATCTCCGACAGCGTGCTCGACGCCATCGTCGCCCAGGACCCCGACGCGCGCGTCGCCTGCGAGACGCTGCTCACCACCGGGCTGTGCGTCGTGGCCGGCGAGGTCACCACGAGCGCCTCGGTCGACATCACCTCGATCGCGCGCCGGGCGATCCTCGACATCGGCTACGACGACGGGGCGAAGGGCTTCGACGGGCGCACCTGCGCGGTGCTGGTCTCCCTCGGGCGACAGAGCCCGGACATCGCCGGGGGCGTGGACCGGGCCCTCGAGCTGCGCGACGGCACCGGGGGCGAGGACGAGCTCAACGCCCTGGGCGCCGGCGACCAGGGGATGATGTTCGGCTACGCCTGCGACGACAACGAGGACTTCATGCCCCTGCCGATCTGGCTGGCGCACCGGCTCTCGATGCGCCTCGCTCAGGTGCGCCGCACCGGGCTCGTGCCTTACCTGCGCCCCGACGGCAAGACCCAGGTGACCATCGCCTACGAGGACGGCCGGCCCGTCGGGGTGGACACGGTGCTCGTCTCGACCCAGCACGAGGACCACGTGAGCCACGCCACCATCGAGCACGACGTGATCGAGCACGTGATCGCCCCGGTGCTGCCCGGCGACCTCGACCACCGCTCGATGCGCACGATCGTCAACCCCTCGGGCAAATTCGTCCTGGGCGGGCCCCACGCCGACGCGGGCCTCACGGGTCGCAAGGTCATCGTCGACACCTACGGCGGGATGGCCCGCCACGGCGGCGGCGCCTTCTCGGGCAAGGACCCCTCCAAGGTCGACCGCTCGGCCGCCTACGCGGCGCGCTGGGTGGCCAAGCACGTGGTGGCCTCGGGGGCCGCGCGCCGCTGCGAGGTCCAGGTGGCCTACGCCATCGGCATGGCCCGGCCGGTCTCGGTGCTCGTGGAGACCTTCGGCACCGAGCGGGTTGACACGGCCACGATCGCCAAGGCCATCGACGCCCTGTTCGACCTGCGCCCGGCGGCGATCATCCGCGACCTCGACCTGCGCCGGCCGATCTACGCGCGCACCGCCGCCTACGGCCACTTCGGCCGGTCCGACCAGGGCTTCACCTGGGAGCAGACCCCGCGGCTCGACGACCTGCGCCGCGAGCTCGACCTGGCCTAGTGGCCGGGGTCGTCCGGGTCCTCACCGAGGTCGCCCCCCTCGAGCGGGGCTTCGACTACCGCGACGGGGGTCTCGCGCTCTCGGTGGGCGACCGGGTGCGCGTCGCGCTCGGCCCGCGCTCGGTGCGCGGCTGGGTGATCGACCAGGACGTCGCCGCGCCCGAGCGCGACCCCGAGGGGCTCCGGGCCGTCACGGCGTCGCTCGGGCTCGGCCCGCCGCCCGCGGTCCTCGAGCTGGCCCGCTGGGCCGCCTGGCGCTACTGCGCGCCGTGGAGCCACTTCCTCGCCACCGCCTCGCCGACCCGGATCGTGCGCGAGCTCCCGGTCGCCCCCGCCGCCGGCCCCGCCGCGTCGCCCCCGCGGCGGGTCTGGGCGCCCGGGACCCACCAGCTGGCCCCCACGACCGACCCTCTCGACCTCGTGCTCCACGCCTACGAGGCGACCCGGGGGCGCGGCGGCTCGCTGCTCGTCCTCGTGCCCCACGAGGGGTGGGCCGAGCGGCTGGCGTCGCGCCTCGAGCGCCGCGGGCTCGCCGTCGCGCACGGGGACTGGGCCCGGGCCCGCGCCGGCTGGCCGGTCGTGGTGGGCACGCGGGCCGCGGCCTTCGCGCCCGCGCCCCGCCTGGCCGGGGCGGTCGTGCTCGACGCCGACGACGACGCCCTCGCCTCGAGCGCCGCCCCGACCTGGGACGCGCCCACCGTGGTCGCCGAGCGGTGCCGCCGTGACGGGGCCCCGCGCTGGACGGGGGCGCTCTGGCCCTCGCCGGGCCTCGTCGGGCCGGGGGGCTACGCGCGCGACCCCGACCTCGTGCCCGGCTGGCCGCGGGTCGTCCTCGTCGACCGGCGCGACCGCGACCCCCACGAGGGGGCGCTCGCGCCCGAGGTGCTCGAGGCGGCGCGCCGCGCGCTCGCGGGCGACGAGCCGGTCGCCCTCGCCGTCCTCCACCAGCGCCTCGGGACGGGGCGGCTGCTGGCCTGCGGGCGCTGCGGGGCGCTCGCGCGCTGCCCCGAGTGCGGCCAGGCCGAGGCCGAGGCCGAGCGCGGCCTGGTGTGCCCGGGGGGGCACGCGCGCGAGCGCTTCTGCGCGGCGTGCGCCTCGACGGCGCTGCGCCGGGTGCGCTCGGGCGTGACGACCCTCGCGCGCGACGTCGCGGCCCAGCTGGGCGTCGCCGTCGCTGAGGTCACCGCCGCGCGCCCCTACGACGGCGCGGCGCGCGTGGTGGTGGGCACCGAGGCGCTCTTCGCCTCGGTGCGCCGGGCCGGGGCGGTCTGCGTCTTCGACGCCGACCAGTACCTGCTCGCCCCGCGCGCGGCGGCCCGCCGCCAGTTCGTCCACGCGCTCGGGCGCGCCGGCCGGCTCGTCGGCCCTCGCCGCGAGGGGCGCGCGGCGATCTACGTGCAGACCCGCCGCGGCGAGGACCCGGTGCTCGAGGCGGTGGTCGCGGCGCGCTTCGACGACCTCGTCGCCGAGGAGGCCGCCGAGGCCGCGCTGCTGCGCCTCTCGCCCTTCGGGGGCGAGGCCCGGCTCTCGGGCGAGGGCGCGGCCGAGCTGGCGGCGGAGCTCGCGGCGCGCGGGGTGGACGTGCGCGAGGGCGCGGGCGGCTTCGTCGCGCGCGCGCCCGACGTCGCGACGCTCTGTGACGCGCTGGCCGCGTGCGCGTCGCGCCGTCGCTGTCGGGTCGCCGTGGCGGGAGGCGACGGGTAACGTGGACCGGTGAGCCTGCTGCCGATCCGCGTCTTCCCCGACCCGGTCCTCACCACCCCCACGACCGAGGTCACCGAGATCGACGGCGCCCTGGCCTCGCTGTGCGACTCGATGATCGAGACGATGTACGACGCGCCGGGCGTGGGGCTCGCCGCGAACCAGATCGGGGTCGCCAAGCGCTTCTTCGTCTACGACGCGGGCGAGGGCCCGCGGGTCGTGATCAACCCGCGGATCGTCGAGACCTCGGGCGAGTGGGAGTACGACGAGGGCTGCCTCTCGGTGCCCGGGATGGGCTGGGCGATCACCCGGCCCGGGACGGTGCACCTGGTCGGGGTGGACCTCGAGGGCCGCGAGCTCGACTTAGTCGCCACCGAGCTCGAGGCCCGGATCTTCCTGCACGAGACCGACCACCTCGACGGGCGGCTCCTGCTCGACCGGCTGGACGAGGACGAGCGCCGCGAGGCGCTGCGCGAGCTGCGCGGCCGGCGGCTGCGGCTCGGCCGGCGCGCCGACTAGATGCGCCTCTGCTTCCTCGGCACGCCGCGCGCGGCGGTGCCGACCCTGGAGGGCCTCTGCGACGCCGGCCACGAGGTCGCCCTCGTCGTCACCCGGCCCGACCGCCGCCGGACCCGGGGCGGGCCGCCCGAGCCGAGCCCCGTGAAGCGGGTCGCCCTCGAGCGCGGCCTCAAGGTCACGAGCCGGCTCGCCGACGTGCTCGACGCCGGGGTCGAGCGCGGGGTCGTCGTCGCCTACGGCGCGCTCGTGCCGCCCGCGGTGCTCGCGGCGGTGCCCATGCTGAACGTCCACTTCTCCCTGCTGCCGCGCTGGCGCGGCGCCGCCCCGGTGGAGCGGGCCATCCTGGCGGGCGACGCGCGCACCGGGGTGACGATCATCACGCTCGAAGAGGCGCTCGACACCGGGCCGATCCACGCGTCGGCCGCGGTCGAGGTCGACGAGAAGGACGCCGCGACCCTCACCGAGGAGCTGGCCGTGCTCGGGGCCCGACTGCTCCTCGGGGTGCTCGCGGACCCCGCGGCGCTCGCGGGCGCGCGCCCCCAGGTGGGCGAGGCGACCTACGCGAGGAAGCTCACGAAGGCCGAGCGGGCCCTCGACCCCGCGACCGGGGCCGCCCGGGCCGCGCGGGTGGTGCGCCTGGGCGGCGCCCACCTCGTGTGCGCGGGCCAGCGGCTCATCGTCGAGCGCGTCGCGCGCAGCGGGGCGCGCGTCGCGGCGGGCACCGTCGCCCTCGTCGAGGGCCGGGTCGTCCTCGGCCTCGCCGACGGCGCGCTCGAGCTCCTCGAGGTCCGCCCGGCCGGCCGGGGCTCGATGGCGGCGTCGGCGTGGTGGCGCGGTCGACGCGCCGGTGCCCCGGCGACGTGGTCGAGCGGCGCGGACGGCCCCCTCTAGGCTGAGCGCGTGAGCGCGCACCCCCCCGGTGAGGTCGGGGCGCTGCGCGTGGCGCCCTCGATCCTCTCGGCCGACTTCGGGCGCCTCGGCGCGTGCGTCGCCGAGGTCGACCCCGAGACCGACTGGCTGCACGTCGACGTGATGGACGGCCACTTCGTGCCCAACGTGAGCCTGGGCCCGCCGGTCGTGGCCTCCCTGCGCCGCTACAGCGAGCGCTTCTTCGACTGCCACCTCATGATGGATGAGCCCGGGCGCTACCTCGAGGCCTTCGCCCGCGCCGGCGCCGACGGCTGCACCGTGCACGTCGAGGTGGGCGGCACCGACGAGCTGATCGACCAGATGCGCGCCCTCGGCCTGCGCGTCGGGCTCGCCGCCAACCCCGACACGCCCTTTCGCGCCGTCGAGGCGTTCCTCGGGCGGATCGACCTGCTGCTGCTCATGACCGTCTTCCCCGGCTTCGGGGGCCAGTCCTTCATGGGCGAGGTGATGGACAAGGTCGAGCGCGCGCGCGCCGCGATCGAGGCCGGCGGGCTCGCGGTCGACCTCGAGGTCGACGGCGGGATCGACCCCGCGACGGCCCCCGTCGCCGTCGCCGCCGGGGCCAACGTGCTCGTCGCCGGCTCGGCGATCTTCGCCCGGTCCGACCCCCTCGGGGCGGCCCGGGCGCTGCGCGCCGCCGCCGCGGCGGCGCGATGATCGACCTCGAGGGGGCGATGGCCGCGGCCCGGGCCGCGGCCGCCACCGCCCGCCTCGACGCGCCGCCGAACCCCTGGGTGGGGGCGGTCGTGCTCGACGACCTCGGCGAGGTGCTCGCCACCGGGGCGACCGCCGCCCCGGGCGGCCCCCACGCCGAGGTGGCGGCCCTGCGGGCGGCCGGCGCGCGCGCGCGCGGCGCCACGCTCGTGGTGACCCTCGAGCCGTGCGCCCACACCGGGCGCACGCCGCCCTGCGTGGAGGCGATCGAGGCGGCCGGGGTCGCCCGGGTCGTCGTCGGGGTCACCGACCCCGACCCCCGCGTGGCCGGCCGGGGCCTCGCGCACCTGCGCGCGGCCGGGGTCGAGGTCGTCGAGGGCGTCGGCGCGCCCGCCGTCGCCGACCAGCTGGCCGCGTACCTGACCCACCGGCGCACGGGCCGGCCCTACGTGGTGGGCAAGGTGGCCGCCACCCTGGACGGCATGGTCGCCGTCGCCGACGGGACCAGCCAGTGGATCACCGGCGAGGCGGCCCGCGCCGACGCCCACCGCCTGCGCGCCGAGAGCCAGGCGATCCTCGTGGGGGCGGGCACGGTGCGCGCCGACGACCCCCGGCTCACCGCCCGGCTGGGGGAGCGCACCTACGAGCCCCTGCGGGTGGTGCTCGGGGCGGCCCCGGCCGCGGCCCGGGTCCGCCCCTGCCTGGAGCGCTCCGGTGAGCTCGGCCCGATCCTCGACGAGCTGGGCGCCCTCGACGTGCTCCAGCTGCTCGTCGAGGGCGGCCCGCGCACCTTGAGCGCGTTCGTCGAGGCCGGCCTGGTCGACCGGCTCGCGTGGTACGTGGCGCCGGCCCTCGCGGGCCCGGCGGGCCTCCCGGCCCTGGTCGGGCTGGCCACCCCTACGATGGAGTCCCTGAGGCGCGGCCGCCTGGTCGCCGTGACGCGCCTGGGTGAGGACGTACGGCTCGACGTGGAGGTCTGATGGCGCTGGCGACGATCGACGAGGCGATAGCCCAGATCCGCGCGGGCGGGATCGTGGTGGTGGTCGACGACGAGGACCGCGAGAACGAGGGCGACCTGGTGATGGCGGCCGAGGACGTCACCGCGGAGTCGATGGCCTTCTTCCTCGAGCACACCTCGGGGGTGATCTGCGCGCCGCTCGAGAGCGAGCGGGCCGACGAGCTCGACCTGCCGCTCATGGTGAGCGCGAACACCGAGAGCCAGCGCACCGCCTTCACCGTCTCGGTCGACTACCGCCACGGCACCACGACCGGCATCTCGGTCCACGACCGGGCGGCGACGGTGCGCGCCCTCGTGGACCCGGCGACGCGCTCGACCGACCTGAACCGGCCCGGCCACGTCTTCCCCCTGCGCTACCGCGAGGGCGGGGTCCTGAAGCGGGCCGGCCACACCGAGGCCACCGTCGACCTGTGCCGGCTGGCGGGCAAGGCGCCGGTGGGGGTGCTGTGCGAGGTGGTGACCCCCGACAAGTCCGACATGGCCCGCCTGCCCGACCTCGAGGCCTTCGCCGAGCGCCACGGGCTGCCGCTCGTCACGATCGCCGACCTCATCCGCTACCGGCGCCGCCACGAGAAGCTCGTGCGCCGGGTCGCCGAGGCGAGCCTGCCGACCGAGTGGGGCACCTTCAGCGCCCAGGTCTACGAGAGCGTGCTCGACCACGAGCAGCACATGGCCCTCGTCTACGGGGACCTCGCGAGCCGGCCCGATCCGCTGGTGCGGGTCCACTCCGAGTGCCTGACCGGCGACGCGCTGGGCTCGCTGCGCTGCGACTGCGGCCCCCAGCTGCACACCGCGCTCGCCAAGATCGCGGCCGAGGGGGCCGGGGTGGTGGTCTACCTGCGCGGCCACGAGGGCCGCGGGATCGGCCTCGGCCACAAGATCCGCGCCTACGCCCTCCAAGAGGAGGGACTCGACACCGTCGACGCCAACCTCGACCAGGGCCTGCCCGTCGACTCGCGCGAGTACGGGATCGGCGCCCAGATCCTCGAGGACCTGGGGGTGCGCGCCATGCGGCTCATGACCAACAACCCCGCGAAGTACGGCGGCCTCGAGGGGTTCGGCCTGCGCATCGTCGAGCGCGTCGCGCTCGAGAGCCAGCCGACGCCCTTCAACATCGACTACCTGCGCACCAAGCGCGAGCGGCTCGGACACCTCCTCGAGGGGCTCGATGAGCTCGAGTGACAAGACCCTCCTCGACCCCGCGGCCCAGGCCCGCCTCGCCGGGCGGGTGGGCCGGCACCTCGACCCGGCCCCCGAGGGCCGGGGCCGCCGGGTGGCGGTCGCCTGCGCCCGCTTCAACGGCGGGGTCACGACGCGCCTGCTCGAGGGCGCCCTCGAGGCGCTGGCCGAGCGCGGCGTCGAGCCCCACGACGTGACCGTTGCCTGGGTGCCGGGCGCCTTCGAGCTGCCCCTGGCCGCTCGCGCGCTGGCGGCCGGCGGGCCCGACGCGGTGATCGCCCTGGGCGCGGTGATCCGCGGGGACACCGGACACTACGACTTCGTGGCCGGCGAGTGCGCGCGGGGCCTGCAGGACGTGGCGCTCTCGACCGGGGTGCCCGTCGTCTTCGGGGTCCTCACCACCGACACGGTCGATCAGGCGCTCGAGCGCTCGCGCGCCGACGGGTCCAACAAGGGCCGCGAGGCCGCCGAGACGGCGCTGTCGAGCGCCGCCCTGCTGCGCGCGCTCGGCGCGCGGTGAGGGTCGAGGGGGTCGTCACCGCCTTCGACGAGGCGCGCGGCGACGGCGAGGTCACGACCGACCGGGGCGAGCGGCTCTACCTGCACTGCGTGTCGATCGCCGACGGCAGCCGGCGCGTCGCGCTGGGCGCGCGGGTCGCCGGCGTGCGCCAGGTCGGGCGGCGGGGGGCCGACGAGATCGCGGCGGTCGAGACCCTCTAGCCCTTCTTCTTCAGCACCGGGGGCGGGCCGAGGGTGACGAGGGCCGCCGAGCGCACCGTGGCGGCCTGGATGATGGCGGCCTGCATCACCTGCAGGGCGGCCGAGCGCTGGGCGGCCGAGTGCGCCGCGCGGATCGAGTGGCGGAACTGCACCCGGGCCTGGGTCACGGCCTGGCGGAAGGCGGCGTCGATCTGGGCGGTCGCCTGGCGGTAGTCCTTGAGCTCGCACTCGTAGAGCGTCTCGGCCGGGCTCTGGCTGTCGCCCCGGGTGTCGTTGGGACGCGGGCCGCTCGCCCCGGTGCCCGCGACGAGCGCGACGCAGCTCGCGTAGGGGCCGGTCGGCGAGGGCAGGGTGGTGGTCGTGGTCGTGGTGGTGCCACCGCGGTCGTCGGCCGCCGCGACGGCCGGGGTCGCGAGGATCACGAGGCCCACCACGAGGGCCAGGACGGTCCGCACCACGACACTCCTCACCTGGTCCAACGTAGTGAGGGCCGTCTCAGAACTGGCTGTGAGGATCCTGGAAAAGGGGTGAGAACCGCGGCGGTCCCGGGCCGGGGTCCGGGGCCCGGTCCGGTACGCTCGCACCGGGGAAGGGGAGGCATGGCGACGATCCTGGTCGTGGACGACGAGCCCGGCGTGCGCGACGTCCTCCAGGACGCCCTGGAGGCGGCCGGCTACGAGGTCGTGACGGCGGCCAACGGGGCCGAGGGCCTCGACCAGCTGCGCCGCAACCACGCCGACCTCTGCGTGCTCGACATCAACATGCCCACCGTGAACGGCTTCGAGTTCGTCGAGCGGCTGCGCGAGTCGGGCGCCAAGACGCCGGTGCTGATGCTCACGGCCCGCGACTCGAGCGGCGACGTGGAGCGGGGGCTGCGCCTCGGGGCCGACGACTACGTGAAGAAGCCCTACAACCTCCAAGAGCTGCTGTTGCGGGTCGCGGCGATCCTGCGCCGGGCGTCGGACGAGGACGAGGACGACCGGGTGATGACCTGCGGACCGCTCGTGATGAACGTCGACCGCCACGAGGTCACCTACGCCGAGGAGGCCATCGACCTCTCGGCCACGGAGTTCCGCCTGCTCCAGGTCCTGCTCGAGCACGCCGAGCGGGTCGTCACCCGCGAGCAGCTCCTGCGCGACGTGTGGAACATCGACTTCGACTCGGAGACCTCGGTGCTCGACACGTACATCTCCTACGTGCGGCGCAAGGTGCACCGAGACGGCTTCGCCCCGATCACCACCGTGCGCGGCGTCGGCTTCAAGGTGGTGGAGCCCCCGGCGAACCCGTGAGGATCGCCACCCGGCTGACCCTGCTCTTCGTCTCGGTCACCCTGGTAGTCGCCGTGGCGGTGGGCTGGCTGGCCCTCTCGGTGGCGAGCCACGCGCGCTACCAGACCCTCTACGACCAGATCAACGCCGTCGTCGACGCCGGGCTGCGCAACCCCTCGACGGCCCTCAACAACGCGCTGTACGTCAACCAGTACAACAACTACGACCTGGCCCTCGTCGTCGTCTACCCCTCGGGCACGACCTCGGAGGTGGCCGAGCCGTCGGTGCCGCTCAGCGCGCCGCCGACGATGGCCGACGTCGCGGCCTCGCGCGACCGGGTGGTCGCCGTGGCGGGCCTGCCGGGGTTCGCCATCCGCTCGCTGGACATCGGCGGCGGCGACTACCTCGTGGTCGCCGGCTCCACCCGGGCCATCGCGCGCCAGACCGAGCACGAGGTGCTCGTCGTGGTCCTGGGCGCGGTGCTCATCGCGCTGGTGGCCGGGGCGCTGGCGCGCGTGGTGATGCGCCGGGACCTGCGCGCGATGGGCCGGCTGATCGACTACGCCGTGGCCGTGGCCGAGGGGGCCGAGGTCGGCGAGGTCCCGGCCTCCACCGGCAGCCGGGACCTCGCCGACCTGCGCGACGCGCTCGCGGTGATGGTGCGCGCCCTCGCCGAGCGCATCGAGATCGAGGCCCGCAGCGCGCGCACGATGCAGGAGTTCATCGACGACGCCTCCCACGAGCTGCGCACGCCGCTCACCGTCGTCAAGGGCTACACCGACCTCCTCGCCCAGGGGGGTCAGGGGGAGGCCCAGCGGGCCCGGGCCCTCGAGCGCATGGGCCGCGAGATCGCCCGGATGGAGTCGCTCGTGCGCGACCTGCTCCTCGTGGCCCAGCTGCGCGAGGCCCCCCACCACCCCGACGAGGAGGTCGACGTCTCGGCCCTGGTGCGCGCCCGGGCCGAGGAGTTCGCCCTCGAGCACCCCGGGCGCCGCGTCGAGGTGGACGTCGAGGACGGCCTCGTCGCCTCGACGCGCACCGACTACCTCGAGCGCCTGCTCACGAACGCCCTCACCAACGTGGAGCGCCACACCCCCGACGACGCCCCCGTGCGCGTCGCCCTCTCGGCCGAGGGACGCACGGCCCGCCTCGTCGTCGAAGACGGCGGCCCGGGGCTGCCCGTCTACGGCGAGCGGCCCCGGCGGTTCCAGCGCTTCGACGAGTCGCGCTCGCGCGACACCGGCGGCTCGGGGCTGGGCATGAGCATCATGGCCGACATCGCCGAGTCCATGGGCGGGCGCCTCGGCACCGCCCGCAGCGACCTCGGCGGGCTGAAGGTGGAGGTCGAGTTCCCGCGCGCCTAGGCCGGTCGGGCCGCGGCGCGCACGTAGGCCTGCTGGAGCTCGGCCAGGGCCTGGCGGTAGAGGTCGGCGTGCTCGCCGAGGCGACTCCCTCCGGCGCCGACCATGGCGGCGACCGTGTCGATCACGAGCTGGGCCGCCTCGAGGCGCGGCGGCTCCTCCGCCAGGCGCAGCGCCGCCACCTGCAACAAGACGAAGAGGTGGTTGGCGAGGATCGTCTCGACCGGCGTGTCGCGCAGGTAGGCGGCCTCGGCGGCCAGGGCCTCGTCCTCGGGGGCGGGGTGGGTGGCGGCCTCGTCGCTCACGGCGCCACGGTAGCCGCCGGCCGGCGCCGGGGCGGCCGGGCGCGCATCGGCGGGGGGCGGGCGCGGCCTCTGCTAACCTGGTCACACAGTGCAGCAAGCGGGTCCGACGGGTTCGGACCCCACCCGGCCACCGACGTGCGCCGTGGTACCGGTCCCCGAGTCCCGCGACCTGCGGCGACGCCGACGGCGTCGCGTCGAGCAAGGAGTGGGCTATCGCAACAGCACCGGGAGACCGTCGCGTCAACGACCGCATCCGCGTCGACACCGTCCGCCTGATCGATAACGAGGGCAACCAGAAGGGCGTGGTGTCGACCCGCGAGGCGCTGGCGTTGGCCCGCAGCCTGGACCTGGACCTCGTGGAGATCGCGCCGACGGCGCAGCCCCCGGTGGTGCGGATCATGGACTACGGCAAGTTCAAGTTCGACGAGGCCCAGCGGGCCAAGGAGTCGCGCCGCAAGTCCCAGAACGTGGGCATCAAGGAGATGAAGTACCGGCCCAAGATCGGCGCCGGGGACTTCGAGACCAAGACGCGACTCGTCGAGAAGTTCCTCGGCGAGGGTCACAAGGTGAAGATCACCATCATGTTCCGCGGTCGCGAGTCGGCCCACCCCGAGCTCGGTAAGAAGATCCTCGACCGGATCGTCGAGCGCCTGGCCGACGCGGCCCGGGTGGAGGCGGCGGCCAAGCTCGACGGGCGGAACATGACCATGGTGCTGGGCCCGGACAAGCGGGCCCGGGCGAAGACGAGCGAGGACGCCACCGACGGCGCCGAGGACACGAACGAGGAGGGCTGAGATGCCGAAGATGAAGACCGACACCGGCGCGAAGAAGCGCATCAAGATCACCGGCACGGGGCGCCTGCGCCGGGGCAAGGCCTTCCGCGGCCACCTCATGGAGGGCAAGAGCTCGGTGCGCGCGCGCCGGCTCGGCCGCGAGGCGGACGTCGCGCCGGGCCAGGCCAAGCGCGTGAAGAAGATGATGGGCCTGTAGGCGAGGACGAGGGAAGAGAGACAGACATGGCACGAGTCAAGAGGGCCGTCAACGCCAAGAAGCACCACAAGGCCGTCCTCGAGGAGGCCAAGGGCTACTACGGCGACCGCAGCCGCACGTTCCGCGCCGCCAACCAGGCCGTCCAGCACTCCGGGGTCTACGCCTTCCGGGACCGCCGGGCGCGCAAGGGCGAGATGCGCAAGCTCTGGATTCAGCGGATCAACGCCGGGGCCCGCGCCCACGGGCTGAGCTACAGCCGGTTCATCGCCGGGCTCAACGCCGCGGGCATCGAGGTCGACCGGCGCATGCTCGCCGACCTCGCGGTCACCGACGACGCCGCCTTCGCCCGGATCGTGGCGCTCGCCACCGACGCCCTGGCGAAGTAGGCCGCCATCGAGGCGCTGGGGGCCAGCCACCAGCGCGTCCGCCGGCTGCGGCGCCTGGTCGCCAAGCGGGCGCTGCGCTGGCGCGAGGACGCGTGCGTCCTCGAGGGGCCCGACCTCGTCGAGGCGGCCCTCGCGGCCGGCGCCGAGCTCGAGGCGCTCTACGTCGACGGCGCGCGCGCGAACGACCCGCGCCTCGCGGCGCTCGCGGCGCGCGCCGGCGCGCTCGGGGTGAGGACCTTCGCCCTCGCCCCCGGCGTGCTCGAGCGCGTCGCCGACGCGGTCTCGCCCCAGGGGGTCCTCGCCGCGGCCCGGCTGCCGGTGGCGCCCCTCGAGGCGGTGCGTCCCGGCACGGTCCTCGTGCTCTGCGACCTGCGCGACCCGGGCAACGTGGGCACGCTCATCCGCACGGCCGACGCCACCGGCGCGGCCGGGGTGGTGCTCTGCGGCCCGGGCGTCGACCCGACCAACCCCAAGGCGCTGCGGGCGAGCGCGGGATCCGTCTTCCACGTGCCGGTCGTGGTCGCCGGGCTCGACGAGGCGCTCTCTGACCTGCGCGCCAAGGGCGCCCGGGTGCTCGCGAGCGTGGCGCGCGGCGGGCAGGACCCGTGCGCGAGCGACCTCGCGGGGCCGTGCGCGCTGCTCATCGGCAACGAGGCCACCGGGCTGGCCGAGGACGTGGTGGCGCGCTGCGACGCGGCGCTCACGATACCCATGGCCGGGCGCGCCGAGTCGCTCAACGCCGCGATGGCCGGGGCGATGCTCGCCTACGAGGCGATGGTCCAGCGCCGGCACGGTGGGGGCCCGCGCACCTTCTAGCCTGGGGGCCACATGTCCGACGACCGTAACGACCTCGCGACCCTCGCCGAGGACCTGGTGAACCGGGTCCACGCGCTGGCCTCCCTCGACGCGCTGCGCGAGGCCGAGGCGTCCCTCGTCGGGCGGCGCTCGCCCTTCGCCGAGGCCCAGCGGGCGCTCGGCGCCCTCGGGGAGGAGGAGCGTCGGACCCGCGGCGCCGCCCTCCAGGAGGCGCGCCGGCGGGTGGAGGGCGAGCTCGAGGCCCGTCGCGCGCTGCTCGCCGCCGAGGAGCGGCGCCGCGCGCTCGAGGCGGACCGGCTCGACCTGGGCGACGTGGTGGACGCGGCGGTGCGCCTGCCGGTCGCGGTGGGCCACGGGGGGCTCATCGCCGCGACCCAGCGCGAGCTCGAGGACGTCTTCGTCGCCATGGGCTTCACGGTGGAGGAGGGCCCCGAGGTCGAGAGCGACTGGTACAACTTCGAGGCCCTGAACATGCCCCCCGCCCACCCGGCCCGCGGGCTCTGGGACACCCTCTACGTGGACCTCGGCGCGCCCGAGACGGTGGTGCTGCGCACCCACACCAGCCCGACCCAGATCCACCTCATGGAGCGCGCGACCGCCGGGGGCACCCTGCCCATCCACTCGGTGATGCCCGGGCGCTGCTACCGCCGCGACACGCCCGACGCGCGTCACCTGGTCGCCTTCCACCAGATCGAGGGGCTCGTCGTCGCCGAGGGGATCACCTTCGCCGACCTCGCGGGCACCATCGAGTCGTTCACCGCCGCCTACTTCGGCCCGTCGATCACCTCGCGGCTGCGGCCCGGCTTCTTCCCCTTCACCGAGCCCTCGGCCGAGTTCGAGGTGACCTGCACGGTCTGTCGGGGCGCGGGCTGTCGCACCTGCTCGATGACGGGCTGGGTCGAGCTCGGCGGCTGCGGCATGGTCGACCCGGCGGTGCTCGCCGCGGTGGGGATCGACCCCGAGCGCTACCACGGCTTCGCCTTCGGCTTCGGCATCGACCGCTGCGCCATGATGCGCTACGAGATCGCCGACCTGCGCGCCCTGACCGAGAACGACGTGCGCTTCGTGGAGCAGTTCTCGTGAGGATCTCGCTCACCTGGCTGCGCGACTTCGTCGACCTGCCCGAGTCGCCCGAGGAGCTGCGCGGGGTCCTCGACGACCTCGGCCTCGTGGTCGAGGGGATCGAGCGCGTGGGCGAGGGCCTCGAGGACGTCGTCGTCGCGCGCGTCGAGCAGATCGCGGCGATCCCCGGCGCCGACCGGATCCGCCGGGTCGTGGTCGAGGCCGGCGACGGCCCGCTCGAGATCGTCTGCGGCGCCTGGAACTTCCACGAGGGCGACCGCGTGCCGCTCGCCCCGGTGGGGGCGGTGCTGCCCGGCGGCTTCGCCATCGCCCGGCGCACCATGCGCGGGGTCACCTCCAACGGGATGCTCTGCTCGGGGCGCGAGCTCGGCCTCTCGGACGACCAGTCGGGCCTGCTGGTCCTGAACGACCAGCCCGGCGCCGAGCCCGGCCGCCGGCTGGTCGAGGTGCTCGGCCTCGCGCCGGACGTGGTCTTTGACGTCTCGGTCGAGGGCAACCGGCCCGACGCGTGGTGCGTCGAGGGCGTCGCGCGCGACCTCGCGGTGCGCCTGGCGCGCCCGCTGCGCGCCCCGCGCCTGGCGAGCCCCCGCGGCGCGGTCGCGACGGCGGCGGTCGCCGGGGCCCGCATCGAGGCGCCCGACCTGTGCGGGCGGCTCACGGTCTCGGTCCTGCGCCACGTCAGAGTCGCCCCGAGCCCGGCGTGGGTCGTCGAGCGGCTGCGCGCGGCCGGGATGCGCCCCATCTCCAACGTCGTCGACGCCTCGAACCTCGTGATGCTCGAGCTCGGCCAGCCCACCCACCCCTACGACCGGGCCCGGGTGGCCGGGGCGACGCTCGGCGCGCGCCGGGCCCGCGCGGGCGAGGCGCTGACGACCCTCGACGGGGTCGAACGGCGCCTGGCCACGCCCGGGCGGGGCCTGGGCGACACCGGCGAGGACTGCGTGATCGTCGACGGCGAGGACCGCGTCCTCGGCCTCGCCGGGATCATGGGCGGGGCCGCCAGCGAGATCACCGAGGCGACGACCGAGGTCCTGCTCGAGGCGGCCTGCTTCGACCCCATGGCCATCGCGCGCTCCTCGAAGCGCCACGGGCTGCGCACCGAGGCCTCGGCCCGCTTCGAGCGCGGCGTCGACCCCACGCTCGCCCTGCGGGCCGTGGCCCGGCTGGTGGCCGTGCTCGAGGAGAGCTCGCCCGGCCTCGAGTGGCTCGCCGAGCCCCTGGATGTGACCGGGGACCTCCCCGAGGTGCCGACCCTCACCCTCGCCGCGCGCGACGTGGCCGACCTGCTCGGCACCACGATCGCCGCCGACGAGGTACGCCGCCTGCTCAGCGGCCTCGACTTCGCGGTCGAGGGCGACGACCCCTTCGTCGTGCGCCCCCCGGCGCGCCGGCTCGACGTGCGCGCGGGCCTCGAGGGGCGCGCCGACCTCATCGAGGAGGTGGCCCGTCTCCACGGCTACGGCCGGCTCGCCCGGCGGGTACCCTCCTGGCCCGAGGTCGGCGGACTCACCGACCGCCAGCGGATGCGCCGGCGCCTGCGCGACGCTGCGGTCGCCCTGGGGGCGCTCGAGGTGTGGACGCCTACGCTCGTCGCCCCCGGCGAGCACGCGCTGGTCGAGGTCGGCCCGCCGGTCGCGGTGGCGAACCCCCTCTCGGCCGAGGAGTCGGTGCTGCGCGGCACCTGCGTGACCGGGGTCGCGCGCGCCTGGCTGCGCAACCTCGAGCGCGGCCGGGGCGACGTGGCGCTGTTCGAGGTGGGCACGGTCTTCACCCACCCCGAGGTCGCCGCCCACCCGCGGCGCACGCGCGGCGGCGTGGGCGGGGCGAGCGAGGTGGACCTGCCCGAGGAGGGCGAGCGCCTCACCCTCGTGCTCGGGCGCCCCCACGACGACGCCGTCGCCGCCACCGTGCTCGCGCGCGCCCTGCTGGGGCGCCTGGCGCTCGCCGACGTGGTGGTGCGCGCCCTCGCCGACGCGCCCCCCGGCGTGCACCCCACCCGGGCCGCCGCCCTCGTCGACCGCGCGAGCGGCGCGCGCCTCGGCGTCGTGGGCGAGGTCGACCCGGCCCTCGTCGCCGCCCTCGCGGGCGGCGAGGCGCCCCGGCGCGCGGGGCTGGTGGAGCTCGACCTCGACGCCCTGTGCGACCCGGCTCGCGCGACCCCGGCCCCGCGCACCATCCGCGTGCCGAGCCGCTTCCCGAGCGCGGTGATCGACCTGGCCTTTGTCGCCCCGGACGCGCTCAACGCCCAGGACCTCGCCCACGCGCTCACGACGACCGACGAGCGCGTGGAGTCGGTCGCGCTCTTCGATGTCTACCGCGGCGGGGCGGTGCCCTCGGGGTCGCGCAGCCTCGCCTTCACGGTGCGGCTCTCCTCGCCCGAGCGCACGCTCGACGAGCGCGAGGTCGCCCAGCTGCGCGAGGCCCTCATCGAGTCGGGCCGGGCTCTGGGGGCGAGCCTGCGCTGATGGAGTTCGCCGCCTGGGTCGAGCGCACGCGCCGCTACCTCGGCGCGGCGACGGTGCGCCTCGGCGACGTGGACCCGGCCGGGCGGCTGCGGGTCGACGCGCTCGCGCGCTACCTCCAGGACGTGGCGACCGACGACTGGAACGACACGGGTCTCGCCGACGAGAGCGACGACGTCTGGCTGGTGCGCCGCACGGCGCTGCGACGCGTCGCCGGCGCCCGGTGGCCGGGCTACCTCGAGGGGCTCGAGCTCGCGACCTGGTGCGCCGGGACGGGCCCGGCGTGGGCGGAGCGGCGCACCGACGTGCTGGTCGACGGCGTCGCGGTGATCGAGACCGTGGCGCTGTGGGTGCCCACCGACCTCGAGGGCCACCCGGTGCGCATGCGCGAGTCGTTCTTCGCCGCCTACGGCGAGCCGTCGCGCGAGCGGCGCGTCTCGAGCCGCGTGGGGGTCCCCCCGATGACCGAGGGCGCGCGGCGCCGGCCGTGGCCGACGCGCCGCAGCGACCTAGACGTCGTGGGCCACGTGAACAACGCCGCCGCCTGGGAGGCGGTGACCGAGGTGGCGCCCGGGCCGCTCGAGGCGGCGACCGTCGTGCACCACGGCCCGCTCGAGCTCGGCGACGACGTCACCCTCGTCGAGGGCGCGGGCGTCGCCTGGCTGGTCGTCGGCGACGAGGTGCGGGTCTCGGCGACCTACGCGGCCTGAGCCTCGACGAGGGCCTCGTCGCGCGCGCGGGGGCGGGTGGTGGCGAGGACCGAGCCCACGAGCACGAGGGGGAAGCCCACCGCGATGCCCGCGGTGAGCGGCTCGTGCAGGCCCACCACCCCGAGGACCACGGCCAGCGCGGTGTTGAGGTAGGTGACCACGACCGAGCGGGCCGGGCCGGCCTCCTTCACGAGCTCGAAGAAGACGAGGAAGGCGGTGACGGTGCACACGAGGCTGAGCACGACGATCGACCAGACCGTCTCGCCCGAGACCCGCGCCGGCCAGTGCACGACGTCCCAGGGGACCCAGGCGAGCGAGACCACGGCGGTGGCGCCCATGACGACCGTCGGCCCGTCGACGTGGGCGAGCTTGGTCGCGAGGATGATCGGGCCGAGCGAGTAGCCCACGATCACCACCAGCATCAGCCCGATCCAGGGGAGCGAGCCGTGGGTGATCCCGAGCCCGACGAGGAGCGCCACCCCGAGCGCCCCCACGGCGAGCCCGCCGAGGCGGCGCCGGTCGACCGTCTCGGCGCCGCGCAGGCGCTGGACCACGACCGAGAGCAGGGGCACACAGCAGATCAGCAGGCTCGTGAGCGAGCTGGTGATGTGGCGCTCGGCGCTGGACATGAGGTACCACGGGACGCCGAACTCCACGACGCCGAACAGGGCGATCCACCCGAGGTGGGTGGCGAGCGCCCGCCACTGGCGCCGCCACAGCACGAGGGGCCCGAGCACGAGCGCGGCCGGTCCGGTGCGCGCGAGCACGAGGACCCCGGGGTCGAGCTGGCGGACGGCGACGCGGATCAAGAGGTAGGGGATGCCCCAGATGACCGACATGGCGACAAAGAGCAGCCAACCGCGACGGGACACGATCCCACGGTAGCCGACAATCCGTCCATTTGTAATTTACGCCGCACGTGTGCATAAAATGGCGTATGCGAGTCGGGGTCGTCGGGGCGAGCGGGTACGCGGGCAGCGAGGTCGTGCGCCTGTGCGGGTCCCACCCCGACCTCGAGGTCGTGCTCGCCACCGGCGAGTCGAGCGCGGGCGTCGCCCTGGGCGCCCACGTGCCGGCCCTGGCGGCGCGCTACCCCGACCTCGTGCTCGCCCCGACCGAGGCCGTCCTGGAGGCCGAGCTCGACCTCGTCTTCCTCGCCCTGCCCCACGGCAAGAGCCAGGGGATCGTGGCGCGCCTCGTCGAGCGCGGGGTCCCGGTCGTGGACCTCGGGGCCGACTTCCGCCTGAAGGACCCGGCCCAGTACGCGGCGTGGTACGGCGAGGCCCACCGGGCGCCCGAGCTTCTCTCGCGCGCCGTCTACGGCCTGGTCGAGCGGCACCGCGAGGAGCTCGCGGGCGCCACCCTCGTCGCCGCGCCGGGCTGCTACCCGACCGCCACCGCGCTCGCCCTGGGGCCCTTCCTCGACGCGGGCGTCGTCGAGCGCGAGGGGATCGTGGTCGACGCGCTCTCGGGCGCCTCGGGCGCCGGGCGCGCGACGAGCGAGCGCCTGCACTTCAGCCGGCTCTCGGGCAACGCCGAGGCCTACGGGCTCGTCGGGCACCGCCACACCCCCGAGATGGAGGCCGAGCTCGACGCGCGCCTCCTCTTCACCCCGCACCTGGTGCCGGTGGCCCGGGGCATGCTGGTCACCGCCTACGCGCGCCTCGCCGAGCCGCTCACCACCGCGTCCGCGCTCGCGCTGCTCGAGGCGCGCTACGCCGCGGACCCCTGCGTCGTGGTGACCGAGGCGCCCCCGACGCTGAAGGACCCCGTCGGCTCCAACCTGTGCTTCGTGAGTGCGGCCGTCGACGAGCGCACCGGCTGGCTGGTCGCGCTGAGCTCGATCGACAACCTCATCAAGGGGGCGGCCGGCCAGGCCCTCCAGGCCTGGAACGTGGCGAGCGGGCGGCCCGAGACGCTCGGCCTGCCGCTCACCGGGGTGACCCCGTGAGCGTCGTGGCGAAGCTCGGCGGCCACGCGCTCGACGACCTCTCGCCGGACGGCGTGACCCTGGCCGGGCTCGCCGAGGACCTCGCGACCCTCGTACGCGCCGGGGAGCGGGTCGCGCTCGTGCACGGGGGCGGCCCCCAGATCGCCGCCCTGCTCGAGGCCGTCGGCGCCGAGAGCGTCTTCGTCGACGGCCTGCGGGTCACCGACGAGGCGACGATGGGCTACGTGGCCATGGCCCTCGCCTCGGTGAACGCGGCCCTGGTGGCCGGCCTCGTCGCCCACGGCGTCGCGGCGGTGGGGCTCTCGGGCCTCGACGCCGGGCTGCTGTCGGCCCGGCCCCTCGGCCCGCCGTGGGGGCGGGCCGGGGACACCCCGGTCGTCGCGGCGCGCGTGCTCGAGGCCCAGTGGGCGAGCGGGCTCGTCCCGGTCGTGAGCCCGGTCGCCGCCGACGAGGGGGGGCGGCTCCTCAACTGCAACGCCGACACCGCGGCCGGCGCCCTCGCCGGCGCCCTCGGCGCCGAGCTCGTGCTCTTGAGCGACGTCGACCAGCTGCGCACCGACCCCGAGGACCCCGCCACGAGCCTCGCCCGGGTGAGCGCGGCCGAGGTGGCCGACCTGCTCGAGAGCGGCGCCGCGCGCGAGGGCATGCGGCCCAAGGTCCGCGCCGCGCTCGACGCGCTCGCGGGGGGCGCGCGTCGCGTCGTGCTCGCCAACGGACGGCGGCCCCACGCGCTGGTCTCGGCCCTCGCGCGCGAGGGCCGGCACACCGAGGTGGTGGCGTGACCCGTCACCTGCTCACGATCGACGCCCTGAGCGACGGCGAGCTCCTCGAGGTGCTCGACCTCGCGACGGCCCCCCTCGACCCCACGCTGTACGAGGACGAACCCGTCGCGCTGGTCTTCGAGCACCCGAGCCTGCGCACCCGGGCCGCGGCCACGGTGGCCGTCCACCAGCTGGGGGGCTGGCCGGTGGAGTTCACCGGCGACGAGATCGGCCTCGACGCGCGCGAGTCGGCCGAGGACGTCGCGCGCACCCTCGCCGAGACCTTCGCCGTGGCCGCGCTGCGGGTGCGCCGCCACGGGGTGCTCGAGCGGGTCCGCGCGGCGGCCGGGGGCCTCTCGGTCGTGAACCTGCTCTCGGACGCCGCCCACCCGACCCAGGCCGTGGCCGACGTGCTCACCATCGCCGAGGCCCACGCCGGCGGCGACGTGCGCGGGCTCGCCGGGCTGCGCGTGGGCTACGTCGGCGACGCGACGAACGTCACCCGCTCGCTCGCGGTGGCCCTTTGCCGCCTCGGGGCGAGCGTCGTGGTGGCGGCGCCGCCGGGCTACCAGCTCACCCCGGGCGGGCCCGAGGACGCCCTCGCGCTCGGACCCGCGCTGCGCCTCGTGAGCGACCCGCGCGAGGCGGCCCGGGGGGCCGACGTCCTCTACACCGACACCTGGGTCTCGATGGGCGAGGAGGCCGAGGCGCGCCGGCGCCGCGAGGACCTCGCCGACTACCGGGTCGACGAGGCCCTGGTGGGGCTGGCGAGCGAGCGCTGCGTGGTGCTGCACTGCCTGCCCGCCCACCGGGGCGACGAGGTGACCGACGGCGTGCTCGACGGGGCGCGCTCGCGGGTCTGGCGCCAGGTCTTCCACCGGCGCACGGCGATGCTGGGCGTGCTCGCCTGGCTCAAAGGGGGGGGATGACCAAGGCCCAACGACAGCACCGGATCGCCGCGATGATCGACCGCGAGGTCATCTCGACGGCGGCCCAGATCGTCTCGCGGCTCCACGAGGAGGGGATCAGCGCCACCCAGGCGACCGTCACCCGCGACCTCCAGGAGCTCGGGACCGTGAAGATCCGCGACGAGCACGGGGTGCGCCGCATCGTCATGGCCGCCTCGCCCAAGCTCGCGCCGGCCCCGCTCGACCACCTGCGACGGGTGATGGGCGAGTGGGTCGTCACCGTCGAGCACTCGGCGAACGTGGTCGTGGTGCGCACGCCCCCGGGCTGTGCCCACGTGGTCGCCTCGGCGCTGGATCGCAGCGCGCTGCCGGGCGTGCTCGGCTCGGTCGCCGGCGACGACACGATCCTCGTGGTGGCGACCGACGCCCACGGCGGCGACGCCCTGACCGCGCAGTTCCGGGTCCTGGCCGGGCTGGATGAGTTGACGGAGGCCAAGTGAAGAAGAAGGTGGTGCTCGCCTACAGCGGCGGGCTGGACACGTCGGTGGCGATCCGCTGGATGATGGAGGAGTGGGGCGTCGAGGTCGTCGCCGTGCTCGTCGACGTCGGCCAGGACCCCGCGAGCTCGGAGAGCTTCGAGGAGATCTCGGCCCGGGCGCTCGCCGCGGGGGCGAGCGCGTGCGTGGTGGTCGACGCCCGCGACGAGATGGCCGAGGAGTTCTGCGCCCGGGCGGTCGCGGCCAACGCGCTCTACGAGGGCCGCTACCCCCTGGTGTCGGCGCTCAGCCGGCCGGTCATCGTGCGCCACCTGGTCGACCAGGCCCGCCGCCACGACGCCACCGCGGTGGCGCACGGCTGCACGGGCAAGGGCAACGACCAGGTCCGCTTCGAGGTGGGGGTGCACGCGCTCGCCCCCGACCTCGAGGTGCTGGCGCCGGCGCGCAACTGGGGGATGACCCGGGCCGACTCGGTCGACTTCGCCCAGAAGTGGGAGATCCCCATCAAGGCCACCCGGGAGAAGATCTACTCGATCGACGAGAACCTCTGGGGCCGGGCCATCGAGTGCGGCGAGATGGAGGACCCGTGGGCCGCCCCGCCCGAGGAGCCCTACACGCTGACCCGGGTGCGCACCGACGCCCCGGTCGAGGTCGTCGTCGGGTTCGCCGCCGGGGTGCCGGTGGCGCTCGACGGAGAGCCGATGGGCCTCGCGGCATTGATCGGCCGGCTCAACGGCCTCGCCGGCGCGACCGGGTTCGGGCGCCTCGACATGGTGGAGAACCGCCGGGTCGGGATCAAGAGCCGCGAGGTCTACGAGTGCCCCGCCGCCCTCGCCCTGATCGCGGCGCACCAGGACCTCGAGAGCCTGGTGCTCGAGCGCGACCTCGCCCACGAGAAGCGCCGGCTCGAGACGCGCTGGGCCGAGCTCGTCTACGACGGGATGTGGTTCTCGCCGCTCAAAGAGGCCCTCGACGCCTTCGTCGAGGAGACCCAGCGCCACGTCACCGGCGAGGTCCGCCTGACCTTCACCCCGCCCGGGGTCCTCGCGATCAGCGGCCGTCGGGGCCCGGCGGCCCTCTACGACTACGGCCTGGCGACCTACGAGGCAGCCGACACCTTCCGCCACGCCGACTCCGAGGGCTTCGTGCGCATCTACGGGCTCGGGGTGAGGACCTGGGCCCAGCGCCAGGGCGCGAAGAACGCCACCCCGAGGCGGTCCTAGCCGTGGCGCTGTGGGCCGGCCGGTTCGAGTCGGCCATGGACCAGGCCCTCTTCGAGCTCTCCGAGAGCTTCAGCTTCGACCGCGCCCTCTACCACTACGACCTCGAGGGCTCGGCGGCCCACGTGCGCGGGCTCGCCCACGGGGGCCTGCTCAGCGAGGCCGAGCGCGACGAGCTGCTCGGGGTGCTCGCCGCGATCGAGCGCGAGTTCGACGCGGGGGCCTTCGTCACCGAGGCCGGTGACGAGGACGTCCACATGGCCATCGAGCGCCGGGCCATCGAGATCGCCGGGCCGCTCGGGGCGCGCCTGCACACCGGACGCAGTCGCAACGACCAGGTGGCCACGACGCTGCGCCTCTTCACCCGCGACGCGCTGGGTCACGTGGGCGAGGGGGTCCTCGGCCTCGTCGACGCCCTCGTCGCCCTGGCCGAGCGCCACCCCGACGCGCGACTGCCCGGCTACACCCACCTCCAGCGGGCCCAGGCCGTCCTCTTGAGTCACCACCTCTCTGCCCACGCCTTCGCGCTCCTGCGCGACGTCGGCCGGCTGGCCGACGCGCGCGCGCGACTCGACGTCTCGCCCCTGGGCGCGGGCGCCCTCGCGGGCAGCTCGCTTCCCCTCGACCCCGCCTACACCGCCGGGCTCTTGGGCTTCGCCGCACCCTTCGCGAACTCGATGGACGCGGTGAGCGACCGGGACTTCGTCGCCGAGAGCCTCTTCGCCATCGCCCTCACGGGGGTCCACCTGAGCCGGCTGGGCGAGGAGCTGGTGCTGTGGACCTCGAGCGAGTTCGCCTTCGCCCGGCTCGGTGACGCCTTCACCACCGGCTCGTCGATGCTGCCCCAGAAGAAGAACTCCGACGTGGCCGAGCTCGCCCGGGGCAAGTCGGGCCGGCTGGTGGGCAACCTGACCGGACTGCTCGTGACGCTGAAGGGCCTGCCCCTCAGCTACAACCGCGACCTCCAAGAGGACAAGGAGCCCCTCTTCGACTCGGTGCGCCAGGTGCTCGTGGTGCTGCGCGCCCTCACCGGCGCCTACGGGTCGCTCGAGTTCGACGAGGGCCGCGCCGCCGCGGCCGCCGACGACGAGCTGCTCGTCGCGATCGACCTCGCCGAGGCCCTGGTCGCCGAGGGGGTGCCCTTCCGCGAGGCGCACGAGCGCCTGGGACGGCTGGTCGGCGAGGCCGTGCGCACGGGCGCGCGCCTGTACGACCTCGTGGGCGGGGACCCCGCGCTCGCCGCCCACCGCGACCTCTTCGCCCCGGGCGCGGCCCTCGCGCGGCGCACCACGCCGGGGGCGGCCGGGCCCATCGCGGCGCCGGCCCAGCGCGCGCGCCTCGAGGGCGAGATCGCCGCGGCGCGCGCCCGGCTCGGGCTGTAGCAGCGACCTGGCACCCTCTCGGGGGCGGGGCGAGCCCGTAGGTTGGAGGACCGATGGCCGAGCGGCTGATGACGCCCACCAAGATCTCGGAGTGGCTGGGCTGTGAGCACTCCCTCGCGCTCTACCTCGAAGGCGCCGGGGGCGAGGAGCGGGCCCTCAGCGAGCTCGCCGAGATCCTCCAGGCCAAGGGCCTCGCCCACGAGCGCCGGGTGCTTGCGGGCTACTACGAGCGCGGGCTGCGGGTCCTCGAGGTCGAGAAGGGCTCGCGCGAGGACTTCGAGCGGCTCGTCGCACGGGTGGGCGACCCCCTGGGCGGCGAGTGGGACGTCGTGTACCAGATGCCCCTGGAGAACGACGGGGTGCGAGGTGTGGCCGACTTCGTCGAGCGCGTCGCCGAGCCGCACGAGGGGTACTGCGCCTACGAGCCGGTCGACGCGAAGCTCACCCGCGCCGAGGCCAAGGCCGGCCACGTCCTGCAGCTATGCTTCTACGCCGAGGCGCTCACCCGGCTCACCGGCGCGCCGCCGCGGCGCATGCACCTGGTGCTCGGCACGGGCGAGCGCGAGAGCTACCTCGTCGAGGAGTTCATGGCCTACTGGCGCCGCACCCGGCGCCAGGTACTCGAGATCTTCGCGACCGGCACCCTCGAGGGGACCCGGGCGCGCCGGTGCGCCCAGTGCGACTACTGCGCCTACCAGGGGCGCTGCGAGGCCGGGTGGCGCGCCGCCGACTCCCTCGAGTTCCTCGCCGGCGCGCGCCGCGACGACGTCGACCTGCTCGAGGCCGGGGGGGTGCGCACCGTCGTCGAGCTCGCGGCGTCGACCCGGGCGCCCGAGGGCGTGCGGGCCGAGCGCTACGCGCGCCTCCAGCGCCAGGCGGCCCTGCAGGTGGCGGGCCGCGCCGACCCCGAGGCGCCCCCGCCCTTCGAGGCGATCGAGCCCGGCGAGGACCCGGTCTACGGACGGGGCCTCGAGCAGCTGCCCGAACCCGACGAGGGCGACCTCTTCCTCGACTTCGAGGGCGATCCCTTCTGGTCGCCGGCGAGCGACCTGCTCTTCATGGCCGGGCTGTGGCTCTTCGAGGCGGGGGAGTGGCGGTACCGGTCGTGGTGGGCCCACGACCTCGACGCCCAGCGCGCGATGGTCGAGGACCTCGTGGCCCTCTTCTACGAGCGTCGCGAGCGCTACCCCCAGAGCCACCTGTACCACTACAACCACACCGAGCGCTCGGCGATCGAGCGGCTGGTGGACGGGGCCGTCGCCCAGAGCCGGGTTGACGCGCTCAAGTTCTCCGGCTACTTCGTCGACCTCTACCCGATCGTGCGCAACGCCTTCACCGTGGGCGCAGAGTCCTACAGCCTGAAGAGCCTCGAGAAGCTGGTGGGCTTCACCCGCGCCACCGAGATCCAGCGCGGCACCGGCGCGGTCGTGGAGTACGAGCGATGGATGGCGACGCGCGACCCTGCCTACATCGCGAACATCGAGGCCTACAACCGCGACGACGTGGTCGCGACCAAGGCCCTGCGCGACTGGGTGGTGACCCAGCGCCCTGCCGGGCTCGCCTGGCGCGAGGCCCAGTTCGTGCGCGAGAACGCCAACGAGGAGCTCGACGAGCTTCGCGCGCGGCTCGCGGCCTTCGCCGTCGCCGACCCCGACTCGCCTGAGGCCCTCCTCGGCCATCTGCTCAGCTACTGGTCGCGCGAGAAGGCGGCCGCCGACATGCCGCTGCGCGCCACGCTGCGCTCGAGCGCCGACGCCGCGCTCGGGGCGCCCGGGGCGATCGGGGACCTGCGCTTCGTGGGCGAGGTGGCCCCCGAGGGCCGCCGGCGCACCACCTGCTGGCGCTTCGCCTACCCCGAGCAGGAGCTCGACGGCGACTTCGACGAGCCGGGCCAGAAGGTCGCCTTCCTCGACGGGGAGGGCCGGCTGTGCGACGGCGAGGTGCGCAGCCACGACCCCGAGGCGCGCGAGGTGGTCGTCCAGCCGCGCGGGACCTACGAGGGGCCCCACCCGCGGGCCCTCGCGCTGCACCGCACGGTGGCCCCGGGGGCGAAGTGGGACGCCCTGCAGGACGTCGCGCGCCGGGTCGTCGCCGCGGGGTCCATCGCCGGCGCGCCGCCGGCGCTGGCCGACCTCCTCGCGGGCGCGGCGCCCCGGGTCCTCGGGCGAGACGGGGGCGCGGCCTTCGGTGACGAGGTCGCCGACATCGTGTCGTGGGTGGAGGGGCTCGACGACTCCTACGCGCCGATCCAGGGCCCCCCAGGCACGGGCAAGACCTACCGCGGCGGCCACGTCATCGTGCAGATGGTGCGCGACGCCAAGCGCGTCGGGGTCACCGGACCCAGCCACAGCGCCATCGACAACCTGATGCGCGAGGCGCTCAAGGTCGCCCGGGACGAGGGCGTCGACCTTTCCGGCGCGTCGTTCGCCCACTGGGACGACAACCGGGCCGAGCGGGGCCTCGACCGCGGCATCGCGTACCCGAAGAAGCGCGCCGAGATCTTCGCGAGCGCGCCGGAGGTCGTCGGCGGCACGTCGTGGCTCTTCTCCGCCGAGGAGTTCGCGCGCGACCCGCTCGACCTGCTGATCGTCGATGAGGCCGGCCAGGTCTCGCTCGCCGACCTCGCGGCGATGTCGCGGGCCGCGACGAACCTCTTGCTCTTGGGCGACCCCCTGCAGCTCGCCAACGTCGCCCAGGCGGTCCACCCGGGCCGCTCGGGCGAGAGCGTCCTCGAGTACGTGCTGGACGGCCGGGCCACCCTGCCCGAGCACTGGGGGGTCTTCTTGCGCACGACGCGGCGCATGCACCCCGAGGTGTGCGACTTCGTCAGCCGGCAGTTCTACGAGGGGAGGCTCGAGAGCGACGAGAAGTGCCTCAACCAGCGCACGGCCTTCGGCACGGGGCTGCGCTGGCTGCGCGCCGAGCACGAGGGGCGCTCCACCTCGGCCCCCGAGGAGGTCGAGCTCGTGGTCCGCCAGATCCGCTCGATGCGCGGCGGGCGCTTCGTCGACCGCGAGGGCGCCGACGGGGTCCTCGCCGACCGCCACTTCATGGTCGTCGTCCCCTACAACGCCCAGCGCCGGCTCTTCCGCGCCGCCCTCGACGGGGCCGGGCTCGGCGGTGTCGAGGTGGGCACCGTCGACAAGTTCCAGGGCCGCGAGGCCGTCGTCGTCTTCTTCTCGATGACGGCCTCCAGCGAGGACCAGATCGCCCGGGGCAAGGAGTTCCTCTTCTCGCGCAACCGGCTCAACGTGGCCGTGAGCCGGGCGCGCAGCCTCGCCTACCTCGTGTGCACCGAGGCGCTGCTCGACTCCCGGGCGGCGACCGTGGACACGATGCGCCTCATCAGCACCGTCAACGCCTTCGTCGAGGGCGCGACCCGCGCGCCGGGTGCTATCCTGGTGACCCTGCCAGCGGGGGGACCCGGGGAAGTTGCCCGGGCCTGTCGGCCCTGCTAAGGTAGGTAGCCCTGCCCGGGGAGACTCGGGAAGGGCTCCCGGGGAGACCCGGGAAGGTGTACTGCGCACCTCCGGCCCAGCCGCGTGCGCCGTCGCTCCTTGAAAACGGAAGAACGAGAGCCAAAAGCCAGTACGGGCGGCGATGGCCTGATCTAAAACAGGACGCGCCGTTCGCACACAATTTGGTCTGGGGGCACCCCGTGCGCCCAGACCCGTCAGGCGAGGTTTTAGAGCTAACTCGCCTGGCTCTTCTGATTTCGAGGGGACTCGTCCCCGGAAAATCTTGATGGAGAGTTTGATTCTGGCTCAGAGTGAACGCTGGCGGCGTGCTTAACACATGCAAGTCGAACGGGATCCAAGGAGCTTGCTCCGAAAGATCTAGTGGCGAACGGGTGAGTAACACGTGAGCAACCTGCCCCGAAGATCGGGATAACACCGGGAAACCGGTGCTAATACCGAATACCTCCCCTTGGTCGCATGGCCGAGGGAAGAAATGTCTTATCGCTTCGGGAGGGGCTCGCGGTCCATCAGCTTGTTGGCGGGGTAACGGCCCACCAAGGCAACGACGGATAGCTGGTCTGAGAGGACGATCAGCCACACTGGAACTGAGACACGGTCCAGACTCCTACGGGAGGCAGCAGTAGGGAATCTTGCGCAATGGGCGAAAGCCTGACGCAGCAACGCCGCGTGAGGGACGAAGGCTTTCTGAGTTGTAAACCTCTTTCGACAGGAACGATTGTGACGGTACCTGTAGAAGAAGCACCGGCCAACTATGTGCCAGCAGCCGCGGTGATACATAGGGTGCAAGCGTTATTCGGATTTATTGGGCGTAAAGAGCTCGTAGGCGGTTCGATAAGTCGGGTGTTAAACCCCCAGGCTCAACCTGGGGCCGCCACCCGAAACTATCGTGACTAGAGTTTGGTAGGGGATCACGGAATTCCTGGTGTAGCGGTGGAATGCGCAGATATCAGGAGGAACACCAGTAGCGAAGGCGGTGATCTGGGCCAATACTGACGCTGAGGAGCGAAAGCGTGGGGAGCGAACAGGATTAGATACCCTGGTAGTCCACGCCGTAAACGGTGGGCACTAGGTGTGGGGACTTTTCAACGGTTTCCGCGCCGCAGCTAACGCATTAAGTGCCCCGCCTGGGGAGTACGGTCGCAAGACTAAAACTCAAAGAAATTGACGGGGGCCCGCACAAGCAGCGGAGCATGTGGCTTAATTCGATGCAACGCGAAAAACCTTACCTAGATTTGACATGCTGGGAAAAGCCGCAGAGATGCGGTGTCCTTCGGGGCCCAGCACAGGTGGTGCATGGCTGTCGTCAGCTCGTGTCGTGAGATGTTGGGTTAAGTCCCGCAACGAGCGCAACCCTTGTTCTATGTTGCCAGCACGTAATGGTGGGGACTCGTAGAAGACTGCCGGGGTCAACTCGGAGGAAGGTGGGGACGACGTCAAGTCATCATGCCCCTTACGTCTAGGGCTGCACACATGCTACAATGG
>JAKAEP010000093.1 GCA_021818265.1 Actinomycetes bacterium
GCCGCGGCCCGGGCGGCCGGGGGCCACGACAACATCTCGGTGGTGCTCCTCGAGTTCGACGAGGTCACCGCCTCGGCGACGCCGATCCACCGCACCGTCACGAGCGCCCCGCCCCCGGCCGAGACGCTGGGGCGCCCGAGTGGCCGTTCCCGGCCGCGCCGCTTCACCCTTCGGGTCCTGGCGGGGATCGTCGCCTTCCTCGCCGTCGCGGCGGGGGTGGTCGCGCTCACCCACTGGTACGCGTACTCCTCCTACTACCTGGCCGACTACCAGGGGGCCGTCGTGATCTACCAGGGCCAGCCCTCGGGCGTCCTCTGGTACCGCCCCATCCTGCTCGAGGCGACGCCCTACTCCATGGGCGAGCTGCGCCCGCTCGACCAGCGCGCCGTGAAGGCGACGATCCCCGAGCCCACCCTCGGGGCCGCCCGGGCCTACGCGAGGAACCTCTACCACGAGTGGCGTCTGGGGGTCACCTCGACGACGACCTCGACGACCTCGACGACGGCGGGCCCGTCGACGACCACGACGGGTCGGGGCTAGACGTGGGACGCCGACTGAGCGTGCTGGCCGGGGCCATCCTCCTGCTCTTCGCGGTGGTCGTCGGCCAGAGCCTCAACCTGCAGTTCTTCCGCGCCAAGGCCCTGGACGCGTCGCCGATCAACCCGCGCAACAACACCGTGACCGCGAACCAGGCCCGGGGCGAGATCGTGGCCGCGGACGGCACGATCCTCGCCCAGTCGGTGCCCGGGGCCGGGGGCGCCTACAAGCGGATCTACCCGTTGGGCAGCCTGATGTCGGGTCTCGTGGGCTTCGTCTCGCCCTACTACGGCACCTGGGCGCTCGAGGCCGAGTACAACCGCCAGCTGACCCCCCACGCCCAGCCGGCCCAGAGCCTGGCCCAGGTGCTCGCCCCGACCCAGGCGTCGGACAACGTCGTTCTCACGATCAACGTGGGCCTGGAGCGGGTGATCCAGCACGCCCTGGCCGGTCGCGACGGGGCCGGCGTCGTGATCGACCCCAAGACCGGCGCCGTCCTCGCGATGTACTCGAACCCGACCTACAACCCGGTGCCCTTCACCTCCTCGAGCTATCCCGTGGCCGCGGCCGCGTGGAAGATGGACACGACCAACAACGCCCACGGCTTCCCGCCGCTGGGCGAGCTCGCGACCCAGCAGACCTTCCCCCCGGGCTCGACCTTCAAGGTGGTGACGACCTCGGCGGTGCTGCTCTCCAAGCCCCAGCTCCTCAACAAGGTCTACCCGAAGAAGACGTTCATCCACCTGCCCAACTCCAACAAGACCCTCTCGAACTACGCCTACGAGCTCTGCGGCGGCACGATCGCCGAGATGCTCCCCCCGTCGTGCGACACCGGCTACGCGCTCATCGGCCTCGACCTCGGGGGCAACGCACTCGCCGGTGCGGCCGACGCCTACGGCTTCAACGAGGCGCCTCCCCTCGACCTGCCCGGGGTGGTGGCGAGCAACTTCCCGCCGGCCTCGGCCTTCACCTACGACCAGCCCCAGCTGGCCTACTCCGCGATCGGCCAGCAGAACGTCCGCGAGTCGGCGCTCATGAACGCGATGATCGCCGGCGCCATCGCCAACGGCGGGGTGGAGATGGTTCCCCACCTCATGAAGGAGATCACCGGGCCGAACGGGACGGTGGTGACCCGCTTCAAGGACCGCGTCTGGAAGACGCCCCTTACGGCCGCCCAGGCCGGCCAGATCGTCCCGCTCATGGTCGACGTGGCCAAGTCCGGCACGGCCGCCGGGATCTTCCCCGCCGCCGACGACGTCGGCGCGAAGACCGGCACCTCCCAGACGGGCACGGCCGCCCAGAACACCGACGACTGGCTGATCGCCTTCGCCCCGGCGAGCGACCCGACGGTGGCCGCGGCCGTGGTCGTGCCCTACCAGGTCACCTCGGCCACGGGCGCCAGCGTGGCCGGTCCGATCATCGCCTGCCTGATCGAGGGGGGACTCGCCGTGCAGGCCGGTCAGCCCGCCGCCTCCAAGGCGTGCCCGGGGTGACGGGTCGGGTGAACAGGGTCACGGCGTAGGCTCGGGGGACACATGGAAACGGTTGAGGACACCCGGCTCTACTCGAACCGCTATCAGGTCACCCACTTGATCGCGCGCGGCGGGATGGCGATGGTGTACCGCGCCCACGACACCCTGTTGAACCGGGCCGTGGCGCTCAAGATCCTCTACCCCGAGCTGAGCTCGGACCCGGCCTTCGTGGAGCGGTTCCGCCGCGAGGCCCAGGCCGCCGCCAACCTGAGCCACCCCAACATCGTCCCGGTCTTCGACTGGGGCGAGGACGAGGGGACCTACTTCATCGTCATGGAGCTCGTGGAGGGCACCTCGCTCGCCGAGGTGCTGCGCCACACCGGGTCGGTCTCGCCCTCGCGGGCCGCCCAGATCGGGGCCCAGGTCGCCTCGGCCCTCAGCTTCGCCCACCGGGCCGGGATGGTGCACCGCGACGTGAAGCCCGGCAACATCCTCATCACCCGCGAGGGCCAGGTGAAGGTGACCGACTTCGGGATCGCCCAGGCGGTCGCCAGCGAGGACCACCTCGCGGCCGCGGGCTCGGTCATGGGCACGGCGACCTACTTCTCGCCCGAGCAGGCCGAGGGCGTGGCCGTCGACGGGCGCAGCGACGTCTACTCCCTGGGCGTCGTGCTGTTCGAGATGGTCGTCGGCCGTCCCCCGTTCGTGGGCGACACCCCGGTCGACGTCTCGAGCCAGCACGTCCACTCGGTGGTGCCCAGCCCGACCGAGTTCAACCCCGACGTGCCCCACGACCTCGAGGCCATCATCATGGAGGCCCTGGGCAAGTCCCCGCACCACCGCTACCAGAGCGCGGACGAGCTGCGCGCCGACCTGATCCGCTTCACCGACGGCGAGCCGGTGCGGGCCGGTTCGGGGGAGGGGACCTACTTCGGCGCCGACGCCACCCGGGCCGTGGCCGTCGTCTCGGCCGGGGAGCGGACCCAGGCCGTGCCGATCATGAGCGGGCCGCGCACCGACGTGCCCCGGCGGCGCTCGACGCGCGGGGGCTGGGTCGGCTTCCTCGTCGCGCTCGTGGTCGTGGCCGCCGCGGCGGCCGGCTTCGCCTACTACCAGCACACCCACACCGGGGTCACGACGATGCCCGACCTGCTCGGCCAGAACGTCCAGCAGGCGAAGTCCACCCTGAAGGCCGACGGCTTCAGCGTGGACACCACCTACGCCAAGTCCAAGCAGCCGCGCGACACCGTGATCGGCTCGTTCCCCAAGTTCGGCCACAAGGTCGTCAAGGGCCAGGCGGTCACGCTCACCCTCTCAGAGGGCAACACCTCCTCGCCGGTCACCATCCAGAGCTACGTCGGCCTCGCGCTCTCCGACGCCGAGGCGGAGCTCAACCACGCGAAGCTCGGCTTCAAGATCAACTACACGTCGAACCCGCCGAGCTCGGGCACCGTCATCCCCAACACCGTCCTCGCCCAGAGCCCCCAGCCCGGCACGAAGGGCCAGACCGGCGACACGGTGACCCTCACGGTGCTGGCCTCGGGCTCGACCTACCCGATCACCAACGTCACCGGCAAGGACGTCGTCCAGGCGACCTCCCTACTCACCAACCAGGGGCTCGTCGTCAACGGCGTCGAGGGTCGGACGTGCTCGAACACCGTGAACTCGGGCCTCGTGGTCGCGACCCTGCCGGCCGCCGGCGCCCCGGTGAAGGCCGGCTCGAGCGTGCAGCTCATCCTCTCCTCGGGCTACTGCCAGGTGGTCGTGCCCAGCGTGGTCGGCGACACCGAGAGCCAGGCGACGACCGCGCTGCAGGCCCAGAACCTCCAGCCGAGCTACTCGGTCGACCCGACGACCCCGTGCCCGCTGGGGGCGACCGAGCCCACGGTCACGACCCAGAGCGTCCCGGGCGGCACCAACGCCACCTACGGCGCGACGATCGACCTGCAGGTCTGCGAGATGACGGTCCCCGGGGGCGGGACGACCACCCAGGGTTAAGTAGCATCACCCTGATGGCGAAGACCCCCGCGCGCGACCCGAAGAAGGCCGTCGGCCGCTACGTCGACCCGGTGACGCGCGGGCGGGTCACCCGGCGCAC
>JAKAEP010000094.1 GCA_021818265.1 Actinomycetes bacterium
GTGCAAGCGCCGCAACTACATCACCACGAAGAACAAGCTGAACGACCGCGAGCGCATCGAGATGCGCAAGTTCTGCTCGTGGGAGCGGCGCCACACGCTCCACAAAGAGACCCGCTAGCCGCGAGGGCTGAGGGCGCTCTCAGTCCGTGACGGCCGAGCCCGGCAACTGTCGGGGGCCGACCGCGCGCTAGTCACGGTGCGTTAATCCGCCGGCCGTAGAACGGCGGCCATGACACCACACCCGCACCGCATCATCGCCCGCCTGGCCCTGGCGGCCGTCGCGCTGGGGACGTCGGCCCTCGTGCCGGTCGTCCTCTCGACGGCGGCGAGGGCCGCCTCGAACCCCGGGTTCGTCCTGTACTCCGCTCAGGGCTACGACCACGCCGCGGTGAGCGCGTTCAACGCGACCCACCCCGGTTTCACCGTGACCCTGAACGACAACTCGACCGGCCCGCTCCTCCAGCAGATCCAGGCCGAGGGCAACAACCCCAAGTGGGGCGCCCTGTGGGTCGACGGCGCCACGGCCTTCGCCGCGCTCGACACCCAGGGCATGCTCGAGAAGCACATCGCCCCCTCGGACGGCTTCAACGCCCTGGGCAAGGCCAACATCCCCGCTGACGGCAGCTACGTGCCGACCGGGGTGACGGTGGTCGGGGCGCTCTGCTACAACTCGGCGGCGGTCAAGCCGTCCCAGCTGCCCTCGACCTGGGCCCAGCTGAGCGAGGCGAAGTACAACGGCCAGCTCGGCATGAACGACCCCAGCCAGTCGGGTCCCACCTACCCGATGATCGCCGGGGTCATGAGCCAGCTCGGCCACTACACGTCGGGCTCGACGGCCAAGGCCGTCGCCGCGGGCAAGGCCTACTTCACCGCGCTGGCGAAGAACGGCCTCCTGGTGTCGGCCACCAACGGCCCGACGATCGGGGCGATGGAGCAGGGGTCGATCAACATGGCGATCGTCCAGAGCTCGGCCTGCTACGGCGCCGAGATCAACGGCAGCTTCCCGAGCATCCGGGTCAAGTACCTGAACTACTCGATCGCCCTGCCGGGCTGCTTCGGGATCGACGCGAAGGCCCCCAAGGTCGTGCGCCAGGACGCCGCGAAGTTCCTCGCGTGGCTGCTCACCCCCAAGGGCCAGCACGTGATGCAGACGGGCGACCCCCAGGGCGACTCGCTCTACTGGCCCGTCCTCAACGGGATCCAGCCGGCCAACAAGGTGATCCCACCGCTGTCGAGCACCCACGCCGTGACCATCAACCCCTACGTCTGGGGTCCGCTGGAGAGCGGCATCAACACGTGGTTCGACAAGAACATCCTCTCGGCGGCGGCCTGAGCCGACCGCGACCCGCGTCCGTCTCCCCTCGACGCCGGCGATGGCCGAGCTGACCCTGGTCGCCACCGAGGCCGTCGAGGTCGCCGGGGCCGATGCCCCGGCGACCTCGACGGCGCCCCCCCGCCCCCGGCGCCGCCTCCCCGTCGGGGCGATCGTCGTCTGGGGCGTGCTGGGCCTGCTCATCGTGGCCCCGGTGGGCAGCTTCCTGGCGCTCGCCGTGAGCCCGCGACTCTTCGGCCAGGGGACCCAGTGGTTCACCCTGGCCTACGTGGGTCAGGCCCTCGGTGGCGCCACGGCCCAGGGGATCGTCAACTCGCTGTGGGTGTCGAGCACCGTCGCCGTGGTGTCGGTCGCCCTCGCGACGGCCCTGGCCTGGCTCGTCCAGCGCACCAACGTGATGGGCCGGCGCTTCTGGGCGGTGTCGATGTGGGTCCTGCTGCTCATGCCCACCTGGATGACCTCGCTCGGCTGGACCGACCTGCTCGAGCCCTACGGGGTCGCCCACGCGGCGGGCCTGAACACCCACTGGGTCTACGGGGAGTTCTTCGGCCCGCTCGGCATCGTCGTCGTCTTGACGGCCTCGGCCCTGCCCTTCGCCTACTTCATCGTCGCGGCCGGCCTCCAGGGACTCGGGCCCGAGTTCGAGGACGCCGCGCGCACCCACGGCGCCGGCCGCGTGCGCACCGCGTTGACCGTCCTGCCGATCATGGCGCCCGCGCTCTTCAGCGCGCTGGCGATCAGCTTCGCCGAGACGATCAGCGACTTCGGCGTCGCCGACACCCTGGGCTACCACGCCCACTTCCCGCTCGCGACCTTCACCCTGTACAACGCGATCTCGAACTACCCGGCCAACTTCTCGGTCGCGGCGGTGATCGCGGTCGTCTTGATCCTCTCGACCGTGCCGCCCATCGCCCTCCAGAGCCGGGTGATGCGCCGGGCCAGGTCCTACGCCGTCCTCTCGGGGCGCACGCGTGCGCCGCGTCGGCGCGAGCTCTCCACGCGCGCCCGCTGGCTGGCCTCGGGGGGCATCGCCCTGGTGATGGGCGTCGCCCTCGGGGTGCCGGTGATCGGCGCGGTGGTGGGCTCTTTCGTCCAGAACCTCGGCGACGCGGTGGGCCCCCGCGTGCACTTCACCCTCGCCTACTACGACCAGATCCTGCACCCATCCCTCGTCGACAACGGCCTCGGCTCGCCCCTCGTGCTGTCGAACCAGCTAGGGCTGGTGGTGGCGACCGCCACGGGCGTGCTCGCCGTCGTCCTGGCCCGCCGCCTGGTGGCCACGAACGGCGGGTGGAGCCAGCGCCTGACCGACGTCTTCCTGCTCGGCACCGTCGCGATCCCGGGCGTCGTGCTCGGCGTGGGCTACATCTTCTTCTACAACCTGCCCCTGATCACCGGTCACGTCGTGGACATCTACAAGACCCTGCCCCTGCTGATGCTCGGTCTCACCGCGAACGCCGTCCCGGGCCAGACCCGCTTCATGGCCGGGCCGGTCAGCCAGCTCCAGGCGTCGCTCGCCGAGGCCGCCCGGGTCCACGGCGCCGGGCGGGCGCGGGCGTGGGCGACGACCCACCTGCCCCTCATGAGCCGGGTGCTCGTCTGGGGGTGGCTGCTCACCTTCGCGAAGACCCTCGGCGAGCTGCCGATCAGCCAGATCCTCTACCCACCGAGCCAGGAGCCGGCCTCGGTGACCATCCAGGCCTACCTCGGGAACTTCCTCACCTCGACGGCGACCGCGATGACCGTAGTCACCGTCGCCGAGATGCTCGGGGTGATCGCCGTCGTGCTCGGCCTCTACCGCCTGATCACCCCGCGCGGCTGGCGCCGGGTGGGCTGGAGCGTGGTGCGGTGAGGGCCACCCCGGCCCCGGTCCGGGTCGAGATCGCCGGTCTGACCAAGGAGTTCGCGGGGACCCGGGCGCTCGACGGCGTCGACCTGGTGGTCGAGCCCGGCACCTTCGTCGTCCTGCTGGGCCCCTCGGGCTCGGGCAAGACCACCCTCTTGCGCTGCGTGGCCGGGATCGAGCGCCCGAGCGGCGGGACGATCGCCCTCAGCGGTCGGGAGGTCGCCGGGCCGCGGGCCTTCGTGGCCCCCGAGCGGCGCGGGGCGGCGATGGTCTTCCAGGACTACGCGCTCTGGCCCCACCTGAGCGTGCGGCGCAACGTGGGCTACCCCCTCGCGGCCACCCGGGTGCCGGCGCCCGAGCGGGCCCGGCGGGTCGACGGGCTGCTCGAACGGGTCGGGATCGCCCACCTCGCCGAGGCCTTCCCCAACGACCTCTCGGGCGGCGAGCAGCAGCGCGTGGCACTGGCCCGGGCCCTCGCCGCCGACGTGGGACTCCTGCTGTTCGACGAGCCCCTCTCCAACCTCGACGCCGACCGGCGCGAGCAGTTGCGCATCGCCATCGCCACCTTGACCCGCGAGTCGGGGGCCACGGCGCTCTACATCACCCACGACCAGTCCGAGGCGTTCGCCCTGGCCGACCGGGTGGGGGTGCTCGACCACGGCCGGCTCGTCCAGTTCGACACCCCCGAGGCGATCTACCGTCGCCCCGCGAGCGCGTTCGTGGCCCGCTTCACCGGTGTGGCCGGCGAGCTTCCTCTGGCCGGCGTGCGCGCGAGGGGCGCCGACCGGGTCGAGGTCGAGCTCGCCCTCTCGGGCGGCGCGCGACTGGAGTCGAGCGTGGTGGGCGTCCCGGGGCGCTTGGC
>JAKAEP010000019.1 GCA_021818265.1 Actinomycetes bacterium
GCGCAAGAGCGCGAGCAGGTCGGCCGCGAAGGGCAGCAGCCCCGCCCGGTAGGGCTGGTGGAGCCGGTCGTCCATCGAGCCCGCGACGAAGCGCCGGTGGTCGGCGAGCCCGGCGAGCAGCAACGCCAGCGCGTTGAGCTCGAAGACCGCGTCGGCGAAGGGCACGCTCTCGGGCAGCGCCCGTCGGGCGTCGCTCGTGGCGAGCTCGGTCTCGGGCACGACGCAGACGAAGCGCCACGCGGGGTCGAGGGTGAGCGCGCGCGCCTCCACCCGTCCCCCGAGGGTGCCGGCGGCCACCAGGCCCCCCAACGCCGACGCGGCCGCGTTCTCCGCGTGCCCGTCCACCCGCGCGGCCACCGCGAGGGGGTCGGTCGCCCCCGCGGCGGCCGCGGCGGCGACCGCGAGCGCCGCCGACGAGCCGAGGCCGCGCGCGAGCGGGATCGCCGAGCGCACGCGCAGCGAGAACTCCTCGTGGCCCAGGACCTCGCGGGCCACGCGGACCCCGAGGTGGCGGGCGTCGTCGAAGAGGCCGGCGCCCTCACCCTCGGTCTCGACCGAGAGCGGCCCGCCGAGGGTCAGCTCCACCTCGAGGTGGAGCGAGAGCGCGACGGCGAGGGTGTCGAAGCCCGGGCCCAGGTTGGCCGCCGAGGCCGGGACACGCGCGAGCACCGCCTCAGCGTAGGCGCTCGCGCCGCGACGGCCGTGCGAGCGACGACGCCACGACGGGCCGACCGGGCGCGCGGTCCCGCGACGCCGGGCCGACCCCCCCCGCCTCGTGGGTCACCCCGAGCGACGCGAGCGGGTGGCCACCGGCGGGCCGCGGCGCGCCCTAGGACGAGGCCGACTGCTCGTACTCGTCGAGGGTGACGAGGACCTTGCGCGACTTCGAGCCCTCCCCGGGAGCGACCACGCCCTCCTGCTCGAGCTGGTCCATCAGTCGCCCGGCGCGGGCGAAGCCGACGCGCAGCTTGCGCTGGAGCATCGAGGTGGAGCCGGACTGGGTGCGGATGACGAGCTCGCGCGCCTGGCGCAGCACCTCGTCGTCGTCGTCCCCGCCGGCCCCGCCCGAGGCGCCGCGGCCCGCCGGCGCCTCGAGGGCGACCACCGTCTCGGTGCGCCCCCCCTGGCGGCGCCACGCCTCGACGACCCGGCGCACCTCGTCCTCCGAGACCCAGGGCGACTGCAGGCGGCGCGCCACGTTGCTCGAGGCGGTGACGAGCAGCATGTCGCCCTTGCCGATCAGCTTCTCGGCGCCGGCCTGGTCCAGGATGACCCGGCTGTCGGCGATCGAGGAGACGGCGAAGGCCATCCGGCTCGGGATGTTGGCCTTGATGACCCCGGTGATGACGTCCACGCTGGGCCGCTGGGTGGCCAGCACCAGGTGGATGCCGACGGCGCGGGCCATCTGGGCGATGCGCACCACCGAGTCCTCGACGTCGCGCGCCGCGACCATCATGAGGTCGTTCAGCTCGTCGACGACGACCACGACGTAGGGGAGGCTCTCGGGCTCGGGCGCGGGCGCGCGCTCGACCTCGACGCCGGTGGCGCTCTCGATGGCGTCGGCCACCTCGTCGGCCACGCGGGGCTCGCCGCCCAGCTCGCCGCGCGCGAGCATCTGCTGGTAGCCGGTGATGTCGCGCGCGCCCACCTCGGCGAGCAGGTCGTAGCGGCGCTCCATCTCGCGCACCGCCCACTGCAGTGCGCCGGCGGCCTTCTTCGGGTCGACGACCACCGGGGCGAGCAGGTGGGGCAGGTCGTTGTACTGGCCCATCTCCACCCGTTTGGGGTCGATGAGCAGGAGGCGCAGCTGGTCGGGCGTCGCACGCACGACCAGAGAGGTGATGAGCGAGTTGATGGCCGAGCTCTTGCCCGCCCCGGTCGCCCCCGAGATGAGCACGTGGGGCATCTCGCCGAGGTTCACCACGACCGTCCGGCCCGAGATGTCGCGGCCGACCGGGACGTCCAGGGGGTGGGTCGCGGCTAGGGCCTCCTCCGAGGCGAGCAGGTCGCCCAGGGCGACGAGGGTGCGCTGGCGGTTGGGCACCTCGACGCCGATGGCCGACCGGCCCGGGATCGGCGCCAGGATCCGCACGTCGGGCGAGGCCATGGCGTAGGCGATGTCGCGGTTGAGCGACGTGACCCGAGAGACCTTGACCCCCGGACCGAGCTCGAGCTCGAAGCGGGTCACCGTGGGGCCGACCGTGAAGCCCACCAGTGAGGTCTCCACCCCGTGGGCGGCGAGCGCCTCGACCAGCTCGCGGCCCGCGGCCTCGGCCGCGTTGCGGTCGTGGCGCTGGTCGCGGGTGCGCGCGAGCAGCGACAGCGCCGGCAGCTCCCACTCCCCCGCGTGAGCCGGCGAGGCGACGCGCGCCACCTCGCGCGCGGGCTCGGGGCGCCGCGCCGGCGCCTCGGACGGGTCCGCGGGCTCGTCGGCGTCGTCGTGGCGCGACGTCGCCTCGTCGGCGTAGTCGAGGGTCGCCGGGGCCGGCCCCTCGAGGTCGTCCTCGTCGTAGCGCTCGTCGTCGTAGCCCTCGTCGTCGTACACCTCGTCGTCGTAGCCCTCGTCGTGGGCGCCGCGCTCGAGATCCTCGTCGCGCCGGGCCCCGGCCTGGCCGCCGCGCGCCGACTCCTCGACGCGCCAGGCGCGCGACCACCACCGCACGAGTCCCGAACCGGCCAGTCGCACCAGCGCGACGGTGCCGCGCGCGAGGGTCCCGAGGCCCACGCCCGTCGCGACGATCACCGCCACCACCGCGAGGGCCGCGAGCACCACGACCGCGCCGGCCACCCCGACCCCGCGCGCGAGCCCGCCGCCCACGAGCACCCCGAGCCACCCGCCGGCGTCGGCGAGGGCCCCGGCCGTGGCGTGGAAGCCCGGCCGGCCGGCCGCGAGGTCGCTCAGCCCGCTCACCGTCACCAGCCCGAGGGCCACCCCCCAGCCCAGCCGGGCCCGGTCGAGCTCGCCGGCGCGCCACACCAGGGCCACCCCGAGCCCGAGCAGGAAGACGGCCAGGGCGAAGCGCCCCACCCCGAGGGCGTCGGCCAGGCCCCGGGCGATCGCCCGCCCGAAGGGGCCGAGGGCGTCGGCCTCGGCGAGCACCACGAAGAGGCCGGCCACCACGAGGGCCACGACCCACAGGTCGCGCCGGTGCCGGGCCCACGGGGAGGCCGGTCTCTCGTCGCGTCGCGCCCGGGATCGGGAGGGCTTCGCCCGGGCGGACCGAGTTGCGTGTCGCGCCTGTGCCACTACGCACCACCCTACTAACGGGGTGTTCGCACGATGAGCCACACGAGCGCTCGTAGGATGAGCCGGTGCGCGAGCGCGCGGGACGGCCCACACCCCCGGCGCGCGCCCTCGCGCGGCGCCTCGCCTCGGCCGAGGTGGCGCTGAGCGCGCGCGCCGCGCTGTGCCTCTCGCTGCCCCTCGTCGTGGGCTACGTGACCGGCCGCCACCTCGACGCCATCCTCTTCGACATCGGGGCGCTGTGGGCGGTGAGCCAGGACGGCCTCGACCAGTGGGCGCGACGGGGGCCGCGGATGCTCGCGGTGGCCGCCGCGGCGGCGCTCGGGGTCGCCTGCGGCGGCGCGGTCGCCACGCGCAGCGACGCGGCGCTCGCGGTGGCGCTGTGCTACGCCGCCGTGGCGCTCGTCGCCGGGTTCGTCGAGGCCACCTTCGGCGCGACGGCCGGCGCCTACCTGATCGTGGGCGCGACCCTCGGGGTGGGGCTCGACCCCGAGGGTCGGGTCCTTCTCACCGCGGGGCTCATGGCGGCCGGCGCCCTGTGGGTGTGGGCGGTCGCGCGGGTGATGAACCTGCGTCGGCGTCGCGCCAACCAGCGCGCCGTGCTCGCGGCCGCCTTCGACGACCTCGCGGGGCTCGCGCGCGCCGTGGGCACCCCGGCGTTCCACGCCCGTCGCGGCGGCGCCGTCGCCAGCCTCGACCTGGCCCAGGACGTCGTGAGCCGGCCCAACGGCACCCCGGTGGGCGACGCCCTCTTCGCCGCGCTGGTCGTGGCGCTGCGCGCCGGCGAGGCCGTCTCCTACCTCGAGGGCCGGGGCCAGGGCGCCGACGCGTCCCTCGTCGAGGCGCTCGAGGAGGTCGCCCGCCACCTGCGCGCCGGCGAGACGCTCCACGCGCTCGCCCACCTCGAGCGCCTGGCCGGCGACGAGGCGCTGGCGCCCGCGGCCCGCCGGGCCCTCGCCCCCCCGAGCGCCGACGAGCTGGCTCGGGCCGGCGCCGTCGTCTCCACCCACCGCGCGACCCGGCCCGAGGTGCCGGTGCGCGAGCGACTGCGCTTCGGGGCGATCCTCGCCGTCGCGGTCGTCGGCGCCGACCTGCTCGGCGTGGCGCTGCACGGGCCGCACGCCTTCTGGCTGCCGATGTCGGTCGTGTTCATCCTGCGCCCCGACCTCGGTCCGCTCATGGCCCGCGCGCTCGCGCGCACCCTCGGCACCGTGCTCGGCGTCGGGGTGGCCGCGCTCGTGGCGCGCCTCGGCCACTCCCAGGTCGACCTGATCGTCCTCAGCTGCGTGATGGCGGCCGTCGTGCCGCCCGCGCAGCGGCGCGGGAACGTCGCGGCCGTGGTCGCCTTCACCCCCCTCGTCTTCGTCTTCCTGGGGCTGGCCGCCTCGGCCCAGTCCCTCTTCGTGACGCGCATCGTGGACACCGCCCTCGCGGCCGCCCTCGTCCTCGTGCTCGACGGACTGCTCTGGACGACGGCCCCCTCGCGCCGGCCCGAGGCGCTCGTGGCGGCGGCGCGCGCGTCGCTCGCGCGCTACGCGGCGGCCGCGGGAGCCGACCCGGCGACGCGGCACCTCGCGCGACGCGCGGCGCTGCGCGCGCTGGCCCGGGCCCGGGCGGCGACCCGCTCGACCCGCGGGGAGCTGCGCGGCGCCCGGCGCGGCGTCACGGGCGCCCGGCGCGAGCTCGACGCCCTCGAGGCCGAGGTCGACGCGACCACGGTCCGGCTCCTCGAGCGCCCCGTAGGCTGAGCCGATGCCGAGCATCGACGACGCGACCCTGACCCTGGCCGGACGACTGCAGGCGACCGCCGCCGTCGCGACCGTCGTGGCGAGAGAGCCCCTCTCGGACGCGCTCGTCGAGGTGACCCTGGCGACCGACCCCCGGCTCGTGGGAGCGCCGGGCAGCGACGTCATGGTGGACGTGGGCAAAGGGCGCACCCTGCGCCGGCGCTACAGCGTGCGCCGCGCCGACCCCGAGGCCTCGACCCTGACCCTGTGGGTCGGGGTCGACCACGAGGGGCCCGGCGTCGACTGGGTGCGCGAGGTCGTCCCGGGCGACGAGGTCGTCACGATCGGGCCCCGGGGCAAGATCGCCCTCGACCCGGCCGCGTCCTGGCACCTCTTCTGCGGGGACCTGAGCGCCCTCGCGGCCTTCTCGCGCATGGTCGAGGCGCTCGGGCCCGGCCGCGACGCGCTCGTCGCCCTCGAGGTCGACGCGCTCGAGGACGCCCCGAGCCCGGCGCCGCCCGCGGGGGTGGGGCTGCGCCTGGTGCTCGCCGAGCGCTCCGGACGGGCGCCCACCGACCCCGAGGGGCTCAGCCGGGCCCTCGCCACCCTCGAGCTGCCGCCCGGGCCGGGCCACGCCTACCTCTTCGGGGAGTTCCACGTCGTGCGCGCGCTGCGCGCGCTCCTCGCCGACCGCGGCCTCGACGAGGCGGCGATCAGCCACAAGGCCTACTGGCGGGCCGGCCGGGCCAACGCCGACCACGGCGAGCCCGACAAGTCCGAGCCGGCCTAGAGGACGGCGACGACCGCCAGGATGACGGGCTGGCGCCGGTAGCGCTGGCCGAGCAGGCGCCCGGCCGCGCGCTGGGCCACCTTGGAGAGGGCGTCGGCCTCGAGGACGCCCTCGGCCAGGGCGTCGGCCAGGGCGTCGCGGACCTCGCGCTCGAGGTGGGCGACGACGTCGCCGTCGCGCTCGCCCTCGAACCAGCCGCGCGTGGTGACGCTCACCGGCGCGGCCAGCTCGGCCGTCTCGCGCTCGACGGCCGACGAGACGAGGACGACCCCGTACTCGGCGAGCATGCGCCGCTCCTCGAGGGGGCGCTCGTCGAGGTCGCCGGTGGCGCCGTCGATGTAGTGCAGCCCCGCCGGCACCCGTCCGGCGCGCCGGATGGCCTTCGCGCCGACCTCGATCTGGTCGCCGTCCTCGCACACCAGCACGTCCTTCGCGGCCAGCCCCATCGACCGGGCCAGCTCGGCGTGGTGGACGAGGTGGCGGTACTCCCCGTGGACCGGCACGAACGCGCGCGGGCGCACCAGCTGGTGCAGCGTGCGCAGCTCGCCCTGGCGGCCGTGGCCCGAGGCGTGGACGTTCTCCTGGGAGGAGTCGATCACCTCGGTCCCCTCGCGGTGCAGGTCGTCGATCACCCGCCCGACCGACCACTCGTTGCCCGGGATGGGGTGCGACGAGAGGATGATGGTGTCCTCGGCGCCCACCGAGAAGCCCCGGGCGTCCCCGCGGCTCAGACGGGCCAGCACCGAGAGCGGCTCGCCCTGGCTGCCGGTGCACACCACGCACACCTCGCCCGGGGCGTAGCGGCCGATCTCCTCGACGTCGATGAGGTCGGCCGGGTCCACCCGCAGCAGGTGGAGCTTGCGGGCCAGCTTGACGTTGGCCTCCATCGAGCGGCCCATGAAGGCGATCCGGCGCCCGGTGAGGTGGGCGGCGTCGGCGATCTGCTGGATGCGGTGGATGTGGCTCGCGAAGCAGGCCACGACGAGCCGCCGCTCGGGCCGCTCGAGGAAGAGCCGGCGCAGCGCCACCCCCACGCTCGACTCCGACGCGGTGTGACCGGGCTCTTCGGCGTTGGTCGAGTCGGCGAGCAGGAGGGCCACCCCCTCCTCGCCGAGCGCCGCCAGGCGCCCGAGGTCGGTGCGCCGCCCGTCGATCGGCGTGGCGTCGAGCTTGAAGTCGCCCGAGTGCACGACGACGCCCACGCTCGTGTGGAAGGCCAGCGCGTGGGCGCTCGGCACCGAGTGGGTGACCGGGATGAACTCGACCTCGAAGGGCCCGATCCGGCGGCGCTCGAGGTCGGCCACCTCGATGAACTCGATGCGCCCGAGGCCCTTGGCCTCGGCCAGGCGGTGGCGGGCGAAGCCGAGCGCCAGCGGGCTGCCGTAGAGGGGCACGTTCACCTCGCGCAGCAGGTAGCGCAGCGCGCCGGTGTGGTCCTCGTGCCCGTGGGTGAGGACGATCCCGTCGACGCGGTCGCGCCGCTCGACGAGCCAGCGGAAGTCGGGCAGGATGAGGTCGACCCCGTACATGTTGGGCTCGGGGAACATCAGGCCCGCGTCGACCACGACGATGCGCCCGTCCTGCTCCAGGGCCATGCAGTTGCGGCCGATCTCCCCCAGGCCGCCGAGGAAGGTGACCCGCAGCCCCTTAGGCACGCGTCGCCTGGAGCTCCCCGACCACCCGGGCGGCCGCGGCGTTGAGCTCGGGGTCGCTCGCCGAGTGGGGCAGACGGCACTCGCCCACGGCGAAGCCGAGGAAGCGCAGCGCGGCCTTGGTCGGCATCGGGTTGGGGTACGCCTCGGAGCTCTCGAAGGCGTAGCTCTCGGCCAGGCGCTCGTTGACCTTGCGGGCCTTGGACCACTTGTCGCGCTCGACGGCGCCGACCATGGCCACGAACTCGGCCCCGGCCCAGTGGGCCGCCACCGAGACCACCCCGACCGCCCCCACGGCGAGGAAGGGCAGGGTCAGGCTGTCGTCGCCCGAGTAGAGGTCGAGCCGGTCGCCGAGCTGGGCCTTGACCCGGGCGGCCGCCGGCAGGTCGCCCGACGCGTCCTTCAGGGCGACGATGTTCGTGTGCTGTCGGCACAGCTCGATGGTGGTGGCCGTGGCGATCTTGCGCCCGGTGCGGGTGGGGACGTCGTAGAGCATCACCGGCAGCGGCGTGGCCTCGGCCACGGCGCCCAGGTGGGCGATCAGCCCGGCCTGGTTGGGGCGGGCGTAGGCCGGGGTCGTGGCCAGCACGCCGGCCACCCCGGTGGCCCGCACCTGGGCGGTCAGGGCGACCGAGGCCCGGGTGCTCGCGAAGGTCGAGCCGGCGATGACCGGGACGGTCACGGCCTCGGCCACCGCCGCGAAGAGGCTCAGCTTCTCGTCGTCGGTGAGCGACGAGCCCTCGCCCGTCGAGCCGCCCACGACCAGCCCCTCGCTGCCCTGGGAGACCACGAAGCGCGCCACCTCGCGCGCCACGTCGTAGTCGACGGCGCCGTCGGGGCCGAACGGCGTGACGAGCGCCGTCAGGACGCGTCCGAACAGGGGTTCCACGAGACGAACCTACCAGTCGGGCCGGGCCGACCGGTGGCTAGTCGAGCAGCTCGCCCAGTCCCTCGACGAGGCCCGGCGCCGCCGTCACCTTGGCCAGGGCGAGCGCGACCCCCGCGACGAAGCTCTGTCGGTCGTAGGAGTCGTGGCGCAGGGTGAGCCCCTCGCCCGGCGAGCCGAAGAGGACCTCCTCGTGGGCGACGAGGCCCGGCAGGCGCACGGCGTGGAGGCGCACCCCCTCGGGGCCCTCGGCGCCGCGCGCGTGGGCCAGGGTCTCGCGCGTGGTCGGCTCGCTCATCGCGGGCCGGCCGGCGGCGGCGCGCGCCGCGGCGATGGCGCGCGCGGTCGCGATCGCGGTGCCCGAGGGGGCGTCGGCCTTGCGGTCGTGGTGGAGCTCGATCACCTCCGCCCGCTCGAAGTAGGGGGCGGCGAGCGCGGCGAAGCGCTCGACGAGCACGGCCCCGAGGGCGAAGTTCGCCGCCACGACGACCCCGACCTCGCGCGCGGTGGCCTCGAGGGCCCGGCGCTCGCGCTCACCGAGCCCGGTCGCCCCCACCACCAGCGGGACCCGGTGCGCGGCGCACCAGCGGGCCGAGGCGAGGACGCCCTCGGGCGAGGAGAAGTCCACGACGGCTCCCACCGAGCCGGGCTCGAGCGCCTCGAGGGCGACCCGGTGCACGGCGCCGAAGAGCGCGGCGGGCTCGCGGGCGTCCACCAGCGCGGCGACCTCGTGGCCCCGGCCCGCCAGGCCCTCGGCCAGCGCCTGGCCCATGCGCCCCGCGCCGCCGACGATCGCCAGTCGCGTCACGGCGCGACCTTACCGCGACGGCGTCGGCGCGCCCGCCACCCGGCGAGCACCCCGGCCCACCCCGCGGTCGCCGCGAGGCTGCCGACGCTCGCGAGCTCGATGTAGGGCGCGTGGTAGTGGAAGTGCACGACCCAGCGGCCCTTGGGCACGTCGACGGCGTCGACGAGCCCGCGACGGTAGACCCGCAGCTCGCGCGTCGCCCCGGTCGCGACGTCGAGCGCCGTCGCGCGCCACCCCGGCAGGTAGGCCGTGGAGCGCTCGAGCACGAGGGGGCCGGCTGCGCGCACGCTGACCCACGAGTCGCCCCACGGCGCCGTCGCGACGTGGGTCACCCGGCCCGCGCCGCTCTGGACCCACGCGCGCGGTGCGAGGCGGGTGGCGCGCAGGACGGCGTAGGCGTCGTGGGTCGCCACGAGCCGCCACGCCGGGCCCGACAGGGCGAAGTCGAAGCGGCTGTCGAGCTGGAAGACCCCCGGGTGCACCGCGTGGGTCGTGACCGCGAGGTCGGCCACGTCGACGCCGCCCGCGGCGCTCACGACGAGCCCGGCCGCCTCGACGGGCCGGCGCGCACGCACGAGGGCCGTGGCGCCCGTCCCCGACGCGCGCCAGGTCCCGGCGAGCGGTCGGCCGTCGGCCGAGAGGAACCGCACCGAGAGCTCGCCGGCCGCGAGCCGCTCTCCGGCGGGGGCCGTCAGGGCGACCGAGGCGACGTCGAGCACCTGGCCGAAGGCGCGGGTCACGCTCGGCGCGCGCCGGTACCCCAGGCACGACGAGGGCCGCGGGGTGTCGGCGGTGCCGGGCTGGGCGAGGATCTGGGTCGCCACGACGATCGTCGCGAGCCGCAGCGGCGCGAAGACCCCGCGCGCCAGCGCGCAGGGGTCGACCCAGTTCTGCGGGTGGGTCCCGGTCGCCGCGTCGTAGTAGGTGGAGAGCAGCGACCCGTAGCCCTGGACGCTCGCCAGGCCGGTGAAGACGTTCATGTTGGGCTGGCCGAGCGCGCGGTAGCTCTCGGTGTGGGTGCCCTGGTAGTCGACGAGCGCGAAGCGGCCGCGCGCGCCCAGCACCGAGACGGCGTAGGCGCGCGAGGGCTCGCGCGGCCCGGGGCCGCCGACGAGGCCCGTCGAGGCGAGCAGCGAGAAGGCGACCAGGTCGACGAGGGTGACCGCGACGAGGGCGCGGCGCAGGTGGCGCCAGCGGGCGCCGGCGAGCACGAGGGCCGCGCTCGCGACCCCGAGCGCCGCGAAGGTGGCGTCGGCTCCGGTGAGCCCGGTGGCGAGCGACGCGCCCTCGCTCGTGATGCCGACCCAGCGCACGAGCGCCGGCCCGTCGACGATCTCGGCGACCGACACGGCCGCGACGGCGATAGCCGGCAGGGCCGTCACCCACCGGGCGAGCCGGCCGAGGCCGGCCCCCCGGCGCTCGCCGGCGGCGAGCCGGTCGAGCCACCACGCGAGCACGACGGCGAGGGCCAGGTCGACCAGGGCGACGTTGCGGCTCTGCAGGCGCGTCGAGCCGAAGAGGGGCAGCGCCCGGAAGAGGTGCCCGGCCGGGGTGAAGTTGCCCCAGGTGGCGAGGAGCCCCACGACGAGCAGGGCCACGTAGAGGGTGAGGTCGCGCTCGGCACCGACCCAGCCCCGCCGGGTGAGCCGGGTCGCGTAGGCGAACAGCGCGCACAGCGCCACGACCCCCACGTAGCCCGTCACCTCGGGCAGGTTGTAGTTGGCGAAGAAGCCCGCCTGGTGGAAGGCGCCGTTGCCCCCGAGCAGGACGGGGTTGAGCAGCAGCAGCGTCCAGCGCACCGCGAGCGACCCCGCGCCGAAGAAGGCGTAGGAGATCGCGTGACGCTGGGAGACCGAGATGAACGACCAGCCCGGCAGCACCTGCACCAGGCCGATCCCCACGCCGCCGGCGAAGCCCGCGGCGAGGGTCGCGAGGTAGGCCACCCTCGCACGGGCCCCGCGCGGCCGGTACGAGCTCGCGAGCACCACGACGCCCACCCCGGCCACCAGGCTCACCAGCTCGGCGCCGGCGATCGCCCGGGGCTCGCCGGTGAGCAGGACGAGCCCCCAGAGCCCGGCGACGGCCAGCGCGTAGGGCGCGCACGACCACGCGAGCTCGTCCAGGGGCGCCGACGGGCCGGCGGCGACGAGGCGACGGCCGAGTCCGACGAAGGCGACGAGCAGCCAGGGCAGGAGCGCGTAGCCCTGGATGACCCCGAGGTGGACGGCCTGGCCGACCATCGCCCCGCCGTAGGCGTAGACGAGGGCGGCCACGCCGCTCGCCCCCGCGACCAGGCCGAGCCCGCGCGCGAGCGCGTAGACCCCGAGCGCGCCGGCCGCGTAGACGGCGATCATGTTGACCGTCCAGGCCACGAGCGGCGGCAGGAACGCGAAGAGCAGGGTGAGCGGGAAGAGCGCCCCCGCGTTCATCGCCCCGAGCAGCGGGGTGCCCGAGTCGGTGAGGGGGTTGAGCAGCGGGAGGTGGCCGCCCCAGAGCTGGCGGCCCGCCAGCACCCGCAGCGGGAAGTTCTGGATGAGGTTGTCGGCGTCGATGCTCGGGTGGCCGAGCAGGGCGGGCACCACGAAGAGGACGACGGGCAGCGCGAGGAGCGCCACGACCCAGGCGCGGTCGCGCCGACCCCACCGGGGGGTGGGCGCGACCGCGATCAGGTCGGCGTCGGACGGGTCGCGTCCCTCACCGTCCGGCACGGTCGCTAGTCGCTAGCGGCGACGGGGCCGCGAGCGGCGGCGGCCCTCCCCCTCGCCCTCGCTGAGGACCGGGCCCCCGGGCCCGAGGTCGCCGATCTCCCCGGCGAGCTCGGCCTCGAAGGCGTCCTCGAACGACGAGGAGCGCCCGCGGCCGCGACCACCGTCACGCCCGCCGTCGCGACCGCCGTCGCGCCCGCTGTCACGACCGCCGTCACGACGGCCCTCGGGGCGGCGGCCCTCCTCGGCCTCGGGGAAGTCCCCGACGAGCGAGAGCGAGACCTTGCCCTGGGGGTCGATGTCGTCGACCTTCACCTCGAGCGCCTGGCCGAGCTCGAGGACGTCCTCGACCTGGCCGATCCGACGGCCGCCGTTGAGCGGGGCCATCTTCGAGATGTGCAGCAGGCCGTCCCGGCCGGGCAGCAGGTTCACGAAGGCGCCGAACTTGGCGATCGAGACCACGCGGCCCTCGTAGACGGCGCCCACCTCGGCGGTGGGCGGGTCGAGGATCAGCGCGATGCGCCGGCGGGCCTCCTCGACCGCGCGGCCGTCCTTGGCGCCGATGGTGACGGTGCCCACCACCCCGTTGTCGTCGACGGTGATGTCGGCGCCGGTCTCCTGCTGGAGGGTGTTGATGACCTTGCCCTTGGGCCCGATGACCTCGCCGATCTTGTCGACCGGGATCTCCATCGTGACGATCTTGGGCGCCATCTCCGAGACCTCCGGACGCGGCTCGGCGATGGCCGAGGTGATCACGTCGAGGATCTGGAGCCGGGCCTCCTTGGCCTGGTGCAGCGCGCGCGCCAGCACGTCGGCCGGCAGCCCGTCGATCTTCGTGTCGAGCTGCAGCGCCGTGACCGCGTCGGCCGAGCCGGCGACCTTGAAGTCCATGTCGCCGAAGGCGTCCTCCGAGCCCAGGATGTCGGTCAGGGTGACGTACTCGCCCCCGTCGTAGACCAAGCCCATCGCGATCCCGGCCACCGGGGCCTTGATCGGGACGCCGGCCGCCATGAGCGACAGCGTCGACCCGCAGACCGAGGCCATCGAGGTCGAGCCGTTCGACTGCATGACGTCGCTCACCACGCGCAGGGTGTAGGGGAACTCCTCCTCGCTCGGCAGCACCGGCACGAGCGCGCGCTCGGCCAGCATGCCGTGGCCGATCTCGCGCCGCTTGGGCGCGCCGACCCGGCCGGTCTCACCGGTCGAGTAGGGCGGGAAGTTGTAGTGGTGCATGTAGCGCCGGTACTCGTCCGGGGTGATCGTGTCGACGAGCTGGCGCATGCGGGGCATGGCGAGCGTGGACACGTTCACGACCTGGGTCTCGCCGCGCTGGAAGAGCGCCGACCCGTGGGTCATCGGGAAGAGGTCGACCTCGGCCGAGAGCGGGCGGATGTCGGCGACGCCGCGGCCGTCCATGCGCACGCCCTCGTCGACGATGCGACGGCGCACCAGCTGCTTGGTGAGCGCCTTCACGGCCGCCTTGATCTCGCCGGCGCGGCCCTCGAACTCACCGGCCAGCTCCTCGGCGATCTGCGCGGCCGCCGCGTCGAGCGCGGCGTTGCGCTCGGCCTTGGCGACGAGCGTGTTGGCCTCGGCCAGGCGGGCGCTGCCCACGGCCTCGACCCGCGCGAAGACGTCGTCGCCGTAGTCGACCACCGGGGTGAAGGGGAACGGGGGCAGCGGGCCGCGGACGGCCACGAACTCGCGCACCAGCTCGCGCTGGAGGTTGATCGCCTCGCGGATCCAGAGCTTGGAGGCCTCCAGGCCCGCGGCGAGCACCTCCTCGGTGACCTTGGGGGCGCCCTGGGCGTAGCGCTCGAAGGAGCCCTCGGTCCCGCCGGCCTCGACCATCATGATCGCCACGTCGGACTCGACCGAGTCGTTGAGGGCCCGGCCCGCCACGACGAGCTCGAAGCTCGCCTCGTCACCCTCGACGTAGGTGGGGTGCGGCACCCACTCGCCCTCGGTGGTGTAGGCCATGCGCACCGCGCCGATGGGCCCGTCGAAGGGGATCCCCGAGATCATGAGCGCCGCGCTGGCCGCGTTGATCGCGAGGATGTCGTGGGGGTTCTCCTGGTCGGCCGAGAAGACGGTGCCCACGACCTGGACCTCGTTGCGGAAGCCCTTGGGGAACGACGGGCGCAGCGGCCGGTCGATCAGCCGGCAGATCAGGATGGCCTGGTCCGAGAGCTTGCCCTCGCGGCGGAAGAACGCGCCGGGGATCTTGCCCGCGGCGTAGGCCCGCTCCTCGATGTCGACGGTGAGCGGGAAGAAGTCCATGCCCTCGCGCACGGACTTGGCGGCCGTGACGGTAGCGAGGATCATGGTGCCGCCGAGGCGGGCGAGCACCGCGCCGTCGGCCAGCTGGGCGAGTCGTCCGGCTTCGAACGACATCTCCTTGTCGGTGCCCGTGATGGGGCCACTCACGCGAATCGCGTCAGTCATGGGGTCTCCTTGGTGTCTGGCGGCACTCCGCTCGAACCCCAGTGGGCGATCGCCGCCCGGGGGCGGTGCTCCTCCACTGGCCTTCGAGGCCCGGATGTGTCGGTCCCGCCACGCGGCGGGGCTACCGGTTAGCGACGGATCCCGAGTCGACCGATCAAACTGCGGTACCGCTCCACGTCGCTGCGCTGGACGTAGTCCAGGAGCCGTCGGCGCTGACCGATGAGCTTCATCAGGCCACGACGGGTGTGGTGGTCACCCTTGTGCGCCTTCAGGTGCTCGGTGAGGTGAGCGATCCGCTCGGTGAGCAGAGCCACCTGCACCTCGGGCGAGCCCGTGTCGGTGCCGTGTGACTGGTACTCCCGGATGATCTGCTGCTTCTCGGTCATGGAGATGTGCCTTGGTTGGGTCGGGGTCTCGGCGTGAGCCGTCCGAGACGACCCACTCGATCAGCGTCGCTGACCGACGTCCCATCTTAGCAGTTCGGCCCTCTCGGCCGTGGCGCCCCCCGCGAGGGACCGGGTCGCCGCCACGTCGAGGGCGATGCGCCCGGCGAGCGCGGCCTCGTCGGCGAACACCGCCTGGTCGCGCAGGCGCGCGAGGAAGGCCAGGTCCACCTCGGCGCCGTAGAGGTCGCCCGCGAAGTCCAGCACGTGGGCCTCGACCAGGCGCGCCCCGTCCTCGTAGTACTGGGGCCGGGTCCCCACCGAGACGGCCGCGGCGCGCCACTCGGCCGGCGCGACCCGGGCCAGCGCGGCGTAGACCCCGTCGGCGGGCAGCTGCTGGAGGGGGTCGAGGCCGAGGTTGGCCGTCGCGAAGCCGAGCTCCCGGCCCCGGGCGTCGCCCGGGGCGACCCGCCCGCGCAGGGTGAAGGGGCGCCCGAGGACCCGGGCCGCCTCGGCGACGTCGCCCGCGTCGAGGGCCCGGCGCACGGCCGTCGAGCTGAAGCGCCCGCCCTCGCCCACGATGGAGAGCCCCTCGGCGACAAAGCCCGAGCGCGCGCCGGCGGCCGCGAGGCGCGCGAGGTCGCCCTCGCGGTCGCGCCCGAAGCGGAAGTCCTCGCCGACCACGACCGCGGCCGCGTGGACCTCGCCGACGAGGACCCGCCCGACGAACGCGTCGGCGCCCTCGTGGGCGAGGTCGTGGGAGAAGGTGACGACCCGGACGCGCTCGATCCCGAGCGTCGCGAGGCCCTCGAGGCGCTGGGCGAGGGTCTGCAGGCGCCGGGGGGCCCGCTCGGGCGCGAGCACGACGGCCGGCGGGGGGTCGAAGGTGACGACCGCGGGCACGAGCCCGCGCTCGCGCGCGCGGGTCCGCACCGTCGCCAGCACGGCCTGGTGGCCCCGGTGCAGGCCGTCGAAGACCCCCACCGCGACCGCCGCCGGGCGCGGGTCGGCCGGCCGGTCGCCGTCGTAGAGCACCGTCACGGGCCGCAACCTAGCCGTCGCCACCGTCGGCGCCCGACGCGAGCACCACCACTGGCCGGTAGAGCCCGTCGGCGCGTTCGGCCACCGCGACGAGCTCGCCGGCGCCGTCGAGCACGGCCACCTCGCCCTCGAGGGGCGGACCGGGGACGCGCTGGCCCTGGCGGAGGCGCCGGGCGCCCTCCTCGTCGACGACGAAGCGCGCCAGCGAGGCGACGAGCGCGCTCGGCGGCTCGAGCCCGGGGTCGCCGGCCGCGGCGTCGGCCTCGAGCGCCTCGATGGTGCGGGCCTCCTCGACCCGGCGCGCCCCGCTCGCCTCGCGGCGCAGGGCGCTCAGGTGCCCGAGGGTCCCCAGGCGCTCGCACAGCTCGGCGAGCAGCACCCGCACGTAGGTGCCCGTCGAGCAGGTGACGGCGAAGCGCCAGCGGGCCGGGTCCTCGGTCGGCTCGAGGTCGAAGGCGTCGACCACCACCTCGCGCGCCGGGCGCTCCACCTCGACGCCGCGCCGGGCGAGCACGTGGAGCCGCTCGCCGCCGACCCGGCGGGCCGAGACCATCGGCGCCCGCTGGAGGATCGGCCCGGTGAGGGCGGCTGCGGCCGCGGCCACCTCGGCCGCGGTGAGGGCGGGCACCGGGGCCGTCGCGACGACCGCGCCGTCGGCGTCGAGCGAGTCCGTCGCCACCCCGAGGGTGACCTCGCCGCTGTAGCGCTTGGTGGTCGCCTGGGCGAAACGCAGCAGGCGGGTGGCCGGGCCGACCGCGACGAGCAGGAGGCCCGTCGCCATCGGGTCGAGGGTGCCCGCGTGGCCGACCCGGCGCTCCCCGAGGGCCCGGCGCACGCGGGCGACGACGTCGTGGCTCGTCGGGCCTGACGCCTTGTCGATCAGCAGCAGGCCGCTAGTCGTCATGACGGTGCCGGCGCAGCAGCTCCTCCACCGCCTCACCGTGGGCGACGGCCGGGTCCGGGGCGAAGCTGAGCCGGGGCGTGCGCTTGAGCCGGGTCTGGGCGTTGACGGCCGCCTGGAGCTCGCCGCGGTGCTCCTCGAGCAGCGCGCGGGCGGGCTCGGCGAGCGAGTCGAAGTAGACGACGGCCTGGCGCAGGTCCGGGCTCGTCGCCACGTCGGTCACCGTGAGCATCCCCAGGCCCTCCACCCGGTCGGCCAGTCGCACGAGCTCCTCGGAGAGGACCTCGCGCAGGATCTGGTTGACCCGGGCGGTGCGCGGGTAGGGGTGGTGGGAACCCGACACGGCTAGGCCGAGCGCGGGATCTCGCGCTCCTCGTAGGTCTCGATCACGTCGCCGGCCTTCAGGTCCTGGTAGTCCGACAGCCCCACGCCGCACTCGAAGCCGCTCGCGACCTCGCGCACGTCGTCCTTGAAGCGCTTGAGCGAGGTGATCGAGCCCTTCCAGATGATCGTGCCCTCGCGCAAGAAGCGCACCTTGGAGCCGCGGGTGATGACACCCTCGCGCACGAAGCAGCCCGCGATCGCCCCGACGCGCGGGACGCGGAACACCTCGCGGACCTCGGCCTCGCCGGTGACGACCTCCTCGTAGACCGGGCTCAGCAGACCGAGCATGGCCGCCTCGATCTCCTCGATCAGCTTGTAGATGATCTCGTAGGTCCGGATCTCGACGGCCTCGGCCTCGGCCAGGTCGCGGCTGCGCCGGTCCGGCCGGACGTTGAAGCCGATGATCGTGGCGTTGGAGGCCTTGGCGAGCTGCACGTCGTTCTCGGTGATGCCGCCGACGCCGCGGTGGACGATCACGAGCTTCACGTCGTCGCGCTCGAGCTTGCGCAGGCTCTCGGTGCACGCCTCAAGCGAGCCCTGCACGTCGGCCTTCAAGACGATGTTGAGCGTCGCGGTCTCGCCGCGCTGGATCTGCTCGAAGAGGTCCTCGAGCCGGGCCCCGCCGCCGGCGGCCACGGGCTGCTGGCCGACGAGGCGCGTGCGCTGGGCGCGGGCCTCGGCGAGCGAGCGCGCGTGGGCCAGGTCGTGGGCGACGCGCATCTCGTCCCCGGCGAAGGGCGGCTCGGAGAAGCCCAGCACCTGGACCGGCGTCGAGGGGCCGGCCGACTTGACCTGGCGGCCCTGGTCGTCGATGAGCGCCTTGACCTTGCCGTAGGCGGGACCGGCGACCACCGGGTCGCCGACCTCGAGGAGGCCCTTTTGGACGATGACCGTGGCCACCGGGCCGCGGCCCACCTCCAGGTTGGCCTCGAGGACCGTGCCGACGGCCCGGCCGCTCGGCCGGGCCTCGAGGTCGGCGAGGTCCGCGACCAGCAGGACCTGCTCCAGCAGCTCGTCGATGCCCGTGCCCTGGAGGGCCGACACCTCGGCGGTCAGGGTGTCGCCACCCCACTTCTCGGGCACGAGGCCCTGCTCGGAGAGCTGCTGGAGGACGCGGTCGGGGTTGGCCTCGGCCTTGTCCATCTTGTTGAGCGCCACGATGATCGGCACGGCGGCCGCCTTGGCGTGGTTGATCGCCTCGACCGTCTGGGGCATGACGCCGTCGTCGGCCGCGACGACCAGGATGACGACGTCGGTGACCTTCGCCCCACGGGCCCGCATGGCGGTGAACGCCTCGTGGCCCGGGGTGTCGAGGAAGGTGATCAGCCGGCCGTGCCAGCTCACCTGGTAGGCGCCGATGTGCTGGGTGATGCCCCCGGCCTCCCCGGCCACGACGTTCGTCCGGCGGATCCGGTCGAGCAGCTGGGTCTTGCCGTGGTCGACGTGGCCCATCACCGTCACCACGGGCGGGCGCGAGACGGCCGGGATCGTGTCGTCCTGGTCGTCCTCGTCAAAGAACTTCGCGAGGAGCTCGGCCTCGCGCTGCTCGCCCGGGTCGACCAGCTTCACGGTCGCGCCGACCTCGGCCGCGTAGAGCTCGATCATGTCGTCGCTCAGGCTCTGGACGGCGGTGACGATCTCGCCCTGGAGGAAGAGGAAGCGGATGATGTCGGCGGCCGAGCGGTTCAGCTTCGGGCCGACGTCCTTCGCGGTCGAGCCGCGCTCGATGATGACCTCGCCCTCGGGCACGGGCGCGCTGCTCGGCTGCCAGGTCGTCATCTGGGTCGGCTCGAGCTCTTCGATGTTGCGTCGGCGCCGACGGGTCGTCTTGCGCTGGGAGCCGCGGGGGCCGCCGCCACCTCGGGCCGGGCCCCGTCCGCCGGGCGCGCCGGTCGGCGCACCGGGCCGTCCACCGAAGCCGGGACGCGCGGGCGCTCCCGGTCGTGGCGCGCTGGGCCGCGCGCTGATCGGGCGCCCGACCGCCCCGGTCGTGGGTCGGCCCGCTCCCCCGGGCCCCGGACGGCGCACGCCGGGGGGCGGCGGGATGGGCCGGCCCGACTGGCTGAGCGGGGGGCGCGGGGGCGGCGGGATCGGTCGGCCCGACTGGCTGAGCGGGGGGCGCGGACGCACCGGCGTCGCCTCGCCCGCGCGCTGGCTCGGGCGGATCGTCGTGGGCCCCTCGGGCGAGGGCGCGCGCGGCGGCGCGGGGCGGACGGGGGCGGGGGCGCTCGAGCGCACCACGTTGGCCGGCGCCACGTGGGTGGGCGCCGGCGCGGGGGCGGCCGGGACC
>JAKAEP010000095.1 GCA_021818265.1 Actinomycetes bacterium
TCCACGTGCTCGGCCACCTCGCCGACACGCTCACGCTCGCGCCGCGCGACTGGGCCCGGCGCACCCGCCGACAGGTGCGCGGCGCCTCGGCGCGCCAGTGGGTGCTCGCCCTCAGCCTCGCCGTCGGCCTGCTCGGCGCGCTCTGGGTCACGCCCTACGCCGCCGGCTGGCGGTTCTGAGGGCTGGCGGTTCGGTGGGCTGACCCCGACGAATCGGCCCCGGCGCGACGTCGCCGCCGCCTCGCCGGGCGTGCTAGCACGGAGGGATCGACGCGACCCCTCCTCCGAGCATCGGCGCCCCGGGCGGGCTCGAGCTCGTGGGCCTGACCCGGCGCTTCGGGACGCTCACGGCCCTCGACGACCTCTCCTTCTCGGTCCCCTCGGGCCAGGTGGTGGGCTTCCTCGGCCCCAACGGAGCCGGCAAGACGACCACCATGCGCGCGATCTTCGGGCTGACCGACCTCGACGCCGGCTCGGTCCGCTGGGACGGCCGTCCGATCGGCGCTGCCGAGCGCCGTCGCTTCGGCTACATGCCCGAAGAGCGCGGCCTCTACCCGAGCATGCTGATCGCCGAGGAGCTCACCTACCTCGGGCGGCTCCACGGCATGAGCGCCTCGGACGCCGCCGCGGCCACCGCGCGCTGGCTCGAGCGGCTCGAGGTGGCCGACCGGGCCGGCGACAAGGTGGAGTCGCTCTCGCACGGCAACCAGCAGCGCGTCCAGCTCGCCGCGGCCCTCGTCCACGACCCCGAGGTCCTCGTCCTCGACGAGCCCCTGGCGGGCCTCGACCCGACGGGCATCGACGTCATCGGCCAGGTCCTGGTGGAGGAGGCCCGCAGCGGACGCTGCGTGCTCTTCTCAAGCCACCAGCTCGACCAGGTCGAGGACCTGTGCGAGTCGGTCACGATCATCGACCGGGGCCGGCTCGTCGCGAGCGGGACCGTCGACGACCTCACGTCCGCCGGGGCCCGGCGCCTCGCCGTGCGCGTCGAGGGCGACCGCGACGGGGCCTGGGCCAGAGGGCTCGCCGGGGTCACCGTCTCGGAGATCAAGGGGGGCGAGGTCCGCCTCGTCCTCGACACCGCGACGAGTGACGCGGTGCTCGACGCGGCGCGCTCCGCCGGGCGGGTCACGAAGTTCGACTTCGAGCGCCGACGCCTCTCCGAGGTGTTCCGAGAGTCGGTCGGCGCGTGAGACCGGCCTGGTTCGTCGCCGCGCTGGTCGTGGTCGTGGCGGCCGCGCGCCTCTGGCGACGCCGGCGGGCCCGGGCGGTGAGCCCCACCCCGAGAGTGCCCCGGGACCGGCGCAACCCCCTCGGCGAGACCGGGCTCGTCGCCGGCCGGGAGATCCGCGAGCGTCTCCGCGGGCGGGTCTTCCGCGTGGTGACGGCCCTGCTCTTCCTCGCGATCGCCGCGATCATCGTCATCCCCACGCTGCGCACGACGAGCGCGCCGCGGGCCACCGTCGGGGTCGTCGGCGGCTCGTCCACCCTCGAGGTCGACCTCAAGGCGCTGGCCCACCGGGTCGGGCTCACGGTGCGCCTCGTCGCCGAGCCCGGGCTGGCCGCCGCGCGCTCGGCGCTTCGCGCGGGCCGGATCGACGTCGCGATCGATCCGTCGCGCTCGGTCCTCCTCGACAAGGCCCTCGCCGCCACGGACACCTCGGCTCGGGCCGCCTTCGTGCGCGCGGTGTCACTCAGCCTCGGCGCGCAGGGGGCGTACGCGCGCGCCGGGCTCACCCCGAGCCAGGTGGCCGTCATCGCCGGGGCCAAGCCCCTCGCCGTCGTGAGCCTCGAGCCGGCGAAGAAGCCCACCACCGCCGCCGAGACGACGGCCCTCCTCGGGGTCATCCTCAACTTCATCGTCCTCACCCAGTACCTCACCTGGACCCTCATGGGGGTGATGGAGGAGAAGGCCAGCCGGGTCGTCGAGGTCCTGCTCGCCACGGTCCGGCCCCTCCAGCTGCTCGCGGGCAAGGTGCTCGGCATCGGCTCGGTCGCCATGGCCCAGGCGGCCTCGCTCGTCGTCTTCGCCCTCGTCCTCGGGCGGGTGGTGGGCTCGAGCTTCGTCCACGGGGCCGCCCCCCTCGTCGCCGGGGCGACCCTGCTCTGGCTCGTGCTGGGCTACGCCTTCTACAGCTGGGTCTACGCCGCCGCCGGCTCGCTCGGCGAGCGCCAGGACCAGGTCCAGAGCATGGCCCTGCCGCTCTCGCTGCCGCTCATCCTGGGCTACATCGTCTCGCTCGTCGGCGTGAGCTCGGGCAGCCCGTCGGTCCTCGTGAAGGTCCTCGCCTACCTCCCGCCGACGGCGCCCTTCGCCATGCCGGCCCTCGTCGGCTTCGGGGAGGCGACCTGGTGGCAGTTCGCGCTCTCGGTGATCGCGAGCGTCGCCTCCACCGTCGTCGTCGCCGTCTACGCCGCGCGGGTCTACCGCCGCGCGGTTCTGCGCACCGGGGGCCGGGTGCGCCTCAGCCAGCTCCGTCGGGCGCCGTCGGCCACTCGCTGAGCCTCGCCGCGCACGCGCGCCGCCTCGTCCCCGTGGCCTCGACACACCGGGGATCGCGGCGCCCCTCACCTAACATGGAGTCATAACCGACCCGTTTTCCACAGCCCACACCCCCCTGGCGGCGTCCACCGCGTCTCCCTCGACGCCTCGGCGCCGCAGCACACGCACGACCCCGTGCGCGCGAGTCGCCGTCCGCCCTTCCGAGCTCGCCTAGCCGATGGGTCCGCGTCGGCGCTCGCCCGTAGCCCGGGCCGTCCGGGCGCTCCTCGCCCCGGTGGCCATCATCGCGGGGACCGTGGTCGTCCTCGTCTCGGCCCTGGGGGCCTCCCCGACGACCACCACGACCACCACGACCACCTCGGTCGCGCCGACGAGCTCGACGACGGCCCCGTCGGCGAACGGGTCAGGGTGGGTCACGACGTGGACCTCGCCGATGGACTTCTTCTACACGCTCCACGCCCTCAAGCCCGTCCCGGCGGTCGACGCGACGTTCCGCGACCTCGCGCGGGTCGCGGTCGGCGGCACCTCGCTCGAGATCCAGCTCTCCAACACCTGGAGCCTCACCCCCACGACCTTCGCCGCGGTCACCGTGGGCCTCCAGCAGAGCGGCGCCGCCGTCGTCCCCGGCACGATCGTGCCCGTGACCTTCGCGGGGCAGCCCTCGGTGACCATCGCGGCCGGGGCCCGGGTCATGAGCGACCCGATCGCCCTGCGCGTGCACGCCGGCGAGACGCTCGCGATCAGCCTGGCCGTCTCGGGGTCGGCGGTCGTGAGCATCCACAACTGCTGCACCGGCCACATCGACTCCTACGGGACCCGCAACGGCGCGGGTGACCTCACCTCCGATCCGGCGGCGACCCCGTTCGTCTACGGCGACTTCAACATGCGCTGGCTCTCGGCGATCGCGGTCTCGGGCTCGCCGGCCCAGGGGACGGTCGTCGCCTTCGGTGACTCGATCACCGAGGGGTTCAACAACGCCGGGCTCAGCTGGCCCACCCTCTTGCAGCGCCGCATCGGCCACCTGGCGCCCAGCGAGCAGCTGGCGGTCGTGGACGAGGGGATCGCGGGCAACACCGTGTCGGTCTTCCCCAAGGGGACCACCTTCGCCGAGCTCGACGGCGGCCTCCCCGGCGTCACGCGCTTCGGCCCCGACGCGCTCGCCCTGCCGGGCGTGAAGGACGTCGTCGTCTTCCTCGGGACCAACGACATCTGGTTCGGCGCCGGCGGGTCGAACCTGGCCCACCCGATCCCGCCCTACGGCACCGCCCCACGGATCGAGGCCGCGCTGCGGGTCCTCGTCGATCGGGCCCACGCCCACGGCCTCAAGGTCTTCGGGGTCACCCTGCTGCCGCGCTCGACCTTCGCCGGGGGCAACGGCGAGGAGCCCGAGGCGTGGACCCCGGCGGACCAGGCGACCATGGACGCCGTCAACGCCTGGATCCTCTCGCCGAGCTCGGGCTTCGACGGGACCATCGAC
>JAKAEP010000096.1 GCA_021818265.1 Actinomycetes bacterium
CCTCAGAAGTACCGCCACTCGGTGCCCACGGTCGTGCTGGGCAATCAGGCCCTCCACGCGGTCGGCTACGCCATGGGCGTCCAGCGCGACGGCGCCGAGGAGGCCGTGATGGCCTTCTTCGGCGACGGCGCCTCCTCCCAGGGCGATGTGCTGGAGTCGTTCGTGTGGGCGTCGTCGTACAACGCGCCAATCGTCCTGTTCTGCCAGAACAACCAGTGGGGGATATCGACGCCGACGTCAATCCAGTCCAAGATCCCCCTCTACCACCGCGCCCACGGCTTCGGCTTCCCGGGCGTGCGGGTCGACGGCAACGACCTGCTCGCGGTGTACGAGGTGTCCAAGCGGGCCCTCGACAACGCCCGCGAGGGGGGCGGGCCGACGATGATCGAGGCCTACACCTACCGTCTCGGGGCCCACACGACCTCCGACGACCCGACGCGCTATCGCATCGACGCCGAGGTCGAGGTGTGGCGCCACCGCGACCCGATCGAGCGGGTGAAGGCGCTGCTCGTGCGCGAGGGCACCGTCAAGTCGAGCTACTTCGACGAGGTGGCCGAGGAGGCCGAGGGGATCGCCCTCCAGCTGCGCGAGGACGTCCTCGCCATGGGCAAGCCCGACCCTCTCACCATCTTCGACCACGTCTACGCCGACGAGCACCCCCTCATCCAGGAGGGCCGTCGCGAGATGGTCGAGCTGGGCGTAGCGGGAGGCGGCCACTGATGGCGACGACCACGATGACCATGGCCAAGGCCCTCAACGAGGGGCTGCGCCGGGCCATGGAGGAGAACAAGAAGGTCCTCATCATGGGCGAGGACGTCGGCAAGCTCGGCGGGGTCTTCCGCATCACCGACGGGCTCCAGAAGGACTTCGGCGAGGACCGGGTCATCGACTCCCCCCTGGCGGAGTCGGCCATCGTGGGCACCGCCGTGGGCCTCGCGATCCGGGGCTACCGACCGGTGTGCGAGATCCAGTTCGACGGCTTCGTCTACCCGGCCTTCGACCAGATCGTCTCGCAGGTCGCCAAGCTCCACAAGCGCAGCGACGGCGTCTACACGATGAGTCTGGTGATCCGCCTGCCCTTCCAGGGCGGCATCGGGGCGATCGAGCACCACTCCGAGAGCCCCGAGGCGTACTTCGCCCACACCGCGGGGCTGCGCGTGGTGAGCTGCGCGACCCCCGAGGACGCCTACTGGATGATCCAGCAGTCGATCGCCCACGACGACCCCATCATCTTCTGTGAGCCCAAGTGCCGCTACTGGGAGAAGGGCGAGGTGGACACCGAGCGCGCGCCCCTCGGACTGTTCGACGCCGTCGTGCGCCGGCCGGGCACCGACGTGACCGTCGTGGGCTACGGGGCGAGCGTGCGAACGATGCTGCGCGCCGCCGAGGCCGCCGAGGCCGAGGGCCTGTCGCTTGAGGTGATCGACGCGCGCTCGATCGCCCCGCTCGACCTCGACACGATGGCCGCGTCGCTCGAGCGCACCGGCCGGCTGGTCGTCGTCCACGAGGCGCCCCACACCGCCTCGATCGGCTCGGAGATCGTCTCGGCGCTCACCGAGCGGTGCTTCTACTCGCTGCGCGCGCCCGGCCTGCAGGTGTCGGGCTACCACACCCCCTACCCGCCCTCGCGCCTCGAGGAGGAGTACCGGCCGAGCGTCGACCGCATCCTCGACGCGGTCGACCGGGTGATGGGGTTCGAGTCGTGAGCCGCGAGGTCTTCCTCCTGCCCGACGTCGGCGAGGGCCTCGTCGAGGCCGAGATCGTGGGCTGGAAGGTGGCGGTCGGCGACACGGTCGCCCTGAACCAGCCGCTCGTCGACGTCGAGACCGCCAAGGCCACCGTCGAGTTGCCGAGCCCCTTCGCCGGGACCGTCGTCGAGCTGCACCACGCGGTGGGCGACGTGGTCGAGGTCCACAAGCCGCTCGTCACGATCGAGACCGCCGCGTCGGCCCCGGCCGCACCCGCCGCCGCGCCCGCGGCCGAGCCCATCGAGAAGACCCGCGAGGCCGTCCTCGTGGGCTACGGGGTCGGCGACGAGGGCGCCGCGACCCGCACGCGCCGCCGGCGCGGGGCCCCGGCCCCCGTCGCCACGGCACCCGTCGCCCCGGCCCCGGTGGCCGCCTCGGGCGCCCCCGCGCTCGCCCCGCGCTCGACCCCGCCGGTGCGCCTCTACGCCAAGCAGCACGGGATCGACCTCGCCGGCGTGCGCGGCACCGGTCGCGACGGCCTGATCACCCGGGCGGACGTCGAGGCCTTGCTCGCGGGCGCGCCGACCCCGGCCCCGTCACGGCCGCCGGTCACGGGTCCCGAGACCTCGACCCGCTTCGTCGGCCACGACCTCGCCCCGTGGTCGAGCGGGCCCGAGGTGGAGCGGATCCCCGTGCGCGGGGTGCTGCGCTCGATGGCCGAGGCGATGACCCAGAGCGCCTTCAGCGCCCCGCACGCGGCCGTCTGGGTGCGCCTCGACGCGACGCGCACGATGGAGCTGCTCGCCTCGTTGAAGGAGCGCCCGGCGCTGGCCGGCGTGCGCCTCTCGCCGCTCGCGATCGTGGCGATGGCCGTGTGCGACGCGGCCCGGCACTTCCCGGGCGTCAACTCGAGCTTCGACGCCGACAAGGGCGAGGTCGTGGTGCGCCGGGTCGTCAACCTGGGCATCGCGGCCGACACCCCGCGCGGTCTCATCGTGCCCAACGTGAAGGGCGCCGACCGGCTCGACCTCGTCGGCATGGCCCGGGCGCTCAACGCCCTCGTCGACACGGCCCGCGCCGGGACCACGGCGCCCAACGACATGCTGGGCACCACGATCACCATCACCAACGTCGGCCCGTTCAACGTGGACGCCGCGGTGCCGATCCTGCCCCCGGGCACGGGCGCGATCGTCGCGGTCGGCCGCGTGGCGCCCGCCCCGTGGGTCGTCGACGGCGCGGTCGTGGTCCGTCAGGTCACCGAGCTCGCGATGTCCTTCGACCACCGCCAGGTCGACGGCGCGCTCGCGAGTCGCGTGCTGCGCCACATCGCCGACTACCTGGAGGACCCGGGGCCGCGACTCATCGCGGGCTGATCAGGCGGCGCGCTGGCGCAGCGCCTCGAGGGCGCGGTCCGCGTGGGCGCTCATCGAGACCTCGCTCGCCACGACGGCGAGGATCCGCCGGTCGGAGCCGATGACGAAGGTCGTGCGCTTGACCCGCAGGAACCCGAGCGACCGCTTGACGCCGTAGAGCTCGGCGACGCGCCCGTCGGGGTCGCTCAGAAGGGGGTAGCCCAGGTGGTGGCGCCGGTCGAAGTCGCCCTGCTTGGCCACCTCGTCCATGGAGATCCCCACGATGCCCGCGCCGAGCGCGGCGAACTCGCCCGCCAGGTCGCGGAAGTGGCACGACTCGCGAGTGCAGCCCGGGCTGAGGGCCGCGGGGTAGAAGAAGAGGACCACGGGGCCGTCCGCGAGGAGGTCGCCCAGGGTCCGCGTCTTACCGACCTGGTCGACGAGGGAGAAGTCCGGGGCCAGCTCGTCCGCGCGCACGCTGCGAGCCTACGGGTCGAGACGGAACCCGACGCCGCGCACGGTGACCAGGTGGCGGGGGTGAGCGGGGTCGTCCTCGACCTTCTGGCGCAGCCGCTTCACGTGGGTGTCGAGGGTCCGGGTGTCGGCGAGGTCGAGCCCCCACCACAGGGCGTCGAGGCACGCCTCACGGGTGACCACCTGGCCCAGGCGCGACGCGAGCAGCGCCAGGAGGTCGAACTCCTTGCGCGAGAGGTCGACCTCGGTCCCGCGGCGCGCGACGGTGCGCCGGGCGAGGTCGATGCGCAGGTCGCCGAAGGCGATCACCTCGTGGTCGTC
>JAKAEP010000020.1 GCA_021818265.1 Actinomycetes bacterium
TGGCCGCGGCGGCGTCCGAGGCGCTCATGCCGTGGAGCCGCCCGAGGTAGGTGAGCTCCTCGGCGATCAGCATGCTCGGGTAGAGGCCGCGCTCTTCGGGCATGTAGCCGAAGCGACGGCGCTCGGCGGCGCCGATCGGACGGCCGTTCCAGCGGACCGAGCCGGCGTCGAGGTCGGTCAGCCCGAAGATCGCGCGCATGGTCGTCGTCTTGCCGGCTCCGTTGGGGCCGAGGAAGCCCACCACCTGGCCCGACGGGACCGAGAAGGAGAGGTCGTCGAGGGCCGTGAGCGTCCCGAAGCGCCGGGTCAGGCCGACGAGCTCGAGCCCGCCCGGGGCGCCGCTGCTCGGGGGTGGGGTCGCGTCGATCCCTCCGTGCTAGCACGTGCGGCGAGGCGACCGCGACGTCGCGCCGGGCCCGACTCGTCCGGGGCCGGCCCTCAGAACCGCCAGCCGGCGGCGTAGGGCGTGACCCAGAGCGCGCCGAGCAGGCCGGCGACGAGGCTGAGGGCGAGCACCCACTGGCGCGCCGAGGCGCCGCGCACCTGTCGGCGGGTGCGCCGGGCCCAGTCGCGCGGCGCGAGCGTGAGCGTGTCGGCGAGGTGGCCGAGCACGTGGATCGCCGTCACGCCGAACCAGGCGACGAAGACCAGCCGGTGCCACTGGAGCAGCTGGGGGCGCCACGAGACGGGGGCCCCCACGACGAGGACGACCCCGGTCGCGAAGAGGGCGACGGTCAGCACGACGAGCACGGGCCCGAGCAGGCGGAGCACCGCCGGCGGCGGGCCCCGGCGCCGGTACGAGGGGTTGCCGGCGTAGTAGCGCGTGAAGCGCCAGCCCGTCGAGGCGATCTTGGCGAACACCGGCGGGATGAGGAGGAGCCCGATAAAGACGTGCCAGTGCAGGAGGGAGTGCACGCTCAGGATCGTCAGGCCCTCGAAGAAGAGCAGGACGAACACGACGACGGCCACGCCCGCGGTGAGCCGCTCGTTCCCCTCGACCGAGGCCCGGCGCGCGGCGCGGGGCCGGGCGTGGCGGGGGGCGGTCCGGTTCGCCGCGCGACCCCGGTCGGCGGGGACCGGGCGCGACGGCCAGGCGTTCGCCCTCGGGGCGCGGGGACGATCCACCGAGACGGTGTAGCGCACCTACCTAAGTGGTGGCTAAGAGCCGGTCGCGACACCACGGGAGACGGAGCGTTCCCCTCCGTCCGGCGAGCGTCCTTAGCCCGCCCTTACCTGGGGTGGGTAGACCCGGGGGAGCTATGGATCGCGGGGAGTCGGTGGTGCGGGTGCGTGGGGCGAGGCGGGCGGTCGTCGCCTTCGCGACGGCCCTGGCCCTGGCGCTCGTCGCGACGAGCGGACCGGTTGGGGAGGCGCCCGCCGGCGCGACGCGCACACCCCAGCCCCTCCCGGCCCCGGCGAACCTCGCGCCCTTCGGCGCGCGCTACCCCGGGGGGCTCGGCATCTACCGGCCGGTCGGGCGGCGGGTCGACGGCCACCCGGCCCTCTACGTGACCTGGCTGCGGTTGCCCGGCCGTCCGTCGAACGTCGCGGCCGTGGCCTGGATGGACACCCGACTGCTGCGCGCCCAGCTCTACTCGGGCTCGCTCAGCCCCGGGGGACTCTTCTGGCACCACACCGCGCCGGTGACGCCGGGCGCGGCGCGCACCCTCGTCGCCGCCTTCAACGGGGGTTTCCTCATGAAGGACGCCCACGGCGGCTACCTCGCCGAGGGCCACCTCGTCGCGCCGTTGGTGCGCGGCGCCGCGTCGCTCGTCATCTATCGCAACGGCTCGGTGAACGTGGGCGCGTGGGGCGTCGACGTGGGGATGACCCCGCGGGTCGTCGCGGTGCGCCAGAACCTGACGCTCCTCGTCGAGAACGCCCGGCCCGTGCCCGGGCTCGTCGCGAACGACGTCTCACGCTGGGGATCGTCGCTCAACAACGTCGTCGACACCCCGCGCTCGGGGCTCGGCATCACCAAGGACGGGGCGCTCGTCTACGTGGAGGGCCCGATGAACATCGTCCAGCTCGCGAGCGTCCTGGTGCGCGCGGGCGCCGTGCGCGCGATGGCCCTCGACATGAACCCCTTCTGGACGATCTTCGCCTACTACAGCCCGGCGAGCCCGACCGGACTGGCCGCCCCCGGCAACGGCCACCGGCTCAACTCGACCATGGTCCAGTCGCCCGACCGGTTCTTCCAGGCGAGCTACTCGCGGGACTTCGTCACGATGTCGGCCGCGGGCTAGGCGACTAGAGCCGCTCGAGGGCGAGGGCCGCGCCGAAGCCGACGAGGGCCGTGCCGGTCACCGCGTCGAGGCCGCGTCGCACCCGGCGGCGGCCGAGGACTCGCCGGAGCCGGGCCATCCCCGCCGACACGGCGCAGAGGTAGGCGAGGGTGAGCACGGCGTGGCTCCCGGCGACGGCGAGCAGCCACGCGGGCGCGGCGCCGGGCCGGAGGAACTGGGGGAGGACGGCGAGGTAGAAGACGAGCACCTTGGGGTTGGTGACGTTGGTCACGAAGCCCTGGCGCCAGCCCCGCCACGCGGGGGTCCGCGCCGAGGCGGCGGCGACGTCGGCGAGGTCCGGGTAGTCGCCGCGCCGGGCGGAGAGCCATGCGTGGACCCCCAGGTAGACGAGGTAGGCCGCGCCGACGATGCGCAACGCGTCGAAGGCGACCACGGAGTCGCGCACCAGGGCCCCCAGACCCGCGGCCGCCGCCCCGCCCTGGAGGAGGCTGGCGCTCGCGATCCCGAGCGCGGTCCACCGGCCCCGCGGGGCTCCCCCGAGGAGGGTCGCGCGGGTCACGACCGCGAGGTCCGGTCCGGGGATGACCACGACGACCGCGGCGAGGGCGAGGAACGCGCCGTAGCTGGACCAGCCCATGGGGCGAGGGTAGCGGGCCGGCCCGACCCCGGCGGTGCGCGCGGCCGACCGCGCGCGGCGGTGACGTAGCGTCACGGGATGTCCCGACCGCGCGTGAGCCGCCGGGCCCTCCTCGGGGGCGCCCTCGGCGCCGCGGGCGCGCTCGTCGTCGCCGAGCGGTCCGCACCGGCGGCGGCCGGCGGCGAGCCCAGCCGCTACGCGCGGGCGCCCTGGAGCCGGCTCGCCAGCGGGCTCGACGGCCGGCTCGTCCGACCCGGTCAGCCGCGCTATCCCGAGGCCGCCCTCCTCTACAACTCGCGCTTCAGCGACCTGCACCCCGCGGCGATCGCGCTCTGTCGGGGATCCGACGACGTCGCGCGCTGCCTGGAGTTCACCCGCACCCACGACGTCCCCTTCGCGCTGCGCTCGGGTGGCCACAGCTACGGGGGCTACTCGAGCTCCCCGGGGCTCGTGATCGACGTGGGCGGGCTCGACGCGGTGGAGGTGGATCCGCGCCGACGGGTCGCCAAGGTCGGCGCGGGCACCCAGCTCATCGACCTCTACGACGCCGTCGCGCGCCACGGCCTCCTCGTGCCGGGCGGGACGTGCCCGACGGTGGGGGTCGCGGGCCTCGCGATGGGCGGGGGCGTCGGGGTGCTGGCCCGTCGCTACGGGCTCACGTGCGACCACGTGCTGGGCGCGCGGGCGGTCACCGCGGCGGGCGACCAGATCGGGGTCGGGCCCGACGCGCACGCCGACCTGTGGTGGGCGCTGCGCGGCGGGGGCGGGGGCAACTTCGCCGCGGTCACCTCCTTTCACCTGTCGCTGGAGCCGGCGCCGGCGCTCGCGGTGTTCTCCCAGCGCTACCCCTGGGGCCGGGCGGCCGCCGTCCTCGAGGGGTGGCAGCGCTGGATCGCGGCCGAGCCCGACGAGACCTGGTCGAACTGCCAGCTGTTCTCCGAGGGCGCGAGCGGCCTCGTCGTCCAGGTGAACGGCGTCTACTGCGGCTCGAGCGCCGCGCTCGAGCGGCGACTCACCCGCCTCGCGGGGCTCGTCGGCCCGGCCAGCTCGTCGTTCGTCGCCGGCGATGACTACCTCGAGGCGATGAGGGTGGAGGCGGGATGTGCGAGTCTCACGATCGCGGCGTGCCACACCGCGGGCGAGTGGCCGGGCGGGGTGCTCGGTCACGAGGCCTACGCGGCCAAGTCGTCCTTCGTCGGCGCGCCCGAGGGCCGGGCGCGGACCGCGCAGTGGGCGGCGGCCGTGGAGCGGCTGGCCCGGGACGCCCCGTCCCTCGGGGGCGGCCTCGCCTTCGACGGCTACGGCGGGGCCGTCAACCGGGTGGCGAGCGACGCGACGGCCTTCGTCCACCGCGACAAGGTGGCGGGCCTGCAGGCGACGTACTCCTGGGGGTCGGGCTCGTCACCGGCCGAGGTCGGCGCGGGCGCGCGGTGGCTGCGCTGGCTCGGCGCCGACGTCATCGACCCGGCCGAGGGAGCCTACGTGAACTACATCGACCCGACCCTCGCCCACTGGGCCCGCGCCTACTACGGCGCGAACCTCGCCCGCCTGTCGAAGGTGAAGTCGCGCTACGACCCCACCGACCGCTTCCACTTCGCCCAGTCCGTCCCCCTCGCCTAGACGCGCCGACGAGGAACCGCGTCACCAGCGGGTGACCTTCCTCCCTGGTGGCGGCGGGAGGACCCTCGTAGCCTCGCCTGGTGGCCGGTAACGCCCTGCTCGAGTGCGTCGGGCTGGTCCGGCGTTTCGGTGAGAGGGCCGCGGTCAGTGACGTCTCCTTCTCGATCGCGCCCGGCGAGGTCTACGGCCTGCTCGGTCCCAACGGAGCGGGCAAGACGACCACCATCAAGATGGTCTGCGGACTGATCGACGCCGACGGAGGGGAGGTGCGGGTCGACGGCCGCGCCGTCGGGAGCGACCTCGCGGTCAAGGAGCTCATCGGCTACGTCCCCCAGGACATCGCCCTCTACCCCGACCTGACCGCGGAGGAGAACCTGCGATTCATCGGGCGGCTCTACCGGTTGTCGGGCGCGGAGCTGTCGGCGCGGGTGGCCGAGGTGCTGGCGGTGTGCGACCTGGTCGAGCGGGCGCGCGACCGCGTCGACTCGTTCTCGGGCGGAATGAAGCGTCGGCTCAACATCGGCGCCGGCCTCCTGCACCACCCCCGGCTCCTCGTTCTCGACGAGCCGACGGTAGGGGTCGACCCCCAGAGCCGTCACGCCATCCTCGAACACGTCGCGGCGATGGGCGAGACCGGCATGGCGGTGCTCTATACGACCCACTACATGGACGAGGCCGAGCGGGTCTGCGACCGGGTGGGCATCATCGACCACGGTCGGCTGATCGCGGAGGGCAGCCGCCGCGAACTGGTCGAGCGGCTCGGCGAGCGCGACCGCATCGACATCTCCGCCACCGGCGACCTCGTGGGGTTCGCGGCCCGGTGTCGTGCCCTCCCCGGCGTCGACAGCGTCGCGACCACCAAGGAGTCACTGCAGATCATCGCCGGGGCCGGCCGCGAGATGCTGCCGCGCCTGCTCGAAGCGGGCGCCGGCGTCGACGTGAGCATCAACGCCATTGACGTGACCGAGCCCGACCTGGAGGCGGTGTTCCTCCACCTGACGGGCACCGCGCTGAGGGACTGAACGGTGCGCGCGGCGCTGGTCATCGCCCGCAAGGACCTCCGTCAGCGGCTGCGGGACCGATCGGCGATCGTGATCGGGGTCGTCGCGCCGCTGCTCATCGCGGGGGTCATGTCGGCCGCCTTCCGGGGTACCGCCAGCTTCCACTTCACACTCGGCGTCGTCGACGCCGACCACGGATCCGTCGCCGCCGGCCTCATTCGCGCGCTCGATGAGCCCGACCTGCGCACGATCATCACGCTCAAGAGGCTCCCGAGCGACTCGGCGGCGCGCACCGACGTCCGAACCGGGTCGGTGGCCGCGGCCCTGGTCATCCCGAGCGGCTTCAGCACCTCGGTGGCGGGAGCGGCCCCGAAGGCGCTCGCGGTCGTCACCAGCGTCAACAACTCCGCCGCCGGCGGCGTGGCCCGGGCCGTGGTCGAGTCGTTCACCGCGCAGATCAACGCCGACCGACTGTCGGTGATGACCGCGGTCCAGTCGGCGTCGCCGCTCGACCTGGGCGAGCTCTCGAGGCTGGCCCAGGGGCTGGCCATCCCGCTACGCACGCTCCAGCGCCCCGTCGGCGCCCGCGAGCTCACGGCGATCAGCTACTACAGCCCGGCGATGGCCATCTTCTTCCTGCTGTTCACGATCGGCTTCACGTCGCGCAGCTTCTTCGTGGACCGGGCTCAGGGGATGGTCGAGAGGATGCGCGCCGCCCCGATCCGCCCCTTCGAGATCCTGGTCGGCAAGGCCCTCTCGGTCCTCGTCTACGGCGTCGCCAGCCTGGCCACGGTGGGTGTCATCACGTCGGCGGCCTTCGGGGCCCGGTGGGGCGACCCCCTCGCCGCGAGCGTCCTGGGCCTGGCGATGGTGCTCGCCGTGGTCTGTCTGACGGCCCTCGTGATCTCAGCGGCGCGAACCCAGCGCCAGGCCGAGGGCGTCGCGGCGATCCTCACGTTCGGCCTGGCCCTCCTGGGCGGAAACTTCGTCTCGCTGTCGTCCTCGCCGCCGCTGATGCGGACCCTCTCCCTGTTCACGCCCAACGGATGGGCGCTGCGTGGCTACACCGACCTCGCCACGGTCGGCGGGGGGCTCTCGAGCGTCGCCGGGCCGATCCTGGCGATCCTGGCGTTCGCGGCGGTGACCGGAACCGTGGCGGCGAGCCTCGCCCGGCGGGCTGTCTCATGAGGGTCCTCGCGATCACCCGCGCGTCGCTGACCCGGGTCGCGCGCGACCGCACGTCGCTCTTCTTCTTGCTGGTCCTCCCGGTGGTCGTCATCGTGATCATCGGGGCCACGGTGCGCGGGTTCTCCACGTTCACCGTCGGGGTCGAGTCGACCGGCACCGACGCCGCGGGTCGCGCCCTCGTGAGCGCACTCGAGCGGTCTCCGGGCCTGAAGGTCGTGCCCTTCGCCACCACCCCAGCTCTGACCACGGCGCTGGCGCGCGGGGAGGTCGCGGCCGGCGTCGTCGTGCCCGCCCACCTGGCGGCGGCCGAGCGCTCGGGACGTCCGGTGGTCGTCACGGTCTACGCCGAGCGCGTGAACAGCGTCCAGCAGGCGGCGGCCACCGCCGTGGCGTCGGTCATCGTGGGCCGAGGCGCGTTGGTCCAGGCGGCGCGGTTCGCCTCGGACCACTCGCCGGCGGGCTACGACGCCGCGCTCGCGACGGCGCGGGGCCTTGACGCCGTCTTGCCGCGCGTCGCGGTGCGGACCGTGCGGGCCGACACGGTCTCGAGCACCCTGCCCGAGGGCTTCTCCTACAGCGCCCCGACCGAGCTCGTTCTCTTCGTCTTCCTCTCTGCCCTGGCCGGCGGCGCGACCATCGTCGAGACCCGTCGTCTCGGTCTCTACGAGCGGATGCTGGCGGGGCCCGTGCGAGCGCGTCACGTCGTGCTCGGCGAGGGCCTCACCTACCTGGTCATCGCCCTGGTGCAGTCGGTGCTGATCGTGACGATCGGGTCGGTCGCCTTCGGCGTCTCCTGGGGCGACCCGCTCGCCGCCGGCGCCCTCGTCGTCGTCTGGTCGCTCGTCGGTGTGGGCGCGGGCCTGCTGGCCGGCACCGTCTTCCGCACCCCCGAGCAGGCCACGTCCATCGGGCCGACCGTGGGGATCGCCTTCGCCATGCTCGGCGGGTGCATGTGGCCACTGTCGATCGTGTCGACCGCGATGCGCGACGTCGGCCACGTCACGCCCCACGCCTGGGCGGTCGACGCCTGGACGATCCTCCTGTCGCGTCACGGCACGATCGCCTCGATCGCCGGTCAGCTGGGCGTGCTGCTCGCCTTCGCGGCGGCCCTGCTGGCGCTGTCGACCTGGCGACTGGCGCGACGGCTCCACTGAGCCGGCTCGCGGCCCCGGGTCGGACCGGAAGGGCTGAGAGTCCGGGAGCCGCCCGGCTAGAGACCGAAGCCCGCGAGGAGCGTTCGCAGGTGGTCGTGGCCGAGCTCGAGGCTCCAGTGGACCGCGTGGAGTCCGACCGCGCGCGCCGAGACGACGTTGTCGAGGCTGTCGTCGATGAACAGGACGTTCTCGCCGGTGGCACGGATCTCTTCGAGCACGACCTCGAAGAAGCGGGGGCTCGGCTTGGCGTGGCCGACCTGCCAGGAGTAGAAGCTTCGCTCGAAGAGCCGGTCGTAGCCGAGGACGTCGCGCATGTGGGCCGTCCGGTGCATCTCCTGGTTGGTCGCGAGGTGGACGCCGAGCCCTTGGGCGCGCAACGCGCCGACCAGCGCGACCGAGTGCTCGTCGACGCGAACGTCGCACCACACGTCGTAGAAGAACCTCTCGGCGGGCACGGCCACGCCGAAGAGCTCGAGGTGGCGTGCGAGCATCGGGAGGTAGTCGACCGCGCCCTCGAGGCACGGCCACTCCTCGCGCCACGTGAGCTCGAGGAACTCCTCGGCCCGGTCGCCGAGGTACGGCCGCACCCGCTCGCGCCACCCGCCGGGCAGCTCCTGGAGCACGCCGTCGGCGTCGAACAGGACGTGGCCGATTCCCATGGCGCGATGCTACGAGCGCGCGACCGGGACCGGCCGATGGTCCCGGAGGGGACCCCGAGGGGGGCAAACCTTCACGGAGAGTTCACCCGCGGTTAACCGGGGCCACTGCGCGTTTGACGGCCCTCCCGCGAGACTCGGACTATGGACGATCTCCTGCACCCGACCCACGAGAGCCCCTCCGACGTCGCCCCCGCCGAGTCCCCGGTGGTGGTGCGCACGGCCATCGACCTGCTCAACGAGGCGCCGACGGGCCGCTTCCACCGCCGCGCCGTCGTGGTCTCGGGGATGGGATTCTTCACCGACGCCTACGACCTCTTCGTCATCTCGACGGTCGCCTCGCTCGTGAAGACCCAGTGGGGACTCACCACGACCGAGGGCAGCTGGGTGACCGGCGCGGCGATCCTCGGCGCGTTCGTCGGCGCCTTCGTCTTCGGGCGGCTCGCCGACATCTTCGGGCGCAAGACGACCTACGTGACCGTCGCCGCCATCATGATCGTCGGCGCCCTCGCCTCGGCGGCCGCGCCGTCGTTCATCTGGCTCGTGGTGGCGCGCTTCGTCCTCGGCCTGGGCGTCGGGGGAGACTACCCGGTGTCGGCCGTCTTGATGAGCGAGTACTCGAACCGCAAGGACCGCGGCCGGCTCGTGGGCCTGGTCTTCTCGATGCAGGCCCTCGGGCTCATCGTCGGCCCCCTGGTGGCCCTGGTGCTGCTGTCGGTCGGGCTCGCCGACCCGGTGGTCTGGCGGCTGCTGCTCGCGCTCGGCGCGGTGCCCGCGGCGGCGGTGATCTACCTGCGCGGGCGCATGCCCGAGTCGCCGCGCTTCGTCCACCACGTGAAGGGCGAGCACGAGGCCGCGGCCCGCTCGCTGGTCGACTTCGCCCAGGGCGAGATCGTCTCCGACGGCCCGGTCGCGGCGACGGCGAGCGCCCGGGTGACCTGGCGCCAGTTCATCTCGAGCGCCGCGACCTGGCGGCTCATCCTGGGCACCGCGGGCGCGTGGTTCCTCTTCGACTACGCCTACTACGGCAACACCCTCTCCCTGCCGGTGATCCTGGCGCGGGTCGCCCCGACGGGCACCCTGAAGGTCAACCTGCTCTGGTCGCTGGCCATGTTCGTCGTCTTCGCGGTGCCGGGGTACCTGCTCGCCGTGGCGCGCATGGACCGCGTCGGGCACCGCCGCCTCCAGTACATCGGCTTCTCGGTGATGGTGGCCTGCTTCGCCGTCTTGGCGGCCGTCCCGGTGCTGACGACCGCGATCGTGCCCTTCGTGCTCATCTTCGGGGTCAGCTACTTCTTCGTCGAGTTCGGACCGAACACGACGACCTTCGTCCTGCCCTCGGAGGTCTTCCCGGTGAGCCAGCGCACCACCGGCCACGGCATCGCGGCCGGGATCGGCAAGCTCGGCGCCTTCGTCGGGGTCTTCATGGTGCCCTCGCTCGACTCGAGCCTGGGGCTGCGCGGCATGCTGGCCGTGGCGGCCGGGGCGGCCGTCTTGGGCCTGGCGGTGACGCGCCTCCTGCCCGAGACCAAGGGCCGCACGCTCGAGGAGATCGCCGGGGACGGCGCGGCGTAGGCTCGGCCCCATGGGGCTGCGGGTCCAGAACGTCTCGTTCGACTGCGCGGACCCCGCGGCGCTCGCGCGCTTCTGGTCCGAGGCGCTCGGCTGGCGGGTGACCTACGAGGAGGACGACGAGGTCGTCCTCGAGCCGCCCGCCGGGTCCCCGGAGGAGGGGGTCGTCCCCGACATCCTCTTCTTGCCCGTGCCCGAGGGCAAGGTGATGAAGAACCGGGTGCACCTCGACCTGCGCCCGGCCGACCAGGCCCTCGAGGTGGCCCGGCTCGAGGCGCTCGGGGCCCAGCGCGTCGACGTCGGCCAGGACGACTCGGTCACCTGGGTCGTGATGGCCGACCCGGAGGGCAACGAGTTCTGCGTGCTGCGCGCGCTCGCGCCCGGCGAGGCCTAGGGGCGAAGGAACTCCAGGTTCACCCAGATCGCCTCGACCGGCTCGTCGCCGATGTTGGCGAGTCGGTGGGGCCGGCTCGAGTCGAACGAGATCGAGTCGCCCGCGTGCAGCACGTGGGTGTTGAAGCCCAGGGTGACCTCGAGGGTCCCCTTCATGACGTAGCCGTACTCGGTGCCGACGTGGCGGATGAGCCGCTCGTCGAGCGTCGAGCTCCCGCCGACCTCGTAGCGCACGAACATGAAGTCCGTCTTGTCGTGCCGGGCGGTGAGCGACTCCCACGTGACCCCGGAGTCGAGCACCAGCACCCGTCGCTCGTCGGGGTGCACGACGGGGGAGTCGCCGTTCTCGGTGCCGGGCTCGACGCTGCGGGCGGTGTCGGCCCCGCCGCGCCACTCATTGTGCGAGGCGTCGGTGCCCGCGGCGTGGTCCCGGGGCGGGTCCCCGGCGGCGAACAGCTCGTCGAGGGAGAGGTCGAGGGCCGCGCAGATCGAGTAGAAGGTCGCCACCGACGGCTGGGCCTTGCCCGTCTCGAGCTGGGAGATGAACGACGCCGAGACGTCGAGGTCGCGGGCGAACTGGCGCAGGGAGATCCCGAGCGCCTCGCGCCGGGCCCGCAACCGGGCCCCCACCACGCCCGAGGCGAGGCGGTTCGCCGGGGCGAGGGGGGCCTTCGCGCCGTTGCGCGCGCGGCCGTTACCGGCGGGGGCCCCGGCGCCGCCCGCGTCGGGCCGCGACGGGTGCGGGGTGGCGGACCTCTTCGCTGTGGCCATCTGGGACCCTTCCTCGCTCACCCGGCGCCGCGACCGCCCACACTACCGGCGCCCGTCAGCCCTCCAGCTTGGCGGCGAGGTGCTCCCACTCGCGGCTGAAGCGGTACGAGTGGCGCGCCGGCGGCTGGGGTGCCTGCACCTCGATCCAGCGCACCAGCTCGTCCCCGCGGTTCTCGAAGCCGTGGTCGGCCCCGACGCCGCACCACAGGACGTCGCCGGGGCCGAAGGCGATCTCCTCGCCGTCGACGAGGGCGTGGACCCGCCCGGCCAAGAAGACGTAGGCCTCCTCGAAAGGGTGGTCGTGGGGGTGGGCGATGGCGGTGGGCTGGTAGTCGACCATGAACAGGGTGTGGAGCTGGGCGCCGGTGTTCTGGTCGAGGAGCATCTTCACCCCGATCCCGCTGTAGGCCAGCAGGGCCGTGGCCATCGAGGGCGAGACGGTCGGGGCGTTGACGTCGGAGCCACCGGCGAGCCGGCCGAGGTCCATCGAGGCGGCGTCGAAGCGCACGGCGTTGCGGTTGCGCGGGTCGCGCATGTCGGGCACCACCGGGCCGCGCCCGGTGAGGTCGTCACCGGTGAAGAACGTGTCGCGGCGCCGACCGTCGTCGATCTCGCCGGGGGCGACCATCTGGAGCCAGCGCGCCGGCCCGTCCACGGCCGCGACGGCGTAGACCTCGCCGACGGGCAGCACCATGCAGTGGTCGGGGCCGAGGTGGGTCACCTGGCCGAGCGTCGTCACGGCGAGGGTGCCCCCCAGGACGTAGACGCTGGTCTCGTGGGAGTGCACGACCGCGTCGATCGACCCGTCGGCGTCGAGCTGGCCGACCGAGAGGGTGAGGTGCGCCGAGCCGGTCTCCCGGCCGAAGAGGACCTGGCGCCGGTAGCCGCGGGAGTGGCCGCGGTACTCCGCCGGCGTCTCGGCGAGGTGGTCGTCGATGCGGGTGGTGGCGTACACGGCTACTTCCGGAGCCAGCCGCCGTCGACGGCGAGGTTCACGCCGTTCACGCCCTGGTTGTCCAGGAGGAACTCGACCGCGCTCACGATCTCGCCCATCGTGACGAGCCGACCCAGCGGGGTCCGGCTCACGATCCCGGAGTTGTCCTTGTCCTCCCAGTACGGGCTGTCCCCGACGATGCCGGGGTGCACGGCGTTGACGCGCACCGGCGCGAGCTCGCACGAGAGCGAGTGCACCATGCCCACCACGCCGCCGTTCACGGTCGACACGGTGGTCGAACCGGGGTACGGCCGCTCCAGGGCGAGGCCGCCGAAGAGCACGACCGACGCCTCGGGGCCGAAGCGGTCGAGGAGCTGGTGGATGGCCTCGGTGTAGCCGACCAGCTTCAGGGTCACCAGGCGCAGGGCGCGCTCGACCGAGTAGTCCTTGATGGAGTTGGCGTCACGCTCGATCGCCCCGATGACGAGGTCGTCGACCCGGGGGACCCCGGCGAGCGCCGCGCCGAGGGACGCCGGGTCCGACAGGTCCAGGGCGAGCGGGTGGGTGTCCCCGCCGACCTCGGCGACCGCGCTCTCGGCGCTCTCCATGGTGCGTCCCGAGAGGTAGACCGTCGACCCCTGGGCGACGAGCGACTTCACGAGCTCCTTGCCGATGCCCTGGGTCCCCCCGAGCACGACGGCGACGCGTCCCGACCTGTCTCTGGCCATGCGATCCCCCCAACGTTCAGTGAACCTGAACATACCGCACGGCGACGGCCCTTGGCGAGGGGAACCCTCCGGGCCAACCGCCTTGTCCCGTCCGGCGCGCGGTCGGGGCCGCCCGCGCCGCGGCCGCCGGGGGACTGGGCCGTACAGTCCTCATTGACAGCACTTAACACGGTGCTACGCTGCGCGCCACACCACTCGTGGGGGGAGGGGACGTGACTGGTCCGGTCAATTCTCGTGGGGAGTCGCTCGAGCACGGGCGCTCCGTCGTCATTCGCAACGCCACCGTCGTCACCATGGACGGCCAGCACCGGGTCCTCGCGGACAGCGACGTGCTGGTCGTCGACGGGGCGATCGCCGGGGTGGGGCCGGGGCTCGCCGCGCCCGAGGGCGCGCTCGAGATCGACGGCTCGAACGGCATCGTCATGCCGGGCATGGTCGACACGCACCGCCACATGTGGCAGACCGCTATGCGGGGCTACGGCGCGGACTGGACCCTGTCGCAGTACTTCGTCTGGTACTACCTCGAGCACGGGCGCAACTTCCGCCCCCAGGACGTCTACGCGGGCAACCTGCTCAGCGCCCTCGAGGCCCTCGACGCCGGGGTGACGACCTCGGTCGACTGGTCCCACGGCCTCCAGAGCGTCGAGCACGCCGACGCCGCCGTGGACGCCCTCGAGGCGACGCCCGGCCGGTTCGTCCTCGCCTACGGCAACATCCAGCAGGGGCCCTGGGAGTGGACGGCGAGCCCCGAGTTCCGCCGGTTCTACACGCGCCGCTTCGACGGCAAGGGGGACATGCTGGGCTTCCAGATCGCCTTCGACGTGACCGGGGACCCCGAGTTCCCCGAGCGGGCGGCCTTCGCGGTGGCGAAGGACCTCGGGGTGACCGTCACCACCCACGCCGGGGTGTGGGGGGCGACGGGGGACACCTCGATCCAGCTCATGCACGACAACGGCTGCATGGACGACAAGGTCATCTTCGTCCACGCGAGCAGCCTCTCGGAGGACTCCTACCACCGCATCGCCGCCTCGGGCGGGCACGCGTCGGTGTCCACCGAGAGCGAGCAGAGCGCGGGCCAGGGCTACCCGTCGTCGTGGCGCCTGCGCCAGTTCGACATCCCCATCTCCCTCAGCCACGACACGACCGTGTGGTGGAGCGCCGACCTCTTCACCGCCATGCGCACCACCGTCGGCGCGGACCGCTCCCGCCAGCACTTCGAGGCGCACCTGACCGGTGACACGGTGACGAACCTCGACCTGCGCTGCGAGGAGGTCGTCGAGTGGGCGACCATGGGCGGCGCTCGCGCCCTCGACCTCGAGGGCGCGATCGGCTCGATCGAGGTGGGCAAGCGCGCCGACCTCGTGCTGTTGAAGAACGACTACTCGCCGGTGATGTTCCCGATCGTGAACCCCTACGGGCACGTCGTGATGCAGGCCCAGCGCAACGAGGTCCACACGGTGCTCGTCGACGGCAACGTCGTCAAGTCCGAGGGCCGCCTCGTCGGGGTGGACCTCGCCCACGTGCGCGACACCGTCGCCCAGAGCGTCGAGTACCTCGCCGACACCCTGGGCGCGGAGGCCTGGCAGGGGGGCATGCACCCCGAGGTCCCCGAGCGCCAGAAGCGCGAGAACCCTTACCAGTACACGAAGAAGTAGGCCGGCGACCTCGGGCGGCCCGGTGGGGCGGCCCGGGGTTGTGAAGTGTTCACTATAGGTTGACACGTTCATTGAACATGGCTACTGTCACTGCCCAAGGCAGTACGCCCGGGGCGGCTGCGGGTCGGGGGATCGAGTCGGCGAGTCCCACGCCCCGTGGGCGCGATCGGGGCAACAGCGTCGAGGGCACGGTGCGCTCGGCCACTCAAGGGGGGAATCCATGGTTAGAAGCAGATGGCGTCGCGGCGTGGTCGCGACGACGGGCGCGATGCTCGCGTTGACCTCGGTCGGCGTCGGCCTCAGTGCGACGGCCCAGGCCGCGACCAAGCACAAGGCGCCCAAGCACATCCGGGTGGCGTACCTGTCCTACGCCGTGGCGAACAGCTACGACGCGCCGATGCTGGCCGCCGCCAAGGCCGTCGCCGCGGCCGAAGGGGTCTCGGTGACGGTCTTTGACGCGGGCAACTCGTACACGACCCAGGTCGCCCAGCTCCAGGACGTCATCAACTCGGGCCAGTACCAGGGCGTGATCACCCAGCCGATCTACGGGGCAGCCCTGGTGCCGGCCGTGAAGAAGGCCCTCGCCAAGCACATCAAGGTCGTCAACATCGACCAGATCCTGGGCTCGAACTACGCGAGCGACGGGATCCAGGTGCGGGGCCTGTCGGCCAACGTGGTCTTCTTCCCCTCGAAGATCGGCAGCCAGCTGGCCCAGCTGACGCTCCAGGCCTGCGGCTCAGCGTCGCCGTGCAAGGTGGGCCTCGTGCACAACTTCGAGGGCTACGAGCCGGACTCGGAGATCACCAAGACCTTCACCGCCGGACTGGGCTCCAAGGCCACCATCGTCGACCAGGTGGACGGGCAGTACAACCAGGCGACGGCCCTGACCCAGGTCCAGGACATGCTGGTCGCCAACCCCGACGTCAACGTGATCGTCGGCTCGGACCAGGACTGCGAGGGGGCCCAGGCGGCACTCGCGGCGGCGAAGAACACCACGACCAAGCTCGTCTGCTACGGCGCGAGCGCGGCCGGTCTCGCCGGCGTGAAGAGCGGCGCGTGGTTCGCCGACGTCGCTCAGGCGCCGGCCTCCGAGGGCCAGCTCGGCATGATCGCCTTGATCAAGGCGATCCGCACGGGCAAGAACTCCGGGGTCATCAACCCCGTGGCGAAGCTGCCCGACAACGGCATCCTCACCAAGGCGACGGTCGGGAAGTTCACGGCGCAGTGGCCGGGCTGAGCGCTCGCCCCTAGCCCGTAGCTGACGACGTGACCACCGGCACGTTCGAGGACACCCCCCGGGCCGCGAGGACCCCCGGCGACGACCTGGTCGTCGCCGGGGTGTCCAAGCGCTTCGGGGGCGTCCCGGCCCTCACGGACGTGTCGCTCACGGTGCGCGCCGGCACGGTGCACGCCCTGATCGGTGAGAACGGCGCGGGCAAGTCGACCCTGGGCAAGATCATCTCGGGGGTCCTGACCCCCGACGAGGGCTCGGTTCGCCTCGGTGGGGTCGAGCTCACCCTGCGCTCGCCGCGCGACGCCCTGGCCAAGGGGATCGTGACGATCGCCCAGGAGCTGGCGATCGTCCCGGGTCTCACCGTGGCCGAGAACGTCTACCTGGGCGCCGAGACCCATCGCGGGGGGTTCGTGCGTCGCGGCGAGGCGCGCCGGCGCTTTCGCGAGCTGGCCGAGCGGGTGGGATTTCGGCTCTCGCCGGACTGGCTCGCGGGCCAGCTCACGACGGCGGACCAGCAGAAGGTCGAGATCATGCGCGCGCTCAGCCGCGACGCGTCGATCGTCATCATGGACGAGCCCACGGCCGCCCTCGCCGAGCACGAGACGGCGGCGCTGCACGCGATCATCCGGTCCCTCGCGGGAGAGGGCAAGTCGGTGATCCTCGTCTCGCACTTCCTCTCGGAGGTCCTGGCCCTGGCCGACGAGATCACGACCCTGCGCGACGGCCGGGTCATCCGCACGGTCGCGGCGGGTGACGCCACCGAGGAGACCCTCATCGAGGGCATGCTCGGGCGCTCGCTCGGGGCGGCCTTCCCGGAGAAGACCCCGCCGCCGAGCCGAGCCGAGGTCGTCCTCAGCGTCGAGGGGCTGGTGGCGCCGGGGGTGCGCGACTGCTCGCTCGAGGTGCGTCGGGGTGAGATCGTGGGCATCGCCGGGCTCGTCGGGGCGGGTCGGTCCGAGCTCGCGCGCGCCATCTTCCGCGACGCCCGGGCCCAGCGCGGCACGGTGCGCCTCGCGGGGGAGGACCTGGCGGGCCGGGGACCCCACCACTCGATCGAGCGCGGCCTGGCCTTCATCCCCGAGTCGCGCAAGGAGATGGGACTCCTCGTCGGGCGCTCGGTGAGAGAGAACGTATCGCTCTCGCGCCTGGACCTGGTGAGCCGACTGGGCTGGGTGTCGGGCGCGCGCGAGCGCCGGGCCGTCGCCTCGCTGCTCGAGCGCACCACGGTCAAGGCGGCCAGCCAGCGCATGCCCGTCGCGATGCTCTCGGGCGGCAACCAGCAGAAGATCCTTTTCGCCCGGGCCGTGATGTGCGGGCCGCGCGTTCTCATCGCCGACGAGCCGACCCGGGGGGTCGACGTCGGCTCCAAGCGCGCGATCTACGACCTCATCGCCGAGATGGCGCGCGAGGGCATGGGGGTGGTGGTGATCTCCTCGGAGCTCGAGGAGGTCCTCGGCCTCGCCCACCGGGTACTCGTGATGCGCCAGGGGCGGATCGTGGCCGAGCTCGAGGGCGACGAGATGAACCAGCAGGCGGTCCTGGCGGCCGCCTTCTCCGAGACCAGCGACCCCCAAGGAGTGCGATGACCGCGACCGAACAGCTCGAGACGCCCCTGGGCGACGGGGGTGGGGCAGGCGCGGGCGGGGCGATGGCCCGGCTCCTCAAGTCGTGGCGGCTCGCGGGGATCTTCATCCCCTTCGTGATCCTCTTCGTCGTGCTGTCGATCGCCAGCTCGCCGTTCCTGCACACCGCGAACCTCATCAACATCCTCGACCAGCAGGCGTCCTACCTCGACATCGCCGCCGCGGGCACGCTGGTGCTCGTCGCCGGGGGCATCGACCTGTCGGTGGGCGCGACCTACGGGCTCACGACGGTCATCGCGGGCGAACTGGCCCTCCACGGTCAGCCGGTGCTCGCGATCGTGCTCGCCGTCGTGGCCGGGCTCGTGGTGGGCCTCGTCAACGGCCTCATCGTCACGGTGCTGAAGATCAACCCGCTCATCGCGACGCTGGCGACCTCCTTCGTGATCGCCGGGGCGGCGCTCAAGGTCACGAGCGGGAACCTCGTCGTGCTCTCGGCGACCTCGAGCTTTTTCAAGTTCGCCAACACCCAGTTCCTCACGATCCCGAGCGCGGTGTGGATGTCGGCGGTCTTCGTGGCCGTCCTCGCCCTGCTGCTCGCGCGCACGACCTTCGGCCGCCACGTGGTGGCCGCGGGGGGCAACGCCGAGGCGGCCCGACTGGCCGGCGTGCGGGTCAACCTGATTCGGGTCGTCACCTTCGTCATCTCCGGCGGCGCCGCGGGGCTCGGCGGCGTGATCGACACCTCGCGGCTGCTCTCGGCCCAGGCGGGCAGCGGGGGGAGTCAGCTGGCCTTCACCGTGCTCGCGGGCATCGTGGTGGGCGGCACCTCGATCGCCGGCGGCGAGGGCTCGGTCGTGCGCACGGCCATCGGGGTGCTGTTCATCGCCCTCATCGGCAACGGCTTCAACCTGCTCGGCGTCGACCCGCTCTACCAGCAGATCGTGCTCGGTCTGCTCCTGATCGCCGCGGTGGCCCTCGACGTCTGGGCCCG
>JAKAEP010000097.1 GCA_021818265.1 Actinomycetes bacterium
GGCGGGCGGGGGGGGGGGTGGCGGTGGCGGTGGCGGTGGTGGCGGTGGTGGCGGTGGCCCGACCGGTCCCTCCGAGAACCAGGCGCCGATCACGGTCACCTCGACCAGCTCGTCGACTTCGACGCGGGTGGGGGAGGGGCTCACGCTCACCTTCTCGGGCGGCTCCGGGAACGGTGCGGTGACCTACTCGGTCGTGGACGGCACGGCCCAGGGGTGTGAGATCACCAACGGCGTCCTCACGGCCACGTCACCCGGCACCTGCGTGGTGACGGTGACCAAGGCCGCCGACGCCACCTACCTCGCTATCTCGGCGAGCCGGACCTTCACCTTCACCGCCCCGCCCCTGCCCGGACGGGTGACGGTGCGCTTCGTGGCGGGGGACTCCACGCTGACCGCGGCGGAGACGGCGGCGCTACGGGCCTTCGGCGCGAAGCTCCTCCCGGGGGCCGTCGTGCTGATCACGGTGGACGTCCGGGGCGAGAACGCCGCCGCGCACCAGCGGCTGGCGGCCCTCGAGCGGCTCTTCCACTCGTTCCGCGGGGTCCACCTCAAGGTCCGCTTCGCCCGGGGCGGCGCCGCACCGATCGTGTACGTCCGGGCGCTGCGCCAGTAGGGCCCCGCGCCGGGCCCCCGGGGGGCCCGGCGCGGGGCACCCCGCGTGACCGCCCCGCCGAGCGGGCGGCCGGCCTCCTAGTCGGCGACGCTCGTGCCTTCGCCAGCGCCAGTGAGGCGCGCGAGGGCGAGCATCCAGTCGGCCTGGTCGTCCCAGTCGGCGTCGAGGTCGTGCAGGGCGCGCGCGACCATCTGGCTCTCGAGTAAGAGGGCCCACTGGCGCCCGGTGAGGGTGTCGGGCAGGAGGCCCCGGTGCACGGCCTCGTCGTAGAGCTCGGCGCAGCGCGCCATGTAGCGCGAGTACACCTCGAGGAACCCCGGGCGCAGGCTCGGCCGGGCGAGGGCGGTCGCCGAGACCCGGAAGTAGGCCTGGCGGTTCCTCGTGTGCGCGCCCTCGAGGGCGGGGTCGGTGACATAGCGGTGCAGGCTGTCGAGCATCCGGCCCGTCGGGTGGGGCCCGTCGAGGACGCCCTCGATGCCTCGGACGATCCCGTCGGTGATCTCGGTGAGGATCGTGAGCAGGGCCGCGTCGATGAGTTCCTGGCGGGAGCGGAAGTGGCCGTAGATGACGCTGGTCGAGAGCCCGGTCTCCTGGCAGATGTCGAGGATGCGCAGCTCGCCCTCGTCGGCCGCCCAGAGACGCCGCACGGTGGCCTCGATCAGAGCGTCGCGCGCCGATCGGTCGGGTGTTCCCTCGGCCACGGGCCGAACCTAGCCCCCGGGTGTCGCCGCCGCTTTGGAGACCGGTTCCGAACTGGGGCTAGCCCGTGACGCCCTCGGCGAGGTGGCGCCACTCCTCGAGCGGGGGCTCGGCCCCCTCGCCGAGCACCTGGAGGAGCACGTGGTCGGCCCCGGCGGCCCGGTGCCGGGCGACGACCTCGCGCGCCCCCTCGAGGTCCACGTGGGCGACGAGCGCCTCGCAGAGCCGCTCGGAGCCCCCGCGCACCCAGTCGGCGTCGGTGAAGCCCAGCCGGGCCCAGTTGTTCCGGTAGTTCGCAAGGCCTGTATAGAAATCGAGGTGGGCGTGGGCCCGCTCGAGGTACGTCGCCCGGTCCTGGCCGAGGACGACCGCCTGCTCGACGACGAGGAACGCGTCGCCGAGGGCCGCCCGGGCGCCCGCCGTGTGCTCGGGGGTCACGAGGTAGGTGAAGGCGCCCGCGGTGCGCTCGCCCGCGAGGTGGAGCATGCGCGGGCCGAGCGCCGCGAGCACGACCGGCACGGGGGTCTCGGCCTCGTAGGCGTGCATCGGGACCGCGTCCATGGCCTCTAGGTACCCGCGCAGGTGCGCGAGCGGCGAGGCGTAGGCGTGGCCGCGGAGCCGCTCGACGAGCGGCTGGTGGCTCACCCCGAGGCCGAGCACGAAGCGGTCGCGCGAGGCCGCGGCGAGCGTGCGCGCGGCGTTGCGCGTCGCGACCGCGTCGCGGGCCCAGATGTTGGCGATCCCCGTCGCGACGGTGAGCCTCGTCGTCACCGAGAGCAGGAGGGCCGCCTGGGTGAAGGCCTCCCGGCCCCAGGCCTCGGGGAACCAGAGGGAGGGGTAGCCCAGGTCCTCGATCTCCTGGGCCAGCTGGACGGCCCTCATCGGGGGGACCGAGTCCAAGGTGGCGGTCCAGAGCCCGACCGTCCCGCGCAGCGAAGAGAGCGCCGTCGCCTCCACGCCTCGACCCTAGCCACCGGCCGGCCGGGCCCGCGGGGCCCCCGCGACCCTAAGAATGGGGGGATGGCCTACCTCGTCCTCGCCCTCAGCGCCTTCCTGGCCCTGTCGGCGGCGACCGCTCTGCGCCCGGGGCGCCGGGGGCTCTTCGCGGCCCTCGCCTTCCCGGTCGGCTGGGCGGCCGGCGAGCTGGCGGGCCAGGCCCTCGTCGTCGAGGCCGTCCTCATCGCCCTGCTGCACTGGTGGGGCTGGCCGCGCACCGACGGCCTGGGCGAGGTCGTGATCGCCCTCGCGGCGCTGGTGGCGGTGGAGAACCTGGCGCTGCTCGCGATCTCCTTCAGGTCCCGGACGGTCGTGCGCCGGGCCCTCGAGGGCGCGCCGGACCGGGCCCTCGCCCTCCCTGGCTCGGCCGAGGACCGCTTCGGCACGTGGTGGCGCACGGCCCTGCAGTTCTCCCCCCACCCCCGGGGGATGGAGATCCACCGCGACCTCGCCTACGGTAAGCACCCGCGCAACCGCCTCGACGTCTGGCGCCTCCCCGACGCGGGCCCGGGCGCGCCGGTCGTCCTCTACCTCCACGGCGGGGCCTGGACCTTCGGCGACAAGCGCGAGCAGGGCCGGCCGATGCTGCACGAGTTCGTGGCCCACGGCTGGGTGGCCGTCACCCCCAACTACCGCCTCGCCCCGCGCGACCCCTGGCCCGCGCCGATGCAAGACGCCGTCGCCGCGCTCGCCTGGGTCAAGCGCGAGATCGAGCGCTACGGCGGCGACCCCGACCGGGTGGTCGTCTCGGGCGGCTCGGCCGGGGGCCACCTCGCGGCCCTGGTGGGCCTGGCCGGCGCCGACCCGGCCTGGCGGCCCGAGGGGGTCGGCGACGAGGTCGACCTATCCGTGCGCGCGGTCCTCTCCTACTACGGGGTCCTCGAGATGACCGGGGACGAGGACCACTGGAACGGCCTGGGCGAGGGGCTCGTCCACCTCCTCGAGCGCCGCGTCGTCCAGCTCCCCTACGAGGGCCACGAGGACCTCTACCGCTCCATCTCGCCGATGGAGCGCATCGGCCGTGCCGCCCCCGCCTTCCTCGTCGTCCAGGGCACCAACGACACCCTCGTCGACTACCGGGTCGCCCGGGCCTTCGTCACGCGGTTCCGCGCCAGCGCCTTTTCCCCCTGCTACCACGTGGAGCTGCCCTTCACCCAGCACGCCTTCGACGTGACCGCGAGCCCGCGCACCTCGGCGACGACCCGCGCGGCCCTCGCCGTCGCCACGGCCGCTGTCGCCACGGCCGGCCCCGTCCCGCCCGAGCTCGCCGCGAGCTACCAGGCGCCCCCCACGGTGCTCGAGGTCGAGCTCGACGGGCGCCGCGTCGGGGCGCTCGAGGCGCTGACCGCCCTCGGCCCCTACGTCGTGGTGACCCCCGACAACCCCTACTCGGTGCCGACCCCGCCCGAGGCGAACGCCCGGCGCCGCGTCGAGATGGCGGCGTCGCTCGCCGCGCTCGGCCTCGACGTGCGCCG
>JAKAEP010000098.1 GCA_021818265.1 Actinomycetes bacterium
GATGACCGAGCCCGAGACGGCCGGCAGCGACCCGCGCCTCTTGCGCACGCGGGCGGTGCGCGACGGCGACGAGTGGGTGATCACCGGCCACAAGTGGTACACGACCAACGGCTCTGTCGCGGACCTCCTCATCGTGATGGCCGTGACCAACCCCGACGTGAGCCCGTACCAGGGCAGCTCGATGTTCGTGGTGCCGGTCTCGACTCCGGGGGTGCGCATCGTGCGCGACGTCGGCTCGATGGACGAGCCCCGGGTCACCTACGGGCGCTTCGGCAACCACGCCGAGATCTACTACGACGAGGTGCGCGTCCCCCTCGACCACCTGGTCGGCCCGGAGGGCTCGGGCTTCGCCCTGGCCCAGGCCCGCCTGGGGCCCGGGCGGATCCACCACTGCATGCGCTGGCTGGGCCAGGCGAGCCGGGCCTTCGACATGATGTGCGAGCGCGCGAAGAGCCGCTACACCCACGGCTCCCTGCTCGCCGACAAGCAGACGGTCCAGAACTGGATCGCCGACTCGGCGGCCGAGATGCACGCGGCCCGGCTCATGACCCTGCACGCGGCCTGGACGATCGACCGGGTCGGGGCGGCGGGCGCCCGCGACGAGATCGCGATGATCAAGTACTACGGGGCGAAGGTGCTGCACGACGTCGTCGACCGGGCCCTCCAGGTCCACGGGGCGCTCGGCTACTCGGCCGACCTGCCGCTCGAGGCGATGTACCGCGCGGCGCGCGCGGCGCGCATCTACGACGGCCCCGACGAGGTGCACCGCCAGAGCGTCGCGCGCCACGCCCTCGCGCGCTACGAGGCCCGCGACGTGCCCAGCGAGTACGTGCCGGCGCGGCGCGAGGCGGCCCTCGCGCGCTACGCCGAGGCCCTCGAGCTCTTGGAGGCGGAGTCGGCCTAACGCGGGGCGAGGCCGGCGACGGCGTCGGCCAGCTCGACGCCCACCGGCACGACCGCGAGGATCGGCACCTCGACGCCGGCCTCGACGTAGCGCGCGAGGTGCTCGCGGCACGCCTCGAACGGGCCGTGGACGATGAGCTCGTCGACGACGGCGTCGGGGATGACCTCGTTGGCCCGGGCCCGCTCGCCCTGGGCCCACGCCTCCCACATCGGGGTGAGTGCCTCGGTGCGCCCGAGCCAGCGGTGGAACTCGGCGTAGGCCGGCACCGTCAGGTACGACGAGATCATGCGCCGCCCGACCCGCCGGGCGAGGTCGGCGTCGGCGGTGGGCACGACGAAGAGGCGCGCCGCCACGGTGCCCGCGCCCATCTCGGCCCGGCAGCGCGCGACGTCGCCGGCGCCGAGCCAGTTGAGGATCGCCCCGTCGGCCTCGCGCCCGGCGAGGCGCAGCATCCCCGGGCGCAGCGCGCCGAGCAGGATCGGCGGCGGGCTCGCGACGGGCCGGCTGAGCCGGAAGCCCTTGACGGAAAAGGTCTCGTAGGCCTCGTCGACGCGCTCGCCGGCGAGCGCCGCGCGCACGAAGCGCAGCGTGTCGCGGGTGCGCGCGTAGGGCCGGTCGTAGGGGGTCGCGTTCCAGCGCTCGACGACCGCGGGGGAGGAGGCGCCCAGCCCCAGGGTGAAGCGGCCCTCGGCCAGCTCGGCCAGGGCCGCCGCGGTCATGGCGAGCAGGCCCGGACCGCGGGTGAAGACGGGCAGCACCGCGACCCCGAGCTGCAGGCGGGCCTCGGTGGCGGCGGCCAGGGCCAGCGGGGTGATCCCGTCGGCGCCGTCGACCTCGGCCGACCAGACGTCGGTGTAGCCGAGGTCGGCCAGGCGCCGGTACCAGTCGCGGTGCTCGGGCAGGCTCACCCCGTCGAAGGGGACGGTGATCCCGTAGCGGCCGCTCACGCGAGGTAGTCCTCGCCGCGCGAGGGCGGGATCTCGACGCCGCGGCGCTCGAGGTCCTTGGTCCAGCGCTCGATGATGGTCTCGATCACGGCGGCCCGGGCGTAGTGCTTGTCCTCGGCCGCGACGAGGTCCCAGCGGGCGTGGGCGTGGTCGGTCCACGCGACCATGTCGGCGAGACAGCGCAGGTAGGCCGGGCGGCCCTCGCGGTTGCGCCAGTCGTCCTCGGTCAGCTTCCACTGCTTGAGGGGGTCCTGGGCGCGGTCCTCGAAGCGCTTGAGCTGCTCGCCCGCCGAGACGTGCAGCCAGATCTTGACGATCGTGGCTCCGTCTTCGACGAGCATCCGCTCGAACTCGACGATCTCGGCGGCCGAGCGCTTGGCCGCCTTGTCGTCGATCAGCCCCTCGACCCGCTCGACGAGGAGACGGCCGTACCAGGAGCGGTCGAAGACGGTCATCTCCCCGCGCCCGGGGACGTCGCGCTGGAAGCGCCAGAGGAAGTGGTGGCGCAGCTCCTCGGCGGTCGGCGGGCCGACCGGGCGCACGAGGACGTGGCGGGGGTCGAGCCCCGCGGTGAGGCGCCGGATGGCCCCGCCCTTGCCGGCCGCGTCGAAGCCCTCGAAGAGCACGGCGACGCCCGGGCCGAGCTGGTGGGGCGGGAGCAGCCCGGCCGTGAGGAGGCGCAGGTGGGTCAGCCGGCGCTGGCCCGCCAGCACCCGCTTCTCGGACTCCTCCTTGGAGAGGGACTTGGTGAGGTCGATGTCGTCGATCCGTCCCATCGAGCCTCCCGCGCTCACTGTAGCGAGGCGTGGGCCCCGCGCCCGGGCCAGCGCGGCACGAAGCGGCGCCGCTCGTTCACGACCGAGCCGACGAGGAAGAGGACGCCGAGGAACCCGGCGAGCAGGGCCAGGTGCTCGTGGGGCGGGAGGAACCGGTAGGTCACGGTCGAGGTCCCGGCCGGTACGGCGACCTGCTGGTAGACCCCGTCGAGGGTGGTGAGCGGCGTCGCGACCCCGTTCACGGTGGCGCTCCAGCCCTTCATCGAGAGCTCCAGGCGGGTCAGGGTCGTGGCCGTCGCGCAGTGGACGGTGGCCTGGTCGGGGTTCGTGCTGGTGACGGTGCACGAGGGGTCCGTCGTCGAGAAGAACGGCCGCGGGTGGGGCATGGCGTAGATGGTGGCGAGGCCCACCGAGTCGGAGAAGACCTTGCGCACCCCGAGCCGGGTGAGGCGCGGGTCGATCGGGACCCGGGTGTTCATGAGCAGGTACTTCACCCCGGCCGCCTCGTAGTTCTTGAAGTGCTTGACGACCTGGTCCTCGAGCGCGACGATGCCGGTCATGCCGCCCTTCACGGTGAACTGGTTGCCCGGGGTGAGCCCGGGGTAGAGGCGGTCCTGGATGTAGTTCTTGAAGGCCATGGGGAAGGGCAGGTCGATCGCCGAGAGCTCGTAGAGCGAGAAGTACGTGCCCCAGTTCGGGTAGAGGACGGCGAGGTCCAAGAAGCGCCCCTCGCCCTGGTGGGCCTGGAGGTAGGCGATGGGCGCGGTGTCGATCGTGATCTGCTTGGGCGACTCGGCCGTGGGCACGAAGAAGAGGACTACGGCCTCGCCGGCCAAGATCACCGCGAGCAGCCACGGCACCACCCGCCAGCGCGAGGTGAGGGCGAGGAACGAGACGGCGAGCACCAGCGCCAGGGCGATGAAGGGCAGCAGGTCGAGACCGACCTGGATGACGGCGTCCTTGTGGGTGAGGACGACCCCGGCGTTGTGCGAGCGCGCCGCGAGCGCGCAGTAGGCGATCAGTAGGGTCGTGGCGACCGTGCCGGTGAGCAGGAGCCGCCGGGAGCGGGCCCGGGCGATCAGGTCGGCGAAGCCGAGCC
>JAKAEP010000021.1 GCA_021818265.1 Actinomycetes bacterium
GTTCGACGACTTCGTCGTGGCCCCGGTCGACGTGGCCGAGCTCGCGACGCGCCTGCGCCACCGGCTGCGCCGGGCCGGCAACGAGTCGGTGGCCGCCCGAGTCGACCACGGGCCGCTGTCGATCAACCTCGAGACGTACCAGGCCACCATCGCCGGGCGGGTGATGGACCTGACCTACATGGAGTACGAGCTCTTGCGCTTCCTCGCGACCAACCCCAACCGGGTCTTCACCCGCCAGACGCTGCTCAACCGGGTCTGGGGCTACGAGTACTACGGCGGGGCCCGCACGGTCGACGTCCACGTGCGCCGGCTACGGGCGAAGCTCGGCGAGGAGAACGCCCACCTGATCCAGACGGTGCGCTCGGTGGGCTACAAGTTCGGCCTCGCGACCGAGTTCGAGCCCTAGAGGGGCTTGTGGGCCCAGAACTCGACCTCAGCCTGCGCCCCGTAGGGCAGCGCGGCGACCGCGAAGGCGCTGCGGGTGGGCAGCGGGTCGTCGAAGAACTCCAGCCAGACCTCGTTGCACGCCCCGAACTGGTCGATGTCGGTGAGAAAGAGCGTCGTCTTCACGACGTCGCCCAGGCTCGCCCCGGCCTCGGCGAGGACCGACTGGCCGTTGGCGAGGGCCTGGCGCAGCTCGGCGGGGGCGCCGCCCTCGACGAAGGTGAGCGGGTCCGCGCCGGGGATCGTGCCGAGCTGACCCGAGACGACGACCAGGTCGCCCGCCCGGCGCCAGAGCGCGTAGGGGCGACGGGCCACTAGCTGAACGAGTTGCCGCAGCCGCAGGTGCGCGTCGCGTTCGGGTTCGTGATGTGGAACCCGGCGCCCTGGAGCGCGTCGGTGTAGTCGAGGGTCGAGCCGTTGAGCAGCTCGGCGCTCTGGGCGTCGACGACGACGCGCACCCCGGCGAACTCCCGGCTGACGTCGTCGGCGGCGACGTCGGTGTCGAAGTACATGTCGTAGTTGAAGCCCGAGCAGCCGCCCGGCTTCACCGCGACGCGCAGGGCCAGGGGCTCGTCGACCCCGGCGGCGGCGATGAGCTCGGCCACCTTCGCGACCGCCGCGTCGGTCAGGACGATCGGGTCGGTCACCTTCTCGGTCAGGTTCACCTGGGTGGTCATCGTGGCCCTCCTTTGGCGCTCTGGACCATGCTAGCGAGGCCTACGGCGGACCGGTACCCCGTCGCCAGGCCTCGGGCGCGGCCATCGTGGCCTCGATCCCCGGCGCCTCGACGATCAGGGCGCCGTCGCGCTCGACCACCCGGGGCTCGACCCGGTCCACGCGCTCGATCCCGCGGGCGTAGTCGAGGACCGCCTCGACCGTGGGGAGCGCCGCGATCGAGCGCAGCGTCGACACGGTGGGCAGGACCATGTCGAAGCGGCCCTCGTCGTAGGCGGCGAGGGCGTCGAGGGGTCGGACCCAGCACTCGTCGACGGTCTCGGCCTCGTCGTTGGCCGCCCGCTGGCCCGAGGGGGCGCGCACGCAGAAGAAGCGCGTGTCGTAGCGGCGGGGCGGACCGATCGGGGTGACCCAGTGGGCGAGGTAGACGAGCCCGCTCGCGTCGAGGTAGAGGTCCTCGGCCTCGAGGACCTCGCGCATCGTGGTCGAGCCCTCGTTGAGCCGCGCCCGGTGCTCGGCCAGCCGCACCCCCCGGGCGGCGTCGGGCACGAGGGGGCGCCCGGCCGCGTCACGCGCGACGAGCAGCCCCGCCTCCTCGAAGAGCTCGCGCAGGCCCGCGACCACGTGGGCGACGCCCCCGTCGTCGAGTCCCTGGCGCGCGGCCCGAGCGGCGTCCCAGCCCACGACGCGCGCGCCGGCCGCCTCGTCGGCGTCGTCGAGCGCCCCGCCGGGGAAGACGTAGACACCGGCGACGAACTCGCTGCGGGGGCTGCGCCGGAGCATGAGGACCTCGTAGGGGCCCCCGTCGTCACGAAGCGGCAGGACCGTCGAGGCCGGGCGCACTACCGGGAGGTCCATAAGAATCAACTTACCGACGGACCCGCGCCCCCGGGGCCCGCGCGCGGGTCCACTAACCTTGAGGCCCAAGTCTCAAAGGAGCACCGTGGCCACGAATCAGGCGAACAAGAAGCCCGCGCCCCGCCGCCCCGGCCCCCGTTCGGGCCCCCAGGGACGCGCCCGCGCCGGTCGGCCGGCCGGGCTCTTCACCTGGATCGCGGTCGGGCTGGTCGTGGTCGTCGTCGCGACCCTCGTGATCATCAAGGTGACCAGCGGCGGCTCGTCGGGCTCGGGCGCCCAGGCCTTCCAGCCGGCCAACCCGGCCGTCGTGAGCCAGGTCACGTCGGTGCCGGCCTCGGTGTTCGACACGATCGGGGTGAACTCCCCGGCCATCGGGGTCGCGCCGCCCCAGGTCATGAAGAAGCTGCCCTTCGTCTCGGTGACCGAGAACGGCAAGAAGCTCCCCGAGATCCTCTACGTCGGCGCCGAGTACTGCCCGTACTGCGCGGCCGAGCGCTGGGCCACGATCGTCGCCCTCAGCCGGTTCGGGACCTGGTCGGGTCTGGGCAACATGGCGAGCTACTCCGGGGACATCTACCCCAACACGCCGACGTTCACCTTCGCGCGCGCCCGGTACCACTCGAAGTACGTCGCCTTCCGCAGCGTCGAGATGTACACGAACTACCTCAACGCGGCCAAGACCTACTACCAGCCGTTCCAGAAGCCGACCGCCCAGGAGAACGCGCTGTTCAAGAAGTACGACAACTGCAAGTACATCACTGGGCTGACCTGTCAGAACAACGAGTCGTTCCCCTTCGTCAACTTCGCCAACCAGGTGATGATCGTGGGCTCGAGCTACACGCCCGCGGCGCTCGACGGCAACACGCGCGACCAGATCGCCCAGGGCCTCACCAACGCCCAGGACCCGATCACCCAGGCCATCATCGCCACCGCCAACTACCAGACCGCGGCCGTCTGTTCGGTCGACGGCGGTCTGCCCGGCAGCGTCTGCACCAGCGCGGGGGTGAAGGCGGCCGCGGCGAAGATGGGCCTTAAGTGACCGACTCGGACCTGCGCGTCCCGCGCTGGGCCGAGTACACGACGTTCGCCCTCAGCCTGATCGGGCTGGGCCTGTCGATCTACCTCTCCTACACCCACCTCCACCCGGGCGCGCTGGTGTGCTCCTCGAGCGGGGTGATCAACTGCGCGAAGGTGACGACCTCGGCGGAGTCCCACGTGCTCGGCATCCCGGTCGCTTACCTAGGGGTCGCCAACTACGTCGTCATGACGGCGATCAACTCGCCCCTCGCGTGGCGCTCGCCCTGGCGGTGGCTCCACGTGGCGCGCTTCGCGCTCGTCGTGCTCGCGATGTGCTTCGTCCTATGGCTGGTCTTCGCCGAGGTCATCATCATCGGCAACATCTGCGAGTACTGCACGATGGTGCACCTGACGACCTTCGCGCTGCTCCTGGTGCTGACCCGGGTCAGCCCCTACCAGCTCGGCTGGGCCTCACGCGCGCGTTAGCGCCCGGCGCTCCACCTCGTTGAGCCCGCCCCAGATCCCGTAGGACTCGTGGCGCTCGAGGGCCGCCTGGAGGCACTCCTCACGCACCGCGCAGCCCGCGCAGATCCGCTTGGCCAGCGCCTCGCGCTCGACCCGGTCCTCCTTGCGCTCGGCCGGGTCGGCCGGGTAGAAGAGGGCGGCCTCGGCGCCCCGACAGGCGGCCTCCCTGGCCCAGGCAATGATCGACACCGTATCCCCCTCCCCCGGGACGACACTAACGACGCCCCCGGGGCCCTGACAAGGGGTCGGGGCCACTTCCACAGAGGTTCTCCGACCGCTCAATTACAGTGGGTCCGTGGCGACCATCCTGGTGGTGAGCGACGTCGAGGCCCTGCGCCGAGAGGTCGGGGCGACCCTGGCCGGAGGGGACCTCGAGGTCGTCGAGGCGACCTCCGGACCCGAGGCGGTGAGCCGGGTAGAAGAGGGCGGCGTCGACCTCGTCGTGACCGACATGCAGGTCGGCCACATGGGCGGGATCGCCATCACCCACGAGCTGCGCAACCTCGAGTCCTACGGCGCGAGCGACTCGGTGCCGGTCCTCGTGATCGTCGACCGGCGACCCGACGTCTTCCTCGCGCGCCGGGCGGGCGCCGACGGCTTCGTCGTCAAGCCCCTGGACCCGCTCACGCTGCGCCGGGCCGCCCGCGCGCTGCTCGCGGGCGAGGCCTTCGAGGACGACGCGTGGCGTCCGGCGACGGTGCGGGTGGGCTCAGCGCTGGATGGGTAGCGACGACCCCCCGTCGGGGCTCGCCCGGCTCCGGCGACGCCTCACCAACCGCGAGCACCACGGACCCGTCTCCCCAGAGGCCGCCGCTATCCACGCCCGGGTCGACCAGCTGAGCGAGCTCGAGCTGCGCGACGTCATGACCCCCCGGGTCGACGTCGCCTACCTGAGCTTCCCGGTCACGCCCGAGTCGGTCGCCGAGGCGGTGCGCGACACCGGGCACTCCTGCTTCCCGGTCGTGGCCGACGAGGAGCTCGACGACGTGATCGGCATCCTCTACGTCAACGACCTCTTCCGCTCCTCGTCGCTCAAGCGGGCTCCGGGTGTGGCGCTGCCCGACGCCGACGAGATCGCCCGCAAGATCCGCCGGCCCCTCATGCTGCCCGAGACGCGCGACCTGCTCGAGAGCCTCAGCGAGATGCGCGCCCAGCGGCGCACCTTCGCGCTGGTGCTCGACGAGCACGGCGGGGTCGCGGGAGTGGTCTCGATCCGCGACATCCTCGAGCAGCTCGTCGGCGACCTCAACGACGAGTTCGACGAGGGCGAGGAGCCCACCATCGTGCGCATCCGCGAGGGGCGCTGGCTCGTCGACGGCCAGACCCACGTCGACCGGGTCGAGCAGGAGCTCGGGATCGAGATCCCCGAGGGCGAGTACGTGACGATCGCCGGCTTCGTCCTCGACCTGGCCGGCGAGATCCCGGCGCCGGGCTCGACGTACCGCCACGGGCGCTGGACCTTCCGGGTCCAGACCGTCGAGCGCCGTCGGATCAGCCAGCTCGTCGTCGAGCGCCACCCCGAGGCCGAGGCCGACGACCTCGAGGGCTGACGGCGGCGGCCGCTCACCCCAGGAGGTCGGTGCCGTCCTCGAGCGCGCGGCGCAGCCGGGCCTTCTCCACCTTGCCCATGGCGTTGCGCGCGAGGGCGCCCGCGAGTACCACGCGCTTGGGGACCTTGTAGGGCGCGAGCACCTCGCGCAGCGCCGCGCGGACCCCGTCCGCGCTTAGCTCGGCCCCGGGCCCCGGGACGACCACCGCGACCACGACCTCGCCGAAGTCGGGGTCGGCCAGCCCCACGACGGCCGACTCCTCCACCCCGACGAGGGCGTCGAGGGCCTGCTCCACCTCCTTGGGGTAGACGTTGAGGCCACCGGTTATGACGAGGTCCTTCGCCCGGCCCACGATCTCGAGGTAGCCGTCGGCGTCGAGACGCCCCAGGTCGCCCGTGTCGAAGAACCCGTCGGGGCCCCGCGCGGGCTGGTCCGGGCGGTTCCAGTAGCCGGCGAGCACGTTGGGGCCGCGCACCTCGACGCGCCCGGGCGGGGTCCCGGCGATGCGCACCTCGACCCCCGGCAGGGCCGGGCCGACCGTGCCGACCCGCCGCTCACCGTCGAGGGGGTTCGACGTGATCATCCCGGTCTCGGTCGTCCCGTAGCGCTCCAGAATCCGGTGGCCCGTGCGCGCCGTGAAGGCCTCGTGGGTGGCTGCCCGCATCGGTGCCGAGCCCGAGACGAACAGGCGCACGCCCCGCACGCTCTCCGCCGTCAGCCGCACGTCCGCGAGGAGCCTCGTGTAGTGCGTCGGCACGCCCATCATGACGGTCCCCTCGGCGAGGGCGTCGAGCACCGCACCGACCTCGAAAGAGGGGAGCAGGCGGATGGTGGCCCCCGCGGCGAGCGCGCAGTAGGCGGCGACGAAGAGGCCGTGGACGTGGAAGAGGGGGAGGGGGTGCACGAGGACGTCGTCGCGTCCGATCCCCCACGCGCGGTTGAGCGTCGTGCAGCCGAAGACGAGGTTCCCCTGGGTCAAGACGGCCCCCTTCGGGCGGCCCGTCGTGCCCGAGGTGAACAGGATGGCGGCGGGGCTCTCCTCGTCGCGGGCTCGATCCTCGAACCGGTCCGGGTGAGTCCGAGAGCGCTCCAGCAGCTCGTCGAGCCCGACCACCGGCACCTGGTGACCACGAGGGCCCTCGCCCACGAGGACGGTCGGGGCCGCGTCGTCGAGGAGGCCCCGGACCTCGGGGTCGGTGTAGGCGGGATTGAGCGGGACGTAGAGCGCCCCCAGCCGAGCGCAGGCCACGTTGAGGGCCAGCACCTCGGGGCGCGTGGGCAAGCGCACGGCGACGCGGTCGCCCACCGCGACGCCCCAGCCGTCGACGAGGGCGTGGGCCAGCCTCGCCGACAGCGCCTCCAGTGACCCGAAGGTCCAGGCGTCGTCGCCCCAGAGGACCGCCACGCGCCCGGGCTCGCGGCGCCCCTCGGCGAGGAGGGTCTCGACCAGCGGGTTGGAGGTCACCGCCACGGGCCGCTCGAGAGGACCACGCCGGTCGCGAGCGACCCCGCGTCGGCCACGGCCCCGTCGCCCGCCCGCCGGGTGGAGCAACTCGGGCGGTCGGTGGCGTGCACGGGTGAGACCGTAGTGCCCGCGCCGGACCGACCTCACCCGACCGGCACCGAGCGACGGGGCCATCGGAGCCGCCCGGTCGGAGGCGTTAGGATGGTCGGGCTGCGGGGAGACTCGCTGCGGGCTGTAGCGCAGCTTGGTAGCGCGCTGCGTTCGGGACGCAGAGGTCCCGGGTTCAAATCCCGGCAGCCCGACCACCACGGAGTAGCGTCGTCTCACCCGGGCCCCCATCGTCTAGCGGCCTAGGACACCACCCTTTCAAGGTGGCAGCACGGGTTCGAATCCCGTTGGGGGTGCTCTAGTAGCCTTGACCCCGTTCGTGCCACCACCCTTATGGCAATTCAGCCTGGGTTAGTTGGTTTGAGTGTAGGTCTTCGAACTCGCCGGGCGTCAGGTAGTTCAGTGAACTGTGACGGCGTTCGTAGTTGTAGAAGGGCTCGATGTAGTTGGCGATTGCCAATGAGAGTTCGATCACGGTGCGCCAGCGTTGTCGATTGAGCAGTTCGATCTGCATGGAACTCCAAAACGACTCCATCGGGGCGTTGTCGTAGCAGTCGCCGACGGTGCCCATCGAGGGAACGAGCCCCAGCTCGTAGAGCCTCTAAGTGAAGGCCCAGGAGGTGAACTGGCTGGGTTCAACCGGTGGAAGCAACACCTGCCTCGGGGAGAGATCGTAGATGCTCGTCGAGGGCCTCGGCGGGAGTTCGCCAGCCGAGGATCTTTCGCGGCCGTGTGTTGAGGGCGTGGGCGACGGGTCTGTCCGAAATTCTGTGTAAGTGAGGTGATCCGTACCTCTCGGGCGACGGTCGCCCGGGTGAGAGAGGATTACCCATGGCAAGAGTCAGCAGGAAGAGTGGAGAGGCGGCCGAGACCACAAGCCACGAGCTCGTCGTCGACGATCGATCGGCGGAGCAGGTCCTGGCCGAGGAGTTGGTGGCCCGAGCGCGCCGGGAGGGAGTTGACCTCGTCGGTCCCGATGGATTCCTGACCAAGGTCACCAAGTCGGTCCTCGAGGCGGCGCTCAACGCCGAGATGACCGAGCACCTGGGCTACGAGCCCCACGACCCTGCCGGACGGGGTTCGGGCAACAGCCGCAACGGCACGACCAAAAAGACGATCAACACGGACATCGGACCGGTCGAGATCGACGTGCCTCGCGACCGCGAAGGCGCCTTCGAGCCCGTCATCGTGCCCAAGCACGCCCGACGACTGGACGGCTTCAACGAGTCGATCATCTCCCTCTACGCCAAGGGGCTCACCACCGGGGAGATCGCTGACCACCTCAGGGAGATCTACGGCGCCGATGTCTCGAAGGACACGATCAGTCGGATCACCGACGCGATCGGACCGGAGCTGCTCGAGTGGCAGAACCGGCCACTCGATCGGATCTACCCGGTGATCTTCATCGACGCCATCCGCGTCAAGATCCGCGACGGCGCTGTCGCCAACCGCCCCATCTACGTGGCCCTCGGGGTGAACCTCGAGGGCGAGCGTGACGTGCTGGGCCTGTGGGTGGGCACCGGCGGTGAGGGGGCCAAGCACTGGCTGGGGGTCTTGAGCGAGCTGAAGAACCGCGGCGTCGACGACGTGTTCATCGTGTGCTGTGACGGCCTCAACGGCCTGCCCGACTCGATCAGCGCCACCTGGCCGCGCGCCGACGTCCAGACCTGCGTGGTGCACCTGATTCGCAACACCCTGCGCTACACGCCCCAGAACAAGTGGCCGGCCATCATGAAGGACGTGCGTCCCATCTACACCGCCCCCACCCTCGACGCCGCCACGGAGCGCTTCAGCGAGCTCGAAGAGAGGTGGGGCACCACGGTGCCGGCAGTCATCAAGCTCTGGAAGGACGCCTGGGGCGAGTTCGTCCCGTTCCTCAGCTTTCCCGCCGAAGTCCGCTCGATCGTCTACACCACGAACACCATCGAATCTCTCAACGCCCGCTTCCGGCGATCGGTCCGAGTGCGCGGTCACTTCCCCAACGACCAGGCCGCCCTCAAGGTCCTCTATCTCACCATCCGAAGAACCGACGGGCGAGGTGGCAATGTCGTGGGCAGTGTGAGAAATTGGAAGAGTGTCCTCAACACGCTCGCCCTTCACTACGGCGATCGATTCAACTAGCAGTGAACCCGGTCATCTCACTTACACAGAAAATCTGACAGTCCCCCACCTAATGCAGGCGCCCATGGGGCGCCCACCCTCGTCCATGCCTCAGGGATCTATCGAGATTGGACCGCGTGATCAGGACCATCGAATGCGGTGACATTGGGCAAGACCCACCCTTTCAAGGTGGCAGCACGGGTTCGAATCCCGTTGGGGGTGCTCTAGGCGCCTGCCCTCCTCGTGCGTCCACGCCCTCGCCTCCCCTCCGACGCCGTCACGGCCGGCGCGTACAGTCGGGCCGTACCCATCAGGAGCGGTCGAGGGACGTGGCCCGACGACGCCGCCGCAACCAGCCCGAGGGCAACGGTGCGAACGCCACGCGATGGAGGAGACCATGGAGCGCAACGCCCTGGGCCGCAACGTCGGCTGGCAGGTGTGGAACATGAGCAAGCGGGTGTCGCGCGTGCGCGCGCTGGCCCGCGACAGCCGGACCCACCTCGAGCGGGCCCGCCGAGCCGGGCGGTGGGACGCGGACTACCTCGCCGCGCTGGAGGGCTTCACCGAGCGCCTCGAGGCGATCGCCGCGCGCGCCGACGGGGTCTGGGCCGAGCTGACCGCGGCCGCGCGCACCGGTGAGCCCGGACTCATCGACGAGGGCCGGTCCGTCACCGTCGTGCGCAGAGGCGAGAACGACGACCGGCTCGAGCGCGTCGAGGCGATCTGGCACGCCGGGCGCGTCTCGGCCGACTATCACCAGGTGCAAGAGGAGTACTCGGCCGCGGCGCGGGCCGTGGGCGACCGCGTCCCCTGGTGGTGAGGTCCGGGGTCGGGGGCTCAGCGGGGCCGAAAGCGCGCCGTGAAGTGGCGCAGCGCCCGCGGCTCGTAGGTCATCTCGTAGGGCGGGAGCGACGACGCCTGCGCCGCGACGGCCGTGACGACCTCGATGACGTAGTCCATGTGACTCTGGGTGTAGGTCCGCCGCGGGATGGCCAGACGCACCAGCTCCATGGCGGCGGGCCTCTCACTGCCGTCGGGCTGACGGCCGAACATGACCGAGCCGATCTCGCACCCCCGGATCCCCCCAGCGACGTAGAGGGCGACCGCGAGCGCCTGGCCCGGGTAGTCGAGGGGGCCGAGGTGGGGCGCGAGCGCTTTGGCGTCGAGGTAGACGGCGTGGCCCCCGATGGGGCGCACGACGGGCACGCCGGCCGCGACGAGGGCCTCGCCGACGTAGGCCGTCGAGCGGATGCGGTAGCGCAGGTAGTCGTGCGAGACGGCCTCGGCCAGCCCCTGGGCGATCGCCTCGAGGTCCCGTCCCGCCAGCCCGCCGTAGGTGGGAAAGCCCTCGGTGAGGATGAGGAGGTTCCGGCAGCGCTCGGCGACGTCGTCGTCGTCGAGCGCGAGCCAGCCCCCGATGTTGGCGAAGGGGTCCTTCTTCGCGCTCATCGTCATGCCGTCGGCGAGCGACGCCATCTCGCGCACGATGTCGGCGACCGGGCGGTCCCCCTGGCCGGGTTCGCGCTCGTGGATGAACCAGGCGTTCTCGGCGAAGCGGCACGCGTCGAGGAAGAGCGGGACGCCGAAGCGGCGGCACAAGGCGCTGGTGGCGCGGATGTTCTCGAGCGACACCGGCTGGCCCCCGCCGGAGTTGTTGGTGATCGTGAGGAAGACGACCGGGACGTCGCCGCGACGCTCCTCGAGCAGGCGCTCGAGGGCGACGAGGTCCATGTTGCCCTTGAAGGGGTGCTCGGCCGCGGGGTCGCGACCCTCGGCGATGACGAGGTCGAGCGCCTCGGCGCCGGTGGCCTCGACGTTGGCCCGCGTCGTGTCGAAGTGCGTGTTGTTGGGCACGACCTTCCCGGGCCCGGCGAGGACCGAGAAGATGATCTTCTCGGCGGCCCGGCCCTGGTGGGTCGGGATGACGTGGGCGAAGGGGAAGAGGTCCTTCACAGCCGACTCGAACGCGAACCAGCTGGGCGAGCCGGCGTAGCTCTCGTCGCCGTGCTGGATCGCCGCCCACTGGTCGCGCGACATCGCCCCGGTCCCGGAGTCGGTGAGCAGGTCGATGAGGACGTCGCTCGAGTGCAGGCCGAAGACGTTGTAGCCGGCCGCCTCGATCGCCGCGCGCCGCTCGCCGGCCGTCGTCATGCGCAGGGGCTCCACCGAGTGGATCCGGAACGGCTCGATGATCGTGTGGTACGCGGGGTCCACGAGCCACTGTAACGCCGCGGGCGCCCCCGCCCCGAGGGCGGCGCGGCCTAGCTCACCGCCTTGGCGCGGGCCCCGGTGCCCCGCAGTCCCGGCCCGACCGGGATGACCGAGGTGACGACGCCCTCGTCGCCGACGTCGATGCGGGTCATCGCTCCCCCGGCCAGCAGCCGGAACTCGCGCGCGCTCGCCGCGTCGGCGACGAACGAGGTCGCCGGCCCCGTCCACACCGGCACCGGACCGAGGTGGCTCGTCCCGGCGTGGTGGTAGTGGCCGCAGACCACCGCGCGCACGTCGCTCCCCTCGATCGCCCTCGCCAGGTCGTCGGCGTTGGCCAGGCGCAGCGCCGCCATCATCGCGATCGGCGAGGGCCCCGGCGGGTGGTGCAGCACCACGAGCGAGCCCTCGGGCGCCGGCTCGGCGAGCGCGCTCTCGAGGAAGTCGAGCGTCTCGTCGTCGAGACGTCCGTGGTCCTCGCCCGGGACCGTCGAGTCGAGGGCGACGAGGCGCAGCCCCCCGTGCCAGGCCACCTGGTTGATCGGCCCCTCGGCGGGGGCCTCACCCAGCAGCACCGAGCGGAACGGGCCGCGCCGGTCGTGGTTGCCCGGCACGTAGAGGATCGTGGCCCGAGCCGTCGCGCGACACGTCGCCAGCGCCGCGGCGAGCTCGCGGTAGGAGGACTCGTCGCCCTCGTTGGCGAGGTCCCCGGTGAGCAGCACCACGTCGGGCGCGACCCCCTCGTCCTCTAGGAGCGCGAGCGCGCTCGCGAGGTTGGCCGCGGGGTCGACCCCGGGGGCGAGCTCCCCGGACCGGGTGAGGTGGACGTCGGAGAGCTGGATCAACAGGTGTTGGGCCACGCCGGCCTCCCGGGTCAGCGCCGACTCTACCGACCCCTCCGGAGCCCGAGGGCTCAGGCGACGTCGGCGTGCCGGGGCTCGTCGAGCGGGTCGGCGCCCTCGCCGGGGGGCACGAGCGTCGTGACGGGCGACCCGATCGCCTCGGGCTCCGACTCGGTCCCGAGGGACCACACGGCGCCGAGCAGGTCGGTCAGGGTGACCCGGCTCGCGGGGTCGGGTCGGCCCGCTCGCAGCTCGACGACCGTCGGCTCGCCCTCGACGCCGATCTGGTTGATGAGCATCACTCCTCCAGCGTCTCTCGCGCCGCCGGGGGCCGAAGGCGGCCGCCGGCCTGCACCCACCCTACGCCCGGCGCCCCTCGCGCACGGGGAGGCCGGGCCGCGCACCCGGGCGCTACCCTCGGCGGGTGATCGAGGAGATGACCGGCGACGAGGTCGAGGCGTTCCTCCTCGCCCAGCGGGTCGGCCGGGTCGGCTGCCGCGACGGCGAGGACACCTACGTGGTGCCCGTGATCTACGCCTGGCACGAGGGCTGCGCCTACGCCTACACCACCGAGGGCAAGAAGGTGACCCTGATGCGTCGCCACGGACGCGTCTGCTTCGAGGTCGACGAGTACCGCCCCGACGGGGGCTGGCGCTCGGTCGTCCTCCAGGGCGTCTACGAGGAGCTCGACGCCGAGGGGGCCGCACTCACCCTCGACCTCCTGCGCGAGCGGATGGCCGCGACGGGCGCCACCGGGCGCGGCCCCTCCCGCGAGGGCGGTGGGGCATCGGATCGGGCGCCCGTGGCCTTCCGGGTCCGGGCCGAGACGCTCAGCGGGCGGCGAGTCGCGCGGGGTTGACCCGCGCCCCGGGCGCGACGAGGGGCTCGGCGACGAGCAGGCACCCCGGGTCCGAGGCCAGGGCGTCCCCGGAGGTGGCGAAGGCCCGCGAGCGCGAGCCGCCGCAGAGGTTGGCGTGGACGCAGCGCCCGCACGGGCCCGAGAACTCCGCCGCCCGGATCGAACGCAGGAGCGGGTGACGCTGGTAGATCTCGGTGAGGCGCGTCTCGCGCACGTTGCCGAGGGAGAGGGGCAGGAAGCCCGAGGGGTAGACGTCGCCGTTCGCGCCGACGAAGACGATGCCCTTGCCGTCGCGGGTCGCCGCGCTCGGCGCCCGTGGCGTGGCGCGCGGCGGCCCGAGGAGCTCTTCGAGGCGCGCCGCCAGTCGACGGTAGAGCGGGCCCCCGTCGCCCGCCCCCTCGAGGGCGACGCGGCGGAAGAAGGGCGCCTCGACGGTGCGCACCGTGACCCCGTAGCGCGACGCGCCCACGAGGAACCGGCACACGTCCTCGTTCTCCCGGGGCGTCGTGGAGGGGATGGCCGACCCGCGGCCCGTCGTGATGAGGAAGAAGACCTCCCAGACGTCGGCGCCGTGCTCGGCGACGATCGCCGCCACGTCGGCGAGCTCCTCGAGGTTCGAGGGCATGACCGTCGTGTTCACTTGCGTGGAGAAGCCCTCGGCGACGAGCCGGTCGATCGCCTCCAGGGTCGAGGCGAAGTGGCCCTCGATCCCGCGCAGGGTGTCGTGGGACGCGGGTCCGGCGCCGTCGAGGCTCAGCGAGGCGCTCTTCACCCCCACCGCGCGCAGCGCGCGCAGGGTCGTCGTCGTGAGCCGCGGGGAGACCGAGGGGGCGACCGCCACCGGGAGGTGGGACTCGTGGGCGTGGCGGGCCAGCTCCACGAGGTCGTCGCGCATCAGGCAGTCCCCGCCCGTCAGCACCAGGATCGGCCGGGGGCTGCCGAGGGTCGCCAGGTCGTCGATGAGGGCGAGGCCCTCGGCGGTCGTCAGCTCGTCGGGCCCCCCGACGAGCTGGGCGTCGGCCCGGCAGTGGCGACAGGCCAGCGGGCAGGCCTTGGTCGTCTCCCAGAAGACGAGCAGAGGGCGGCGGTCGAAGGAGATCGCCCGGTGCGCCGGGGCCGGCGCGCCCCCGGGCCGTGGTGTGTCGTCGGTCACGTCGAGTGACCCTACGGCCCCCCGGGGGGCCGCCACTAGCGACTTTGGTCCCCCCTGGACCTTCGTCCCGCCCGGGACGGCGCCGGCCCCCCTAGCGTGCGGGGCGGAGCCCCCGTGACCCGTCCCGACGAACCAGCCCGCCCGCCCCGGGTCCTACTCACCGGCGCCACCGGCTACGTCGGCGGCCGCCTCGCGCCGGCCCTCCTCGAGCGCGGCGCCACCGTACAGGTCCTCGCGCGCACCCCCGCGAAGCTCGCCCCCGCCCCGTGGGCCGACCGGGTCGAGGTCGTGCCGGGGTCGCTCGACGGGGACCTCGGTCCGGCCCTCGCGGGCGTGGACGTCGCGGTCTACCTCGTCCACTCGATCGGCGAGGGCCCGGAGTGGGCGCTCACCGAGCGCCGCCACGCGGAGCGCTTCGCCCGCGCGGCCCGAGACGCCGGGGTCGCGCGCCTCGTCTTCCTCGGCGGCCTCGGGCGCGACGAGGACCGGCTGAGCACGCACCTCGCGAGCCGCCACGCGGTCGGGCGCGCCCTCGCCGCCTCGGGCGTGCCCACCGTCGAGCTGCGCGCCGGCGTCGTGATCGGCTCGGGCTCGGCGAGCTTCGAGATGCTGCGCTACCTCGTCGACCTGCTCCCGGTCATGGTCACCCCCCGGTGGGTCGAGACGCGTTGTCAGCCCATCGCCGTCTCCGACGTCCGCGACCTCCTGGTCCGGGCGGTGCTCGACTCGACCTTCGCCCCCGGCGTCTACGAGGTCGGGGGGCCCGACGTCCTCACCTACGCCGAGATGATGCGCCGCTACGCGCGCGTCGCGGGCCTGCCCGAGCGGCGCCTCCTGCGCGTGCCGCTGCTCAGCCCGCGGCTCTCGAGCCACTGGGTCGGGCTGGTGACCCCGGTGCCGGTGCCCCTCGCCGCCGAACTGGTCGAGTCGCTCATCAACGAGGTCGTGGTCTCGCCGTCGGCCGTCGCCACCGGGGACCTCCTCGGGCGGGCGCCCCTCGGCTTCGACGAGTCGGTGGCGAGGGCGCTGCGGGTCACGCGCGAGGGCGTCGCGCCCACCACCTTCGCCGACGCGGACTTCGCGGTCTTCTCCACCCAGTCGACCGACCCCGACTGGGCCGGGGGGACGGTGCTGCGCGACGTGCGCACCCGAACGGTGCCGGCGAGCCCCGAGCGCGTCTTCGCCGCCGTCACGGCGCTCGGCGGCGCCACGGGATGGCACGCCGGGGACGCCCTGTGGCGCCTGCGCGGGCTCCTCGACTCCCTCGTGGGCGGGCCCGGGATGCGCCGGGGCCGTCCCGCGCGGCTCGAGGTGGGCGCACCCCTCGACTTCTGGCGCGTCGAGGCCCTCGAGGCGCCCCGGCGGCTCTCACTGCGCGCCGAGATGCGCCTGCCCGGCACCGCCCACCTGGCCTTCGAGGTCGTCCCGGCCGAGGGGGGTGGGTCGACCCTCACCCAGACCGCGACCTTCTACCCGCGCGGGCTGCTCGGTCGCCTCTACTGGTACGTGGTGGCGCCGTTCCACCGCTTCGTCTTCCCGGGCCTGCTGGCGGGGATCGCGCGCGACGCCGCGGCGCGAGAGCCCTAGCCGCCGCGGGGCCGGGAGGTCCGCCTCGAAATCAGCGCCGCGCGGCCGCGATCACGTGGTCGGCCGGCACGTCGGGACGGTGCGGGACCGGCTGACGTCGCTCGCTCCAGCCCCCCGGGCCGAACGCCGCGTCGGCCACCCGGCGCCAGAAGCGCCCCGCGACCTCGTTGTCGTGCTGGAAGGCGACCTCCCACTCGGCCCCGTGACGGCCGAGCACGTCAAGGGCGAGGCGCGAGCCCACGCCGTCGCGACGCACGACGGGCGACACCCAGAACGCCGCGAGCGACCACCGGGTCAACGCGAGCCGCTCGACGAGGGCGAAGGCGATGGGCGCCGGCTCGCCGGTGTTGGGGTGGTCGCGCCAGGCGAGGTAGCCGTGATGGTCGGGCGACGGGTAGGCGTCGAGGAGCCGATGGTTGTAGCGGCCGTCGGCGTAGGGCAGGCCGCGTACCACGAGCGCGAGGTCGTGGCGGAAGAGCTGGTAGAGCCACGCCACGATGGGCCACTCGTCGACCCCGACCGGGCGGATAGAACCGGCGGGCGAGGCATTCCCCCGTCCGGGAGCATCGTCGTCCGTCACTCGATGCTCACCCGGACTAGGCGTCGGCGTAGCGGGCGGACGTGAAGGCGATCGTGGTGGGCACGCTCACCGCGAAGATGACGAGCATCAAGGTCACCTCGGTGAGCGTCGCGCCCCGGGTGTGGTCGTGGACGAAGGCGAACTCGATCATCCCCGACATGACGATGTAGGCGAGCAGGGCCCAGCGGAAGATCCGCGCGAAGGTGGACCACGCGAAGTCGGCGATCCGGCTCAGGAGGACGAGGCTCGTCGCCAGGAGGACGTAGGCGAGGACGGTGAGCACGGTCGGGACGGCGAGCGGCGCCGGGCGCGGGGCGTAGGAGGCGATGAGGATCCCGCCCACGATGACACAGCCGAGCGCCGTCGTCGAGAGCCAGCCCACCGGCGGCATCGGGCGTTCGGCGACGGCGGCGGGGGCGCTCATCGCGAGGCGACCCGGGTCATGATCACGAGCGTCGCGACCTGCATCACCCCGGTGACGCCGGCCGTGTAGACGAAGCGCTGCATGAGCCGGCCGATGCGCTGGCCGTTGGGCTGGGGCTTCCTCATCTCCATCAAGACGGCGATGTTCGCCGGCTCGAGAATCCCCAGGGCGATCACGGCCATGACGCCCACGACGATGAACGACGCGATGAGCCACGCGTGGTTCGGGCTCCCCGCCGCGAGGTTGCCGAGGTTCCCCGCGATCTGGAACCCCGTCGCGAGCGTCATGAGCACCACGGTGGGCATCAGGACGACCATCTTGGGCATGAACCGGGCCGAGAACTCCGCCCGCGCCGGAGTCGAGAGCCGGCCGAGGATGGGGCCTACGACGAGGCCGACGAAGAGGTCGATGGCCGTCCAGAGGCCGCCGCCCGCGACGTGGCAGAAGACGAGGCCCCACTTCCAGTTCTCGCCGATCGAGAGGGCGACGAAGACGACGACGGCGGCGCTCACCGGCAGCGCCCGAAGCGGCACGACCTGCACCGCGGGTCGCGCGCCGAGGTCGCGTGTCACGTGGGCCGACTCGACGCTCGCCACGGCACCTCCCCCTCGCGACGAGGCGACTCTAGCGAACCGCGCCGCGCGCCGCGGGACCTACAGGGAGGCGAGCAGCGCGAGGGCCCGCTCGTTGAGGAGGCGGGCGCTCGGCTCGTCGTAGTCACCCCAGGACGCGTCGGCGAAGAGGTGGCGGCTCCCCGGGTAGAGGAAGAGCTCGGCGCCGTCGACCGACTCGATGAGGTTCTGGGCCTCGTCCAGCTCGACCCAGGGGTCCGCCTCGGCGGTGTGCACCTGGAGCCGGAGACCCTCGGGCCAGGCGAGCTCCACCGTCGCGAGCGAGAGCGCACCGTGGAAGAGCAGGGCCGCGCGGGCCCCGGGGGTCGACTGGGCGACGAACTGGGCGCACGCCGAGCCCAGGGAGAAGCCGGCGAAGCAGGTGGCCGTCGGGTGCGCGGCGCCGGCCGCCGCGGCCGCGGCGATCCAGTGCTCCATCCCCATCGCGTCGACGAACTCGACGGCCTCGTCGAGGTCGGCGAACGTACGGCCCCCGTAGAGGTCGGGCACGTGCACGACGTGGCCCTCGTCACGCCACCCCTGGGCGAAATCGGCCACGCCCGGGGTGAGCCCCAGCGCGTGGTGGAACAGTACGACCTCGGCCATGGGACCCCCCGACGCTCTGCGCGCAACCTACCCCCGCCCTGTCACGGGTACGGCCGGCGGCGGGGGGTGGCGAGTACATTGGCCTGGAGCCTCAGACCTCGGAGTGTGCATGGCCCTACGGCGGACTGCCTACCGCTACTACGAGCGCCGGCTCGCCGCGGCCCTTCCCGCCGACCGGCTCCCGCGCCACGTGGGCGTGATCGCCGACGGCCACCGGCGCTTCGCGCGCGAGATGACCGACGGCGAGTACCGGGCCAGCTACGAGGCCGGCATGCGCAAGCT
>JAKAEP010000022.1 GCA_021818265.1 Actinomycetes bacterium
GTCCTCGGGCACGGTGACCGGGTCGAACCCCCGCCCCCGATCGCGCACGAAGAGCGAGGCCTTGTCCGGCTCGACCTCGGCGTAGAGCGAGACGCGCTCGGCGCCCGACCAGCGGGCCGCGTTGATCGCCGCCTCGCGCCCGGCGGCCACGAGGTCGGCCAGCGCCTCGGTGAGGGTGGCCTCGCCCACCACCACCAGCTCGACGCGCACCCCGTAGTCGCCCTCGATCTCGCCGACCAGGGCGTCGAGGGCCCCCGCCAGGGTGGCCACGTGGTTGGTCGTCACCGGGCCGAAGAGCCACTGGCGCAGTTCGCGCTCCTGGGTGCGCGCGAGGCGGGTCACCTGGCCGGGGTCGTCGGCGGAGCGCTCGATGAGGGTGAGGGTCTGCAGGACCGAGTCGTGCAGGTGGGCCGCGAGCTTCGCGCGCTCCTCCACGCGCACCCGCGAGCGGCGCTCGTCGGAGAGGTCGTGCACCAGGCTCAGCCACCACGGGGCGAGCAGCACGACGGCGCCGGCGACCACGAAGGCGGCACCGAATATGGCGGCCGGCGCCCCACCGTCGACGGGCCGCGAGACGAGCGCGGCGAGGCGCACCCCGAGCAGCACCAGGACCAGGCCGACGAGGATCCGCACGAAGGCCGAGGTCCTCGTCCACTCCGCGCGCGTGCGCAGGAACGGGGTGTTACGCCCGAGCTCCTCGAGGCGCTGGCGCTCCTCGGTCGTCGCCCCGCGCCAGACGACGATGAGCCCGAGCACCGCGAGGAGGAAGGCCCACGAGAGCGGGCCGAGGAGCGCTTGGCTGAAGGGGTGCAGCACGAGCAGCACCAGCGCCCCGACCGCCACCGCGACGGCCACGCGCAGCAGCCGGTTGCGACCCCCGAGGAGCCGGCCGGCGATGGAGCGGTCCTCGCCCGCCCGGGGCACCGTGAGCCACAGGGCGAAGTAGGCGAGCAGGCCCACTCCCCAGAGCAGGGCGACGACGCACGTGACGACGCGCACCGACCGCTCGCTCACCCCGAGGCGGATGGCGAGGCCCCCGCACACCCCGCCGACGAGCGCGTTGTCGGCCCCCCGGCGCAGGGGCCGGTGGGGGACCCCGACCTCGGCGTGCGACGGGGTGGTGACGCTCATCGCGCAGAAGTCTCGCACCGGCGCGGGCGCCGTGCCCTGCGGGAGAACCCCGACCGGGACCCCCTGGTGGAGCGGGGTCTCAGGGTTCCTCCCCATCGCCCGGGCGCGGATGGCCGGCCTAGGTTCGAGCCATGAGCGATCCCACCGGGGCCCCGTCCGAGCCCTCGCCCGAGGTGCCGCCGTCCACCCCGACCACCCCGCTCGCCTCGGGCGAGCCGCGCCCGGTGCGCCACCTGACCCGCAGCTCGAGCCACCGGGTCCTCGGGGGCGTCTGCGGCGGGGTCGCCGAGCGCTTCGACATGGACCCGGTGGTGGTACGGGTCATCTTCGTCGTGCTCGCGCTGCTCTGGGGGTTCGGCGTCCTGGTCTACCTCGCGATGTGGGTCGTCGTCCCGGGCGACGGCGCCCCCGAGGCCCCGCCGGCCGAGGCCGGCCGCGCCGGCTGGTGGCTACGGGTCGCGCTACCCCTCGGGGTACTCGTCGCGGCCGCGGTGACGGTGCTCGCGGTCGTCGGTCACGCCGGGGTGCGTCCCGCGCGCGGCCTGGGACTCTTCTGGGTCCTGTGCCTGGTGGCGCTGGCGGTGGTGGCCCTGCGCAGCCCGTCGCGGCGCCTCACGCTGCGTCGGTTCGTGGCCCTGATCTTTCTGGCCTTCGTCAGCCTCGTGACGCTCGCCGTGACGGCCTTCCTCGTCACGCTCTCGGTCATCGGCGTGCCCGTCGAGGGCGGGTCGGGCGTGCACACCTACACCCCGATCGCAATCGGCCAGATCCGCGTGGCCTACCACGGCGCCTACGGCGAGACGAGGATCGACCTCACCCAGGTCCCCTTCGGCCTCGGCACCTACCACGTGCGCGCCACCCAGGCGGTCGGCCAGTTGATCGTCGATGTGCCCACCGACGTGCGCGTCGTGGTGACGAGCCACGTCGGCCTCGGCCAGTCCTCGGGCCCCGGCTACGGCCCCCGGACGGTCTACCCCGCGCTCACCAAGGGCCCGGTCGCCACGCTGGTGCTCGACCTCGCGGTGGGCATCGGGCGCATCGAGGTCGACCAGGTCCCGGTGCCGGCGCGGACCGGGACCGCGACCACCACCACATCGGTGCCGACGGGCTAGGGGGCGACGACCCCGCGGGCGTCGAGGCCGGTGGCGTGGGGCGCTATCGTCACCTCTCCCGACGCGCGCGCCAGCACCTGCCAGTGCGCGCCCGAGCGCGTCGTGTAGGTGTAGACGGGGAGCCACCAGGTCTCCCCCCCGCGCACGACGAAGGCGCGCAGGCCGAGCGTGGCGCGCACCAGCGCCGGCCGGGCCGAGGCGGTCGCCCCGACCGAGTTCGGGCCGGCGCCCCCGCGCAGGGACCCCAGGGCTTCGGCCGGCGACTCGAGGGCGTAGGGGACGTCGCGGGCCACCGCGACGTCCGGACCGGCCGCGAAGACCAGCCGGCCCCGGGCGTCTACGCCGAGGACGACGCGCTGGTCGGTGGGCAGGCCCCCGTGGGTCACGACGAAGGTCGCCGTGACCTCGCGGTAGACGTCGCTCGGGGTGGCGCCGTCCATGATCGCGTCCACGTAGGTGGCCCGCCCGAGGGTGAGGTCGAGCCCGAGGTGGGCCAGCAGCCGTTCGGCGCGCGCGCGCAGGCGGGCCCGCTCGGCGGCGCTGCGCACCGGGCCGGCCGACTGGGTGGCCGGGGCGATCGGGGGCGAGCTCGACGAGTAGCTCCACTGGGGCACGGCCCCGCCCACCACCACGACGGTGGCGCCGGGCGGCCGGCCCACCTGCCAGCTGGTCGGGCCCGTGCCGAGGCGCACCTCGGGCCCGGTGACGCCGAGGACCCGGGCGAGCCGGCGGGTCTCACCCGCCAGATCCGCGGGGTGGGTCAGGCGGGTCACCGCGACCGAGGCGGGCCCGGGCGGGCCCGGGGCCAGTCGCAGGGGCGGCGGCGCGCTGGCACTCGGCAGGGCGGCGGCCTCCACGGTGCCGAAGGCCGCGGGACCGGCCGTCGGGGGCGGGGGCACCGCCGCGGCCACCTCGACGGCGCCGAAGGCCGGGGAGACCTCCCCGAGGGCGCTCACCGCCCCCACGGTGAGGGCGACGCTCGCCGCCGCGGCCGCCGCCACGCGCCAGACGAAGGGGCGCACGACCCGCGCCGGGCGCCGCTCGGCCACCACGCGCGCGACGAGCCCCACGGGCAGGGCGTAGGGCCGGCCGGCCACCGGGTCGGCCGCCCGCAGTCGTCGCTCCAGGTCGTCCATAGCTCTACCCACCCCCTGTCACGAGGCGCCCGTCTCTTTCGGGTCGTCCTCGCCCAGGGCGAGCGCCGCCCGAAGCCGTCCCCGGGCCCGGCTGAGGCGCACTGCGGCGGCGTTGGCGGTGATCCCGAGGTGTCCGGCCAGGTCCCGGGGCTCGTAGCCGTCCCAGGCGTTGAGGGTCACGATCTCGCGGTCGTCGTCGCTCAACGAGGCGAGCGCCTGAGCCAGGGCGACGTCGGCCACGACCCTCTCCTCGGCCGGCGGGTCGTCCGGGGCCGGTCGCAGGGAGGCCTGCAGCGCCCGGCGCCGACCGCTCGAGCGCCGGGCGTTGCGCAGCACGTTGCGCGCGACCCCGATCATCCAGGGGCGCTCGGCGTCGGCGGGGACGTCGTCGAGACGTCGCCACACGACGATCAGGGTCTCTTCGACGAGGTCGTCGAGGTCGGCCGGGCTCACGGGGTAGAGCCGCCGGCGCAGGTAGTCGCCCACCGCCGAGGCGTGCTCCTCGACGAGTCGGCGGAAACGCTCCTCGTCCCGGGGGGCCACGTGCGCCTCTGTCCGCCCGCGGCGCCCTCTTACCGGGGCGCCTCGAGGAGGCGGGCTTCGGCCTCGCTCGAGAGCCACCGGTCCGGCCACGGTCGCGCTCCCCACCACTCGGCGACGTCGTCCACGCTCTCCTCGAGCGCCCGCGCGACCAGGCCGGCCGCCTGGGCGCGGGCGGTGTCGAGGGTGGACACGGCCTCGAGCCGAGGGCTCCAGAGGGGGAAGCGGCCCTCGAGGCCGGCGGCCCGGACGGCCTCGGCCGGGACCTCGACCACCCGGGTGCCGGCCGGCCCGGCGTGGGCCGCGACCCGCTCGATCACCTCGAGGTAGGGCGCGCCGCCGGAGGGGGCGGCCACGTGGAAGGGTCCCGGGAGCCCGTCGACGAGCACGCCGAGGGTGAACTCGGCGAGGTCGCGCGCGTCGATCCACTGCAGGCGCGACTCGCGCGGTCCGGGCACGGCGACGGCGCCGCCGCGCGCCGCGCGGGCGACCCAGTAGGGGAAGCGCAGCGTGTAGTCGTGGGACCCGATGACGTAGGTCGGGCGCACGATCGTGACCTCGTCGCCGAAGCGCCGGCGCGCCGCGCGCTCGCACGCCGCCTTCAGGGGGCCGTAGGTGGCGGGAGTGACGTCCGCGCCGGGGTCGAGCCCGTCCTCGGGCCAGAGCTCGAGCTCGTCCTCGGTCGCGTTCTCCCGCTCGGTCTCGCGGTAGGCCGAGACCGAGGAGATCTGCAGGTGCCGGCCGCCGCGGTCGGCGAGGGCGTCGGCGAGGTGGTCGACGTCACGGGGGCGGTACGCGATGACGTCGATCGTCGCGTCGAAGTCGCGCCCCGCGAGCGCGCCGAGGTCGCCATCGCGATCGCCGACCAGGTGCTCGACGGCCGCGGGCAGGTCGCTGCGGGTGCGCCCGCGCGTCACGACGGTGACCTCGTGGCCGTGGTGCCAGGCCGACCAGGCGATGGCCCGCCCGACGAACGACGTCCCCCCGACGACAAGGATCCTCACGCCACCTCCTTGGGCCCCGTCACCGGTCTAGAGGAAGCCGACTCGCGAGAGGGGCCAGATCCGCAGGATGGCCTTGCCGACGATGTCCGAGCGCGGGACGGTCCCCCAGTACCGGCTGTCGCAGCTGTTCGCCTCGTTGTCGCCGAGCATGAAGTAGCTGTTGGCCGGCACGGTCACCGTGCCGATGGGCTTGCCGAGGACCGGGTTGTGCGTCCACCACTGGGTCAGCCGGTGGCCGTTCACGTAGATGGTGTTGCCGCGGCTGGTGAGGTGGTCGCCGGGCAGGCCGATGACCCGCTTCACGAGGTCGGGCACCGCGTCGCCGCACTGGACCTTCACCCCCGGGGGCGCCCGGAAGACGACGACGTCGCCGATGTGGATGGTCCCGAACTCGACCGAGAGCTTCGAGACGATGATCCGGTCGCCGATGTGGAGGGTGGGCTCCATCGAGCCGGAGGGGATGAAGTAGGTCTGGAAGGCGTACGCCCTGATGAGAAGGGACACGCCCACGGCGATGACGAGGACGATCAACCACTCGAGCACCGGGTGCATCCGGCGCGTGCGCGTCGGGGCCTCCGGGGAGGCGACGTCGGGGGCGTCCCCCTCGACGGCCGGTTCGTCGGCGGTCGGGGGGCTGGACACCCGGACGAGGTTACCGGCTCGACACCGGAGCCCCCGGGTCGGGACGACGGGCACGGTCGAACGTTGGTCATATATACTGACAGGGAAAGTAAGCATTACTGAAGGGAGGTTGCCCATGTTGATGCTGACCGACCCGTTGCGGCGCTGGGACCGACTCGTCGAGGAGACCCAGCTGGCCGCGATGGACGCCTACCGGCTCGGCGACGTGATCACCGTGCAGTTCGACCTGCCCGGGGTGGACCCCGACACCATCGACCTGCAGATCGAGCGCGGCGAGTTGCGCCTCAACGCGAAGCGGACGGTCGCGCTGCCCGAGGGCGCGAAGTACTTCGTGCGCGAGCGCTCCGAGACGACGATCACGCGCCGGGTGCTGCTCGGCGACGTCCTCGACGTCGAGCACGTGGACGCGGAGTACACGAACGGGGTGCTCACCTTGCGCATCCCACTGTCGGAGCACGCGCGCCCGCGCAAGGTCCAGGTCCACTCGACCGAGTCCGAGCGCAAGGTGCTCACGGCCGAGACGGCCTGATGGCGTCGGGGCCCCGTCGGGGGGCGGTGACGCCCCCCGCGGGGCGGCCCTGGCGCGAGCGCGTCGCCGACCCCGACGAGCCCCTCTTCACGATGGCCGTGGCGATCGACCTGCTCGGGACCACGCCGCACGCGCTACGCCGCCTGGAGTCGGCGATCGACTTCGCGGGGGAGCGGCCGTCGGGCAACCAGCGGCGCTACTCGGTGCGCGACCTCGAGGTGCTGAGCGCACTGTGCGAGCTCTACGACCGGGGGCTGTCGCCCCAGACGGTCGCCACGGTCCACCGCGAGCTCGGGATCGCCCTGCCCGCGGGAGACCGGCCGCCCCGGCCCGGCGCGGGTGTCGGGTAGGGCCGCCACGACCCTCGCTACGCTGCGGGCCGGTGAAGCTCACCCTCGACCTGCACGGGCTCTACAACCGCGGCGATGAGATCGACCGGGCGCTGCGCGCGGTGATCGACGAGGCGCTCGAGAAGAAGGTCCGGCTGGTCGAGATCATCCCCGGCAAGGGCAGCGGCCAGCTGAAGAAGCGCGTGCTGCGGTTCTTGGACCAGCCCGACGTGAAGCCCCTCTACCACCGGGTGGAGAAGGACTCGAAGAACTTCGGACGGATCTTCGTCCACTTCCGGTTCTGACGACAGGTCACGAGATTGGGGATCGGCGTCTCTCCGCGCGCCGCAAGGCGGCGGGTCCTCGGTCAGGGCCCCCCGTGCGGACAGTGACGGCCGTCGCGAGAGGCGTCCTCGCGTCGTGGGGTGACTGTCGGGCCCGGACCCCGGTGATGACGTCGCGGGCCGCCGGCGACGTCGCGGGGACGTTCCTCCATCGTGGCGTCCCGGGCACGCGGGTCCCCGCGGGCTCCACGAGGGCATGAAAGGCTAACCGCGTTAGCCACGCCGGCCGACATCGTGAGTCGTGGGAGGGTGCCGTGCCTGCGAACGAGACGCCACGCCACTATCGCAAGCCCGGGTGGCTCACGAGACACGTGCTCAACAAGGCGGTGGCCGGGGTCACGCGCGTGGGCATCAGCGTCTGGGGCAGCCGGGTGTTGGAGGTGAGGGGCCGCAAGACGGGCGCGCCCCGCCGGACGCCGGTCAACCTTCTCACCGTGGGAGACGCGGCGTACCTCGTCGCGCCGCGGGGGGAGGCCGAGTGGGTGCGCAACGTGCGCGCCGCCGGCGGCCAGCTCGACCTCGTGGTCGGCCGAAGGCGGACCCACTACGTCGCCACCGAACTCGTCGACGACGAGAAGGTCCCCGTGCTGCGCGCCTACCTCCAGCGCTGGAGGGCCGAGGTCGGGGTGTTCTTCGATGGAGTCGGCCCGAACTCGGGCGACGACGAGGTCGCGGCGATCGCCCCCCGGCACCCGGTCTTCGTGCTCGTCGAGCGGTGACGGTGGTCCGCCCGCGTGGCTCGGAGCGGCCGGGATGCGGGCACCCTCTTCGTGCGAGCACTCTGCGACCCAGCGCGCCGTCGAGGTGGCCCCCACCAAGGAGGGGATGGTCGAGATGACGGGCTCTCCACGGCGCCGTGGGCTCGCCGGCCCGCGGCGGGGCGGTACGCAACCCGCTCGGGGCCCTTCGAAGGGCGGCCGCGAGCGCGCCCGCCCCTCACCGCGTGGCGGCCGTGGGACCCCTTCCTCGCGGGGATCACGCCCGGGGCTCGAAGCGCGGGCCGGCGGACCCTCCCCTCCGGTCACGGGAGACCCCGGGAGAGCTCGGTCCCAGATCTCGTTGGCTCAGGAGTGGTGATCCTCGAGCTCGACGACCGCCTCACCCTCCGAAGCGATCGGGAGCGAGCCTGGAGGGCTGGTGCCGCCGCGTCCAGCGAGTCGGCCGGGGGGCGCCAGACGAGCGTCCCCCTCGGTCATGGGCTCGTTCGTCGCGAGACCACGGTCGTTCCTTCGCGCGGGGCGCCGCCCTCGTCTTCCCCTCCGTTCGGCTGGAGCCTGGTCCGTGGCCGTAGACTCGGCGCGCGTGGCACCCCCCACGACTGAAGGGGACGATCGATGAGCGCTCCGTCGTCTGGCCGGATCCTGGGCAGCTTGAGATTGGCCGAGGGCAAGGGCGTCGTGCGCGTCGAGGACCGCTTCGATGCGCCGATGGATGAGCTGTGGGCTGCGCTCACGAGCCCCGATCGGTTGGCCCGCTGGCACGCCACGGTCGAGGGCGACCTTCGCCCGGGCGGGGAGTTCCGCTCCTACGTCGAGTCCGATGACGTCGAGAGGACGGGGCGCGTCGAGTCGTGCGAGCCGCCGAGGCGATTCGTCGTGACGACGCGAGAGACCGACGAGTCGTGGCGCAGGGGAAACGGCGTGCCACCATTCGACCTGACGCTCGAGGTCACGCTCAGCCCAGAGGGTGACCAGACCACGCTGGTTGCCGAGGTCCGGGGCCTCCCGCTCGAGTCCCTCGCCTTCTACGGCGCGGGATGGCAGTTGCACGCCGAGAGGCTTCGCGCGTATCTGGCGGGTCGTGAGCTGCTCGACGCCGAGGCGCGCTTCGAGGAACTCGTCCCCGCCTACCAGGCCATGGCCGCGGGGCTCCCGAGCTGACAGCGAGCTCGCGGGGTGACGACGCGGCCCTTGCGCGGCGGCGCCGGAGCGTTCGTCGACGGCGCCGCGCAGGACCCACGGACGTTCCCACCGGCGCTCGGCGCGGCCCGTCGCGGCGGGGGCGCGTGGCCCGACACGGCCAACGCCGAGCGACGACCCGTCTAGGGCGTGAGGATGGCCCGGAACCGTCGGGCGGCGAGCCAGAGCCCCGCGAGCCCTAAGGCGACGAGGTAGCCGGCGCGCCCGAGCATCAGGAGGTCGAACTGGCCGGTCGCGAGGCCCCGCAGCAGGGCCGCGGCCTGGTAGAGGGGGGACACCGAGACGATCGCCCCGAGCCACCGGGGGTAGAGGGTGATCGGGAAGAACGTCCCCGAGAAGAGGAAGAGGGGCAGCTGGACGAGGGTCACGACGTCGAAGTCCTGCCAGCTGCGCACGTAGGTGCACCCGGCGAGCCCGACGCAAGTGAAGGCGAGACTCGCCAGCAGCGCCCCGGGCCAGCACAGGACGACCCACCAGCTCGTGGCGTCGCCGAGCAGCACCATGCACACGATGAACGAGGCGGCGTAGAGGGCGGCGCGTGACAGCGCCCACCACACCTCGCCCAGGGCCACGTCGGTCACGTCGAGCGGCGTCGAGAGCACGGCGTCGTAGGTGTGCGAGATCTTGAGGCGGAAGAACGGGTTGAAGATCGAGTCGATGACGGCGCCGTTCATGGCCGAGGTCGCGAGCATCCCTGGCGCGACGAAGGTCGCGTAGCTGACGAGCCGTCCGCCCACGGGCACCTCGCCCACGAGGTGGTTGAGCCCGATGCCGATCGAGAGCAGGTAGAAGAGCGGCTCGAAGAAGCCCGAGACGAACATCAGCCACTGGGAGCGGTAGGCGTAGAAGTTCCGCTCGAAGATGTGCACGCTCCGGCGCGAGCCGAAGGTCGGCAGGACGCGGGTCGCCATCAGTCCACCAGCCGCCGGCGCAGCGTGACCCGGCCCCAGGCGATCCCCGCGAGGGCGATCGCGCCCAGCACCACGACGTGGGCCAACAGGGCGAGGGGCGAGCCCTGGCCGAAGGCGGCCGCGCGCACCAGGGCGACGCCGTGGTAGAGGGGCACCAGCTGGATGACCGGGCGGAGGTAGCCCGGGTAGGCCGAGATCGGGTAGAAGGTCGCCGAGAAGAGGAACATGGGGACGAAGGCGAACCGGTAGATCATCGTGAAGGAGGCGTCGCTCTCCACCCGTGCGGCGTAGGCCGTCAGGGGCGCCGCGAAGGCCAGGGTGATGAGGGCGCCGATGAGCGGCAGGGTCAGGCCCCACCAGGACTGGACCGCGCCGAAGGCGGCGATGATCGCGCTGTAGACGACCCCGGTCGCGAACGAGCGCGTGACGACCCAGCTGAGCTTGCCGTAGAGGATGTCGTGGGGCTCGAGCGGGGTGGCCGCCGCGGCGTGGTACACCCGGATCCACTTCACGCTGGCGAGCACCGGCCAGAGCGACTCGCCCTCGCCGAGCTGGAAGGTCGTGGTGGCGAGCAGGCTCGGGGCGATGTAGTGCAGGTAGCTCTGGCCCTCGACCAGGCCGTGGTGGTGGGCGACGAGGTGGCCCACCCCGACGCCCATCGAGGCGAGGTAGAAGACCGGGAAGAGCACCGAGCTCACCACCGACCCCCGCCAGGTCTGGGCGTAGAAGACCGCGTGGTACCACCAGCTGCGCCGCCAGCGCGCCCAGCCGAGTCGGGGCTCGATCGCCGTCATCAGTCCACCAGGGTGCGCCCGGTCAGGCGCAAGAAGACGTCCTCGAGCGAGCTGCGCCGCACCAGCGCGCTCACCGGGACGAGGCCCGCCCCGTGGACGGCGCGCAGGGCGTCGTCACCGTCGTGCACGTAGAGCAGCACACGGTCCGGCAGCACCTCGACGCGCTCGGCGTAGGGTGCGAGGACGTCGTGCATCTGCTCGTGGGCGTCAGTGCCGAAGCGCAGCTCGACGACCTCGCGACTGGAGTGGCGCTCGATGAGCTCGCGTGGCGCGCCCTCGGCCACGATCGTGCCGTTGTCCATCACGACCAGTCGGTCGCAGAGCTGCTCCGCCTCGTCCATGTAGTGGGTGGTGATGATGAGCGTCACGCCCTCGCGCTTGAGCCGGTAGAGGCGCTCCCAGAGGAGGTGGCGCGCCTGGGGGTCGAGGCCCGTCGTGGGCTCGTCGAGGATCAAGAGCTCGGGTCGGTTGACGAGCGCGCGGGCGATCGTGAGACGTCGCTTCATCCCCCCCGAGAGGTCGTCGACCTTGCTGTCGGCGCGCTCGGAGAGGCGCGCGAACTCCAAGAGCTCATCGGCGCGCTCGCGCAGGACCCGGCGCGGCAGGTCGAAGTAGCGGCCGTACATCTCGATGTTCAGCCGGACCGAGAGCTCGAGCTCCAGCGAGTCGTCCTGCGGGACGACGCCGATCCGGCCCCGGATCTCGGGCCCGTGCTCGCGGGGGTCGAGGCCGAAGATCGACAGGCTCCCCGCGGAGGGCCGAGAGACGGCCGACGCCATCCGCATGGTGCTGGTCTTGCCCGCCCCGTTGGGCCCGAGGAAGCCGAAGCTCTCGCCCCGGGCGATCGCGAAGTCGACGCCGCGCACGGCCTCGAACGCGCCGAAGCGCTTGACGAGGCCCCGGGCCTCGAGCACGATGTCGCGAGCGCCACCCTGCGCCGTCACGTCCGTCTCCCCACTTGTATCGCCGACGTCGCCGACGGGCCCGGCGGGCGACGCTACGCCCGTGCCGTGACACCTCGAGGCGGCGACGTCCCACGCTAGGCCGCGCGCGGCGCCCGCGAGCGCCAGCCGCGTTGCGATCGTGTGACGGCGGCCCGGGCAGCGCGACGGGCCCGGCGCGACGGCCTAGCCTCGGGGGACGCCGTCGTGGAGGTTCCCATGTCCGAGGCCCCGTCCCACCGCACCGAGGTCTTCGCGGTCGCCGACCGCTTCGTCGACGACTGGTGCGCCCTGCACCCGCTCGCCGCGACCTACTTCGGCGTCCCCGGCCACGACCGGGAGATCGACGACTTCTCGCCCGCGGGCACGGACCGCTCGGTCGAGCTCGTCGAGGCGGCGCTCGAGGCGCTCGCGGCCCTTGAGCCGGACGACGATGACGACCGGCTCGCTCTCGCGGTCGCGACCGAGCGGCTGGGGAGCGGTCGTGAACTCGACGCGAGCGGCGAGTCGGCGCGTGCGTTCGGGGTCATCTCGTCGCCGGCGATGGAGATCCGCCAGGTCTTCGAGATGATGGCGACCGAGGACGCCGAGGGGGCCGACGCGGTCCGCGCGCGCCTCGAGGCGGTGCCGCTCGCGCTCGCGCGCTGGCGCGAGACCCTCGAGGCGCAGGTCTCCGCGGGCGCGACCGCGGCCCGGCGTCACGCGACCGGCGTCGCGGCCCAGATGCGCGAGATCGCCGACGCCGGCTTCCCCGCGGTGGCCGCGCGCGCTGCCGGGGCGGCGGGTGTCGACCCGTCGGGACTGGAGGGCGGCGCCGCGGTGGCGGCGCGCGCCTTCCGCGAGCTCGCCGACTGGCTGGACGAGGTCTACGCGCCCGCCGCCGGGGAGACGCCCTACGTGGGGCGCGAGCGCTACGCCCGCTGGGCCCGCCACTACACGGGCCTCGACCTCGACCTCGAGGAGACCTACGCGTGGGGCTGGGACGAGTTGCGTCGAATCAACGCGCGCATGGACGGCCTCGCCGAGGTGCTCGCGCCCGGGGCGGCCTCGCTCACCGAGGTCGCCGAGCGTCTCGACCGCGACCCCCGCTACGTCGTGCGTGGGACCGACGAGCTCGTGGCCCGACTGCGCGCCTTCACCGACGCCACCGTGGAGCGGCTCGCCGGTCGGGAGTTCACCATCGACGAGCGGATCCGGTTCTGCGACGTACGCCTCGCCCCCGAGGGCTCGGCCGCCGCCCCGTACTACCTGCCCCCGAGCGAGGACCTGTCACGCCCGGGCACGACCTGGTTCCCGACCCTCGGCAAGGAGGAGTTCGCCTGGTGGCGCCAGGTCACGACCTGGTACCACGAGGCCGTGCCGGGGCACCACCTCGAGGAGGGGACCGTCGTCCTCAACGCCCACCGCCTGACCCGCTACCAGCGCCTCATGGCCTGGAACAGTGGTTGGGGGGAGGGCTGGGCCCTCTACGCCGAGCGCCTCATGGAGGAGTTGGGCGGCTTCGAGGAGCCCGCCTACGAGATGGGCTACCTCATGAGCCAGGCCCTGCGCGCCGCGCGGGTCGTGGTGGACATCGGGCTGCACCTCCAGCTGGCGGTGCCCGAGGACTTCGGGCGTCTCGCCGGCCTGGGCACGGTGAGCGGGGAGCGCTGGACGCCCGAGATGGCGGTGGCGACGCTCGTCGAGCGCGCCCTGGAGCCACCAGATTTCGCCCAGAGCGAGGTCGAGCGCTACCTCGCGATACCCGGTCAGGCGATCAGCTACAAGGTGGGCGAGCGCGAGTGGGTCGGCGCGCGCGAGGAGATGCGGGCCGCCCGGGGCGACGCCTTCACGCTGCGCGACTTCCACGACCGCGCGCTGGCCCTGGGTCCGATCGGCCTGGGCGCCTTCCGCGAGGCCCTGCGGCGGGGCTAGTCCCGCGCCCGACGCGCCCCGACCAAGCGGACGTTGCGGGCCTCGCGGCCACGGGGCCCGCGGGCCTCGTCGAAGCGGATCCGCTGGCCGCGCGCGAGGGCGCGCTGTCCGGTGCCGGCGATCTGGGAGCGGTGCACGAAGAGGTCGTCACCCGACCCGTCGGTGGCGAAGCCGTAGCCGCGCGCGCCGTTGTAGTTGGTGACGACGGCCTCGCCGCCGCCGGTCCGGGCGTCGCTCACCTCGTCCGCCCGGCGCGGCGCGCGCTCGCGCTCGCGCCGGACTCGCGGGGACACCTCGCGGCGCTCGACGCGCTCGCGCGGCGCCTCGGTCGCACGCGGCGTGGTGGTCGCCGCCGGCGCCACGGTCGCGGTGGGCGCCTTCGGGGAGGTCGCGCCGGGCTCGAGGCCGAGGGTGCGCTGGATCCGCCGCACGTGAGCGGAGGTCTCGGGCGTCACGAGGGAGACCACCACGCCGGGGGCGCCGGCCCGGCCGGTGCGTCCGGAGCGGTGGACGTAGTCCGAGCTCTGGGTGGGCGGGTCGAAGTGGACGACGGCGGGCAACGCCTCGACGTGGATGCCGCGCGCGGCGACGTCGGTCGCCACGAGGGCGCGGACCCGTCCGGCGGACATGGCGCTGAGCGCGCGGTCGCGCTGGCCCTGGCTGCGACCTCCGTGGAGCGCCTCGGCGCTCACGCCGCGGTCGTTCAACTGGCGCGCGAGCCGGTCCGCGCCGTGCTTGGTGCGGGTGAAGACGATGGCCCGCTCGTGCTCGTCGAGGAGGCGGACCGTGGCGTCCACGCGCTCGGCGTGGGCGACGCTCACGAAGTGGTGGTCGACCGGGACCTCCGCGACCGGACCCACGACGTCGTGGCGAGCGGCGTCGCGGGTGAACGACGCGACCAGCTTGGCGACCTCGGGTCCCATGGTCGCCGAGAAGAGCATCGTCTGGGGGGACGCGGCCACCTGGCCGAGGATGCGGCGCACCGCGGGGAGGAACCCCATGTCGGCCATGCGGTCGGCCTCGTCGACGACGACGGTCTCGACCTCGCCCAGCGAGAGGGTGCCCTGCTCGAGCAGATCCTCGAGGCGACCGGGGCAGGCCACCACGACGTCCACGCCGTGGGCGAGGGCCTTGCGGGCCGCGCCGTAGGGGGTGCCGCCGTAGACGCTCAGCACCCGGCGCGGGTCGCGCACCAGGGCCGCGAGCTCGCGCTGGACCTGGGCCGCGAGCTCGCGGGTCGGGGTGAGCACCAGGGCGCGGGGCCGGCGGGCCCGCGCGGGGGTGAGCCGCGCGAGCAGGGCGAGTCCGAAGGCGAGGGTCTTGCCCGAGCCCGTGGCGGCCTGGCCGACGACGTCTCGCCCGGCGAGCGCGTCGGGCAGCGCGGCCACCTGGATGGGGAACGCGTCGACGATCCCGCGCGAGGCGAGGCGCGAGGTCAGCTCGGCGGGCACGCCGAGGTCGGCGAAGGTGGGGGACATGGTTCTCCTCAGGGTTGTGTGAAACCAACCCGAGGAATCCGAATCGGTCTCCGCCGCGGACGGCGAGATGAGTGGTGCCACCCTACCAGGTGGGTGGCCGACGAGGAGCGGGGCCGGCCCGGCGGTTGTGACGTTGGCCCCTAGGGCCGCGGGAGCCGCCTTCGTACCGTGAGGGGTGACGGCGCGCCCGACGGCGCGGCGTCACCCGAGAGAGAGGTGACCATGGGTGACCTGAAGACCATGAAGAGTGAGAAGCGTCTGCCCGACTTCAGCCTGAGCTGGCCGTCGTGGCGGTGGTTCGACGACGTGTTCCGCGACGTCGACTGGCGTCCGCCGTTCCGTGTCGAGGAGTACCAAGAGCGCGGCCAGATGGTGGTGCGCGCCGAGCTCCCGGGCATCGACCCGGACAAGGACGTCACGGTGGAGATCGTCGACGGCGACCTCGTGATCACCGCCGAGAAGCGCCACCACGAGGAGACGACCGAGCGTCACGTCCACCGCAGCGAGTTCCGCTACGGCATGCTGACCCGCAGCGTCGCCCTCCCCGAGGGCGTCGACGCCTCCAAGATCGAGGCGACCTACAAGGACGGGGTCCTCGAGGTGCGCACGCCGCTGCCCGAGTCCCACAAGGACGACGGCGCCACGAAGAAGGTCGCGATCCGTCGCGGGTGAGCCCCCGGCCGGCGGCGGCCCCGCCGCCGGCCCACCCGGGTGGGAGGATCGAGGGGTGAGTTTCGAGTGGGCGAGCCTCGCGGAGTTGCGCACGCGCACGAGCGCGAAGTGGCGACGCTACGGCGAGGCGGTCCTGCCTCTCTGGGTGGCGGAGATGGACGCGCGCCTGGCCCCGGTCGTGCGCGAGGCCCTCGAGGGGGTGCTCGCGCGCGGCGACACCGGCTACCCGTGGGGCGCCGACTACGCCGAGGCGTACCGGGCGTTCGCGCGCGAGCGCTGGGGCTTCGACGTCGCCGACCCCGCCGCGGTGGCGCTCGTGCCCGACGTGATGCACGGCGTCGCCGAGGCGCTGGCCCTGATCGGCGGCCCGGGCGACCCGGTCGTGGTCACCCCGCCCGTCTACCCCCCCTTCTTCGCCGTCGCCGCGCGCGCGAAGCGACCGGTCGTGGAGGCGCCGCTCGACCCGCGGGGCCGGATCGACCCGACGACCTTGGAGCCGGCCCTCGCGCGCGCGGCGGCGGCGAGCCCGCGGGCGGCCCTGCTCCTCTCGAACCCCCACAACCCCACCGGCACCGTCCCCACCGGCGCCGAGCTCGCCCGGGTCGCGTCCCTCGCGCGGGCCCACGGGGTCGTGGTCGTCTCGGACGAGATCCACTCCCCGCTCGTCCTGGCGGGGGCGCGCTTCACCCCCTACCTCTCGGTCGAGGGCACCGAGGACGCCCTCGCCGTCGTGTCGGCGTCGAAGGGGTGGAACCTCGCCGGGCTGAAGGCGGCCCTCCTGCTCGCCGGACCGGCGCGCGCCCCCGACCTCGCCCGACTGCCCGAGAGCGTGGCCCACGGCGCGGGGCACGTGGCCGCCATCGCCCACGGGGCGGCCTTCGCGGCGGGCGGGCCGTGGCTCGACGATCTGCTCGGCGCGCTCGAGATGAACCGCCGGCTGCTCGGCGCGCTCCTCGCCGAGCGCCTCCCCGGGGTCGGCTACCGCGCGCCCGAGGGCACCTACCTCGCGTGGCTCGACTGCGCGGAGCTCGGGCTCGTCGACCCGGCGGGCTTCTTCCTCGAGGCGGCCGGCGTGGCGCTCAGCCCGGGCCCGGACTTCGGGACCGGCGGCTCGAGCGCGGTGCGGCTGAACTTCGCGACCTCCCCGGCGATCCTCACCGAGGCGATCGAGCGGATGGTCGGCGCCCTCGCGCGCCGACGCTGAGTCAGCGGCCCGGCGCCGGGGTCGCGTGCGACTCGTGCGCGCCCGTGGGGAGCGTGGCCTCGACGACGGTGCCGATCCCGGGGGTGGAGCGCAGGACGACGACCCCCCCGAGCAGCCGCGCGCGCTCGCGCATCCCGACGAGGCCGAGCGACGTGACGCCCGCGGCGGGCTCGGCGTGGGGGTCGAAGCCCCGGCCGTCGTCCACCACCCGCAGGTGCAGGTCCTCTCCGGCGAAGTCGAGGACGACGTCCACGTGGTGGGCGCCGGCGTGGCGCTGGGCGTTGCGCAGCGACTCCTGGACGATCCGGAACGCTCCCAGCTCGACCTCGGGGGCGAGCCGGGTCGGGCCGCCGTGCACCGCGAGGCTGATGGTGGCCTCCCCCTGATCGTCGAACTCGGCCACGAGGCTCGAGAGGGCGGGCACCAGGCCGAGCTGGTCGAGCGCGGGCGGGCGCAGGTCGCGTGCGAGCGAGCGCAGGCGGGTCGCCGCCTCGAGGGCCTGGTTGCGCGTGCGCTCGAGCTCGCCGGCCATCTTCTCGGTGACGCCCTCATGGTGGGCGAGCAGCTCGAGGCGGCGCGCGAGGTGCAAGAAGAGCTGGAGGGGCTCGTCGTGGAGCTCGCGGGCGAGCCGGCGGCGCTGGTCCTCCTCAAGGTCGACGATCTGGCGGGCGAAGAGACGGGCTCGACGCTCCTCGCTGCGCTCCTCGGTCACGTCCTCGAAGCTGAGCTGCTGGCGACGCTCGTCGCTGTCGAAGGGCATGTCGACGAGGTCCAGGCGGTAGTCGTGGCCGTTGCCCAGGGTGAGGACCCGGCCCGACAGGCTCGCCCGGTCAAGGTCGGGGCCGAGGACGCGCGTGAGGGGCTGGCCGGCGACCGGCCCGAAGAGGGCCGTCGCGGCCGGGTTGGCGTCGCTCACGCGCTCGTCCTCGTCGAGCACGACGATGGGCGAACGGGTCGACTCGAAGAGCCGGTGGTAGCCGGCCTCGACCGCGAGGGCGCGCGCGTTGGCCGAGTCGATCC
>JAKAEP010000099.1 GCA_021818265.1 Actinomycetes bacterium
CGGGCGGCACCGGGTGCCACGGTTCGCCTGGTCGTCGCGGCGCCTCGGTCTGTCTCGGGCCGTCGTTAGCATGACCCCATGCCCGACGGCCCCGTGACGCCGACCTCGCTCGAGGGCGTGACCTCCCTCTACCGGCGGTTCCGGCCGGGCCGGTTCGTGGAGATGCGGGGCCAGGAGCACGTGGTGCGCGCGCTGCGCGGGGCGGTGGCCAACGGCCGGGTCTCCCACGCCTACCTCTTCTCCGGGCCGCGCGGGACGGGCAAGACGACCACGGCGCGGATCCTCGCCAAGGCGCTCAACTGCGAAAGCCCCGTCGACGGCGACGCCTGCAACGAGTGCGCCAGCTGCGTCGCGATCACGAAGGGGTCGTCGCTCGACGTCATCGAGCTCGACGCGGCGTCGAACAACGGGGTCGACGACGTCCGCGACATCGTGGCCGGCGCCTGGCACGGCACCCCGGGCTCGTGGAAGGTCTACATCTTCGACGAGGTCCACCAGCTCTCCAAGGCCGCCTCGGCCGCCCTCTTGAAGACGCTCGAGGAGCCGCCGGCCCACGTCGTCTTCGTGCTGGCCACGACCGACCCCCACAAGGTGCTGCCGACCATCCGCTCGCGCACCCAGCACCTCGAGTTCCGCCTCTACCCGGCCGAGACGCTGGCCTCGCTGCTCCGGGACGTGAGCGACGCGGCCGAGCTCGACGCCGACGACGCCACGCTGGAGGCCGCCGTGCGGCTCGGGCGGGGCTCGGCCCGTGACGCGCTGAGCGCCCTCGACCAGCTCCTCGCCACCGGCGCGGTCGCCGAGGCCCGCCCGACCTTCGACGGCCTCCTCGAGGGGATCGCCCGATCCGACGCCGTGTCGACCCTGGGCGCGCTGGCCACCCTCGTGGGCGAGGGGTGGGACCCTGAGCAGCTCGCCGAGAGCCTCGCGGGCGAAGTCCGCCAGGTGTTCCTCCTCCAGGTCGCCCCCCGGGTCGCCGACGCCGTCGACGCCGACCGGGCGAGGCTCGCCGACTGGGGCGAGCGGCTCGGCCTCGCGCGTACGGTGCGCGTGCTCGAGACGGTCGGCCGGGCGATCCGGGAGATGAAGAGCGCGCCGGACAAGGTGGTGATCCTCGAGGTCGCCCTGGTGCGCCTGGTGCGACCCGAGCTCGACGCGACCTACGAGGCGCTCGAGGAGCGCCTCGGCCGGCGCGAGCGCGAGCGGCGCGCCGCACCGAGCCCCTCGGACCCGCCGCCCGCCCCCGCCCCGCCCCGCCGCCCGATCGGCCAGGGGGCCGACCCGGCCCCGCAGGCGTCGCCGTCGGACCCGCCCGCGCCCGAGGTCGACCCGGCCACGCCGACACCGACGAGCGACGCCGAGGTCGACCCGACGCTCGACGAGGTGCGGGCCCGCTTCGCCGTACGGGTCGTGCCGCGAACCTCGCGCGCGGCCCAGCTCATATTGCGCTCGGCGCGCGTGGACTCCCTCGAGGGTCTCGTCCTCACCGTCGCGGTGGCGAGCGAGGAGATGCGCCAGAACACCGAGATGATCTCCCAGGGGCTCCGCGGGGCGCTCGAGCACGAGTTCAAGCGCGCCTTCACCCTTCGCTGGAGCGTCGACCCGTCCCTCGCCAGCGCCCTCCCCACGCCCGCCCCGCGGCGCGCGCCGGCGCCCCTGCGCGAGGAGGAGGTCCACGACACGGGCGACGACGACGCCGAGGTCGTCGTCGTCGACTCGGCCGCCGAGCACCTCATCACCGAGATGTTCCCCGGGGCCGAAGAGATCTCGTGAACTACCCCCCGGCCCTGCAGAGCGCCATCGACGAGCTCGGACGCTTCCCGGGCGTCGGGCCCAAGTCGGCCCAGCGGATCGCGTTCTGGCTGATGCGCCAGCCGCGCGAGGACGTCGAGCGCCTGGCGGGGTCGCTGACCGAGATGACGACGCGCCTCGCCTTCTGCGAGCGGTGCTGCAACGTGGCCGAGGTCGGCGGGCTCTGCCCGGTCTGCGCCGACCCCCGGCGCGACCCCACGGTGATCTGCGTGGTGGAGAGCCCGCCCGACGTCGCCGCGGTGGAGCGCTCGGGCGCCTTCCACGGCACCTACCACGTCCTCCACGGCGTCCTCAACCCCCTCGAGGGGGTGACCCCGGAGCGGCTGCGGATCAGCGAGCTCCTGGAGCGGCTGCGCGGCCCGGTGAAAGAGGTCATCCTCTGCTTCAACTCCAACGTCGAGGGCGACCACACCGCGATGTACCTCACCCGGCTGCTCCAGGTGCCGGGTCTGGTGGTCTCCCAGCCGGCGAGCGGCTTGCCGGTCGGCGGCGACGTCGAGTTCGCCGACGACCTCACCCTGGGACGGGCCTTCGAGGGGCGCCGGGTCCTCTCCGACTAGCCGACGCGCGCTCGCCGGCCCCCGGGGAGGACGGGTTCGACCGGGGGAGTCGTCGGCGGGCGGCGTGCGACAGACTGGGGACGTGCGCTACCTCATCGTCGTGCGCCACGCGACCGCGGAGGACCCCGCGCCCGGGCGCGGGGACTTCGAGCGGGCCCTCACCAAGAAGGGCCGTCGCCAGTGCGCGCGCCTGCGCGACTGGGCCGAGGACCCCGAGGCCCTCGGCCGCTTCGGACCGGCGACGGCGCTGGTGAGCCCGGCCGCGCGCACCCGCGAGACCTTCGAGCGCGGTCTCGCGGGCACCCCCCTCGTCGCCGAGTCGTTCGAGAGCACCGCCCTCTACAACGGCCGGCGCCACGTCGGGGTGGAGGACGTCGTCGCCGAGCTCGTCGCCCACGACGCGGCCGGCCGCTCGCTGCTGGTCGTCGGCCACAACCCCACGGTCCGCGAGGTCGTCGACGTCCTCGGCGTCGGCGTGCCGCTGGCGCGCGAGGGGTGGTTCCCCAAGGGCGGGGCGGTCGTGCTGGAGCTGGCCGGCGACGGCCCGATCGGGACCGGGGGACACCGCTGCGTCGGGTTCTTCGACCCGACGACCGAGGACTAGAGGGTCCGCAGGATCGCCGCGTCGCCCTGGCCGCCGCCGCCGCAGAGGCCGACGGCGGCGAGCCCGCCGCCGCGCTCGGCGAGCTCGGTGAGCGCGGTGATCACCAGGCGCGTGCCGGACATCCCGATCGGGTGGCCGAGGGCGATCGCGCCCCCGTTGGGGTTCACCCGACCCTCGTCGACGCCGAGGTCGTCCATCGAGGCCAGGGCGACCGCGGCGAAGGCCTCGTTGATCTCGAGCACGGCCAGGTCGCGTATCTCGACCTCGGCGCGCTTGGCGGCCTTCAAGATGGCCCGCGAGGGCTGGGTGAGCAGGGACGTGTCGGGACCGGCCACCTGGCCGTAGCCGACGATCTCGCCGATCGGGTCGAGACCGAGCTCCACGGCGCGCTCGTGGCTCATCACCAGCACCGCCGCGGCGCCGTCGGAGATCTGGCTGGCGTTGCCCGCGGTGATGGTGCCGTCGGCCTCGAAGGCCGGGCGCAGTCGCGCGAGTCCCTCGGTGGTGGTGTCGGCCCGGATGCCCTCGTCGGTGTCGAGGGCGAGGGGCTCGCCGCCCCGGCGGGGCACGGCGACCGGCGTGATCTCCAGGGCCAGGCGGCCGACCTTGGCCGCCGCGGCCGCCAGCTCGTGGCTGCGGGCGGCGAACTCGTCCTGGCGCTGGCGCGAGAGGCGCCCGGCGC